>JADBXP010000003.1 GCA_020403455.1 Chitinophagaceae bacterium
ATGCGGGTGTCTGCATCGTTCATTGAGTTGCATGAGATCAGCGAAGACATCCGTGAGTTGCAGATCAACCTGCAGAAGATGGCGGCGATATCGGTGATATCATCCGACAAGATGAATTTGTTCCAGGAGCAGTTGGAGGGACTGAACAGTGCCATCTATCGCTTCAACAATGTGTCGAGCCAAATTATTAATACGTTCCGCACTATTGGATAATTGAGTAGTAACAGTCATCTGAGCAATTAGAAAACTGAATAAATTGAAATCCGAACATCCTATGAATGATTCTTTCTCAGTCTGCGAAAATCAAAAAATTCCAAGGCTATAACATTCAGTCATTGTCTTTAGTGAGACAGTTAATTTAAATAAAATGGCAGTAAATATCAATTTGAACAGGTACCGATTGATCACATTGTTGTATGTGATCTTTGTGTGCTTATCTGTTTTGAATATCCCCTCATCCCTGCTTGATTCCTACCATTATTCCATTAAGACTTTGGAATATCAAATCAAAGCAACAACGGATCAGGTAGAGTTTGCCAACAAAGTAATTCAAGACAAACAGATGCAGTTGTCCGCCAACGATTCAGCCCGTGTTTTTCTGGGTATCCAAAATCGAATCCATGAAAGTTTTGTGCGGGTGAGAAAATTTGATCAGGATCTGAATGAGTTCTTGAAATTAAAGAGAAGTGATGTGGAGAAGGAATTCAATAGTCGACGATTAACAGAAGATTTTTACAACAATGATTCTGCTATTTACCGGGTAAAACAAGACCTCTTGGAATTGGTGGCATTTATAAAGTCTCAACCCTATCGAATCGATGAGCAAATTGCTACTTTGGTCCCTATGAGGGACACAATTGCAGGTGCAAATGGTAGTTTTAAGGACTGGGCGAATTATCTTTTTCTTCACAAGCCAACCGCCATCAGTTATTTTCATATTAAACGCATTCAACAAATTTTGATACAAAACGAAAATATTTATCAGAATGCAGCTTTAAAGACCATTGGGTATCAACCCTCTTATTACTCGGAGAAAGAAAAAGATGCGATTCTTTTCGAGCCGAACAACAATACAACCCAAAATATTGAGCAGCCCGAGCTATTGGATACTTTCAAGAGAATGCCCAATCCTTCCCCCAAGCCACCTGCAGCCATGGCTACGACAAAGTATCCGGTACAAGCTGATTCTACCAACGATGCCGCCTCTAATACAGATAATTTTGATGAATTCATACAGCGAATCATCACATCATTGCATTCGGAAACTTTTTACGTTGGTATTCCTAATGAAGTGTTGCGGGAGTTCAACTATTTGATGGGAGTTGACTTTGATTTTGAGGTTACTCCCAGAGCCGATATAATCTATGAGAGAAATACCTATAAAATTCGTTTCCCTAAGCCGGGTCAATACACACTCCGTTTTTCAGATAAAAAGAAATTCAATAAAAAGATTTCATTTGAGAAAAAGGTAAACGCCTACCTGATCCCTCCTCCCCAGGTGAAATTGAATGGAGATGCGAATTCCCAATTCAGAGAGTTGGTAAGCGTGAGAGAGTTGTTTACTTCCAACAGGTTAGTTGGATTCTTACAGATATATGATCTCGAAAAATTCCCTGGACGAATTAATTCATTTTATGTAACTCGAATTACCAAGGTTGATGAACAAATGATCACAGAGAGAAAACTAAATTATGGTGACGTATTTAATGCAGAATTACAAAGTATGCTGCGCAAATTAAAAAAAGGTGACCTACTTCTTTTTGATAATATACAAGTTACAATGGATGATAGGACGACCAGAAATGCCTCACCACTCACTTTTAAAATCATTGAATGATGTATAAAAAGATTGTATTAGGACTTCTACTGCTTGGTACTTTGCAGTATGGTTTTGCACAGGATACCCTATCTGGTAACTATGGCTCGTTGACTTTGGCGAAGAAGATATATTATGTCAATGATGTAATTTCCATATCTGATGAATTCGTTGCAGAGGCAGGGGCTACTTTACGCATTGCAAATGGGGCGAGCGTAATTTGTTTGGGAAGTATTCGTTTTTCCGGTACCCCAACAGACAGAATTAGAGTCACCAGCATCAAAGGACAAACAGGGAATGGCTTGGTGGTTCAGGATACCAAGAATAGTGAAATTTCGATGCAATTCGTCACATTCGATAGTCTGAGTCTCCCTTTATTGCTTTCGGATAGTTGGTTCCGGACCAAAGTGCTGATCAAGAATTGTCAGTTTATCAATAACGTTGGTTCACAAGCTGTCGTTCAAGTGATGAACCCGTTAATTCCTTTCAGTGATAATCCGCCTAAAACTTCTGTAGAAATTACACAGAGTCTTTTTGGCGGAAACAATGCCCCACTTCGATTAGAAGAATTCAGGAGTGACTATTTGAAAGTAACTGTTACCGGAAATACTTTTACCGGAAACAAAATTTCCGGATATGCCCAGTATACATACTCCAATAACGTGCTCTTTGGAAAAATGGATTTGGTGACAACTAATTATACTGCCAACATCAGCGGGAATAGTTTTGCGTTTAACTACATGCGTGAGTTAGATGCAGATACCATTGTACAACAAGCACACTTTGGTATTTATGGAAATGGAGACAGTCTCTTGGTACCCAACAATTATTGGGGCGATTATGAGGAATCTGAAATACGTAAACATATTTTCGATTATAAATCAAATTATACAAGTCCTAAACTTTCCATACAACCCTTCCTGCAAGCCCCTTCCGACACTATACCCCCTCACATTTTCGGAGTTATCAATACGGGTGGTGGAAGAATGGTGAATAAGCAGGCAATGAAATTCATCAATGATCGCTGGCAATTGGTGGGGGATAGTTCGAATCCGGTTACCAATGCTTTCAGTCTACGACAAGGTTTGCGATCCGTTCAATTGATTTCGAATCGGCCGGTAGTAGCCCGCAACATGAGTGTGCATTTTATCTATGCAAAAGACTCATTGAGTACAGCAGATACAGTAATTTCTCCTGGTGCTTATAAAAAAGATATTGCTTCTAAAAATACACTGCAGTTGAACTTTACCCTGCCAGTTGATACCTTGTTTAAATCAAGGCCCGGTTATGTAATTGTGCGTGGACTGGAGGGTGAGCAGGGCGAATTTGTACCCGATGTTTACATTGGATTGGAGACTTTTCTCAAAAGTATGTTCAATCGAAGAGAGAGACTGGGAATTGGTCGCGGCGGCGGTAAAGGTACCGGGGCGGAAATGGATTCAGCTTTCAGAAAAAGGGCCAAACCACCCGTAATTGTTTCAGAGTATAAAAAGAAATATGAAATAGGAATCGTAGCAGGTAATGCTATTTATTATGGAACACTTTCCAATTCTAAATTGTTCGCCAACGATTTCAATTCAGTCTTTGGGTTACAACTCCGATATAGCCTTAAGAAGAATTTATCCATCAGTGCTTCTTATCTCATGGCTACACTTACAGGATCTGATCTGCGGTCAGGTGATACCTCGAAAATATCAAGGGGTATGTCTTTCAGAACCAAGACCAGTACAGTGAGTATCATGTTTGAATACGATTTCTTCAATAACAGAGTTTATTCCTCTAATCAAAGATTCAGACCTTCCATCGGATTCGGTTTTAATTATATCATGTTCACGCCGGAAGGTCAATATTTGGGTGAGTGGTATCCCCTGCAACCCTTAGGAACCGGAGGTCAAACCATAGCTCCGCCCGGCGGAACAGCCCCTGGTGTATATGCCACCTCAACCCTGGGAGCACCTGTAGGCGCACAACTGAGGTACTATGTCAACAAAAAAACCATTTTCTCTTTCTTTGCAACATATCACCTGGCATTTACCAACTACCTAGATGATGTGGGGCCAGATCCTTATCCGGATAGAATCGCTATTGGTGCAGCGAATCCCGATAACCCGGCAGCTGCCCAGTATTTTGCCAACCCAACCAACCGAGTTGTAAAACCGGGTCAGTTACGTTCAGGTGCAGCAGACGTTTCCGATGGATTTTTCACCTTCGGATTTACATTGGCACATCATTTTTAAACAATAGACAAGGTATCATAGCGAAACCCTCCAAATTCAGTTTTGGAGGGTTTTTTATTGGACCAATGAATTGATTTATTTGATTAATTAATATAGTGTTACATTTGATAAAATATATTTATATAAAAATGATAACAAATATCATCTATCATCCCCAATTTCTGATTTATATTTACTTTTAGATTTCTTTAACAACTTTTATGTTTCTTACTTGGAAGACCTTTAATCTGCGAACTTTCACCCTTATTGGTAGTGTCTTTCTATTGACTTTCCAGCAGGCAAAGTCCCAAAACTGCTCTGTAAATGCAGGTGTTGATGAACTAATTTGTAAGAACCAACCCTTTATCCTGAAGGGAGAAGCGAATGGTTTATTCGCCCCCGGAGGAAACGCCATCTGGTCACAAATTGCCGGTCCTTCTGTTAGTCTGGGGAATCAGGTGGTAAGTGGCGGAAGTATCCGGGTGAATGTAAACGGATCTTCACAAGGACAGATTTATGAATTCAGAATTACAGCCCGATGCGCGGATGGATCCCAAATTTTTCAGGATGTTAAATTTGAAACCCTTCCTTCAACAGTTGCCAATGCCGGGCCCAATATTCCGCAGTTGTGTGCTGGTAATGTAATCATGGCTGCCAATGCGCCCATTACTCCTATGGAAACCGGAAGCTGGAAAAGAGTTAGCGGTCCTAATGTAACCATTGTGAATCCATCTTCCCCCACAACAACAGTGGTCATTCCTGAAGGAACAACCGGTATGACCGTTTTGCAATGGACGATCATGAATACCAATGGTTGTTCTACATCTTCAACCGTAGCGTTTACCTCTACAGGTGTTGGGGGAACAGTTAACGCGGGTCCGGATCAAAATCTGAGTCCCTGTTTTAACCTCACACAGACAACCAATTTGGAGGGCACTTATGCCGGAGATGGTTCGTTTGGACAGTCCGGTACCTGGACATTCCTCAGTGGACCCAATACACCTGTCATTGGCAATGTCAATAGCAACAATACTTCAGTATCCGGGCTCATGGAGGGAACTTATACTTTCAGGTGGACAGTGTCCGGACCCTGTGCCAATGGTTCAGATGAGGTGAGCATCGTTGTTCCCGCTGCCAGGCAAGCAATCACTTCAGTAGGTAGTGCCACAAGGGTTTTTTGCGACAATACAACTTCTACTGTCTTTTCTGCCAATCCTCCCTCACTTACCAATGAAACAGGTTTATGGACCGTTGTCTCAGGAGCAGGTACGATCGTTTCACCCAATAGTCCGACAACATCTATTACCGGATTAACACCCGGTGCATCAAGTACTTTCCGTTATACCATAACCAATAACATCACAGGTTGTGTTTCTGCAGGGAATTATACTGTAAGATATTCAACCCCTCCTACCATATCTTTTGCCAATCTCAGTACATTTCTTCCCTTTCCTCAAACAACCGTTTCATTGCCCTTTACTTTTACAGGTGGAACCGTAACTACCTGGCAGTTGATCAGTGGCCCTACGGGAAGTACATTGGCCCCATTGGGAACCACAGCTCCGGTGGCCATTGGTAACAGCACATCACTCGATCTCGAAGGATTGGATCAATTTGGAACTTATAGATTCAGATTGGTGAGAAACGCTCCCGGTGGATTAGGTGGTTGTCCTGCTGCTTTTACTGATGCTTTTGTGGTTGCTTCAGTAGCACCCACACCTTCTAATCCCGGTACCGATATTTTGTTGGCATGTAATATTTTTCATGCTGATCTCGCGGCGAATCAGCCCCTGGTCGGAACAGGTTCCTGGTCAATGGTGAGTAAACCTATTGGTGCCCCCGATCCTGTTATCGCTAATCCTTTAAGTAATATTACCGACGTTTCCGGTCTTGTCAATGGTGTTTACTTTTTCCGGTGGTTAATAACCGGAGGTGTAGGTACCCCCGATCAACAGGCAGATGTAAAGGTTGTCGTAGCCAGTCTGACACCTACAACAGCGAATGCAGGTCCCAACGAAACAATCTGTGCCGGCTCTCCCTACAAGATGAAAGGCAATTCCCCGGCACTAAATGAAGTGGGTACCTGGACAGTTAGTCCTTCCGCAGGTGTAGTATTTGAAAATGTCAACGACCCAAATACCAAGGTAACAGGACTTGCAGCCAGTTCAACCTATTCCTTCACTTGGACCATCACGAATTCATGTGGTACCAGTTTCAGCAGTGTAGTCATTACTACTACCAGTTCACTCGGACCTAATTTAGCCGATGCCGGACCTGATCAATGTTTGGGTGCCGCGGTTACAACCTTTCAATTAGCCGGCAATGCCCCAACAGGAATCGAAACAGGTGCCTGGAAAATGGTTAGTGGTCCTATGACTCCGACTATTTCCAATTCATCTTTGTACAATACATCGGTAACGGGTGCGGCTAACGGAACTTATTTATTTGAATGGAGTTTGTCTACACCGGGTTGTGCGGCCAACAGAGATACAGTAAGAATTACTGCATCTGCTCCCGCTACTCAGGCAAGTGCTACCCAGAGTGTTGTCAATACCTGTGGAGTAAGTTCAGTAACGTTGAATGGTAATACACCTCTTATTGGTACCGGATTGTGGACACGATTAACCGGCCCCGGACCTGTTATCATAACCAATCCTTCAAGTCCTACTTCTACTGTAACATTCTTATCTCCCAACTTCTCATACACTTTCCGGTGGACAATATCTAACGGTGCATGTCCATCCAGTTCGGCAGATGTCAAATTCAATATATCCGCCTCCCCAAGTCCGGTTACTGTTGGCCCCAACCAGGTTGTTTGTGGAGGTACAAGTACTGCATTATCCGCCAGTACGGTTACATCAGGAACGGGGTTATGGGTTTTGGTAAGCGGACCGAATGCGCCAACATTTTCCAATCTCAGCAATCCCGGAGCCACCATTTCAGGCTTGGTGGAAGGTGTTTATCAGTTGAAATGGACAGCCAACAATGGAGTTTATTGTCCGTCGCAGGAATCAGCTATCATGACGGTTACTGTAAGAGAAAATGCAACTGCCAATGTTTTGGCAGGTGGAACCTGCAATGCATCTGTTGTTCAATTGGTAGGTAACAATGGAACTTCGGGTACATGGACACAGGTAACCGGCCCCAACAGTTCTGCTATAACTCCCAATGCACCCAATGCTGCCATTGCATCCAATTTGATACCCGGAACTTATACATTTCGCTATACCTTGCCTGCTGCCGGTAGTTGCGCTGCATCATCAGCTACTACGAGTATCACTTTGTTTGCTGAACCTACAATTGCTTTGGCAGGTGCAGACCAGGATTTGTGTAACTTAAGCAGCACAACACTTGCGGGTAATTTACCGGTGATTGGAACTGGATTATGGACTGTGGTGGAAAAGCCCGCAGGATCCTCTCCTGTATTCACAAATGCTGCTTCACCTACTTCCGGATTCACCAATATGCTTCCGGGAGATTACCTGTTGAGATGGGCCATCTCTAATGGCACATGTACCAGCAATTCAGACCTCGTCAGAATATCATATTATGCACCTCCCACCACTGCAAATGCCGGGCCCAATCAAAGCAATGGCTGTTCATCAGAAATTTTCCTGAATGGTAATACACCTTCTTCCGGTATTGGTACCTGGACTCAGATCAGTGGAGCACCCGCTATAATAGATGCACCCAATGCACCCAATAGTAGGGTACACAATACAGTGCCGGGTGTATATCAGTTCCTGTGGACTATCTCTAATGGTACCTGTCAAACATCTACATCGGTAGTTACCATCACGGTTTCTTCTGTACCTCCCGTTGCAGCCAACGCAGGACCGGGACAGGATATCTGTAATGTTGGAACGACTGCTACAGCAACACTGGCTGCACTTTCCCCTGTATCACCCGCAACCGGCTTATGGTCTGTTCAATCCAAACCCGGCGCTGCGCCTGATCCTACTTTTACAGATGCCAGTTTGTACAATACACAAGTGAGTGGATTGGTGCAGGGCAATTATGAATTGTTGTGGACTGTTACCAATGGTGCTTGTCAGTCCACATCAACAGTAACCATTCGTGTTACCAATCAACCCACTGCTGCCAATGCGGGGGCAGATTTTGATGCTTGTTTATTCAACAATGTTGCGTTATCCGGTAATATAATAACAACAGGCACCGGCACCTGGTCTGTTTTCAGTAAGCCGGGTGGTAGTCCTGATCCTGTTTTCGCCGATGCATTTTCTGCTACTACGCAAGTATTTGGTTTGGTGGCCGGCACTTATACTTTTAACTGGTCAAGCAGCAATGGCGCCGGATGTCCGGTAAGTTCAGATCAGGTAACTGTCAATATGGTGAATCCTCCTACACCGGCACAGGCGGGAAATTTTCAAACCATTTGTGTGGGATCAACAGCACAGATGAATGCGAATAGTCCCACCGTAGGTTTGGGCACCTGGTCAGTGGTTAGTCCGTTGACACCAACACTAACTTTCACCAATCCCAATCAGCACAATACAACTGTAACAGGTTTTGTTGCCGGCACATATACTTTGCGCTGGACGATATCAAGTGGCGGTTGTGTATCTTCAGATCAAACGCAAATAACAGTTCAGCCGGCACTTGGAAACAATTCGATTGGAAGTCCTCAACTGATTTGTTCTGGAACAGCAGCTGTTGCTTTAACAGGAACTTTGCCTACCGGTGGAAATGAGTCCTCCTATACTTATCAATGGCAACGATCTACTACCAGCAGTTCTGCCGGCTTTGTCAATATAGCAGGAGCCAATAGCATCAATTTTTCTCCAGGTGTTTTAACTACTACTACCTGGTATCAGCGAACCATTACTTCAGGAGCTTGCACGACACCGCCATTCACGAGTAATACTGTTCAAATATTTGTTGAACCACCCATCACCAATAATATAATTACCGTTCCAGTTACGAATGTCTTTTGTCAGTCAGGTGATCCGGAAGTGATTGCGGGTTTGGTTCCAACCGGTGGTGATGGAATGACGTATTCCTATCAATGGCAGCGATCAACCACGGGAAGTACTTCAGGGTTTACCAATATTTCCGGTGCCACTGCTCAAACTTATGATCCCCCACTGCTAACAACTACTACCTGGTTAAGGAGGGTAGTGAATTCAGGTTCCTGTATAGACAATAGTACTGCCGGGCAGATAATAATACATCCTTATCCGGTATTAACATCCGCGGCCTTTACATCAACATGTAATAACCTCAATTTCATTTATAAGGCCACCAGTTCTGTAGCAGGAACTTCCTTTGCCTGGTCTCAGACATCTGTACCTCAAATCAACGGAGGGGCAGCTGTTACCGGATCTACATCAACCATTAGTCTGGTATTATCCAATAGCGATAATGTTCCTGTACAAACACAATTTTATTATACACTTACTGCTAATGGCTGTACCAATCCAACAGTATTTTCTGTTACCGTAACAGTTTTCCCTACTCCATCCGTGGATATACCCAACCCTCCTTCACAAGCTGTGTGCAATGGGTTAACAACAGTTGCTATCACTTTTTCCGGTTCACCTGTTCCGGGAACAGTATATAATTGGACCAATAGTATCTCAACGATCGGACTGGCAGCAGCCGGTTCCGGAACAACCATCAACTCATTTACTGCTGTTAATACAACCAATGCTAACATCACTGCATTGATTACAGTTACGCCTATGTCAAATGGTTGTAATGGATTGCCCAAAACTTCAACTATTACCATTTATCCTACACCGAATATCAACACGATTAGCAGGGCTGTATGTACCGGTATTTCTTTTTCAGTGTCACCTGTTAATATCACCAATGGTATTGTTCCTGCCAATACCTTGTATCGATGGGATTTGCCATCATTAACGCCCGGTTTGAGTGGGGGAAACACCGGCTCCGGTGCAACCATTATTTCAGGATTGTTCAGCCATACATCAGTCACCGCCCAAACAGCCACATATACAGTTGTTCCAAGTACAGCCGATTGTGGAGATGCCAAGTCTTTCACGCTTGTTGTAACAATTAATCCCGTTGCAGACATTCAACCATTAACAACAACCGTTTGTGGTGGAATTACTTTTCAGGTGTCACCCGTTGATCCTACCAGTGGGCGAGTACCTGCCGGCACCCGATATACCTGGTTGGCTCCTACCGGATCCGGATTTACAGGTGGTATTTCACAAACTATTCAGCAAAACTTCATTTCAGGAAATCTCACCAATACAGTAAGTACAATCACTACTGCCACATACATAGTTACACCTGTTACCGGAAGTTGTACCGGATTAACATTCACGTTACAAGTAGAACTCAAGCCTAAAGCAATTATTAACCCGTTGAGTCAAACGATTTGTAGTGGGCAAACATTTGGCATAACTCCAACTAATCCAGCTAGTGGAGTTGTACCTGATCTTACTACTTACACATGGGCAACACCTACAGGTACATCACTGATAGGTTTGCTATCACAAACGACTGCCGTAAGTCAAATTTTCGGAACGCTTACCAACACCAGTAACATTGCCCGTACAGCTACTTATCTGGTAACGCCTTTATCAGGTGATTGTACCGGCAATATCTTTTCAATAACTGTTTGGGTCAACCCGGTTGTGTCTATTTCCAATTTCTCTCGTGTTGTTTGTAGCGGCACAGCCTTTAATTTGTCAGCCATTAATGTTACCAATGGAATCGTACCTGCCAATACGCAGTATACCTGGTCATCACCCGAGCTCTCTGGCACCCTTTCGGGATCAGGTTCAGGAGGTCCGGCATCTTCTATTACGGGAACATTATCTCACACCAATAATGTAACACAAACAGCAGTATTCTCAGTTATACCTTCCTCAAGCCCCTGTGGAGCAGGTGGCGCTTTCTCATTGACATTATTTGTTAACCCCATTCCGATTATTTCTAATTCACTTACACTCACAATATGTGGTGGAATTCCTTTTGTCTTCACACCGACCGACGGAGCAGAAGGAATTATTCCTCAAAATACCCAATATACCTGGCTGACACCAACCGGCACCGGTTTTACCGGAGGTGCTTCAAGAACACTTTCGTCGAATTTTACAGGACAACTTTCCAATTCATCTTCTTCAGGGGCTACTGCTACCTATACAGTTATTCCTACTGCTCCCGGTGGTTGCGCCGGTCAGGCGTTTACTTGGGTTGTCTCCATAGTTCCCAATGCTTTTATTGCTGCACTATCTACGACCACCTGCAGTGGCATTCCATTCCAATATACTCCTGTTAGCGGTGTTATTCCTACCGGAACCGTTTATGATTGGTCAAGTCCATCAGGCGGATTCTTGTCCGGTGGCGCCGCAGGAGCCGGAGAATCCATCATCTCCGGAACCTTGAATAACTCTTCCAACATTACTAGAACAGCTACTTATACAGTGACTCCTGTTGCAGGATCTTGCACAGGAAGTAGTTTTACTTTAACCGTATTTGTATCTCCGGTAGCACAGATTGGTGCCATAACTACTACTATTTGTTCAGGTACAGGATTTTCTATTTCGCCTTCCAATGGAATCATTCCAGGTGGTACTTTGTATCGCTGGTTGGAACCATCCGGTTCCGGAATCACTGGCGGACTTAGTCAGTCCACTTTTGTCAATTCGATCTCCGGAACATTAACGAATACTACTTCTTCCTCTGCATTGGCAACTTATATTGTTTCACCGCGAAGCGGAAGTTGTGATGGCTCGAACTTTACTTTGACAGTCACCCTGCTTCCTATACCATCCATCAATTCGCTCTCAACTCAAATCTGCACCGGTTTCACCTTTACGCTAACACCTGCAGATATTACTGATGGACTAGTTCCAATGACTACTACTTACACCTGGTCAGCACCAACCGGAACTGGATTTACCGGTGGGTTAACCCAAACAACAGGTGTCACCAGCATAACGGGAAGACTATTCAATGCTGGAGCCACCCCGGCGACAGCTACTTACAGAGTAATTCCAAGTGCTTCCTCCTGCTCCGGCAGTGCGTTTACTGTTTCTGTAACAGTAAAACCACAACCGGCAATCACTGCTATGTCTTCCACCATTTGTAGCGGAGATATTTATACCATTTCACCGGTTACCGGCATCAATGGAACTGTTCCTCCGGGTACATTATTTAGACAATGGGATGGAAGTAGTTGGTTGCCGCCCGTTTCAACTATAAGCGGAACATTGTCTAATGCAACATCCTCTCTACAATCCAACACACTGTTGTTCGAACCCAGTGCTGATGGTTGCACGGGACAAACATTTACAGCTACCATTTTTGTAAATCCACGTCCTGCTTTGAATGCAATTGCTCTTTCAGTTTGCAGCGGGTCAACATTCAATATTACACCCCAGGATGTAGCGCAAGGAGTTGTTCCTTCCGGAACACGGTACACATGGCTATCTCCAACCGGTTCAGGATTCAGTGGGGGAGTGTCACAATCTTCCAGCCTTACTTCTATTAGCGGAACACTTTCTAATAACACTTCAGGAATTGTTAGTGCAACCTATCAGGTACAAAGCAGTTTCTTATCATGTGCCGGAAATACTTTCACGTTGACAGTGGATGTTTATCCTTCCGCAGCAATATCCGGTTTGAGCACAACCATTTGTTCCGGTGCATCGTTTGGTGTTAGTCCATCAGATATAACCAACGGAAGAGTACCTGCAGGGACATTGTATACATGGACTGCGCCAACGGGCAGCGGATTTAGCAATGGTTCTTCTCAAACGAATCCTGTTGCAAGCATCACCGGAAATCTTATCAATTCTACTTCTACACTTAGAACAGCAGTATATACTATCACACCTGTTTCAGGAACTTGCTCGGGTAGTAGTTTCTCTCTGGTTGTTCACATACAACCCAGACCCTCTATACAAGCCATGACGGCAGCTACCTGTTCCGGTGTTGCATTTACTGTGACCCCTGCGTTGTCTGCTATTGGTATAATTCCTGCAGGAACACTCTATACATGGACTTCCCCCGTTGGAACCGGATTTACCGGAGGTTCGGCATCAACTTCGCCTTCCTCATCCATTTCCGGAATTCTAGAAATGACTGTCAATGTTCCTACTTCAGCCACTTATATGGTTACGCCACAATCCGGTGATTGTGTTGGATCAGCATTTAGTCTGGTAGTTAATCTACAACCCAAAGCTGTTATCAATTCAATTCAAATCAGCACTTGTGCTGGGGTGACATTTAGCTTTATTCCAGAAAATAATTTGAACGGAATCGTTCCCGGTGGAACACAGTACCAGTGGACCTCTCCGACCGGTAGTGGATTCTCAGGTGGCTCTGCACAAAACATTCCGCAAAATAATATCAGTGGATTGTTGAGGAATACATCGAATGGTATAACAACAGCTACATATACAGTGACACCTGTTTTTGGATCTTGTTCCAGCAACACGTTTACATTAACAGTGACACTGCATCCACAGGCATTCATTTCTCCATTCTCCGGAGTAACATGTACAGGAGTTGTATTCAATTATACACCGACCACTTCAGGAGACAATATAATTCCTACTGGAACTACTTTTACTTGGCCCGCGCCTGCAGGATCCGGCTTCACGGGTGGAACTGTGCAGAATACGCCGGTAGAAACTATATCAGGCAATCTTACCAATAGCAATGCATCAGCGTTAACTGCTGTCTATACCATTACCCCGCTATCCGGTGGTTGTCAGGGAACAGTATTTTCTTTCACCTTACAGGTGTCTCCTGTGGCATCCATATCAGCTATTTCTACCGTGGTATGCTCTGGCAGTAATTTCAGTGTGCAGCCAACAGGGCCTCAACAGGGCACCGTGCCCAATGGAACGCTCTATACCTGGTTGGCACCTGTTGCTCCGGGTATAACAGGGGGTGCAGCCGGTTCTTTGTTATCTGCAATCAACGGTAATCTGGTAAACACAACTTCGACGTTGGCTTCGATAACCTACCAGGTTAGTCCTGTAAGCGGATCCTGCACCGGATCTAACTTTACCCTGACAATATTTGTTAAGCCCGTCGCTACGATTGGTGCAATGTTGACTGCCACCTGCTCGGGTAATGCGTTTACTGTAAGTCCTCAAAATACAGTGAATGGAACAATACCTGCCGGAACGAAATTTACTTGGGGATTACCGCAGGGAACTGGATTCACGAATGGCGCCAATGGAACTATGCAGACAGCAATCAATGGTAACTTAATTAATACAACTACATCAACTGTCACTGCTACTTATTCTGTAACACCGATTTCTGATAATTGCACCGGCAACGTCTTTACCCTGACTGTCCAAGTTCAACCTAATCCTGCACTCAGTTCTCTTACATCGGGCAATCCTATTTGCTCCGGAGAAATATTCAGCTACACGCCGACGAGCGCAACACCGGGTGCCGGGTATAGTTGGACGTATATTCCGACCTCCGGATTGACTGCCGGAAGTCCGTTTACAGGAACCGGCAACATTAGCCAGTTACTCACCAATAGCACTACTGCACCTATCACTGCCACTTATTGGTATACGATAACTGCCAATGGATGTACCAGTCCCTTAACTACTGCAGTTACTGTTCAGGTGAAACCAACGCCTACCCTTAGCAGTACACTTACACCACCGAATATCTATACAGGTACTGTATTTAATTATACTGCAATCGGTAATGTAGCAGGTACTTCCTTCTCCTGGACAAGAGCTGCTTTGTCTTCCATCAATAACAATATTCCTGGAACTGGTTCTTCAGCTATTATACAAGAAGTGCTTACGAATAGTAGCAAGGTTCTCGTAGCTGTACCTTACAGGGTGCAGATGACCGCTGCGGGTTGTAGCAATACCCAAACAGTTACAGTTAACGTAGTTCCTGACTTGGTTCTGTCTAGCACATTGACACCCGCTCCTGTATGCAGCGGAACATTGTTTGCTTATACTGCAACTTCTGAAGTTTCGGGAGTAAGCTTTAGCTGGAAGAGAAATCCAATCACTGTCATCAATTCCAATACAGGTAGCAATGGCTCTAATGCCTCCATTTCTGAAACTCTCAGCAGTTCAGCTCTAGTGCCGGTACCTGTGGTATATGATGTAACTCTGTCTGCATTTGGTTTGTCCAATACCCAGCAGGTGACTGTATTGGTTCAGCCAACACCTTCTGTTGATGCAATTGCTTCGCAGACTATTTGTAACCAGGGAGGAACAGCTCCAGTCAATTTTACAGGAAGAGTTACAGGTACAAATTACAACTGGACCAATTCCTTGCCATCCATTGGGTTGCCTTCAAGTGGTAATGGAAATATCAATTCATTCACCGCAATTAATACCGGTACTGCCCCTATAACAGCCAGAATAGAAATTACACCTGTATCCAATAGCTGTTCCGGAGTGCCCATTGGTTTTTCCATCACAGTTCTTCCTACACCCAACATCAGTTCACCACTGACTGCAACAGCTATCTGCTCAGGTACTCCTTTTAATTACACAGTTAGTTCGGATTTGTTGGGAACCAATTTTATCTGGCAACGTGAAACAGTGACAGGCATTATTGCATCCGGAAGTTTGACCGGAACAGGTAACATAACACAGCAATTACTGCGCAACCTGACAAACGGACCGATTGTACAAACTTATCTGTATACGCTCAGTGCTGCCGGATGTAGCTTCAGTCAACGCATTGCGGTTCAGGTGTTTCCCGAGCCGGTATTGACAAGTACACTTATACCGCCACCAATCAATGGTGCCAATGAATTCACGTACACTCCCTCTGCTTCTTTACCGGGCACTACTTTCAGTTGGACAAGAGCAGTTGTAGCGGGAATTACCAATGCAGTAGGTTCAGGTGTGGATGGTATTCAAGAAATTCTATTCAATCCAACTACGGCTGCTATCACTGTCACCTATGTTTATACTTTACAGGCAGGGGGATGTTCAGGAACGGGTAGGGTTGAGTTGTTGGTAAGGCCCAACAGAACAACTTTGTTCCCGGGATCAATCGGAGGAACACAAGCAGTATGTATTGGAACTGCAGCTGCCACACTGGTATCGATTTCGCCCGCATCTGGGGGTAATGGTACTATCGATTATCAGTGGCAGATAAGCAACGACAATGTCACTTATACCAATATTCCTGGAGCTACCGGATTGAGTTATGATCCTGGCGTTCTTTCACAAACTGCCTACTTCAGAAGGGTTGCGGTATCAGGTGACCAGGAGGTGACCACACTTACGGTAACAGTTACTGTAAATAAAGCAGCAACACCTGCTGTGACTCCTGCAGGTCCTTTGTTCCTGGTAGCAGGTGGCAACTTCACGCTTACTTCAACGACTGCAGTTGCTTATTTGTGGAATAATTCTGCAACGACACAAAGTATTGTCGTTAATACAGCCGGTGGTTACAAGGTAACAATCACCGATGCCAATGGTTGTAAAGACAGTTCTAATTTGGTAGCAGTTCACCCACCACCGCCTACCACAGTCAATGCAACTTATATAATTGGTAATCCGAGCAATCCGCCGAATTCCGGAGGACAGGTAACGGGACTCCCCGGTTCTACCCTCAGATTTTATTTATTGCCAACAGGGGGAACTCCGGCTGTTCCGCCTGCTCTGCCGGGAAGTCCGGGAACTTATACCTATTACGTTAGTCAAGTAGTGAATGGATATGAAAGCGTTCGGGTGCCTTATACAGTGACGATGATTGAACCATTTAAGATCACAGATCCTCAAAAGGTATTGTCATCGAAACCGGAAATGCAGCCGGACGGAAGCTTTATTATTAGGTTCACGTTCTTCATTAATAATACATCCACCGTATTGTTAGATAGCATTAGAATGCGTGATGATTTGACAAGGGTATTTCCAACCGGGGTTGTATATGATGTAATCTCAATTCGTGCCAGTGGAAATCTCGTGGCGAATCAACAGTTCAATGGAAGTACCAATATTCATCTGTTATCTGACGTAAGTAAAATGAATCCGGGTGCAAGAGATTCCATCAATCTTGCGATACGCATGGTACCCAATGGATTCTTTGGTACCCTGAAGAATTCAGCAATACTTACTGCTCAGACATCATTTGGTGCGCTTACCATCACTTCCAATGATCCTTCAGTTTCTACTGGGGTAGGAAATAGGGAACCGACGCCTTTCGAAATACCAGGGGTTGAAATATTTGTTCCAGGCGGATTCTCGCCGAATCAGGATGGAATGAACGATTTTTTTGTAATCAGGAGACCATCACAAACCACCATTCAATTGGAGATTTTTAATCGATGGGGTAATTTGATATATAGATCTGCTGATTATAAGAATGATTGGAATGGAAGAACCAATCAGCCGGGTAATGTGCTAGGTGCAGAAATACCGGATGGAACTTATTACTATATCATCAATGGTATTGATAGGGCTACAGGAAGAATTACCAGGTTAAATGGATATATAACGCTCAAAAGATAATTGACAGAAAATGAAATGGCATTCTTTTACATATAAAATTCTGGCAGTTACGACGATTTTTTTACTGAGCGAAACCATTCATGCTCAGCAAAAGCCAATGTACTCTCAGTACATGTTCAACATGTTGAACATAAATCCCGCCTATGCAGGAAGCAGAGGGGCGATGTCTGCAGTCGCATTGTACCGCAACCAATGGCTGGGATTTCCGGGCGCTCCAAGAACTACTACCTTCTCTTTTGATATGCCGTTACAAAATAGGAAAGTTGGTTTGGGCGTTCAGTTTTATGATGACCGAATAGGTATAGAACGAACAACAGGGTTCAATGCTATCTATGCATTTCGTTTTCAATTCGCTGGTTCGGGTACTTTAAGTCTTGGCTTACAGGCGGGGCTATTAAATTATCAGGCCAACTATACGGAAGTGAATACCTATGTTCCCAATGATCCGGCATTCTCTTCAAATGTTCGTGGGATACTTCCTGCCTTCGCAGCCGGGGCTTATTACAATTCGGATAAATTTTATATCGGACTATCGACTCCGGCATTATTGAAGACAAAGATTTTGTACAGCAATGCTTCTGAGATTGCTTCAGTTACTTCACGTGATCTGCATTTGTATTTGGCAACAGGAACAGTTTTCGATCTTAACCAGGATCTGGCACTCAAACCATCTCTGCTTGTAAAAGCTGTGAGTGGTGCGCCAATTGAGGTAGATATCAACTGCAATTTGTGGTTGCAGAATAAAATTGCATTGGGGGCTTCTTACAGAACAGGTGATGCCATCGTTGGTATGGTGGAATACCAGATCAATCAGCAATTCAGGTTCGGATATGCTTATGATAAAACCTTCTCAAATTTAGGTACGCTTGTAAATGGAACACATGAAATCATGTTCCGAATGGAATTCGGATCTCCATCCGTCCGGGTATCTTCACCACGTTATTTTTAATCAATTGAGAGGCATGAAAAAAATCTTTTTGGTTCTTTGTATTGTTCTTCTTGCTCGAACAGAATCTCTGCTGGCACAATCGAAAGGAAATTACAGAGCCAAGGCATTCTATCAACTGGCAGAGCGAGATTTCCAGGATCTAAAATTTTGGTATGCAGTCCCTTTCTATAAGGCTGCGTTACAACAAAAATCTGCGGTCTATGATTCCATTTGCCTGCTGCATTTAGCAGAATCTTATTGGCAAATGAAGTACTATGATTCAGCTCAGTTTTATTTTTCTCGTTTCGAATCGGTAATTGGTCCTGATTATATGTCATCGCGTCGTTTGGCTGAAATTCAGGCAATAAGACAGCAACCGGACAAGGCATTGTCAATTTATCAAAATATAGAAAAGTGCTACCCGGGTTTGCATACCCAATTGGTACAAAATAGGATAAAAGGGTTTTCTCAACCGGAACTATTCCTGAAAAATAAAGACAGCTATGCGATTTCTTATTTACGGGATAACTCTTCTGAACAAGATTTTAGCCCGGTATTTTTTCAAAAAGGGGTGCTCTTTGTCTCAAATAGATTTGGCGGACCGGAATCAGAAAAGGAGTTCGGGTGGGATGGATTACCATATGCGAGAATTTATGAAGTTCCGGACTTATATCAATTGAGATCTGCAGATACCATGCCTGCCCGAAAAGAAAGAGATCAAAAAATAAACATCATCATCAATGATGATTATACCCCCTCCACTTCCAATGATAATAACATTCGCTTAGATTATCGCAATGTGCAAAGAGCAAAGCCCTCTGCTCAACATCGGCCACTGGGTCGTTTCTCCGATCAGTTCAGTTCACTATACAATTATGGTCCCCTGTGTTTCAATGCATCAGGCGATAAAGTATATTTTACTAGGAACTCATTAAAATCTACTACCAACAAACATCACCTGGAGATCTGTGAAGCAACACTGGGTAAAAATGGATGGGGGTCGGTGCGTGTTCTTCCTTTCGTGGACAAGGATTTTGATTACTTCCATCCGGCCATCAATAAAAACAATGACCGGCTCTATTTTTCGAGTAATCAACCCGGTGGAAGGGGAGGAGCAGATATTTACATGTATAGCCTCCATCCGGATTCCTCTAAAGCGATTCCTTTGTTGTTAGATGATCGCATCAATACGGAAGGAGATGAATTGTTTACCACTTTTTCGGGAGATACGCTCTTTTTTAGTTCAGATGGGCTGCCGGGTTTAGGTGGGTTGGATATTTATGCAGCAACAGAAAAAAATGGTGCAATCTCAAACCCCATTAATATTGGAGCACCTGCCAATTCTAATTTTGATGACTTCGGACTTATATGGAATGATGAAAAGCACTACGGATTTTTTAGTAGCAGCCGTCTTGGATCGGATGATATTTTCCGGCTTGACTTGCTCCGTTATCCTATCAAGATAACTGGAAGTGTTTTTGATGCATCCACCGGTAAAGAGATGCAGGGAGCGCTTGTTCAGTTGATACAGAAATCTTCAACTGATGACCCCAACCAGCAAATGATAACTGAATTATATGGAGCATATCGTTTTCCGGTAAAGTCAAGACAGCGGTACACTTTAATCATTAGCAAGCAAGGGTATTATACGGATACACTGCAGGTGAATGGAGATACCATCGTTAATGATCTTCAATTGCCTCCGGTGATACTTCGTCCACTGCCACCTCCACCGCCACCACCTCCACCACCTGCTGATAGTGATGGGGATGGCATACCCGATAGTGATGATAAGTGTCCTGACTTGAAAGGAGATGCTGCCAATTTGGGATGTCCTGAAATCCAAAAGAAATTAAATGAGTTGGCTAAAATGGTTTACTTCGAGACCGATAAGGATGTGCTCACACCCGAAGCCATCAAGCCACTAGATGAAGCCGCTGCGATATTGTTATCCTACCCACAAACTACATTGATTATTGAGGGGCATACAGATAATATGGCAGGAAAAGCTTACAATCTTGATTTATCCCTGCGCCGGGCCAAGCGTGTGAAGAGTTATCTGGTTTCGAAAGGAGTTGCTGCCACGAGATTTACAAAAGTTGAGGGCTTTGGGATGGCAAAACCCATTGCAGATAATGCCACTCCGGAAGGTAGAGCAATGAATCGAAGGGTGTATATCAAGGCACAGTTTTATGAATAATTGGTTACTTTAAATTGAATTGTATATTTTTCACGACCATAATTTTTCATCTGAAAGTTGATTCTATGAAGCGTATAGTATTGGTTTTTCTATCCTGGCTGATGATATTTTCTGCCGGTGCACAACAAGTAACTCTATTTGCGGACTGTAGTTTTAGGGGTTACTCAGTTAGTCTAGGTCCTGGCAACTATAGTTCAGGGCAGCATAGATTTCCTCTCCGGGAACTTTCTTCCATCAATATTCCTCCGGGAATGGTTGTCAACCTTTTCAACAGAGATTTTTTCAATGGTCAATACATCACCTTGAATCAATCTACCGCTTGTTTACTTGCTGAGCAGTTTAATGATCAGATGGTTTCTATACAGGTATTATCTACCGGTTTTGTTAACCAGGTATTTGATGCCCCTGTCGTTTTACACAATAGATGCAATTTTCAAGGTGCACAAGAGAGATTACAGGAAGGCGTCTATAATAATATCAATATGGGTTTTGTTACCATCCAATCAATCCGTGTAGCACCCGGCTTTGGAATAATCGTGCGGAAGGAAACGGGGTATGGTAACAATATTACTGTCATGAATGAAGAATTCCGATCCGATCAAAATTGTCTCCGTATTTTATGGGGTGCTGCAATTAAATCCATCTTTGTTTACCGGTTGGGTAATGTAAATGCCGGACATTGGGGGCAGGTGCCAACTCAGCCGCAGGCAGTTCAGCAATTTCAACAGGGTTCCGTGGTGTATACAGAACCATTTTACAGGGGAAGAACCCAGATTCTGTACCCCGGGGCATACCATGGTTATCAATTGAACCAGGTAGGTGAGAATTCGATTTCTTCTATTATGCTGGCACCTGGTTACCGGGCCATTGCATACAGCGGATCTAACTTCGATGGTGCCTCTGTTGTTATCAATAATTCCAATAATAATTTGCATGCCGGGTTTCCTAGCTGGGGCAATCGGATTCGTTCCATCATCGTAGAGAGACTGGGACATCAGCCAACTGTTATACAGCCAGTAGGCCCTCCTCCTCCGCCTCCACAGCCAGTTATCAATAACAATCCCAATGCCGTGGTCATGTATGCAGATGCTAATTTCAGTGGAGCAGCGCAACAATTCACGATTGGCAACTATCGGGGCTATCAGTTGAATGTGGTGGGTCAGCGAACCATATCTTCTGTAAGTATTCCACCCGGACTAAAAGTAGTTGCTTACGAAGGTGCTGAGTTCAATGGCGCTTCGCGGGAAATTTTGACTACCGTTAGTAATTTGGTTCAGGAAGGCATGGGTTGGAATGACAGGATATCTTCTTTTTCCGTTCAACGCAACAACGGACAACCCCCGGTGATCGGTAGGCCCGAGCCGGTACCTACAGGTGGCAGACCTGAGCCAATGCCACCGGGCAGACCACAACCGGCTAATTCCAACCAACCCAGTGGTGTTATGATCTATTCAGATGCTTATTTTGCGGGTCCGGCACAGCAATTAATGATGGGCCATACCAATGGAAATCAGTTGACCATGGTGCCGGCTGGAACCATTTCATCCATTAAAATTCCTCCCGGTTTTAAAGTAACAGTTTACGAGGGATTCAATTTTGATGGAGATTATCGAATCCTGACCTATACCATTGATAATTTTGCTGCTGAAGGACAAGGCAAATGGAATAAGAGAATCCATTCATTCATAGTGGAGCGCGCTCAGTAGGGGCGGTGGAAAACAAGAGAATGAATTCGTTAAGCGAAATCGCTAACTCTTGCTGAATTTGTTGGGACGTTGTTTTTTAACAACTGCCAGCAGATGTCGAACATTCACTACTTCATTTATTTCTGATGATGGAAGAGAAATTTTCCATGCCTGCTCTATTGAATTCAGCAGATAATCCCATTCCCATTCAGACATTTCCAGGTCCTTTTTCAAATTGGTGGAGGGAGATAATGTTGCGCTGTCAATATTCAGTTTTTGTTCCAGCAGCCTGCGAAGAGTGATAATTGGTTGCATAAATGCGGTTTATATCTTGATAGATACGTACCGGAAACAAAAATGCTGCCACTTGGATGTGAAAAAAAGCCAAAATTTTCTCAAAAAATAAATATAATTATATATTATACATAAGCAAATAGCTATAATAAATAAATATATAATTTAAAAAATAATTTATAATTCCCTCACCCATATATTTTTAAAGCTTATAGGTTCGCTTGGATCCCCATGTGCTTGCAGTCTGATAGGAGCGGCTCCGTGGGGTCTGTAAACGGGTGGACCTGTGTAAGGGGTATCGCCCTTTAAAATAGAATTATTTTGAATAAGAATGCCGTTGTGTAAGGCGGTGATTGTGCCCGGGGATTCTACACTTCCATCCGCACGAAAGCGGGGAGCCTTCCAAATAACATCATAGGTCTGCCATTCCCCGGGTGGTTTACAGGCATTAATCAATGGGGGATATTGTTTGTAGATACTGCCTGCCTGGCCATTTACATAGGTACTATTGTTATAATTGTCCAAGATTTGTAATTCATAACCGCCGGCACCCTCTTTCACTTCCAGCGATGCCAGAAATAGTCCGCTATTCCCTCTTGCTTGTCCGGTACCGGAAATATGGTTGGGTATTTTGTATTCAAGATGTAATTGAAAGTCAGTGAATTTCCTCTTGGTTCGAATGTCTCCGGCCTTTTTGTTGACTGTCATGATACCATCTTCCAATATCCAGCCGGCTGGTCCACCTTCAGGTTTGTTGGCTTCCCATTGTGACAGGTCATTTCCTATGAGCAATTCTATGGCATCGGAGGGTGCTTGTCCGGCCTCTTTACCCGGGGTTACGATGCGCGGAACCGGTGAATAATACTCGGTTTCTTTTGGGTCATATTTTTTTTGTCCTATACATGCTGTGAATGAGAGAATGCATAAGAAGAAAATGCTTTTCTTTTTCATGCTGATTTTTTACAATTGAGGAAGTTGATAACCATTGTGGTAGGGCTTCATGAGATAAGCTGAATTGATGCTGTTGTCTGTAAATTTTTGTTGACTTTTATCCCAGTAGAGTTTTTGTCCGCTGCGATACGAGATGTTACCCATTTGAGCAATTGAAGCTACATCTGATCCATCACGGATTGAGCATTTCAAAGCTGATAAGTTTCTTGATTCAATAACATCAATGAAATTCTGCCAATGCTTTAGAACGCCGTTATCAGTAGAGGGGTGTAATGGCTCGATAATTTTATTTTTACTTTGTTTTTCTTCAATAATTTCCCAACCATTCCTATTCAGTATAAGGGTTCCATTGTTTCCAATAAAGGCAATCCCATGGTCCCTGCCATAGGACCCATTGTCAATTCCCATTGCAGAATCCCAAACAAGGTTGAATGAGTCGAACTCGTAAAGACTGGTTAGCGTATCAGGTGTTTCCTCTGCCAGTTCGGGGTAGGCAAATTTTCCGCCCAATCCCACAACACTTACCGGTGAGTTTGCTTTCATCCCCAAAAGAGCATAGTCGAGTATGTGTACTCCCCAATCGGTCATCAGTCCGCCTGCATAATCCCAAAACCAGCGAAAATGAAAATGAAAGCGACTGGCATTGAAAGGTTTCTGTTGGGCTGGTCCCAGCCAAAGAGGGTAATCAACTCCCGGAGGTGGGGGAGTATCCGCAACAACCGGTTGAGGCCGCATCCAGCCCTGGTAGCACCATACTTTCACAGTTCTGATGTTTCCCAGTTTTCCACTGTGTACCATTTCAATGGCATCTGTAAAATGTTGCTGACTACGCTGCCACTGACCGACTTGGACTACATTTCCATAGCGCTCCTGTGCTGCCACCATGCGCCGGCACTCTTCTATCGAGTTACCAGCAGGTTTTTCTACATAAACATGCTTCCCCGCCTGGCAGGCATGTATCATCATCAGGGCATGCCAATGATCGGGAGTGCCGATGATCACTACATCGACGTTTTTGTCATCTAGTAATGACCTGTAATCTTTGTATCGTTGAACTCCCTTTGTGGGTATATTTTTTTCACCCATTTCCTTCCATCTTTTGTCCATCACTGCTTCATCCACTTCACAAAGTGCTGAGATGGCAACTCCGGGAATTTGAATGGCAGTCAATGCATTGGCCCATCCCATGCCATTCAATCCGATAACGCCAATACGAATCCGAAGATGTGTATTGTTTTTCAAGGCACCGGCATAATTTTTTGCCCACAACAAATCGGAGAAAATTACACCTCCGGCAAGTAATGCCGATTGACGCAGGAAATCTTTTCTATTGCCCATGAATGATTTTTTTAGACTACATTAAGTTACTCATTTTTTCCATTGTAGCAGAAAAAGTCGGAAATGATTTCTTTAAAAAAAGACAGTATCTGATTTGTATCAGCTCAATATGCAATTCATTCCCACCAACATAAAGCACAGAATAGCTGGGATATTTACAAGTATTTACTGAGTGCAGCGGTATCGATGGAGCAGCGTAGTAGACAGAACAAATTTATTCCAACCACAGAGTTAACCCATTAAATGGATTGTAACACTTGATAATTTTCCGGGTCATAATCTTTTAGAAAGATTCGAAGGCATTCTACAATTGAAGGCAGACTTCCATCAATTTGTCGGCGCATCAATTGTCCGACAGGGATGTATAAATAGTTAATGGGGATGACTTTGAAAGATTGAATTTCTTTTGGCGTAAACAGTTTTTCACTTGCATGGTAACTTGCCATATTGCCATCAAATGTGCTGTCATGGAGTGCTTTTTCCTTGTAATCTTCACATAATCTTTGCCATTCGTCTTTTTTATCAACTAATATATACTTGATTAGCTTGACATAGTCAGTCATGTATTTTTTTGCTCCCACTTTATACATGAATCCATAGGTAACATGTTGAAATCTGTTATTAGGGCCTCCATAATATCTATTGAATGCTCTTAGAACGGCACTTCCCGACCAAAAGTGCCAGTTCTCTTTTTTTGCAGTTATTTTTATTTCTTTGAATGGTGATAAGCCAAATTCTTTTTTAAACTCACTTACGAATTTATCCGCAGGATAATCTGCATTGAAAAGATCTCGAGTAAATTTATAGAGAAACCCCGGAGCTCCGTAGAAAGAACTTTCTACACTGCGAATCAGGTATTTCCCATTTGATTTCGAAATGCTTTCTCCAATTCCTGTCGAGTCGCTGAATCGGGTCAAAGTATCGGGATAAAAACTGGGCTCAAAACGATGCTGATGACCTGGATTTGAACGGCTTGCTGCCAATTGCAGGGATGCTGCATCAGTTTCTGAGTCGAGGAACTGATGAAAGATCAATTTATACTGTTTGTTTTTAATTGGGTCTGTGGAAGCGAACGAGAAGCAAATGATGGCGGATAAGAACAATAGCAAAACATTCGCCTTTTGAGTGCGGGTGGTTTCGGACATAGGATTATTTTACAAACCCCAAGTTACAAGTTTAACTTATTGTAACAAGTCTGGCATCCCGCATGAATTTGTTAATTATTTTGTAGTGCTTCCCAACATTTTTGAACATTGTCAAATATAGGTTGGCTCAGGGGAACCAGCGGTAAGCGCAACTGATTTTTCAGCAATCCCTGAAGATGTAAAAATGCCTTTACGCCGGCAGGATTGTTTTCAGCGAATAAGAGATCGTAAACCGGAAGCAGTCTATTATTGATTATTCTTGCCTCATCAAAATTGCCTGCAAGGCAGTAGCGAACCATCGAGGAAAATGCAGCGGGATAGGCATTGGCAGCAACACTGATTACACCATCCATACCAGCTGCTAACAAAGGAAGAGAAAGTGCATCATCGCCACTTATTACCAGAAAGTTTTCCGGTTTTTCTTGTAGGATCACCGCACATTGGTCCATCATGCCACTGGCTTCTTTGATTCCGACTATATTGGATAATGTTGCCAATCGGAGTGTTGTGTCGGCTGTCATATTGCGACCTGTTCTTCCCGGTACATTGTAGAGGAGAATCGGTAGGGGGGAGGACTCGGCCATGGAACGATAATGCAGATAAATGCCTTCTTGTGAGGGTTTGTTGTAGGCAGGTGAAACACTGAGTATGGCAGCTGCTTTATCAAGAGGCAGCTGTTCCAATTCCTGAATGACAGCTTTGGTATAATTGCCACCTATGCCGGCAACTACAGGTATTCTGCCTGCAACAGTTTCATAGGTGAATTGAAGAATATCTTTTTTTTCTGATTTGTCCAATACAGGTGTTTCTCCTGTGGTGCCCAAGGAAACAATGTACTCAACTCCACCCTTGATCAAAAAATTGATGATATTGCCTAGGGCAGGGAAATCTATTTGCTCTTTCTCATCAAATGGAGTGACAATGGCTACACCTGTTCCGCGAAGTTGATGAAGAGTGGAGTTGGACATAGAGAGGAGAGGGAAATGGAAATGGAAATCTTCTAATTAGTTAATTCATACATCTGTGGTTTCTTCCCAAAAACCCATCTTGCCATATTTTTCTATGCGCATTTGAATTCTTTGGGCGGGGTCAATGTCTTTTACCATGGCGAGGTTGCGCAGCAGGCAGGCTTTCAGGAGAGAAGCAGCCTCCTGATAATCCCAATGAGCACCTCCCAATGGTTCAGGGACGATTTCATCTACCAGGCCGAATCCTTTCATATCGGTGGCAGTTAGGCGAAGTTGTTCCGCTGCGGTTTCTTTTTTATCCCAGCTTCTCCATAAGATAGAGCTACAGCTTTCCGGAGATATTACGGTATACCAGGTGTTTTCCATCATCAGTACACGGTCACCAACGCCAATACCCAACGCGCCCCCGCTCGCACCTTCTCCGATGATAGCTATGATGACCGGCACTTTGAGCCGGATCATTTCGTAGATGTTTCTGGCGATGGCTTCACCCTGTCCTCTTTCTTCTGCCTCCAGTCCGGGAAATGCGCCCGGGGTATCGATCAAACAAATAATGGGTTTGTTGAATTTCTCCGCCAGTTTCATCAGTCGAAGGGCTTTTCTGTATCCCTCCGGGTTAGCCATACCGAAGTTCCGCATCTGGCGGGATTTGGTATTGATGCCTTTTTGCTGACCGATGATCATGACTGTCTCACTATCGAGTGATGCAAATCCACCCACCATGGCCTTATCATCTTTGAAGTTTCTGTCTCCGTGTAATTCCACGAAATCATGGCACATTTTGTCAATGTATTTCAGGGTATAGGGTCGGTCGGGGTGACGACTCAGTTGAACCCGTTGCCAGGGAGACAGATGGTCGGTGATCTGCTTTCGCTTCAATATGATTTCCTGTTCCAATTGGGTAATATTGGAAGAGTAATCGACTTTGGCATTTTTTTCTGCCAGTTTCCGGGTCTCCTCGATTTGTTCATATATTTCCTTGATGGGCTGTTCGAAATCGAGGAACTGTCTGTTAGGAAATTGCGGCATAGTATCAGATAAGGCGGTAAAAATACGTCAACATCCTTTTTTGGAAAAGATTTGTTTGAAGAATGAGTTTCGCCTTATATTTGCACCCCGAAGATTACTATATTATATTTAATTTTATAATATATTTTCTGGATCGGTAGTTCAGTTGGTTAGAATGCCGCCCTGTCACGGCGGAGGTCGCGGGTTCGAGTCCCGTCCGGTCCGCGTTAAAAATTAAAACCCTTTGTAAATCAATAACTTACAGAGGGTTTTTTTATTAGTGTGAATGATAGTGTGAAAATAATGGTCTAAAAAAATGAAATAATTTATACTTATTCCTACAATAGTAATTAAATTGAAACCCCAACTAATTAATTAAAACTCTTTTTTCAATACTTGTTCTATCCAATCCGAGTCCTTACTTAAATAGATATTTGGACTTATTCCAATGGTTTCATATTGTAAATCTTTTTTCAACCCTCTCATATCTGTTGGATATACAAATAACCCTTTTGATTTTAGTGGTATTTGTCTCCCATAGTTACTTCCATAGGTAATCATACCCTCTGTATCTTCTCCAAATAAAGTAACATTATTATATTTTTTTAACCTGATTACAAATTGTTCGGTATTACTGACCGTCTTCCTATTGATTAAAACTTTAATTTCATTCTTTTTTGAATACCTTTTAAATAGTTTTAGAAACGGTCTTGATATTACAAAATATCCTCCATTGTTATTTCTTAAATCCAAGAGAATGACTTTTTCATTCATAGAAGATTTAAGTTCATTGAAGAATATTGAACTTCTCTTTTTATTAGAAGGATTTACCATAAAATCACCCAATCTCACATAACGAGTATTAGAATTTATTTTATAAGAATAAAATTTTTTCAATGAATCAGGAATAAATGGATATGAATTTTTTTTTATTGTTTTACTTATGTTATAACCAAGTAACTCTCCATCTTTATATTTTTCATTCTTATTAAATTGAAGTGTTTTTTGACTAATCAAATAGTTAATTGAATGAAAATAGTTTGGACTTTTTTCTTTTAAAACAAAACACAAATCACCTTTTTCCCATATTGGATAAAGTGATTCAAGAATCATTCCATTATATACTGAATCATTTACTTTAAAAACTCCAATTTTATGGGATGATGATTGAAAATAATATATTCCTTCTACCTCATTAGTTTGTTTGTTTTTTAGAGAAAGTTCTAATGAATCTATATTGATTTTGACTTTTGGATGATTTAATATGTAATCTTTTTTAAGGAATTTACTAACATATAATTTGTCAGAATATCTTTCCCAATCAAATGAGGTATCAGGTATATATTGTAAAACAAAATGATTATCGTTTATTTGTCCTACCAATTCACTTAAAATTTCAAAGTGTTGAAGTTCTGTGTTCTTTTCATCTACTTTTAAAGTCAATTTTTCATATAATTTATCAAACTCTTTTTTTCTCTGTCCTTTTATTTGACTTTTAAAAGAGGGAGTTTTTTTTATAATATCTTTTAGGATAGTTAAGTCATTCAACCTATTCTGTGAAAAAGAAATATAAGGTAATAAGAGAAGTATGATGTAAAGAAAAAAATGATTTTTTTTCATAGTTAGATAATGATTGATATAATGTAAAATTACATTAACTCATCAAAACTTTGGTATATATCCTTAATTTCCTCTCTACTTATCCCTAAATATCTACGAGTTATTGAAGTAGAACTATGATTTAAAATAGATGAAAGTTTAATTAGGTATTCATCACTATGTCCGTTATTCTCCCAAATAAATCTTGAACCTGATTTTCTTAAACTATGGGTTGAAATGTTCTTATTCTTGATTTTCTCTATTTTACCTCCCTCTTTTAATAATAGGTTGGTATGTTGTAAAGTGTATTGAAAGATTAATCCCTCTTGGTAAGGTGTTTTAAGTTCATTATAGGTAGTATCAATACTCTCACGAAGGGTTTTACCTATTGTAATCTCTCTTCGTTTTCCTGTCTTCTTTTCGTTTAATACGAGGGTGTCTTTACCAAGAACATCCACCCATTTAATTCTACTCAAATCACTATACCTCAAAAGTGTCTTAACACCGAACTCTATAAGGAGACACATTCTGTAATTTCCTTCTTTTCTAAAATACCTTGTGAGACGGAGTATCTCGTCTGTGGTTAAATAATCACTTGTCTTGAATGTTGTAGTAGTCATTTTGTATCGGTTTTAACGATACAAATATATTCATTTATATCTTATAATTCTCATAAACGAATATATTTTTTATATAAAAATCATAACTGATTGATTTTCAATACTACATTCAATAATAATATAAACGAATATCTCTATTCCTCAATATTTGAGGTATTCAATACTTCTGATAGTAAAAGATTACAAAACCATCCCCAATCTCCATATGTTCCTGAAATTGTGATTTCTTCTTCTTCGTCCATGTGAAGGTCAATGAGAACCTTTCTTATGGTTTGAGGATTTACACATAATTTATGGTTGTGTTCCTTGAATACCTCTTTCAGGTCTATATAATGACTATTTAATTCCATTTCTGTTTTTGTTTAATTTGATAAAATCCTTTGGGTTTATTTGTTTGTCTTGTATTAAATCTCTCAATTTCTCAATAAGACGGACAAGTTGGTCTCTCCTTAATATAACCTTCATATTCTATGGATTAAGTTTATAAAGTCCTCCAATAAATCGGGGTCTTTGGAATTGGTTATTAAAAATCTCATCTATGGTATGTTCTCCAAATTTCTTCAATACAGGATTGTTGTAATCCACCTCTGTTCTGTAATCTATATTGGAACTTAATAGTTCGGGTGTGTATTTCCCTAAATAGTTGATTGAAAAGGTGATTTTCGGGTCAATCATCTTAATACGGAATGTTAGTGGTTTCAATAACCTAATGTCTAAATTGTCTATATGACTATAAACCAAGTAGTTTAATGAAAAGGTAGGGTATTCATTAAACTCATCCTCAACCACACTTATCGTTCTTACCCCACCTGTAAAATTATCATTCCAAAACTTTCTGTTTGATATACTACCCAACGAACTCATCCCGTTGGTTAATTTTCGTGATGTGTCTTGTAGTTTCTCCATACTGAATGTATGGTAGTTTTCCCTTATCGGGAGTATTTGTAGAGTTAGTGAGTAAAGGTATTTACCTTCAATGGTAGATTTCTGTTTCTCAAACCTATCAACTATCAAGTCCCTTATGTGGTTCTTATCCACCAAATCGTAATTTGTATTTTCATTTCCCAATGAATAATACACTTCTATTTTTTCTAATGTTTCCATATCTATAAATACCACGGAAAACCCGAAAAGAGTAATTGAGTGAGTTAGTTTATATAATTACAACCTCTTTATTTCATTCATGGGAGGGTGTTTTTCTAACAAAAACCTTAAAAATGTGAATTACAGGACTAATACAGGGTGGTTTAATCAAGTAGTATAAATATGAGGTAAATTGTATTTAGGTGAGTGTATAAGTCCCCAAATGGGAGAAAACTTCACTTTTGGTATTGTAGTAGGTAATGAGGAGGGAAGGGACCCATATATAAGACAGGATACAACAGGACGGAGGTGGAGGACGGAGGTGGTTCTCAATCATATTCACCGATAAAGAACCAATTATCTATTTTCTTTTGTTCGTTTGATTTGGATGATGTGGGTTTCAATTCCTTTACACCATATCTAATAACCTTTTCTTTTTCTTCATTGTTACTAATGGGTTCAGATGTCTTTGATACACCAATCAACCAACCACTTTCTAATATCAATTTCAGGTCTTGGTAATTGGTTTTTGAATTCAAAATGATGTGGGTGTGTATGTTTTGATTGTCTCCAATCTCAAAGAACACCAATGACCTATCAATTACATTTCTACTATAAAGGAATTGAATATAACGTTCTGTGTAATCCTTTAATGATTGTATGGTTGTCCTTCGTTCTTTGAAATGATTTAATTCAATTTGTAGTTCTTGGTTCATCTTATCTACCTCTTTATTCATGACTTCTAACTCATCCTGTTCTAAATGGTTTAAGTTTATTGTTCCTGTAAAAAGGGTATTGAACCCATAGTTCTTAAACGAATTGACTATGTCTTCTTGATATTTCTTGTTAAAGTTTATGGGTTGGGTAATGTCTCTTACCTGTTTATGTAGTTTTTTCTTTAACCTACAATTCCTTTGGTTATTCCTGTTCTGTTCTCTCCTTGTATTTATCCTATCATCTTCATATAGGTATAAAGGTGGTCGTCCAACTTTTTTCATTACTTAATGGTTTAATAATTATTGATGACTTATTGGGGTATTTAACCCACGTCAAGTAATAAATATTGGTAAGTAACAGGAAAGTTTGGTTTGAGTGTAATTATTTTTTAGATTTCTTACTTGGTTTAGGATTTTTATTTTTTACTTCCTCTACAATTACTCTTTCTGATACATTTTCATATCTACTTAAAGTATCATCTTTCTTTATCCCAACCATTCTTTTCAAAATTGTATTATTCATCCCTTTTGAAATTGAAGTTGTAATCAAAGTTCTTCTACCTGTTCTTGTAGAAACCATAGTGTTTTTGGGAACAATCAATTCTTCAACATCATTATGACCGACATTATTTACAAGTTTTACATCATAATTTAATCCAATCTTCCCCAAGATAATTTTAATTTTTTCATTGAAATCAGAATTATACATCTTCCTAAAAAAATTTGGATAGTGAGGTAATTGTATTAGTTTATCATCCTCATTCATTTTCTTTACATTTTCAATCAAATACCAAAGATTATTTATTGAATGAATTTCTTTCTGATTTAACCTTTTCATATTATACTCTTCATTATCTAATGAGATAAAAAATTCATCAGACATCGTGAAACAAGATTTGAGTATATCCGAAATTTCGTGTGTTATAGGAATTATTGGTATTTGTTTTTTATCAATTTTTTTCAACTTCTTCCTTCTCTTCTTAATGTGTATATATCTTTCTTCATCATGTTTTGAAGGAACAAAATCATCATATATATCACCAATTCCTTGTTCGTCATAAAAATCAAATACATTTAATCCTATTAAATCTCCAAAATTCATTCCTGTCTTTGTAAGTAAAACCATAAACTTCAACATCTCTTTTTCTTTTTCATCAAGTTCAACATCTATGACGAATAAAGAAGATAATCCAATAGAAGATTTCATAATTTCAATATCCCTTTCTGTTAAAGTAACAAAATCATTTTCTTCTTTGATTGTAACGAATTTTGAAAATTGATTGTAGGTCAATAATTCATAATAATCAGAAACATACCTAAAATAGGTTTTCATTGTTTTTATATATTTCCCTATTGTGTTACCTCTTTTCCCTTTTGAATAGTGATAAGAAATAAAATCATTATACAAGGTTAGTCCAACACCTTTCCAAGACCAAATCAACTTTCTATCCTTCAAATAATCTTCAATAGATACTTTTGTTTGATTATATATATCTATTGTTGATTGTTCTACATTTTTGGTTTGTTTTTGAATTTCAATAAACTTATCAAATAAGTCATCCCAAGTTTGACCTACCCTTTCTATTTCATTACCATTAAACAAATCTAATAATTCAGAAGGTTTAGGGTAATCAACAAATTTATGTTCGTAGGTCAAAATGATATTTTCAATCTTTAACCTTGTATCTCTTATTGAAGTGATTAAATCAACTCTATTAGGACAAATCCGTTTTGGTTCTAATTTTACACTATTCCAATCTTCTTTCTTTATGGATTTTTTAAGGGAGATAAGTTTGTATTCACCTTTGTATGTATATCTGAAATACATATAACATAACCCTTGTTTATTTGGTTTGTCTGTCCTAATGAATGGATATAAAGAGTAGGTCTGTTTCATTTCACAAAGATAGTGTGAAACATAGTGTGAAACCAAATACCTAATTTAATCTTGTTTTAAAATGAATAAAAAATATACAATGTATTATATATCAATGTTTTAAACAAATTATTACAATTCATTAAATATAAATTTTAGTCCCGTCCGGTCCGCGTAAAAGTCTCAGATTTAACTGGGACTTTTTCTATTTATGGCCCACTATGTTTATATCATTGAGAGTGTTCAAGACGGAACATTTTATAAGGGGTATTCACAGGATCCTTTGAAACGATTGCAACAACATAACCAAGGTGAGTCCAAATATACTTTCGGAAAAATGCCATGGAAGTTGGTTTATGTGGAGGAATGTAGAACAAAAGCAGAGGCATTGATTCGGGAACGAAACCTGAAAAAGGCCGAGAGGAGCAGGATACAGAATCTGCTGTTGCATCCCAAAAATATAGTCGGAAGATTCACTGGTGGTTAGAATGCTGCCCTGTCATCCGCGCATAAAAGTCTCAGATTTAACTGGGACTTTTTTATTTGTGCTGATTGAACCGTTGATGTTTTGAGGTATAAATACTCTATTTTTTGATTTCTTTTTGAATTCATTTTGTTCTGTCAGACATTGCACAGAGAATACTGATTGGTAACAGAAGAGTTAATTTCAAAAAATTACAAAAAGTTCTATATGGAATGTTGTGTATACATTCTACAATCAATAAAATTTGGTAAGTATTTTATTAGTCAAACAAAAGATTTACATAAGCGCTTAGCGCGGCATAATTCTGGAACTGGGGGTTATACAGCTCGCTTTGTGCCATGGATAATAGTATGGTTTTGTAAAAAGGAAAGTCTAAAAGAGGCAATGTGACTTGAAAGGAAGTTGAGAAATTAATCCCGATCGAGGTTAGATAAATTTATGAATAAATACAGTTAAACTAAATTTTTGCTGAAGTGGACAACGATACTGATCATTCAGTTGTTGCAGATACGTTTTCAAATAGAATGGCTTCAAATACATAGCATGGCAAATTATTAAAGTTAAATTTTTTGCCAATTTAGTAGACTTTGGTACAATCTTTGAATTAGCTTTTGCATCAATTCATGCAGCAGCAAGAGGTTGTCTTTATATCAGTGACATCGGTTCGAATTGATTTCGAAATGCACAAATACGAAAAAATTTCATGTATGAATAAAGGTATTTTCTTGTGCTTTTTTATCCTTATGAGTTCCGAAATTGTTAGTGGACAAACCATTTATAACATGTCAGGTGAAGAAATCTGCGTTCTCAAGCGAGGAAACTTTATTAGTGGAGGGCGTAAGATAGGTTCGATACAGAATCGAACTGTTTATGATAGCACTGGTAATAGATTAGGTTCTGTGGAGAACTTGCTCAGTGAGGGTCTGGAGGTATCTCTATATAACAAAGATGGTAAAAGAGTTTGCACAATCAAACCATCGTATTTAGGAGGTTTTGAGTATCCATTTGGACTTAATGGTGTTACGGAGTTTTATAGTAGAGGTAATCAAGTAGGATTTCTGCGGGATAATTTAATTCTTAATAGCTTCGGAAAGGAAATAGGATATTTTCAACGCCTAACTGCAATTGAAATTGCTGTTTATCTTTTTTTACTACCCGCTCAAATTGATCTAATCAAACAGTAGTTTTTTACAGTATTTTATAATGAAATACTACCATTGGAAATGAAATACAATGGTTTGATTTACATTTTCTAGAAAAGCTGCGAAAACATCCAGCTGTTCATTCTATTTGGTAGCGTTAGAACAACCAGTTCATCCTAGCCATAGCTCCCGCCTATATTTCATACCCAAAGATTTGCCTTCCCGACGATGCTGACCGCAGCGTCAGCATCCGGTCCGCAGAGGTATCAGTTAAATTCGGGACTTTTTTATTTGTGCTGATTGAAGCATTGGAGTCTTGTACAATATAACACCGATAGAATACATCAAATCAAGCCCGAATTCTACAAATAAAAGTGTCTGAAAAATGGGATAGGGTCACAGGGTGAAAAAAATTTAAATACCTGTAACTAATTTAAGCTTCGTTCGTCTTATGGCTAAAAAAAGATGAAAATAAAAGTATACCTCCTTCTTGTATTGTTAGTGGGCATGCAACAGCTCATTGCACAAACAACTCCATCACAAAAAATAGATGAATTTTTTAAGCAAAAAGCAGATGGATTTGATATTGCATATGATAACAAAGATGTAAAGACCTATAATTCTCTACTTTCCGAATATTTAGTATTACACGAAAATTTACCTACGAATGAAAAAAAGGAACGATCTTATGAACTCAGTAACATTTATTATAATTTATCCTGTATTTATTCTCTTTTAGACAATAAGATCTCCGCTATAAATTCTTTAAAAAAAGCAATAGACGCAGGTTATAATAATTATGGACATGTACAACTTGATACGGACTTAGACAATATCAGAAAAGAGAAAGAATTTATTGTACTTAATAATAAGCTGAAGCTTACTGGAGACTATCTTTTTATTCTAAAAAAAGCTAATAAATACAACCTCTCAGACAGCAGGCCTTTACCTAAATTTAATTATCAATCGAGCGATAATCCTAATCTAATGGCGTTGCGAAAAGGATTTAACTTGGACAGTATAGCAGGACAAGGCAACGATGTGTTGAAAATTTTAAATCTATTGCAATGGGTGCATAATTTAATTCCACATGATGGTAACCATGATAATCCGGAAGTGAAAAATGCATTAAGTATGATTAATGTTTGTAAAAAGGATGATAGAGGATTAAATTGTAGAGGACTTGCCCTGGTTTTAAATGAATGCTACTTGGCAATGGGAATTAAATCAAGGATAGTTACTTGTTATCCCAAAGACATATTAAAAATCGACCCTGATTGCCACGTTATTAATTCCGTATACTCCGAATCCTTAAAAAAATGGTTATGGATTGATCCTACTTTCAATGCATTCGTAATGAATGAAAACGGAGAAATGCTGAGCATTGAGGAAGTTCGTGAACGTTTGATCAATGACAAAATCCTAATACTGAATCCGAATGCCAATTGGAACAATAAGCAGACGCAGACCAAAGAGGGCTATCTAAAGAATTATATGGCAAAGAATCTATACATGCTCGAGAGTCCAGCAACTAGCGAGTATAATATGGAGACACACCGAGAAGGGAAAACAATTAGTTATATCAAGCTCCTACCTTTGGACTATGATAATCAAAAACCAGATAAAGTGGAATCTGATGGAAAGATTACGGTGTATAAAACCAATAATCCGAAAGTCTTTTGGGGGAATTAATTCAACTGAGATGGATAATTAGGGTTTAATCAACTCATTTGTTACTCAATCCGTACTCGATTTCAGTGAACACATCCTCAGGATTGTCCTCTATAGCCCTTAATCAGCACTTAAACAACGACATAAAAAAAGCCCGGCTCTATAAACCGGGCTTTTTGCTACTTTGATCTTAGCGTCCTTTTTTCTTTGGATCTGCTTTCTTCTGTGCTGAGCTTTTCTTTTTGGTAGGCTTATTCTTCCTGGGTTCAGCTGTTTTTTTCGACATAAAATTACATATGAAGTTAATAAATAGTTACTTCCGGCCGTATCGGTTTTCTTCCCTGTTGTACTTTCAGGAGAGGTAACTGCGCAGCCAGCTTGTCAGTGGTAAATATATGACTATAAATATTAATCGCAATGTAGTCAAGGTTAGCTACCCGGACATTTTTTATCATTTCCCGCTTGGTCTTCCATTCCGCCTTAGTCGGAGATTAGAGTACGTGCTTCGAGTTCAAATCACCATCGGTTAGTTAAAATAATTGCTGCAGTGGAAACCCAAGTCAGTCTCCTCTAATTCCATATATCTTTTAACATCACAGATAGCTTGTTTCCCTGCATTGTAATAACCCGGTCAATTATGCAGATTTTCTCTTCTCCATATAGTAACCTCTAAGTGACTGTTAAGAGAAGGCAAAAAATAGGTTCATTAACCGAGTAGGTGATAAAAAAGTTTCTGGGTTGGGGAATTTTATTTAGCTTTGAAATACAAAGTACTTTTAAAATATTTTTTATGGACCCGTTGGAAGAACAACTGGAAGCCCTGCGCGACATCAGAAACATGATGCACCGCTCTAAGAAATTTGACCACATCAGCGGTAAAGCCGGAATAGTGGTCGGAATCCTTGCCCTGGTCATCGTTGCCATAACTTATTGGTTGCTGGCAATATCTCCCCGTACTCCTTATTATTACAACTACCTCTACACCGAATCCGGAAAACACAACAATGTCTGGTGGCAATTGATGGGATTGTACTCCGTTCTGTTGCTCGTCGCAACTTGGATCGGCTATCAGTTTGCCATTAAAAATGCTGTTCAAAACGGATCCGACAGCTTTGCAACACCCCTACGCCAACTAATAACTTCTATGCTCTATCCGCTGCTATCAGGAGGAGCCGTTTGCCTTGTTTTATTGTACCATCAACAGGAGGCATGGTTGGCGCCCCTGTCTTTGATCTTTTACGGACTCGCAATGGTGCAGGCAGGGCAACATTCTTTTTCCACTCTTATCATATTGGGAATAGCACTCATAGTCATCGGTCTTTTATCAGCTGTTTTTCTTCCTTATGCTTTAATTGGCTGGGCTTTGGGCTTCGGCTGTTTACACATCATTTTTGGATCATACATCTATTATCGCTACAAAAGTTGAATTCCCTTATTTCACATCTTAACAAGGCCTTCGAAAGCAGGGTACGCCTCGGTATCATGAGCTTGCTCATGATACACGATCAACTTGATTTTTCTGCTCTCAAAAACCAGTTAGCAATAACAGATGGCAACATGGCAAGTCACATGACCGCTCTTGAAAAACTGAAATACATACAGGTACAGAAAAAATTTATTGGTAAAAAACCCAATACAACCTACTCAGCCACACCCTCAGGAAAAAAAGCATTTCAGTCCCACCTGGCCGCACTGGAAGCAATCATTCATCAACGAAACAACTCATCTACTTCTAAAAAATAGAGTATGCAACAAAATATCAAACAACACCTTCATCAACCAGCGCAGCTCGAGCAATTGTACCGCAATTCACCCAATGCATTTAGTGCAGCTTTTAATGAGTTATACCCCGAGGTAGCCGGTAACCCGATAGCTGATACCTGGCACCATCGATTGAAATACCAGACAACCAATAGCTTTGATTGGGGGACAGGAAGTGAAATTCTCTTGTTACTACTTTTATCAGCAATCAGTGGCTGTTGCTGGTTTCTCCCGGTTTGGTTCCAACTGCCGGAAGAATCTTTCATCCAACATTATCTTGGCTTTATACTATTCCTGCCCATTGCCCTTTTCTATTTTTATAAAAAACAATTGGATTATTCCAAATTGTTGTTACCGTTGGGACTCTTTCTGCTGGTATTTTGTTTTGTTTTTTTCTTGCCGCTTCCATTAAGTTCAGCTACCGGGCAATTACGCGACTTGCATATTCCTTTTTTACTATGGTCGATTGCCGGCTATGTATTTGTCCGGAACCAATTGAAGGAAACAGAGTCATCCATTCAATACCTTCAGCACAATGGAAACTGGTTGATTTTTTCAGGATTACTCGGAATAGCCGGCGGTTTATTTACAGCCCTTTCAATTTTATTGTTCGATATGATCGGTATCCAACTGAGTAGCATCTATGAAAAATATATTTTCCGATGGGTATTAGGGGCCTTTCCTCTTTTTTCCTGTTACGTTATTCTGAACAATCCTTCACTTGTCAATCGGATTTCACCCATCATTGCCCGAATTTTTGCACCCATTGTACTGCTTACTTTATTCGGATTTCTGGTATCACTGGCTTTTGATCCGGCTAAGATTTTCAATAGCAGAGAATTACTGATAGTATTTAATCTTGTGCTTGTCGCTGTTATGGCAATCGTACTTTTTTCACTGACTATACGGAATGAGGGCGGTGCGGGAGAAGCAAGTAAGAAAATACTGGCATTGCTCACCTTGTTGACCTGCGTTGCCAATCTGTTGGCCTTATCTGCCATACTTTACCGGCTTGCTTCCTATGGATTCACTCCGAACCGAACAGCCGTGTTGGGGGCCAATCTGATTATGTTTGCGCATCTTAGTGGCATCACATATCAATTGTTGAAAGGAATTAGGAACAATCATTTGATGCACGCTGTTGAAAATACCATTGCCCGTTGGATCCCTCTTTATACCATCTGGGCAGCCATCGTTGTTTTTGCTTTTCCCTATATTTTTAACATGATTTGATCAACACAGCCTAAACTGTGCTTAACGAAGAACCATAGAGTCGCGCCATTTTTTAACCTCTAGAGAAAATGCTACTGGGTCCTCTTCCATTGGAACATGGCCCAATTGATCCCAAATATATAATTGACTATTGTTGATATTTCTGCGGAATACTCCGGCATTTTCAACTGGAATGAGATTGTCTTTCCTTCCCCAAAGAATCAAAGTGGGACAATCAATTTTTCTCAGGAGTGAGCTGTCTGAAAACCCCCAGCCGGTTTTGATCCTATCCACCAAGGCACGTCGATTGCCCGCTCTTGTTACCATATCAAAATACTGGCTGACAAGTGAATCAGTAATTTTTTTTGGATCGCCATAGGCATCTTCTAAACTCTTTTTTACCAGGAAGCGCGGCGTTATAACAGTCATCAGTTGATTGAGTACCGGTATCTGTGCTACTTTGAATCCGATGGCACCTTTCATCTTTCTGAGGGGAGCAATTCCTGCAGCATCCACTAAAATCAGCCCTTTCACACGATCGGGGCGATGTAATGCATATTGCCAGGCAATACTACCTCCCAAAGAGTTACCGGCAATAATTACACGATTTAATTTGAGTAGATCCAGCAATGAATCAATGAACTGATTGTTATACTCAACTGTATAGATGCCATCACGATTAGGTCCGGTTAACCCGAATCCCGGTAGATCAAATCGTATGATGCGGTAATCTTTTTTTAATAATTCCGTACTGCCTTCCCAGGTTAACAAGGAAGAAGAAGTACCATGGATGAATAGGAGGGGCGTCGTATCCGATCGATTGCCTTCATCGGTAAGATGAACTTGCATTCCCATCAGGGGTAGCTGAGTGGAAGAAGGGCGTGCATATTTTGTATAAATCACAGATTCGGCCTGATCCGCCTGATAAAAGACAAATCCAAACACCAGCGACACTACCAGCAGCAGTATGGCCAATTTTACAATAATACTGAGCAGCCATTTCATATCGATAAATTTTGGGTAATTGAGTGAGTAGGCTGAATCAAATCCCAACGGTTTCCATAGAGGTCCTGAAAAACTACCACTCTTCCATATACTTCCTCTCGGGGTTCTTCCAAAAACTCAACACCTGCTTTTTTCATTCTTTGATAATCTCGCTCAAAATCATCCGTATGCAGAAAAAGAAATACCCTACCGCCGCATTGGTTTCCAACTGCCGATAATTGCCTTTCATTAGCAGCCTTCGCCAATAAAATTTTGCTTCCATTGCCTGAACCCGGAGGGGCAACAACTACCCATCGTTTATCTGCATTAATTATCGTGTCTTCCACTACAACAAATGCAAGAGCACGGGTATAAAATTCAAGGGCTTCATCATAATCCCTTACCACCAAAGCAATCGCATTCAGATGTTGCTGCATACCAAAAAATTATTGAATCATTTTTTTAATTTCATTCAGCTTCATCAATGCTTCTACCGGAGTTAATCGGTTGATGTCTATCTCGGTGAGCAATTGCCGGATGGCATCGAAAGTTTGGGTGTGTGCGTCAAAGATCGAGAGTTGCATTTGAGGGATACTTAGCTTTTTCATCTGTCTGCTTAAGTTGCTGGGTGACAAATTTGTCGTTGAACCTGTTTCTTCTTCGGCAGACTTATTTTCTAATTGCTGTAAGATTTCATAAGCTCTGTCAATCAATACAGGGGGCATCCCTGCCATTCTTGCTACATGAATTCCAAAGCTGTGGGTACTGCCACCCTTCGCCAGTTTGCGCAGAAAAATAATTTTGTTCCCGGCTTCTTTGTGGGTGATATGATAATTGTGTACCCGCTCGCATTTGTTTTCCAACTCATTGAGTTCGTGATAATGCGTCGCAAATAAAGTTTTAGGTCGGGCAGTCGCCTGTTGAAGGTACTCCACCATGCTCCAGGCAATAGAAATACCATCATATGTGGAAGTGCCTCTTCCAATTTCATCCAATAAGACCAAACTTCTTTCAGAAATATTATTGATAATACTTGCAGTCTCATTCATCTCTACCATAAAAGTAGATTCACCTCCACTCAGGTTATCACTTGCCCCGACTCTGGTAAAAATTTTATCTGTCAAAGGAACCAGTGCTTTTTTTGCAGGGACAAAGCTTCCCATGTGTGCCATCAGGGTTATCAAAGCGGTTTGCCGGAGCAATGCACTTTTACCACTCATGTTGGGACCCGTGAGAATGATGATCTGCGTTTCTGCAGGATTCAGCTGAATATCATTAGCAATGTATTCCACTCCCGGGGGAAGAAATCTTTCGATAACGGGATGTCTGCTTTCTTCCAATATCAACTCAAAGCCATCATGGATTTCAGGTTGATGATATCCATATTTGAGTGCGTTTTCAGCAAAGCAAATCAGACAATCCAGTGTCGCCAGTACATGACCGTTCACTTGTAATGGTGCAATGTACATCTGCAAATCATTCAGCAATTGGTCGAAAATACTTGCTTCCAGTACCAGCATTTTTTCTTCCGCACCCATGATTTTTTCTTCATACTCCTTTAGCTCCGGAGTAATATAGCGCTCAGCATTCACGAGAGTTTGCTTTCGAATCCAGTTCTCTGGCACTTTATTTTTATGCACATGTGTTACCTCGAGGTAATAACCAAATACCTGGTTGTAGCTTATTTTTAATGAACTGATGCCTGTTTTTTCTGCCTCCTGCCGTTGTATTTGTTGCAGGTATTCCTTACCCCCATTTGCAATCAGGCGAAGCTGATCGAGCTCGGCACTGACCCCATCCCTGATCATCCCCCCTTTTGCGGCAGTGGCCGGTGCGTTTTCCGCAATGATGTTCAAGATGCGCTCTACTATAATTTCACAGTTGTTCAGGGCATCACCTAACTTTTTCAAGAGGGGCTGTGATGACTCGTGACATAGATGTTTGATGTTGGCAGTTTGCAATAGGCCTTTTCCCAATTGTTGTACTTCTCTGGGACTTATCCTTTTGCCGGGAATCTTTCCACTCAGGCGTTCCAGATCCCCGCAAGCTCTGATGGATTGACTTAACTCTTTGCGAAGATCTGTTGATTTGATCAGGAAGGAAACAGATGTTAGTCTTTCCAAAATATCTTCCTTGTTTCTTAACGGAAACAACATCCATCGTTTCAGCAATCGGCTTCCCATCGCATTAACGGTCTGGTCAATCACTTGCAATAAGGAATGAGCACCTTCCTGAATGGGCAACAATTCAAGGTTCCTGACTGTGAAACGATCCATCCACAAAAATTCTTCCCGGTCAATTCGTTGCAGAGACGTTAGGTGTTGCCAGTTGGGATGTTCCGTTTCTTTGAGATAGTGAAGTACAGCACCTGCAGCAACGATACCCGGATGAGCATCGTCAACTCCGAAGCCTTTGAGTGAATGTGTTTGAAATTGTTTCAATAAACTTTCTCGAGCATATTGTTCGTCATAAATCCAGCTGTCCAGCGTATAGGTGTAAAACTGATTACCATAGCTTTCCCGAAACTTTTTCAGAAAACTTCGGGAAAACAAAACTTCAGCTGGCTGTAAGCTTTGTAAAAGTTTATCGATGTAGTCGTCGTTGCCTGCAGCTACCAGGAACTCACCGGTCGTGATATCCAGAAAAGCAATACCATGTTCCTTTTCTCCAAAATGTATCGATGCAAGAAAATTATTGTGGTTATGGTCCAGTAGTTTGTCGTGAGTTGCAATACCCGGGGTTACCATCTCTGTTACCCCTCTTTTCACAATGCCTTTTACCGTTTTTGGGTCTTCCAACTGATCACAAATGGCTACCCGATAGCCTGCCTTCACCAATTTATGTAAATAAGTTTCGAGGGCATGGTAGGGAAATCCTGCCAGTTCACTGGAAGCGGCCGCTCCATTGTTGCGTTTGGTGAGGGTTATGCCGAGTATGCGGGAAGCAATAATGGCATCTTCCCCAAAAGTTTCATAAAAATCACCTACCCTAAACAGCAATATAGCATCAGGATACTTCTGTTTGATGCTCTTGTGTTGCACCATCAAAGGGGTATCTTTCGCTGCTTTTGCCATGGCAACAAATATAAATCATGCCCCGTCAAAGCTCCGATAAACCCGGGAGATGTGGATAACAAAACTAGAATCCTACTCCGCCGGCTGGCCTCGGAGCCGGCATGGGTTTTCTTGGTAATTTTTGGTCCCGCTGGGCCGCCTGATAAACCAATGATGCGACAACAGTAGCCATCTGTTTAAGGTCTTCAGCGATCAGGTGGTCATAGACATCCATATTGCTATGGTGCGTGCGGGTATCATATTCGATAGGGTCTTGAATAAACTGAAACCCCGGTAGTCCAACCGCATCAAAACTTTGGTGATCGGTTCCTCCTGTATTACTAATGGTTACTGTACCTGCTCCCAAATCAGCAAAGGGGGAAAGCCAGGAAGAGAAAATACCGGCACAGGCTTCATTGCCCTGCAAATAAATGCCTCTTATTTTTCCTGTGCCATTGTCGATATTGAAATAACAGGAAAATTTCTGGTGCGCTGCTTGTGGTTGCATGTTGGAAGGATCGGCCAGATATTTACGCACATACCCCCTGGAGCCAAGTAAACCTTGTTCTTCCCCGCTCCACAATCCAATGCGGATGGTTCTTTTGGGCTGTATCCCCAGGGCTTTGATGATCCGCATCACTTCCATCATCACTGCTGACCCGGAGGCATTGTCTGTAGCTCCGGTTCCTGCCTGCCAGGAATCCAAATGGGCTCCGATCATCACTACTTCTTCTTTGAGAACAGGATCTGTACCCGGGATCTCTCCAATCACATTGTAACCCTGTAAGTCGCCTGAATAAAATTTAGTTTTTACTTCAGCTTCGAGCTGCACGGGAATTCCGGATTTGGCAAGGCGTAGCAAGCTATTGTAATCTTCCGCACCCAAAACCCAATCAGGAAAATTTTCCGGATCTTTCGCTTTATAAGATCCTCCACCTTGCGCAAATATAGTACCATCATGACTTCTGGAACCGCCGGAACTGAGCAGTGCAATGGCTCCTTCGGAGCGAGCCATCTCTTTGAGCAACGCCATCATTCGTTGTGCACCTCCACCTCTTGCTGACATTTGCTCCCGCATTCTTCTTTGTGCTGCTGTATCTCTGTTGTTGGCACCACCGCGAGTAGGAGTAGGACTTGCCTTCGCCATTTTATCTAATTCATCATCGGTATATCTTACTGCATCTGGTTTGAAGGAATGCTGATAATTTACCGGTTGATCCATGATCAATATTTTTCCCTTGAGTTGTCCTCTATAGGCCTCCAGAGCTGAGGTATCTTTTGCACTGATAACGAGTAACGAAGCGGTTTTTATACCCTTGATACCGGATGTCCATGTTTTTGGATACATCTGTAATGCCTTATAATAGGGTGCTTGCATGGCCAGGTATGATTTTGCTAATTCCCAGCCTTTTCCGAATTCCCCCCAGGGATCCAACTGCACCGATTGCAAGCCCCAGGAATTCATTTGTTGCATGGCATATTGGGCTGCCCGCATATAGCCGGGTGAATTGGTCAGGCGGTTGCCACTGACATCAGTCAATTGAAAAGCGATGTCCATCACCTGCGAACGCTCCAAACCTTCCTGCCTGATACGGCGAATCATAGCAGTGTCCAATACTTCAGTTTGAGCCTGAGTCGCCAGGCTGAAGATGATTGTGAGCAGCGTAAAACCTGATTTTTTCATAAATATGATGCATTGAATGAGGGAATAATTTAAGTCATTTTTTTCAAATCAGTGCATACCCAGGTATAAACGGTTGAACGTACCTTTGCGCCATGCGAAAACGCAGCATGGAGGAGTTGGAACGCCTGTCAGCAGAAGATTTTCATCATTCGGTGAAGAATCCTGTTATTCTGATTTTAGATAATATCAGGAGCATGCACAATGTGGGAAGTGTTTTCAGATCCGCCGATGCCTTTCGGGTCGAAAGTATTTTTCTCTGCGGGTATACACCACAACCTCCCCACCGTGATATACACAAGACTGCTCTTGGAGCTACAGAGACTGTTCAATGGATGTATTTCTCCGATCCAATAGAAGCGGTGGCTGAAGCCAGGAAAAGAGGTTTTTCCATCTGGGCGGTTGAACAAACAGATACCAGTACACCCCTCTATCAATATCAACCTGCTGCCAATGGAACGGCACTTGTTATGGGAAATGAAGTCGAGGGAGTTTCAGATGCCTTGCTCCAAGTTTGTGATGGAAGCATTGAAATTCCGCAATGGGGAATGAAACACTCTCTCAACGTGTCTGTTGCTGCAGGTATTGTTCTTTGGGAAATCACCCGTCATACATTTATTCAACACTGAGTTATTTTATCAGCATGCATTCCAATTCATTTTCTGATACCATCCGGCGCTATTTCCAATTAATTACTTTCTCTCATACCATATTTGCCCTTCCCTTCGCCATCATCGGATTCACACTCGGACTTTGGCGGGTTTCAAGACAAAGTGGGTTAGGATCAGTTCCTGTTGTGAAATTATTCCTACTCGTTATCGTTTGTATGGTTACCGCACGCAGTGCTGCTATGGCATTCAACCGATACCTGGACAGAAATTTTGACGCCAGAAATCCAAGAACGGCACTTCGTGAAATTCCCGCAGGAATGATAGCTGCTTCGAGCGCGCTTCGTTTCGTAGTTATCAATGCCATCATTTTTATCATAGCAGCAACTATGATCAATCCACTCTGTGGATGGCTTTCCCCCGTCGCTCTTTTTGTCATTCTGTTTTACAGTTATACCAAGCGATTTACTCCGCTTTGTCATTTGGTGTTGGGTGTCGGACTATCACTTGCACCCATTGGTGCATACTTATCAATCACCGGAGCATTTAGTCTCCTGCCCATCTTGTTTTCTTTGGCTGTAGTTGGCTGGGTCAGCGGTTTTGATATCATTTACTCTCTACAGGATGAGGAATTCGACCGGGAACATCAACTCAACTCAATACCCGTTTGGCTGGGAAAGAAAAGGGCCTTGCAGGTAGCTGTAATATTACACATTGCTTGTGCTATTTTTCTTGCAACAGCTGGAATTACCGGACCCTTTGGATATCTCTATTGGCTGGCCTACGCACTGTTTGTTGCTATGCTCATCTACCAGCACAGTTTGGTGAAACCGACAGATCTTTCCAAGGTCAACAGGGCTTTTATGACTGCGAATGGTATTGCCAGTGTAATTTTTGGTATATTGGTGGTGATAGATATCATCAGGCAATTGTAGAAAACCTATACTATTTTTCGTTTGATATGACTGTAATGATTAATTATTGTGGGTAGAATACTAAGCATAGATTTCGGAGGCAAAAGAACAGGACTGGCAGTTACAGATCCGTTGCAGATCATTGCTACCGCTCTGGATACCGTCGATACCCATCACCTGTATGAATTTCTGAAAAAATATGTGGTCGCTGAGCAGGTGGAAAAAATCATCATTGGTTATCCATTGAACCTGAATGATACGCCCACCCATGCTACACCTTTGGTAGATGCTGCTGTCAAGCGATTGAATAAGTTGTTTCCCCAGGTTCCCGTTGAAAAAGTAGATGAGCGGTTTTCTTCCCGGAGGGCATCCGAGGCAATGCTGGAAATGGGTATGAAGAAAAAAGATCGTCGCCAGAAAGGCAATACCGATCAGATTGCAGCAACCCTTTTATTGCAGGAATATTTGAATGCGAGAACTCAGTAGGAAGATGTTCCTGATAAGTCCTTTATCGCCTTTTTTGTACCTTTGCAGTCAATTTATACCATGATTTTTCCAATTGTAGCATACGGAGCACCCATTTTACGCAAGGTCGCAAAAGATATTTCAGCTGATTACCCCGGTTTGCCCACTCTCATAGAAGATATGTGGGAAACCATGTATGAAAGCAATGGGGTAGGATTGGCAGCTCCTCAGATCAATAAAGATATCCGACTTTTTGTGGTGGATAGTACTCAAATTTTTCAGCACCTCGAGGAATCTGAAAAAGAGTTGATGAAAGACGGGCCGGGGATAAAAAAAGTATTCATCAATGCCCGGATTGAAGATCTATCGGGCGATGAGTGGCCCTACAATGAAGGTTGTTTGAGTATTCCAAAAATCCGGGAAGATGTTTATCGAAAGGAGCAGGTTACCATTACTTATCAGGATGAATTTTTCACAACACATACTGAAACATATAAAGGAATTACTGCAAGGGTAATCTTGCATGAATATGACCACATCGAGGGTAAGTTATTCATTGATTATTTGTCACCCTTCCGGAGAAAACTAATGCAGGGAAAACTAAAAGATATCAGCAAGGGGAATATAAAAGTAGATTACAAAATGATCTTTCCGGGGTAATGCGGTACCTGCTCATTTTAACCTTATTGGCAGCTACTTCAAGGCTGATGGCCCAGGATACTTCTGTTTATATCAATCAGCAATCATTTACGCTGGCAGAAGTGGTGGTGCGGAATAATTTTAATTACAGGGCAGTTCTATCTGCCATCCAGCAAGACACCAGCTTTTACAAGGCCTTTAGGAACCTGCGTATTCTGGGCTATTCCTCTTACAATGATATCCGGATGCTCGATAAGAAAGACAAACTCAAGGCATCCTTGAATAGCAAAACCAGGCAGCACCGAATCAACAATTGCCGTTATACTGAAGTTTTACAAGAAGAAGTGACCGGTGATTTTTATGCAGAAGGCAGGAAGTATAATTATATGACCGCTGAATTGTACGCTTCGCTTTTTTTTGCTAAGGATACTATTTGTGGTGAGAACAATATCGTGAAAGGTCATTCCATTCGTGCCTCCGGGAAAAAAGGACTGGACAAGCACAAAGAGCAACTGAAAATGCTTTTTTTCAATCCCGGTAAAAAGATACCCGGGATTCCGTTCATTGGTGATAAACTGGATCTATATGATGAATCAGCGCACGAACTGTATGATTATCGTTTGGATGTACAAGAATGGAAGGGGTCCCTGGTCTATGTTTTCACTATTACTCCCAAAGAAGAATTGGGATTTTTAAAGAATGATAGGGTAGTGGTAGATCGAATGGTTACCTGGATGGACATGAAGACACTCGAAGTAATGGCACGTAACTATTCACTCAGTTACAAAGCCGGTGTGTATGATTTTGATGTGAGTATGGAAGTCGAAATGACCCGGTTTAAGGAATTGATTGTTCCACGTGTTCTGCGATACAAGGGCAATTGGGATGTCGTATTTAAGAAAAGAGAAAAAGCAGTATTCACAGCTACCTTGTTTGATTTTAAATAAAAAAAGGGCTGCTGCCACCTAAGCAACAACCCCGCAAACACCCAACTGGCTTTTCATGTAATTAGTTATAAATCATCCAAAAATTCCTGAAGTTTATCTTTCCTTATTTTTTTGGGTTCAAGTTTTAAAATTGTAGGGGTAGAGAGGTTACTTATTGATTTTTGATCCATATAAAAATCATTACCGATTTTAGAAATGGATACAACCCTGAAGTTGGTTCCATTCGGCATTAAATCTGTTCGAAATGAGCGGGTATTGTAATCAAAATCAAATCTGGCAACCGTTTTCTGACCGGCAACTACAGCAAAAACATTGGTTGTCTTATTGGTGAAATTCGGCGGAAAATAGACGGACACCCTGCTTTTTGTTGGATTAATGTTGGAGGTAGCTATGCGTGCAGCAGAGATCCAGCGAAGGCGATTGATAATGAAGTGATAACTTTTCTGGTTAATGCCATTAATGATTTCAGTTATAATGGGTATTACTGAAATATCTGCATCTGGCCGCCAGGAAAAATTGGCGTCTGTGACATTATAGGATGGCGCGGGGGAAGACTCTGTCCCGAACATTCTTAGCATGTTGGGACTGGGGGCATTGGCATCCGTTTCAGTCAAGATAATGCGATAAGTCGCTCCATCTTTAATACTCAATTCTTTACCGTCTTTGGTTACACGAATAAAAAGACCGCCTCCTAAAATAGTTAGATCATTACCTACCTTGCAAGGCCGGATACAGCGTATCAGATCAGCACTTCTCCTGATGCGAAGTACTTCAACGTCTGCAGTTCCTTCAGGATTTACGGGAGTAACCACGCCATTTTCAAGGGTGGTGAATATCCCCTTTTTAAAAATGATTTTTAGACTGTCATTTCCCCCCGGCCGGCAGGTCACTTCATCGGCTGCCAGGTTTATTTTAGCCGTTTCCAGCGCATTGACCAGTTCAGTGGTCATGGTATTCACGGCATCGGTAGGTTTCAGACTGGTTGCCCAAACCGTATCATTCAGGGGATTGTTGATGTACGAATTAAACTCATCGGAAACTTCTTTATTTCCGCAACCAATTGTAAAAGTGATTGCAACAAATGCCAGAAGTAAATAATATGTATGTAATTTGTTTTTCATCTTTAATAAAATCATCCTTGTTTTAATAGAGATACGGTTTTTATTCATTTCGCTGCCTGTCATTTTCTATTTAAACTCCACCTGATACCCATCAGCACCCCTGCCGTACCAAATTTCTGCTGGTAAGGTTGATTCCCGTTCGTCATATGATCGAATGAGTGTCTGTAATAGGGTTCAACGAACAATGACATTTCATCGTTGAGCTCCTTGCTGATCTGCACACCAGTATACATGGATAGTCCCAACTTCTTTTTGTATACACTATTATCTTTTTGCAGAGGAACAACTGCCATGGAAGTATCCAGAACAACCCCTTCAGACCAGGAACTAAGATTAAGAATAACACCGGCATTGATTCCCACTTTCACTGACCCTTTGCCAAACTGATAGCCCAGCAAGACAGGTACGTCTATTGACCGGAAGCGATTCTTCACCACATTGTTCTTGTATCCGATTGTTTGCACCTGACTGGTGTCCCTAAAAGTGACGGTATCTCCCGGGGAGCGAATGATGGTTCTTGTAGTAATTACAGTCGTGATCTTAATCTCATTCTCTGTTCGGTAAGTATACCTTTGATTGATCTGGCTGTATTGCAAACCGGTCATAAGTTGAATATGGTCATTTAGTGGTTTTACCAACCTCACCCCTGCACTAAACCCAACCTGCATTCTTTCACTGCTGTCTTTCTGCCTCATATACTGAGGGGTAGCAGAAATATTACTGATGGATTTCAACGAATAGTCGGGTGAAACATAGGTATCAACATACCAGTCTTTGTTGAAATCATCCCATTTGGTTCGACCACGAACTGGTGGACAATTGATTCTTGGAACAGCTATTTGTTTGCTGCTCTGGGCTCTCAGTTCCTGAATACCGGCTCTGGTATTTCTGTCAAGCGCAATGGTATTACCGTAAGGATAAGATTTGAATTGATTTTCGCCAACGGGCTGATCAACATAAACCGGTAGTACCTCAGCAGTCATTTCTGTAACTGGAGTCAATTCTTTGTCGGCTGTAACCAGCTGATTGCGATTGGCAGGAGTAATCAGCTTAAAGCCACTGGAAATTGTTGTTGTCAGTTTATTTTTTCTCCAACTAAGCGAACTGCGGGAAGTCTGTTTATCGGACTGATCAATCGGTTTACTATCAGCACTTGATTCTATTGTTGTTTCTTCCAATACAGGCAGATTAGTTTTCTTACTATTGATAGCAGAACGATTGTCTAGCGAATCAATAGAGGCAGGTGGAACAATGGTGCGGTTGCTTTCGGGTTGGTCAGTTTTTTCACTATCCGAGGGTGGGGTAGTGGTACCATCACCGGAAATAACCACACCTGAAGGACCACCGCTTGAGAGGGTTACATTCTTCTTGTAAATAACATAAGTAGCTAGCAGTCCACCCAGGAACAAAGCTCCGGCAATGGCAGCAGCCATGGGAATGCGGAACCAAAAGAAGAAACCACGGTCTTCTTCTTCTTCGGGTTTTATCTTCCGCCATACTTCTTCGCTGACAGGAGCTTCATAGTTATCGAAACTGTCTCTGAAATGTTCATCGAATTGCTGGTCTGCAATTTTATCCCAGAGTCCTGCTGGAACCGGTGCTACTAGATTCGAAAGACTAGCTGATAAATGACCATCCAATTGTTGTTCTGCAATTTTATCCCAAAGGTTGTCGGAAACCGGTTGTTCGAATTGATTCAGCTGCAGGCCGGCATGGGTATCTAATAGTTTGCCGGCAATCGCATCCCAGGTGTGTTCAGGAACCGGTGCCTCCAGCTCGTAAAGGCTGTTGCCAAAGAAGCGGTCAAGTCTGGTATTGTCTAATTGCTCAAAAGCACCGGCGGGAACAGGGGCGATGAAGTTCTGGAGTTGATCGGCTATGTGGGTATCAAACTGTAGATCAGCAATTTTTTGCCAGCTGATATCTTCTATGGGTGCTTCGTAATCAGTTAATTTTTCACGGAAAAACTCATCGAATTGCTGGTCATTCAAACGTTGCCATAGCCCATCCGGCACAGGCGCGGAGAGGTCGCTGAGCTGACGACCAACAAAGTCGTCAAATTGGCTATCTGGCATTCTATACAGCAACTTTCTGTAATTGTAGTATTTGATATTGCAGCATTTTCCGGGCTTTCACCAGCTGGCTGCGGCTGGTTCCGGGTTGAATATTCAACATAACACCTATCTCCTCGTGACTATATCCTTCTATGGCACTCAGATTAAATACCATCCGATATCCGTCAGGCAACTGATTGATCAACTTCAGCAATTCCTCCTGGTTAAGATGGTTGTATGCTGTTGCCTCTACCCGGGGTACGTCGTACATGTTTTCTTCCAGTTCCTTGTACTGAATTTTCTTTTTTTCGATGGTGCGGATGGCAGCGTTGACTACGACCCGCCTTACCCACCCCTCGAAGGCACCCTCAAATTTGAATTGATCGATGTGCTGGAAGATGCGCAGGAAGGCATCCTGAAGCATATCTTCCGCTTCGGAGGCATCATTGGCATAGCGGAGGCATACCCCCATCATTTTGCCGGCAAAACGGTCAAATAATGCCCTTTGTGAGCGGGGATCCTTGTTTTTACAGCCCTCAATGATTTCAAATTCAGTCACGATAAACCGATTTACGGGTTGATAAATATTATAGATACCCTCAGACGGTACTTCGTTGCCTGACCGGGTATGGTTTTACTTGGGGTTTGATAAAAATCAGACCACCAGAAATTGTTGCTGGATATAGTCTACAACGTTTGTGAGGCTATGATATTGTTGAAAAACAGCTAGTTGGCGGTCAGCCCCTGTACCCTTTTCCAGGGTCTGATGAACCATTTGCAGGATGTGTCTGCTACCTAAGTCATCTACCACATCATCCACAAAATCAAGCAGTTCGAGTAGTAGGGCACGGGTATCGACTTCTGTCTCTTTTCCGAAATCGATTAATTTTCCCTCAATTCCATACCGGCTTGCCCTCCATTTGTTTTCATTGATCAACGACCGCTGGTAGATGATATAGTTCATATTCCGGCTCCTGAGCTGGTAAATTTTGGCTGTTATGGCCTGAAAAAGGCCTGCTATCATGATGGTTTCCTGAATGGTCATGGGTACATCACAGATACGATATTCAATCGTATTGAAGAAGGGGTGAACTCGTAGGTCCCACCAGATTTTCTTCGCATTATCGATGCAATTGGTCTTAATCAAGAGGTTCACATAGTTCTCGTATGCCTCCAAACTCTCAAAATAATCGGGGATACCGGTCCGGGGAAATTTGTCAAATACCTTGGTTCTGAATGATTTATATCCCGTATCCCTGCCTTCCCAAAAGGGCGAATTGGTACTCAATGCATAAATATGGGGTAAGAAATAGCGGGCAGTATTGGCAATGTGCACTGCTGTCTTGCGGTCTTCCATGCCTACGTGCACATGCAAGCCAAAAATCAGGTTGCTGCGGGCTGCTTCCTGGAGCTCATTCACGATTTGGTTATACCGAACATGGTCAGTGATCAATTGGTTTTCCCAATGACTAAAAGGATGGGTTCCGGAAGCTCCGACTGATAGACCCAGTTCGCCGGCGATGTGTGCAATATTCCCCCGGAGGGAAACAACATCCTTATACGCTTCCTCAATGTCCTTGCAAATATCAGTTCCCACTTCCACCACTGCCTGGTGCATTTCTGCCTTCACCTTATCCTTCAATATTTTCTGCCCTTCCTGAACAATTCTTTGGCGATGGCTCTTGAGCTCACGGGTCTGTGGGTCCAATACCATGTACTCTTCTTCTACTCCCAGTGTAAAGTGCTTATAATTCAGATGGCTCATATACTTTCCTACTAATTGCGCTTTTAAATCAATGGTTTACCGGTAACACCTTTCTGTAAATAGGCTCCCCAGGTAAGATTATCTCTGCCGGATTGGTGTTGCTCTGCCTTCTCAATGGCAAAGTTAGCAGCTGTCTCAACTACCCAATTAAAGTTTTCTTGTCCCACACTTTTCACATCTGCATCCGGGGCAGGATTACAAAAATCAATTGCATAGGGCACCCCGTCTCTCACAGCCAATTCTACTGTATTGAAATCGTAGCCCAGGTATTGATTAATGCGCAATACAATGGATTGCATCTGCTCCAGTCGCTCTGCGGAGGGACTAAAATCTGCCACATAACGCAGATGGTGGGGGTTACGGGGCTCATAGGGCATGATGCGTACATATTTACCTCCTATGCAATAGCACCTGTAATACTCTTCAAAAACAATTTCTTCCTGCAGGAGCATCACCAGTTGGTTGGTCTCAGCATGTTTTTCAAAGAATTCTTCTTGACTGGCAAGCCGGTACACATTTTTCCATCCACCCCCGGCAAAGGGTTTCATATAAGCAGGGAAACCAACATAATTAAAAATGCCCTCCCAGTCCAGCGGAAATGCCAGGTTGCTGAAAGACAGATCACTCGTATCCGGAGGTAGATCTCGGGATGGAAGAATAACTGTTTTGGGTACTGGCACCTCAATTTTTGTCGCCAGACAATTATTGAAAAATTTCTCATCAGCACTCCACCAGAAAGGATTGTTGATAACGGCTGTGCCACAAAGGGCCGCATTCTTCAAAAAGGCACGGTAGAAGGGAATATCCTGGCTGATTCTATCAATGATTACAGCATAACCGCTGTCTTCACCTTGTATAACTTTATCAATGCGAACAGGTTCCGCTGAAATATTGGGGATATTTCTATCATTGATGGTTTTAATCAGGGCTTCCGGAAAACTTCTTTCTTGCCCAAATAAGATGCCGATTTTTTTCATAATGAAGTAAATTACTTGTGTCAGCCCGAAATTAGAGCAGTCGGACTTCGAAGAGGGAAATACTTTGTTAAATTACGAATTAGAAACCGAAAAATAAAATTGCCTGCTTCTTCAGTAAATGTCTTGCCTGCAGGGAATGTTTGCTTTATTTTTGATTTATGCCTGAAACCATTGTAAACACGGTCATCAATGACGCATACGAAAGATATACGCTCCAGTCTGATTTCTTAAGCAGGGAAGTGTTGTTTGACATATACCGGACAGATAATTGCTATGATGGTCAGCCCATTAGTCTTTTACTGGTGAATGACGGGCAGGACCTACTCACCATGCCTTTTCACACATTATTGCAGCAGATCAGTTCTGATCATCACCTACACCCAATGATGGTAGTAGGTATTCATTGCGGAAATGAGCGCAAGCAGGAATATGGAGTTGCCTATTCGGCTGATTATATGGGTCGTGGCTCGAAAGCCGGCTTATACACCAAATTTATTTTAGACGAGTTAATGCCTTTCCTGCGTAAGCGGTTTCACATTGTCTCTTTCAAAGAAAAAGCCATGGCTGGTTTTTCTTTGGGCGGACTGAGTGCATTGGATCTGGTCTGGAACCATGCCAACGAATTCAGTAAAGTAGGTATTTTCAGTCCATCTCTCTGGTGGCGGAGAAAAAGTTATGAAGAAGGGTATGATGAGGAAAAAGACCGGCTCATGCATTTACAAATTCGTAAAGGAATTTGCTATCCCTGGTTACAATTTTTCATTCAATGTGGTGCCATGGATGAAATTGCTGACCGCAATAAAAATGGTATCATCGATTCTGTAGATGATGCACTCGACCTGGTGGTTGAATTGAAAGCCAAGGGATATACCGATGAACACATTCATTATCTCCAATTGGTAGATGGGAAACATGATGTTGCCACCTGGGCAAGGGTATTACCCGATTTCATTCGTTGGGGATGGGCAGTTAAATAAATTCACCATAGATATTTTATATAGCATTTCTTTATCCAAGAGATGGCATAAAAAAACCCGGAAAGTTTCCGGGTTTTTTTATGTATTGATATCTGTCGATTAGAAGATATATCTCAAGCCGAGTTGACCCTGCCAAACATCACCCAAGCCGGTACCTTTTCTATAGGTAGTATAATTGATGCTGTTGCTAACACGGTTCATGCGGAACTGAGGAATACCATTGGCATCCACACCGGCAGCTGCCAATGGGTTAAAGGTATTCACAAAGTTGCTCACACCCCATGCGGAGTTGATCAGGTTACCGATGTTGAAGATATCTGCTCTCAACTGTATAGTGTGTCTGTTCTTTCCTATGTTTCTGAACAATTCTAATTGAGTAGAGAAGTCGAAACGAACGATGTAGGGTTGCAATACGCCGTTTCTCTCAGCAACAGTACCTCTGTTTTTACTCAAATATTCATCCTGCCGGATATAAGCTTCAAAAGCAGCTCTTTGCTCATCAGCAGTAGCGATTACTGTTGCTCCGGAGGTAATAGGAAGGAAATTCATTTCTGCAGTGTTGCGAGGGATGTACATCAGGTCATTACCATTGATTCCATCTCCGTTCATATCACCGCTGTAGGTGTAAGAGAAACGACCTTGGTTAAATGACTGACCATACAAAGAGAAAGAAAGGGCAGCAGATTTGCCTAATTCAACACGGTAGTTAACATTACCGATAACGCGGTTGCGGATTTCATTATCGCTGAAAGCAATATCAGTGCTGTTGTTACCCCGTACACTCTGAATAGCAGTCCATGAACTAAATGCAATAGAACCTGGAGTCATGTAATCACGTGCTCTGGTAAAAGTATAGGCGGCCATCCAGCCCAAACCTTTGTTAGGTGTTGGTTTTTCGAGCTTGATGGTTGTTACGATAGAACCACCCAGCGGGCCGCTTTCCATTACAGTTGCATCATTGATTTTTGGAACAACACGGATAGCATTGTTCAAAGCAGTTCCTGAAAGACCTACACCTGGGAAACGGGGGCGGTTATCCGGTCCGTTGAATCGGGCAGAAGCAGGAACCAGGTTGGCATTGTAGTAATTGATATTGCTGAGTGACTGTGTATAAATGAATTCAGCAGTGGCTACGATACCCTTCTTACCCAATTTTTGGTCGATGGCAAAGTTGGAACGCAATACCTGCGGGAAGCGGAAGCTATTTTCAGTAGCAGCTATGTTATAAGAAGAAGCAGGAGTTCCCGGTGAAGGTAGGAAACTAGGGTAGTTAGCTGGAACATCCGGACGGAAGGGGAATGCAGCTGTGTTGAACACGTTCACTCCACCACTTAACACACCATTGTTACCCATTTGATTGCTGATGAAAACAAAGGAAGGACGACCGGTAAAGAGACCGATACCTCCACGGATTTGAGTTGAACGATCACTATTTACATCATAGTTGAAACCAATCCTTGGACTGATCATCAGTTTGGCAGAAGGCAACTGTGAAGTACTCAGTTTTGTGCTTTGATTATTGTTGTCAATGAAGTTGAATCCATCTACCTCATTGTTAACAAAACCAGATCCAACGAAGAAAGGCACTTCAAAACGGATACCATAAGTCAAGTTGAAATTAGGTTCAACATTGTATTCGTCCTGAATGTAAGCAGACAGTTGACGGGCGCGGGTGGTTACCAACCAGGGACCGCCACCGGGCAGGTTACTGAAGTTAGCTCGGTAGTTTCTCATGAATACCGGGCTAAACGTACGGTTAGGATCTGCTTTGTAAGCGTTGGCAGCAGTGTAAAAATCTGCCAGGCTATTGAAAGTATAGATACCATTGATTAATGGAGTAAATCCATTGGTAAAATTGAAGCTCTCGTAAGCGATACCTGCTGTAATTGTATGCTTGTTGGCATAGATGGTCAGGTTATCACTGAACTGCCAGGTATCTGTATTCAACAAGTTGTTCGGAGTGAAGGGGTCATTACCAAAGGAAATCAGGTTCAAACTATTAGCCGCCTGAGCACTTGGTAAAGAGGATGTGCCGGAAGTAGGGATAGCTGTTAATGGACTGCTTCCGTCCTGGATATCCACCATTGGGAAGTTTCCACCTTTCAGACCGCGGAAATCACGGTTAGCAGTGTATCCAAAGGTAATTTCATTGCTAACTTTATTGCTGAATCGGCTGTTCAACTGACCAATCAAACCATAGATGTTGTTGTTGATCTCGTAAGCTGAATTAGAGAAAGCAATTGAGTTGGGGTTACCACCTCTAAAACCATTGGTTGTATTACTACTGCTAACACCAACGTCTCTCTTGGATAAGAGTAAGTTTCCACGGATGCTGAGTTTGTGTTTATCGTTGATATTCCAGTCAATACGTGCTACTGCTTTATCACTTCTTGTCACGAATGGAAATCCTTCATAAGCTCCTGGATCATAATTGAAATTAGTTCTCAGGAAAGACGAAAGTTGATCCAGATCAGACTTTCTTACACGGGTAGTATTACCGCTGATTGGGGTTGCACCATTGCTCGCGTCGGCTGTCCAAAGAGATCCAACATCGTTTCTGCGCTCACCTTCATAGTTCAGGAAGTAGAATAATTTATTCTTCTTAATCGCTCCGCCGATGCTGGCACCAAACTGCTTTACATCAAAAGCGGTGGTTACAACATCTTGCTTTCCGGCAGCACCAGCTTTGGTTCCTACCAGTGATTCATTGCGCAGGTTATAAAAAGCTGTTCCATGTATTGTATTGGTACCGCTCTTGGTAACGGCATTGATGCTGGCACCGGTAAAACCTGCATCACGTACGTTGTAAGGAGAAATGTTGATTTGAATTTCTTGTAAGGCGTCCAGAGAAATAGGAGCAGAGTTGGTCTGACCGCCATTCAGTGCGCTCAAGCCAAAGGAGTTATTGAAAATGGAACCATCCAAAGTCAGGTTGATGGCTCTGCCATCCTGGCCTGCAAAAGAAGTACCACCACCTGCCTGAGGAACCAGACGAGTCAAGTCCGTGATGTTACGGCTGATAGTTGGAAGACTTCCAATCAAACGAGAATTGATGTTCGTAGCAGCACCCTTTCTATCTTTAGAGATCAATGCAGCACGCTTGTTAGCAGTACCTGTAACAGTCACCTCTTTCAACTCAGAGCTGAGATCGTTCAAGGTAACATCAATTACAGATGGGTCACCCAACTGTACAGTAATGTCAGTGATCACTTCTGTTTTCAAACCGACATAAGTAATGGTTACTTTGTAAGGTCCACCTACACGTAAACCGGGTACAGTGTACTTACCGGCAGAAGTGGAAACTGACTTGTACTTAGAACCAGATGGTTCGTGTAGAACTTCAATAGAAGCACCTGTCAAACCGGCTCCTTTTAAGTCTCTTACATAACCGGTTATGGTACCTGTGGTAACTTGTGCCATTGAGGTAGCTGACACGAGTAAAGCAGACAACCAAATGGTCAAATTTTTTACGATTCGCATAATTGCTAGTTTTAGAAATGCAAATATGCAGCTAAAATGGTGTTTTCAGCGCCTCCAGAGCGATTTAATGTTAAAATAATTTGCTTTTGAGACCATTTTGTTAATTATTTGGTGATAATAAGCCGGGATGCAACGAACAAAATCAGTTTTCCAGCATCTAGCCACACAAATCAAATATCACATATAATATAAATATATTGTAAATTCAAAACAAACTCACTTTTATACCCGGCTGAACGAGCCATCTTGATGACTGACCCATCCGAAACTGTCCACCCTCCCTCACCGGTTCACGGAAAATTCTATCCGGATCACACTGGTACAGGGGCACCAGGGAATTTTCATCCCGAAACCCCAGTATTTCTATTCCCGGATACCGATTTGACGGCATCACCCATTTCCTCCCGGCGCCCCGAAAAAGCAGGGCAGCCAGATTAAAAATCTCCAAAGAAAACCGCACATTCCCCTTCATGCCCAGTCCCTCTAAAGAATACTCCCTCTCCAGCTTCACATCACACTGCCACCCAAAAGGCAGCTGTCCTCCATTCCTTTCTGCAAACTGTCCCCTCCTTTTTGAAAGATATGGCTGTGTCTGTATCCATTGTTCCATGGCTTCGGCCTGCTCATCCCGCCCTATTGGTCGTATTCCATTGTGGAAGGGAACCCAAACCATTTGTTGAATCTCCTCCGGGGTCGGTACATACATCAATTCATTGAATCCATTGCTGCCATTATCCCTCACTATGCTTTTTCCGGAATAAACATAACTGAACCTCTCCCCGGATTGTCCAATCCACAACAAACTGATCATCCAGGAAGAAGCCCTCGACTTTTTCTTTCCACCGGTGTGTAATCCAACTACCCATTTTTCATTGATTCCAAAATCACTGGAAGACAAAGCAGGATCATTCCTGCCATCCACCGTCGCCGTTTGTTGCCAAACGCTACTAAAAACACTTCCGGTTGCATCCCTCAAGGAACGTGTGTTGTTGTTGGTGTAACTCCATTCTAACTGTGTGTTCTCACCAAAATCGAAATTTCCGCCCAATTTCAACAACATACTTCCCGATCGCGGATTCTCCAGTGTTGATAACAAAATAGAAGATTGATAAGGATGTATGTCCCCACCGGGCAATAGGATAGAAGCATTCGAGACAGCAGTATACACTTTGCGTGAACCTGCACCGCTCGAATACCTTTCAGTGGGCATAAGGTTGAGCTGGATAAATTGGGGCTCTTGCAACTGTCTTGTAATAAGCCACTCCGCATAAAAGGTTCTTTTCTTTTCCTTTATCACCCACCTGTTGTGAACTCTGATCTGAGCGGGTGAACTCATTCGGTCAGTAATTAGAAACAAAGGAATTTGATTGGCAATAGGCATGCCGGCATTAGTTCCAATTTGAACAGGCCATTGTGGCCATAGCCGAATTGAACTGACCTGATTTCCCCCACCCATAAAACCTTTTATCCGATCTCCATTATTAGCATACAATGAAGTAGGCCATACCAACGGGAGACGGCCCGTTTGCCAGGCAATTGCTGTTTGCCAGCTCCATTGTGGATGCCATTTCCATTCGATGGCTAGTTTCGGACTGGCAGACCACTTGAACACGGGTCTTTGTCCTGTTTTCAAAATCGAATAGTTGCGGTACAATTGGAACAAGGGTATTATTACTTCATTTATATAACTGTTCTCAGGAACAGCGTCAGCGAACCAGGTTTGTTGCGTTCTCGCACCCAACCATAGTGTTAGATGATTCGATAACCTGAGTCGGGCACTAACAAAAGCAGCTGCATCCATTACCCGAACCCGTTCAGATTCCGATGATAAGTCCCCGGGAAACAGCCTTCCAGTCCAGCTATTTCTTTGATAAAAAACCGGTGCCCTGTTTCTGATAAAATCTCCCGGATCCCTGAAAATATAATTGCCCAGTGATGCAGGCACGAATAGCTGGCGCAATGACCCATACATCCACTCTGCTCCCATACTCAATAAAATATTTCCCATCATAAGCTGACTTTGCTTACGGACCAGCAGAATATTTTGCTGGGAACGATTGGTCATGCTATTCACATCAGTTCCAAAAAATACTGATCCCTCTCCATTCAACAATTTTACTGCAGGAAATGCATTTCCTATCGAAGCTCTTTCTTCCCTCGAACCTGTCAACTGCATCAGCCACTGACCGGCTGTATTCTTTTGTCCTGTTTTTTTCCATTCCAAAGAAAAATGATAACTGTTCGATTGATTTCGGTAACCATGATGAGAAAAATGTATTTCATCTACCTCACCAGATGCCGGCTTGATCAGAAATGTCTCCAGGTATCTTGCAGTGAATACTATTTGTTGATTGCTTTTAATATTGGCATCCATCCGTAAAAGCAATTTTTGTCCATTCATCTTCTCCATGGATTCATCATACAGCCCCGGATCATAACCATATTCAGTAATTAAATGATTGCGAATGATGGGAAGTATCTTTTTTTTGATCGCATCACCCGGATATTCAGAATGATGAATGAAGTAAGGAATTTGTCTTTGTTGTCTTTCTGCATTGAAAAAATAGAACAACCGGTTTTTTACGATTGCTCCCTGCGCACTCACACCTGAAGTGGTTACCATGAATTTGTCTGGGTTCCATCCCGCTTCTTTTTCAGCAATGGTTCGTCCTGTCAACTTAGCACCCTGAAAATAATAATACCCTGATTGGGAAGGCCGGTTACTTCCGCGTTTTGTAGTGGTATGAATGGCTGCTCCAGTGAAATGTCCCTGCATCGCATCCATGGGAGTTGTTACCAATCGAATGCTTTCGATGGCCTCCATAGATACGGGAGATACACCTGCTTGTCCGCCATAAGTGCCTGATGCAGCGACTCCAAAAACATCATGACTCACCATTCCATCCGTGTACAATGCATTGTACCTGTAGTTTTGTCCTGCCACTGAAATACTGCCTTCACCATTGGTCCCTGCTTTCACCTCCGGCAGGATGCGCAGCATTTCATGAAAATGTTTGGAACCGGATGCATATCGATTGACTTGCTCCCCGCTTGCAAGGAAACCCAATGGACCATGATCAGTTTTGTTGGTGTGCATCTTTGAATACACAACTACTTCTTTTAACCTCTTACTATTTTCCCTCAATTTGACCTCCACCTGTATCACTTCTCCAAGTCCGATTCCAATCAGATCAGCCAACATTCCTTTTCCTTGTAAGTGGTGCGCCTCAATGCGATATCCATTTCCCGGGTGTAACCCGGTAAACAGAAACTGTCCCTTGCTATTGCAAGCTGTTGTATATTTTGTAGTAGTTGGTAAATGGGTTAATACAACAGTCGCTCCCGTCCCAATGGCACCATCTTCCCAGGTGACAATTCCCCCTAACTCCCCGCCCGTAGGCTGACCCGTTAGCATACCCCAACAACAAAAATGCATCAGCAAAAGAAAGCACTGCTTCATGAACAAATCAACAAAAGGCGCAGCCAACTTTGTCAGGTATTTTCCCTTATTGCTATCCGTTTTTTCACGGTATTTTTCATCGGTTTCTTTCCTGAATAAAACATTCTATCTCATTTTTCAAGTGTAACTTTGCCCCCTAATCAGTACATATGTTAGACAGCATTGAATCGGCCATTGAAGATATTCGCCAGGGAAAACCGGTGATAGTGGTCGATGATGAAGACAGAGAAAATGAAGGTGATTTTATAGTTGCGGCTGAATTTGCCACACCCGAAATCATCAATTTCATGGTGAAGGAGGGTAGGGGACTAATCTGTGTTGCCCTTACAGAAGAACGTTGCGCTGCCCTTCAACTGTCTCCGATGGTAACATCCAACACATCCTTGCACGAAACCGCCTTTACCGTTTCTGTTGATCTGATCAGCGATGATACCACAACAGGTATCTCAGCTCACGATCGTTCCAAAACAGTTATGGCTTTGGTAGATCCCACTACAAAACCCGATCAATTGGGCAGGCCCGGACACATCTTTCCTTTGCGTGCTGTTTCAGGTGGCGTACTCAGAAGAGCAGGCCATACAGAAGCTACAGTAGATTTAGCCCGGTTGGCAGGATTGCAGCCGGGTGGTGCATTGGTTGAAGTTATGAATGAAGATGGCAGCATGGCCCGCCTACCTCAACTACTCGAAATCGGCACCCGTTTGGGATTGAAAGTTATTTCCATTAAAGACCTGATTGATTTTCGGCTACGCACTGATTCACTAATAGAAGAATTGGTTCGTGTAGATATGCCCACCCAATTTGGTCATTTTACCCTGGTCGCATTTCGCGAATCACTCACCGGTGCAGAACACCTGGCACTTATCAAGGGTACATGGGACAAAGACGAGCCCGTATTGACACGTGTACACAGCAGTTGTTTCACAGGTGATATATTGTCTAGTTTGCGCTGTGATTGCGGTGAACAATTGCACAATGCCATGCAGATGATCGAGCAGGAAGGAAAGGGGGTGGTAGTGTATATGAACCAGGAAGGAAGGGGTATCGGACTGATCAACAAACTAAAGGCCTATCAATTGCAAGAACAGGGATTGGATACTGTTGAAGCTAACCTGAAACTGGGCTTTGGCATGGATGACAGAAACTATGGTGTAGGGGCACAGATCTTAAGATACCTGGGAGTTACCCGACTCAAATTATTGAGCAACAATCCCCGCAAACGTGCCGGATTGAAAGGTTATGGGATAGAAGTTACAGAAGTATTACCAATAGAAACCACACCCAATAGTTATAACCTTCGTTATCTACAAACCAAACGAGATAAACTGGGTCATGATATATTGAATGGTCAATAAAAGGGATCCAGTAGGAATTATCCCTGTTTGTCTTCTCTCTCTTTTTCTTTTTCGTAGGCCTTGATGATGGCTTTCACCAGTCTGTGTCTCACCACATCTTCCTCGGTCAGATCAATATGGGCAATGCCATCTATCGATTTCAGAATGCGGGTTGATTTTTCCAATCCACTGCGCATGTTGCGGGGAAGATCGACCTGAGTAGGATCTCCTGTTATAATTGCTTTGGCATTGGCGCCAATTCTTGTCAGGAACATTTTTAACTGCAGGTCATTGGTGTTCTGGGCTTCATCCAAAATAATGAAAGCATTGTCGAGGGTTCTGCCCCGCATATAGGCCAGAGGTGCAATTTCAATGGTGCGGGTGCTCATGTAATAGCCCAGCTTGTCAGCCGGAATCATATCATCCAACGCATCATATAATGGTCGCAGGTACGGATCGATCTTTTCTTTCAGATCGCCGGGAAGAAATCCCAAACTTTCTCCTGCTTCTACTGCCGGCCTTGTAAGGATGATTTTTTTTACCACCTTATTTTTCAGCGCCCGCACAGCAAGCGCAACAGCCGTATAGGTTTTACCGGTACCGGCCGGGCCAATGGCAAAAACAATGTCATTGCGGTCAACAGCTTGTACCATCTTTTTCTGGTTCTGTGTGCGCGCACGAACTGTTTTTCCGTTGGGTCCAAAAACCAGGATGTCATTGGGATGGTGCTCAACAAAGTTGTCAACCGTTTCTGTATCGTCACCCCCAAGAATCTGTTCAAAATAATTCTCACTCAGGTGCCCGTTTCTTTGCAGGTACTGTACAATCAAATCTATTTTTTCACGAGCCGCTTCAATTTGTTCAGGAGCACCGCTGATCTTGAGTTGTGTGCCGCGGGATAATATTTTCAGTAGGGGAAACTTTTTTCGGAGGATATCCAGTTTGCCATTGTTGACGCCAAAAAATTCGATTGGATTTACTGTGTCGAGGTTGATGATGGTATCTGTCAATTTGCTTTTCTTTTGGATGGATAATCAGTCAATACTTCATTGACCCTGTCTCTCAAATTTAAACTTTAATTACACTGATTTCCTAAATATTGTTATGCACAAATGTGGAAATAATTGGGCAGGTTGGAAGGAAGAAAGCCCGGAATAATTTTTCGTTAATTTCCGATTTCTTTTAGCGCGGCTATGGTTGCAATTGGATCGGAAGATCGGAAAACAGTATTGCCTGCTACCAATACATCGGCACCGGCTTCCAGGATGGAAGCTGCATTGTCTAAGGTTACGCCCCCGTCAATTTCTATTAGAGCAGTTGATCCGGTTGCTTGTCTAAGCTGTACCAGCTCTTTTATTTTTTGCAAGGTACCCTGTATGAATTGTTGTCCCCCAAAACCCGGATTAACACTCATCAAACAAATGAGATCTGCATCGGGTAAAATATCGCGTAAAAGTGAGATAGGTGTATGCGGATTAACAGCAATTCCCGCCTTCATGCCCAGTGATTTTATTTGCTGGATGTTGCGGTGCAAATGGACACAGGCCTCATAGTGAACAGTCAAAATATCAGCACCAGCTTTGTGAAAAGCTTCTGTGAGCAGTTCGGGTCTTTGGATCATCAAGTGCACATCACATACCTTCTTGGTAGCTTTTCTAATCTGCTCAATTACAGGAATACCAAAACTGATGTTGGGAACGAAACTTCCATCCATCACATCTAAATGATACCAGTCTGCCTGGCTGGCATTCAGCATGTCACAGTCCTCGCGGAGCTGTAAAAAATTGGCACTAAGTAGGGAGGGAGCAATCAAAGCCATGCCGCAAAATTACTCATTTTTTATTATAGCTCAATTGCTGCCATTGGCGCGTGTCCATGCGGGTATCGGCAAATTGGCATCCAACTGTTTCGCCTGCCGGAAATGTTCCCTGGCATTGGAACTGTCTTTTAGCTTTTCCTCACATTTTGCCAGCCAATAGTAACCATCAGGGTATGTCCCTTTTAACTGAACAACCAGGTTAAAAATCTTTTTCGCCCCAACCACATTTCCAACATCCCACAGCAGAAACCCCTTTTCCATGTGAGCCTCCAGGTATTGATAATTCAACCGAATACAGGCGTCAAAAGATTGTTGTGCCTGCTCAGTCATGGCCTTCCTGGCGAAATAAATACCCCGGATGAAATAGGCATGTGATAAAATTGTTCGGTCGGTCCATTCCTCCATGATACTGTTGACGACGATTAATGCAGTGTCATTCTTTTTCTCGGCGAAAAGATTGGCTGCTTTCAGCAAAACATCAGGGGAACGATAAATTCTGGCGGAATAACGGTAGGCCCGCAAGGCCCCTGAAGTATCTTTGCTTCTTTCCAGTAAGTCCCCTTTTTTATTCCAGTATCCTGCATTCAGACTATCCCTTTTGATTAAAGTGTCCAGTTGGCGCAATGCTTCCTTCAGATCCCCCAAACTATCCAACACATCGACAGAATTTTCTCGCAGGGAAATGCTATCTGGAAATTGATTGATCAGATTGATTTGTTGTAGAACTTCCGGAGACTGTACTTCGGTTATGACCGGATTGGTTAATTCGTTGGTTTTTTCCGGCCCGCAGGCGAAAAACAACCCAATTAGGGCTAGTACAATCAGTTGTTTCATAAAGCAAAAATAAAGGCTTCATGAGTTATGACAGTTTTTTGACAAAAAACTTGGTAGACTTGGCTACCTTTGCGGCCTGAAATTTTACCTTGTTATGATCGTACGTAGCCTTTTATCGATTTTAGTGGTAGCACTAATTGCCATCAGTGGTTCTTCCTTTAAAGTTCAGGAGGCAAAACCCCTTAATGATACTTTGATTTTTGAAGGTGAAAAGCATTTTAAGAATATTCGGCAGTTGACTTTCGGTGGTGATAATGCAGAAGCCTACTGGAGCTACGATGGAACGCATGTTACTTTTCAACGCACCCATCCAAAAGAAGGTGTTGAGTGTGATCAAATTTTCATAGGTAAGTTACCCGCAGCGGGAGAGAAATTCGAATTCAAATTATTGAGCACAGGCAAGGGAAGAACGACCTGTTCTTACTTCATGCCCGATGGCAAGCATGTTTTGTACGCATCTACTCATCTGGGCGGTGCTGCTTGTCCGCCGGTTCCCGATCGTGCCAAATACGGCAATCGTTACATCTGGCCGCTGTACAATAGCTACGATATATTCATGGCAGATTTGGATGGGAAAATAGTGAAGCAAATCACAACTGCCAAAGGGTACGATGCTGAAGCTACTTTATCACCCGATGGAAAAAAAATGATTTATTGCAGTGATAAAGGAGGGGATCTGGACTTATATGTCATGAACTTGAAAACAGGGAAAGAGATCAAAGTGACCCACGAGTTGGGCTATGATGGTGGTGCGTGGTTTAGTCCGGATGGAAAGAAAATAGTTTGGCGTGCCAGCCGCCCTTCCACCCCCGAAGCTATTGCCGAATACAAGTCATTATTAGCAGAGGGCATGGTAGCTCCCAATAACATGGAGGTTTTTGTTGCTGACGCAGATGGAAAAAATGCGAAACAAATCACCCGCCTGGGTCAAGCCAATTGGGCACCGAACTTCACACCCGATGGTAAGCACATCATCTTCTGTTCCAACCATGAGTACAAAAGAGGATTCCCCTTCAACATGTACCTCATCGACATGGAGGGAAATGGGTTGACAAAGATCAGCCGTGATAAGGGCTTTGATGCTTTCCCCATGTTCAGTCCGGATGGAAAAAAGATTTTGTTCTCCTCCAACCGCAACAACGGGGGGACCCGGGACACCAATCTTTTCATGGCTGATTGGGTAGAGTAGAGCATCCATTCTCAGTTGTCATTTGATTTATGTAACTTTCCAAAAACAATTGGTATGCAAACAGGCTTACTGCACTTACATAATTTGTTGCGTTGGGTAATTTTAATCCTGCTACTTTTATCTTTGGTGAAGGCATTTCGTGCCAAAACCCAACCGGAGTCAATAACGGGCGGGAAGCAGCCACTTTGGTTATTTACACTCATTGCTGCGCACCTTACGCTGTTGCTGGGACTTTATCAATGGGGTTGGGGTCGGTATGGACTTTTTACGACAACTGTGCCGGAAGGTACCAGTGTGATGAAAGATAGTTTCTTCCGGTTCTACTGGGTTGAACATCCTGTTGGGATGATTCTCGGTATACTTTGCATCACGCTCGCCTACAGATATAGTAAACAAGCTGCCTACTCTAAAACCTTCTCTTTTTTTCTGGTAGCATTGATTCTTATCTTGTTGAGCATACCATGGCCCTTCAGAGGTGATATCATCGGAAGACCCTGGTTCCCCGGTGGTCACTGATATCCTCGCCTTCCCAATTCAATGATCTCACAATCTTTTATCTCTTTTCCGTCAATGGAAAAGCGAACAATGGTTCTTTGCTGGTGCCATCCCTGTTGACCAGCTGCTCCGGGATTGATGTGGAGGTGTTCAAAGTTATGGTCGTACAGGATCTTCAGAATATGTGAATGACCAGTAATGAAGAGTTGTGGCCGGCACTCTTTTATCAATGCTTTTGCCTGACCATTGTACCTGCCGGGATAACCTGCAATGTGCAACATCGCCACCTGCACTTCCTCACAGCGAAAACAAGTTTCTTCAGGAAGACGGTTTCTCAGGTGGTTGTCATCTATGTTTCCGAATACTCCTCTAACCGGCTTGAAGTTCATGAGTTCATCGAGCAGTTCACTGTTGCCCCAATCACCGGCATGCCAGATCTCGTTGACTTCATCAAAATGCTTGAAAATGGCTTTGTCCAGCCACCCATGTGTATCCGATAACAATCCAATCCTTGTCATCGCACTAAGTTACTGTGATTTTAGGGGGAAAGATTTATCTTTCTATCAAATTAGCGCATGCAACGTTTAGTATTCAGTTATTTTCTGGTGCTGCTTTTGATGGCGGCATGCGCCGGAAGTCATTCTCATGTTGCATTGCCCCATTACACATCTGCTGAGGTAAGACTTACGGGAACGGATTTTTTTGCACGTGCGAATTTGCTTCCATTGGCATCCCGTGATTCACTTGCTACCATGGAAATACTCAAAGGAAATTTTCCACGTCGCATGAACAAGTGGGTGACGATTCGATCATCTGTCATTGGTCCCGATGGGAATTCCATCGTGGCAGCTTATCAGGTAACTTCTGATTATCTCTCATTGGGTACCGATAACGACTGGTGCAGGGTTCCGCTTACTCCCATGGCTGCTCAGCGCATTGCCGATGCATGGGGTTGTTTTCTGCCAACAAGAAAAATGGTAGATGCCATTTATGAGTCAGCACAAGTAAAATTGGAGCCGGTGCCTATGTATGCTTTTCGAGATTCACCGGTGACCATGTTCCAGCACCATCTCATCATTGAAGGCCAGAGAAAGGGGAGAGAGGGATTGATCGCTGGGATAAAAAAAGATATCGTGCTTTCTCCGATCGTACCTGCTCATGCCAAACCCAACAGGGAGGCCATCTACGGTTGGCATCGCCTCACTGGTAAAGCCATTCAGCCACTCTATGCCGGACATGTCAACTGGTATGTTGATTACAGCCATGGTATTCGATTGGTAAAAAATACCCTTCGGGTGAATGGAAAGAAAATGGATTACAGGGATGTGTTGAAAGATACCCTGCTGCGAACTTTGTTGACAGATGAATCGGCAGCGCCCATGCTCAGGTACGATACATCAGCACCCATACCTCGTTTTTAAAATCTCCAGGTGATGCAGCTGATGACCGGTGAGGATAAGTCCGATGGATTGTGCGCAAATTGTATAATCTCCCACGCGTCCATGCCTTGCCCATTCATTGTCTTGTACACCTGACAGCATGATTGAAGTTGACTGGCGTGAACTTAACCATTCAGCTTGTATTTGTGACCAGGGAATGCTATGCGCCTGCGATTTTTCAACATACACATTCTCATCAAAAGGCGGGAGTACTTGATCATCTTCACGGATAATCGAAAGCAACCGGTAGCAGAAAATTCTTTCGGTATCAATTAAATGCCGCAGCACTTCCTGCACACTCCATTTACCCGTAGCGTATTGATGCTTGGCTTTTGAGGCGGGAAGTGAAGTGTAAAAATCAATTAATAATTGACCATGCTTTTCTTGTGCCTTCACGGCGGAACTGCTTCCTGTCAGCTGGATGTAATTGGTAGCAAAGGATGGATAAATCAATTGGGGAATAGGTATAGTCATTATTTTTTAACGGCATTTTTGATTTTCTTTCCTTCAGCAAGAACATCTGCTGCCTGAATTGCCTGAAAAGCATTTACAATGCCGGCAGACTTACAAAGTGCTGTCCATTCAATTGAGGCTGAATTTTTTTCTGCGCCAGGTAAGCAGGTACTGGTGCCCCTGAGGGAAGTAACTGTATTGTTCAAGACGGAAATGATTTCCGGGGCTGTCAATGTCGGGTAATAGGTTCGTATCAATGCTGCAATGCCTGCCACAATCGGACCTGAAAAACTTGTTCCGTCATGCTTGCCATAGACATTGCCTCCCGGCTGCGTAGAATAAATCATTACGCCTGGTGCGAATAAATCTACCTGTTGACCACTATAGTTTGTAAAATCCGCTGCTAGACAAGGTCCAAAAATTCGATCGCTGCTGGCACCCACAGTTATCAGGTTGTTGGCTGTTCTGTTCCATTTCTCTAAACGGGCATTGGGAAATTTGGTCTTCTGATCCAGGCAAAGACTTTCATTACCGGCTGAGTGTACCAGTAAGACATCGTGCTCTTCTGCATAAGCAACAGCACTGTCTACCCAATGCTTTTCAGGAGAATACGATTTGCCAAAACTCATGTTGATGATGCTGGCACCATTGTTTACTGCATAGCGAATGGCAAGTGCAATATCTTTATCATATTCATCTCCATCGGGCACCACCCGCAATATCATCAATTGAACCTGGTCTGCAACTCCGTCAATACCTATACCATTGTTTCTCACGGCGCCTATGAGGCCGGCCACATGGGTTCCATGCATGGCTCCTTCCAGGTCTGCCATTACATCATTGTTCCCGTAGAGTGTATCTAGTGGGTTGAAGTAATCATCTTGAACAATGGTTGGTCTTCCATCATTGGGGGGAGATGTTCTTTCTGCTGAATCAGCCCGCATTTTTTCCAATTCTCTATTTATTTCACTCAGCAACTGTTGGTTGGATACCTCATTGCTGGCTTCAATGATTCGGAGAAAATTCAGGAACCCAAGTTTTGCATCCCTGCCGGCGGAGGAAGTTGGAATGAATTTTTCAAGGTCATCAATGTTGTACACCTCTTTTTTCATATCCCGCCGCAGGAAGTCATCATACTTTTTCAGCGTTCTTTGTGTCATCGCAATGAACCGCAACTGATTCTCTTCGTCAGGCGACCCCTTCATTTCTTCAGCAGTTTTTTTCCACCAATAATAGTGGGTTTTATCTTGAGATGATAATTGTTGGGTATCGATAACGAAATCCCCGAATTTGTCTTTATACCGATGGAAGATCCTGGCTTTTTCGCTGGATGCCTTCAACATATTTTTCCCATCTTTTCCACCGAGAAAATTCCATCCAAATACATCGTCTACATAACCGTTTTTATCATCATCAATTCCATTACCCGGAATTTCACGCCGATTGCGCCACAAATTTTTTCTTAGGTCTTCATGGGTGGTATCTATGCCTGAATCTAGTATGGCTACAATAACCGGTCTGCCTTTTTTTTGTTTCGATTGAAGGAATTGATAGGCCTTGTTCAAGGCAATTCCATAGATAGAGTCGGTTGACGGATCTTTGAAGTGCCAGTCATGATTAGACGGCTGCTGTGCCCGGGAAGCATAAAAAAAACACAGATAAATACCAGCGAGTAAAAGTTTTTTCAACGACATGAAGCTTGGTTCAGCAACAAAAATGGGGAAAGAGCCCTTTACAGCCCTCAATCCTCCGAGATTTTAAGAAAACCTTATCAAGTAAACAGCGTACAATTATTCATCTCCGAGAGAAAACTGAATGCCCTGTGCCAAGGGAAGTTGGCTTCCCCAGTTGATGGTATTGGTCTGCCTGCGCATATAAGCTTTCCAGGAGTCGCTACCACTTTCCCTTCCTCCGCCGGTTTCTTTCTCACCTCCAAAGGCACCTCCGATTTCAGCACCGCTGGTGCCAATATTCACATTCGCAATACCACAGTCACTGCCATTGACACCCAGGAATGTTTCAGCCTCCCGGAGGTGCAGGGTGATGATGGCAGAAGACAGCCCCTGTGGTACGGCATTCTGAATTGCAATGGCTTCTTCCAGTTCACGGTACTTCATGATGTATAAAATAGGTGCGAATGTTTCATGCTGCACAATCGGCATATCGGGTGTTACTTCTGCCACACAGGGTTGAACATAACATCCGCTTTCGTAACCGGTTCCTTCCAATACCTTTCCTTCCACAATGAATTTCCCGCCGGAAGCCTTGCATTGTTCAATAGCTGAGAGATACTGCTCAACCGCCTGCCGGTCAATCAATGGTCCGACATGATTGGCAGCATCTAAAGGATCTCCGATTTTTATCTGTTGATAGGCACTGATCAATTTATTTTTAAACTGCTCATATACTGATTCATGAATGATCAATCTTCTGGTGCTGGTACAGCGCTGGCCGGCAGTTCCTACTGCTCCAAATACACAGCCTATGAGTGCCATCGACAGATCAGCGTGTTGAGAAATGATGACAGCATTGTTGCCGCCGAGTTCTAAAATGGTTTTACCCAAACGGGCGCCTACAGCTGCTGCCAGTTCTTTTCCCATGCGGGTAGAGCCGGTAGCGGAAACCAGCGGAATTCTGGTATCGTGACTGATGCGTTCACCGACTTCGCGTCCACCTTGAACAAGACAATTTACTCCTTCCGGTACGCCATTTTTTTCAAATACTGTGGCAACAATTTTTTGCACGGCAACAGAACAGAGCGGAGTTTTTTCACTCGGCTTCCAAATCGTAACATTTCCGCAAACCCATGCCAGGGCTGAATTCCATGACCAAACTGCTACGGGGAAATTAAATGCAGAAATGATTCCCACAATCCCCAATGGATGCCATTGCTCATACATGCGATGGGTAGGTCTTTCACTGTGCATGGTCAATCCATACAACTGTCTCGACAATCCAACAGCAAAGTCACAGATATCAATCATTTCCTGCACTTCTCCCCAGCCCTCCTGTAAACTTTTACCCATTTCATAACTTACCAGTCTTCCCAGTTGATCTTTGTGGGCGCGCAGGGCATCTCCAATTTGTCGTACAATTTCTCCCCGACGAGGTGCCGGCCAATTTCTCCACTGAAGAAAGGCTGACTGCGCCTGAGCTATGATGGTCTCGTAGGTCGATTCGTCTGCTTCTGTAACTGATCCGATAACAGTACCGTCTACCGGAGAAGAACTGATTAATTCACGTCCCTTGCCGGGAATAAATACAGAACCGGTCGAGTTGCCCGATTGGAGTTTTTCAATACCCAATTCATGGAGAAATTGCATAATTAAGAATTTGCTGCAAAGTTCAGCAAAAAACAAATGCAAAATGAAGGAGTTATCGACCGGGATAAATAGTAACCAGATTACCGGGATAGCTGCATCAGTTGGTCATAAACATGCGTATAGCTGCTTCCAATGGGAATCTCTTTTCCTTTTACCCACAATTTAGTCTTACTGAATTTATCAACTTTTGCAACGGGTACAATAAACGAGCGGTGCACACGAATAAAATCTCTGGTAGGAAGTTTTTCAGCAATGTTTTTTAAAGTCATCAGGGTCAGAACCGGATTCGGGGGAATGTAAATCTTGATATAGTCATCTAATGCCTCAATGAGATCTATGTCCTTCAGGTTGATCTTCATGATTTCGTAATTCACCTTCACGAAAATCGAATTCATTTGAAGTTCCTGCGAACTGAGGAATTCAATGTATTCTTTGGCTTTATAGCATGCTTTGAGAAAGCGATCGTATTCAAAAGGTTTAAGTAAATAATCCACTGCGTCAACATTGAATCCATCGACTGCATAATCTTTGAACGCAGTCGTAAAAATCACCGGTGGCTTTTTGGTAAGATTTTTATAGAATTGTACCCCATTGATGTCGGGCATCTGTATATCTAGGAATAACAAATCTACATTGTTTTCTGCAAGATATGTTTGGGCCTCATCTGTATTGGTAAAGGTTTTAGCCAAATGCAGGAATGAGATGCGCTGGCAATATTCAGCCACCAATTGTAGCGCAAGTGGCTCGTCATCTATGGCAATGCAATGAATCATGCCGGATTGATTTCGAGATGAACAAAATAATGTTGATTGCGCACTTCACAAATTAGTTGGTGGCGTTCCGGATATAACAATTCCAATCTTCGTTTAACATTGTTGATGCCGATTCCTGTCTTTTCCGGCTCCTGACCCGGAGAGGAGACGATGTAATTTTCTGCCTGAAAACTAATGCGTTGTTGGTTTGTTTTCAAAGACAAATGAATACGGGTTTCCTCCTTAGTACTTACCCCATATTTAAATGCATTCTCAATGAACGGGATCAGTAAAAGAGGGGCTATGCGCAATGATTCTACATCGCCTTCCACCTTGAATTGAACATTCACTTTGTCGGTCAATCGTACCTGTTGTAATTCGATATAATTGTTAATGAATTCAACTTCTTTGCTCAGGGGAACATCATCATGCTGGGTCTCGGTGAGAATGTATCGCATGATCTGAGATAGCTTCATAACAGAGGGAGCCGTCTTATCACTTTTTACCACCGCCAGAGAATAGATATTGTTAAGTGTATTGAAGAAAAAATGGGGATTAATTTGAGACTTTAAAAAGGAAAGTTCTGTGTTCAGTTTTTCATTCTCCGTTTCCTTCCTGTTTTGCTCTGTCTTTAACCACCTTTGTATCATGGAGAGACAGGTGCCTACTGTAAAGACCAACAGAAACAACACAGTATTGTATCTGTTCGCATAAGGTCTGCGGCCTTCCGGACCATACATAGATCGACCTTTGAAGGCAGGATTGCGGATGAACTCACGGTTTTCCGGTGCTACATATTCGGGAACGGCAATCATATTGGCCAATGACCGGGGTACGTATAAAAAAACCAGTAAGCAGACCAAAATGGATAAGCAGTACCACCACCATTTTTCTTTTACCAGCAACCTTGGAACCAAGACCAGCGTGTTGAGATAATAGAAGATAACCAGAAAAATATTGTTGGAAACTATGGTTGCCAGCTGGTGGTCACTCATGCTGAAATCACGCAAACGCGGAAAGAAAACAAGGTAGGGGAGGGCAAAAAAACAACTCCATACCGCCACATGCGTTATGATCAATAATAAAACCCGGTTGTTCTTTACGGGTAGATCCAAGGGTTTTGCCATACGCTCAAAATTATCTAAAACGATTCAGTAGCGAAAAGAATTGGGTGAATCGGGTACTCTTGTCGGTAAATACAATTCAGTTTCCCTTAGCCCGCCGGCTGAACCTTGGGATGTAACTCTTCGTAGAGGTGCTGGATGAGTCCGTCTGCAAGACCGATTTTGGGAACATAGATCTCATCGGAATCAGCCCAACGCAATACATTGATATAAATCAACAGTGCAGGTACTATCACATCAGCCCTATCTGCCCGTAGGTTATAGATTTTAATCCGGTCTTCCAGTTTGTAGCTGGATAGCTCTTTATAATAATCTTTCAATAGATCGATGGTAAGAGGTCTTCCATCTTTTTTCTTGCTAAGAGAAAAAATCTTGTTGATGTTTCCCCCGGTTCCGATGGCAGCAATTTTTTTGTACCCCCTGGTTTTTACCTTGATGGTATCTTTCATCAGGTCCCACTGTTCTTCTGAAACCAGGTCTTTCAGCAAGCGAATGGTTCCGATGTTGAATGACTCTTTGAAGATGAGTTTTCCATCTGCAAAAAAAGTCAACTCAGTACTTCCTCCTCCTACATCTATGTACAAGTAACTGTGGTCTGTATCCATGTTTTCAGCTACATGGTTTTCATAAATGATTGATGCTTCCAGTTCACCACTAATGATTTCAATTTCAAGTCCGGTTTCCATCTTCACCTTTCTGATAATGTCACTGCTGTTAGCGGCATCCCGCATGGCACTGGTTGCACACACGATAACTTGTTTCACCCCATACGCATTGATCAGGTGGCTATAAGCTTTCATGGTTTGTAAAAGCATACCTCTTTTCTCTTTCGAGATTTCCCCTTTTTCAAAAACATCAAACCCCAACCGCAGGGGTACCCTTACAAGATTGAGCTTGTTGAATCGAACACCCGATGTCTCTTTGTCGGTTACTGCTTCTGCAATTAACAAACGGGCTGCATTGCTTCCAATATCGATGGCTGCGAGTCTCATGAACCGGATTGATTTTTCTGTCGCAGGTATTTGTAGATCTCTACTTGTGAGCGACAGGGTTTTTTCCGGTCGGAAGGTACATAGTTGTTCGTTAAATGTACATCTAGCATCCTCGCTTTTACATTGTCTCTTAATTGAATGTGGATAATCTCTTTTATTTCCCGGGCCAGATCGGGGTTAAAGATTGGTATGGCTGCTTCAACACGGTGATCGAGGTTCCTCACCATCCAGTCCGCACTCGAGAGGTATACTTTTTCAGTACCCTGGTTATGAAAAATCATTACCCGGGCATGTTCCAGGTATTCATCTACAATGCTGATCGCCTTCAGTGGGTAAGCCATTTTTTTGGGAGTAACCAAGGGACAATAGATTCCCCGGATGATGAGTTGAACGTCTACTCCCACTTTGGCCGCCTCGTGCAGTCGCAGCACAAGTTCCTGGTCGTTGAGTGAATTCAATTTTAGTAGGATGGCAGCGGGTTTTCCGGCTTTCGCCTGTCTTATCTCCCGGTTGATGTTGGCCAACATCTCTCTTCTCATTCGAATTGGAGAAACCAACAGCGTCTTGCACAGTCTCAATTCACCCATGCCGGCCCGCCAATTTTCCAGGTACTTAAAAATATGGTTGATGTCTGCCATCACCCGTCGGTCTGCAGTCAGCAAACAATGGTCACCATAGACCCTAGCCGTTTTTTCATGCAGGTTACCGGTGCTAACAAATCCATATTGTATGGTCTTATTGCCTGAACGTTTTTTGATGATGCCCAGCTTGGCATGGATCTTCATGTTGGGAACACCCAACAACACTTTTACCCCCTCTTCTTCCAACACTTTTTTCCATTCCAAGTTGTTCTCTTCATCGAATCTTGCTTTCAGTTCCAGCATAACCACTACCTCCTTGCCATTTCTGGCTGCATTGATCAGGGCATGAATTACTTTAGATTGTGATGCCAATCTGTAGGCGGTAATTTTAATGCTCGTCACTTCCGGATCCATAGCAGATTCGCGCAGCAGATCTATCAGTGAATTAAAACTGTGATAGGGAAAGTGCAACATCACATCTTTCTTTACAATCACATCAGTTACACGTAGTGAACGGGATAATTCCGGATGAATAAATGAGCCGGGCCTCGAACGAACAGCATCTTTTAATACAGGAGGAAAATCCATGAAGTGCCGGAAGTTGTGAATGCGGCCGCCCGGAATGATATTGCTCTTTTTTCCGAGCCTGAGTCGCCTGATGAGATATTCCAGCAGTGCAGCATCCATCTCTTTGTCATACACAAAACGAACCGGTTTTCCCTTCCGCCTGTTCTTGATTCCTTTTTCAATTTTTTCTACAAAAGTGGTGCTGATATCATTGTCAATGTCTAATTCAGCGTCTTTGGTGACTTTGAAGATATAAGACTCAAAAGTATCGTAACCAAAGTAAGAGAAAATTTGTGGCAGGTTGTAACGTATCACATCCTCCAGCAAAATAATTGATTGTCTGCCCTGACTGGAAGGCAGCAACAAGAATCGGTTGATGGATTGAGTGGGAATCTCGATCAGAGCGTATTGGTTCTTGTAGGCAGTAGCTTTTTTCTTCATGATGACCGCCAGGTAGATACTCTTATCGCGGAGATAAGGCATCTGCGGCAGACTTTGAATCATGAGGGGAATAATATTCGATCGAACCTCTTCTTCAAAGAATTTCTTAACGTACTCTCTCTGCTCACTGCTAAGGTGTTTCTCATCCACCAACCAGACATTTTGTTTTTTTAGTTCTTTCAGAATGCCGGTCCATATCCGGTTAAACTCATTTTGTTGCTGTAATACAATTGTTTGAATGTCTTGCAGGATGTGTTGGGGATCATGCTCCATGTGGATATTGATCTTCTTGTGCCAACTGCGCAATTCAATCATTCTCTTCAGGGTGGCTACTCTCACCCGAAAGAACTCATCGCTGTTGTTAGAAAAAATGCCTAAAAATCGAATGCGTTGTCCCAATGGTACACTCGGGTCATTGGCTTCCTGTAATACCCGCGCATTGAAACTAAGCCAACTAATATCGCGCGGAATAAATTGTGTTTTGTTTTTCATCCAATTGTTGGTATGCTATTCAAAGTTACTAACACCCTTAGGGCTGTTAAGGTTAACTTATTGTATCCGGTTCAGGAAAGTGATGTTTTGATGCGTTGAATCAATCCGGTAGTTGAAAATCCTTCCACCAAAGGGTTGATTACCACCTTTCCGCCCCTGGCGATAACCTCTTGTGCACCTACTACCTGATCGGGCTGGTAATCCCCACCCTTGACCAATACATCCGGTTCTAACAATTGGATGAGTTGTAGCGGAGTAGATTCATTAAAAATTACAACGGCATCTACCATAATCAGCGATGCCAACATCAAAGCCCTACTTTGTTCATGGTTGATGGGTCTTTCGGGGCCTTTCAGCGAGCGGGTGCTGCTATCGCTGTTTAGGCCAACAATAAGATAATCAGCTTCTTTGGCGGCAGAGGAAAGAGAAAAGATATGTCCTTCATGGAGGATATCGAAACAACCATTGGTGAATGCGATGGTCTTTCCTTTCATCTTCCAGCCATAGGCCTGGTGCACCAATTGCTCAGGCAATATTATTTTCTGCCGGATGGCTTCTACTGTTTTCATGTTGTCGTTTTTTATTATAAATGGGAAGTGCCAGCAAACAAATGCCCCCAACCAGCACCACGATCAAAACCTGAGCAAACCATTGTAAAGTTCCATTGGCCACGCCCATGGCATACTCCACCCCATTCTGTTCTACTACCAATGCCAGTAAAAAAGCATAGGCGCCGATACCACCGGGCGTTATGATCATCCCGATACTGGCAAATGCAAGTCCGCTCACCGCAACCTGAAATCCCAATTGATCGGTTCCGGCAGTGGCATAAAAACCCATCCAAGTTCCGGCAATGTATAACACCCAAATGGCAACAGTATAAAAAAAGAACAGTTTCTTTTGCTTGATTTTTCCGGCACTGATCAATCCTTCCCACACCCCCCGTAATAAGCCGGCAATTTTTTGCACCAATGCTTTTCCTCTACCCGTATAAAAAACCCATGCCAACCAGGTACCCATGATTACAATTGCAATGAGTACTATCCATCCTCCCCAACCTCCGGTCTTATCGGTATTTCCTTGCATGCCGGTTATGTTGGCATAACTTCCGGTAACCACATCAAATTGTAACAACAAGGCAAGTAAAAAAACCGCGAGCAAACTGATCACATCAAAAGCTCTCTCCGCCACTATCGTACCTAACACCCTTTCCACGGGTACTTTTTCATACCTGGAAAGGAGGGTACATTTTAAAACCTCCCCTAATCTGGGCACTGCTAAATTGGCGAGATACCCGATCATCACTGCAAAAAAACTATTCAGGAAGGAAGGTCTGTATCCCATGGGTTCCATCAATAGTTTCCAGCGCAGCGTCCGTAAAATATGACTGGTAGTTAGCAAAAAGAAAACAGGAATGATGAGCCAGTAACGAGCAGATTGCAGGGAGGTTTTGAATTTACTCCATTCGCTGTCCGGAATCTCATGTAAACTCCACCACACCAAAAAGATACCCAGTCCCAGAAAAAAACCATATTGAAGAAGGGGTAGTAAAACTTTTTTCATGATAGATAGCTTTCATCGGCAATTGCCCGGAATATGCATCATTTAATTAATAGATAAAGGTACGTAGGTTTTCTGCATTGGCGATGGTAATGGCTGCCGCCCGGTGGTCAAGGCCCCGTTAAATTTGCTTGAATTTCAGTCAGTTTGCGGTACCAGAGCATCTTTCATTAGATACGTCTGGCTTAAAACCCCGAATTTTCGTACCTTTGCAATCCGGTAATTTCCGCCGGCCTAAAAAAGGCAGCGCTCATGTCCACGAAAAAGAGAATACTTTTTATTGCTACGGAAATGTCACCCTACCTGGAGTTGACAGAATTTGCAGAGGTGATTAACAAGCTGGCCATTAAAAGCAATGAGAGTGGTTTGGAGGTTCGTTGTATCATGCCTCGTTTTGGTGTAATCAATGAGCGGAGACACCGTCTGCACGAAGTCGTGCGTCTCTCAGGTATTAATGTAAGTGTAGATAACGACGATTACCCATTACAAATAAAGGTTGCATCTCTTCCCAATGCGCGTTTGCAGGTTTATTTTCTGGAGAACGAAGACTTCTTCAAACGGAAGCAGGTTTTTCACAATGATGCCGAGGAATGGTTCGACGATAATCTCCTGCGTACCATCTTCTTCTGTAAAGGGGCATTGGAAACCGTTAAGAAGTTTGGCTGGCCACCCGATGTTATCCATTGCAGCGGCTGGATGACCGGTTTGATCCCCGCTTACATCAAAGTAGCGTACAAAAAAGAGCCGGTTTTTTCCAATAGCAAAGTCTTGTTTACGATCGGTCAAAATACTTTTCAGGAAAAACTGGGTGGTGATCTGGTAAAAAAGGCACTCATCAATGCCAATATTCGCGAAAAAGACCTGGAGTATTTCAAAGATGCCAATAACTCCGCCATGTTCAAAGGCGGTGCCCAATATGCCGATGCCATCAGCTTCGGTGCAGACCAGATCGATAAGAAACTGGTAGATGAATTCAGTAAAGCCAAAGGCAAAAAGGTATTGCCTTTCAAGGGCTGGGATTCAGACTTGAGCGACTACATTGAGCTGTACCAGCAGTTGGCAGGTAAATAAAATTCCCTTTTTAACTAATTATGCACAAAGGTGCGGGACTACTTACAGTCAATGGTAAGAGTATCCTCTTTTTAGAAGTATATATTATATATTTGCGGCATTAAATTTTACAATATGCCGTATTTATTTACTTCTGAGAGTGTTTCTGAAGGCCATCCGGACAAAGTTGCCGACCAGATATCTGATGCATTGATTGACCATTTTCTTGCCCTCGACCCTCAATCCAAAGTGGCCTGCGAGACCCTGGTTACTACCGGACAAGTAGTGCTGGCAGGTGAGGTGAAATCTAAGGCATATCTTGATGTACAGGAAATCGCTCGCGGAGTTATTGAGAGAATCGGATACACCAAATCTGACTACATGTTTGAAGCCAGAAGCTGTGGTATCTTGTCTGCTATACATGAACAATCTTCCGATATCAACCAGGGAGTTGAAAGAAAGAAAAAAGAAGACCAGGGTGCCGGCGACCAAGGTATGATGTTCGGTTATGCATCCAATGAAACCGAAGATTATATGCCTTTGGCACTTGACCTGGCGCATAAAATTTTGATTGAACTGGCAGCTCTGCGCCGGGAAAACAAAGAGATCAAATATCTCCGCCCCGATGCAAAAAGTCAGGTTACCCTGGAATACGATGACAACAATCAGCCGGTTCGCATCGACACCATCGTAGTATCTACCCAGCATGATGATTTTGAATCTGAAGCAAAAATGCTTGCTAAGATCAAGCAAGACATCATCCAGATTTTGATTCCCCGTGTAAAGAAGAAGTACAAAAAGTATGCACGTCTGTTCAACGATCAGATCAAGTACCACATCAACCCAACAGGAAAGTTCGTGATCGGTGGACCGCATGGTGATACCGGATTAACAGGGAGAAAAATCATCGTTGACACCTACGGTGGAAAAGGAGCACATGGTGGAGGTGCATTCAGTGGAAAAGATCCTAGTAAAGTTGACCGTTCAGCGGCTTATGCAACCCGCCACATAGCAAAAAACCTGGTAGCAGCCGGCGTTGCTGATGAAATTTTGGTGCAGGTTTCTTATGCTATAGGTGTCGCCAAACCAACTTCTATCAATGTGAATACATATGGCACCGCGAAAGTTGATATGACCGATGGTCAGATTAGCAGCATCGTTGAGCAGTTGTTCGATATGCGCCCTTACTTCATTGAAAAGCGCCTCAAACTCAGAACACCGATGTACAGCGAGACTGCTGCTTACGGACACATGGGTCGCAAGAATGAAGTGAAAATGAAGACCTTCAACATCAATGGCAAGGAGAAGACCATGAAAGTCGAATTGTTTACATGGGAGAAACTGGATTATGTTTCTAAAGTGAAAAAGGCATTCGGCATCAAATAAATTACCTCATTTAACCAGGCCCCTGTCTTCACCGGCAGGGGCTTTTTTGTTTAACTTTCAGCCAACCCGCAACTGCAGTGTTTATGAAGTGGAATGCCATTCGCCTATCAGCCATTACTACTGCCATACTCTTCGGCTGGCTGCGGCTGCAGGGAGAAGGATTGATAACCGCAACCAGTCCTTTGGGCATCGTTGATCTTGAATTGGCAGATACTCCCTCACGACTTTCAGCCTTGTTGCTGGCCTGGAATAAAACAATTGCTGTCAATAATATTCTCATCGATTTTTTATTCATTCCATCCTATGCGTTGTTCCTATCACTAGGCTGCAGACAGTTGGCAATGGGCTACCGGCAAAGTGTACTAGTTACAATCGGTAATTTCATGGCAAAGGGAGTCTGGCTGGCCGCCTTTTTAGATGTTATCGAAAACCTCCTGATGCTGGGAAGTATTCATGGATACTATTCTTCGTCAAGTCTTGAACTGACCCGTTGGGTTGCCATCATCAAGTTCTCATTGGTGGCAATAGCGGTATTATTTCTAGTGATTTGCAGCATCCATTACCCCTTCAAAAAGAAACCACATGGAACATAATCCCTGGCAAATTACCGGTGAACAAAATATTTACGACAATCCCTGGATTCGATTAACCGAATACCAGGTAATAGATCCATCAGGTGGAAAGGGTATCTATGGAAAAATTCATTTTAAGAACGTGGCGGTTGGGGTTATACCTATTGACCATGAGAACCATACCTGGCTCGTCGGGCAATTTCGATTTCCGCTGCAACAATATAGTTGGGAAATTCCGGAAGGCGGTGCTCCGGTTGGAACCGCCCCTTTGTTGAGTGCCCAAAGAGAGCTCAAGGAGGAAACCGGATTGACGGCCGGTCATTGGGAAGAATTCCTGACCATGCACCTTTCTAATTCAGTTGCAGACGAGCTAGCCATTGTTTACCTTGCCACCGAGCTACAGGCCGGAACGGCATCACCGGAAGAGACTGAACAACTGCAGGTGAAAAGAGTTCCGCTTGAAACTGCTTTTTCAATGGTTGCAAAAGGTGAGATAACAGATGCTATCAGTGTAGCTGCATTGCTGAAATTACAAGTTCAATGGCAACAATCCATTCAGAAATGATATCTTAGTACATGGCTTCAAACTCATCTTCACTCATCATCGGAAAACAGCCTCTGCTGGAAGCACTGCAATCCGGTAGACCAATCGATAAAATTCTTTTCCAGAAAAACATCAGTGGTGATGCTGTGCAACAAATCAGGCAACTTGCACGCGATGCGGGTATTCCGATTCAAATGGTACCTCCGGAAAAACTCAATCACCTCACACGTGCCAATCACCAGGGAATCATCGCCATAGGTTCGCTCATCAGGTACATGGACCTGCAACAGGTGATAGATTTTGTGGTAGGAGAGGGGCAAACGCCTTTGTTCATGATGTTGGACGGTATTACTGATGTGCGCAACATTGGAGCCATCGCCCGGTCAGCTGTATGTTGTGGGGCACAGGCACTTATCATTCCCGATAAAGGAGTTGGTGCCCTGCAGGAAGAAGCCCTTAAAAGCAGTGCGGGTGCACTGGAATGGATCCAGGTATGCCGTGTCAGCAGTTTATTGAAGGCAGTCGATACCCTCCACCTGAATGGCATCTCCGTCTTTACTTCAGAAATGCGCGCAGAGAAAAAGATTCATGAACTTCCATTGACAGAACCTTGTTGCGTGATCATGGGTGCTGAAGGAAAGGGGGTACAACCATATTTGGCAAAAGCTGCAGATTATTTCTTCTCTATACCCATGGCAGGAAAATTCAACTCATTCAACGTGTCAGTTGCAGCAGGAATCATTTTATATGAAGCCATGAAGCAACGAATGCAATCAGCTGTATAATTTGTACTTATGAAGTGGATGCTTTCAACAGAAGTCAAGCCATTGTCTCCTCTCATTTCTTACCGGGATTCCATTCTTATGGTGGGTTCCTGTTTCACTGAAAACATGGCCGGTTACCTGAGGGACCATAAATTCAGCGTGATGGACAATCCGCAGGGCATACTGTTCAATCCTGTCAGCGTACTTTCCTGTCTGCAACGCATAACCGATTGTCGTCACTTGAAAGAGCAGGATTTATTCTTTTATAATGATTGTTATCATAGCTGGGAACACCACGGCGAGTTCTCTTCCCCCCGGATGGATGATAGTCTCGATGTGATCAATACATCTATAACCAGGGCACATCATTTTTTGCATGATGCAGGTATGTTGGTGATTACGCTCGGGTCTGCCTGGGTCTATCAACTCACGGAAATGGCACCACTGTATCAACCCGGAAAAGTGGTCGCCAATAACCACCAGGCCCCGGCCAACTGGTTTCAAAAAGAATTACTGCAACCCGCAACCATTGTTGATGCATTTGCCGCCTGGCTAAAGCCCTTGCTTCAAAAGCAGCCACGGCTAAGGGTCTTGCTTACGGTGAGTCCGGTTCGTCACCTGCGGGAAGGGACCATTCAGAACAATTTGAGTAAGGCGGTCTTGTTGCAGGCTGTTCATCAGCTGGCAACTTTATTCGAGGACGTACATTATTTTCCTGCTTACGAATTGGTGGTTGATGACTTGCGCGATTATCGCTTTTATGCGGAAGATCTGGTGCATCCCAATTATCAGGCAACAAAATATGTTTGGGAAAATTGGGTGAAAGCATGTGTGGATGATGAATCACGCGACATCATGGCCGCAGTCAAAGATATCCGGCTTGCATTTCAACATACGCCATTGCATCCGGATACTGCGAGGCACCAAAATTTTCTGAAAGAGTATGCGAGGAAAACAATTGAACTCATGGCCGCACATCCCTGGCTAAAACTGGAGGACGAATTGGCGTATTTTTCTTCTGCTGAATAAATGTTAGTGAATGCGGTCACCGCGTACTTCCATTTCTTCCATCACACCTGCTTCGAAAGTCAGCCATTCTTTCCACCGGGATCTTACTTTTTTCTCGGGCATATAGGTAGTGGCCAAGCGGATGAATAAAGTGTAATGTCCCGCTTCGCTTTCCATGAAGCGCCTATAAAATTTGCGCAAATAAGTATCTGTTAATCCCTCACTCAGCCGCTTGAACCGTTCACAACTGCGTGCTTCAATCAATGCCATCGTGAGCAATTGATCGAGTAAGCGATCATCGGGATTTCCGCCCTTGCATTGAAATTCCAGCAAGCGGTTCACATAGGCATCTTTTCTTTGTTTCCCTAAAACCATGTTCCGCTTGTGCAATTCATTCACCACCAGCCGGAAATGGCCCCATTCCTCTGAAACGATGGGTGCTAGTTGTTGAACCAATTCTGTTTTATCCGGATTCTTCTGAATCAAACTGATGCAGGTCAGGGCAGCTTTTTGTTCACAATATGCATGGTCTGTCAAGATAGCCTCCAGTGATAGGGAAGCCAGATCTACCCAACGAGGGTCGGTGGGCAATTGTAATCCTAAAATATTTTTGGTGTCTTCTGACAAAACTTCCACAACAGATTTCACTTCCATAGATGCAAATTTGCGATAAACTTCCCAAACCTCACTCACAATGATAAAATCATATCCTGGCCGCAAAAAAACCGGAAAAACACCCTCCCGGCACACAGTGAAAATGGGTATATTTGATTATAAATTTATTTCATGAAGCTATTATTTACTAGTGCCTTGTCACTATTGATGCTGACCGGAATTGCACAGTCCGGCCAACCCTTTCAAATCACAGGATCTGCCACAACGGGTAACTTAACCATTGCCAAAGTATACTTGCAATACCAGAGTGCCGGTAGTAATAAGGTGGATAGTTCCGATTTTATCAATGGAACCTATTCGTTCCAGGGAAATATTGACGAAGCAACACCTGCGAGGGTACGTGTGAAATACCAGAATGGTTCAGATGGAAAAATGCTGCCTTCCAAACAGGGTAGAGATATGTTCATGGTTTTTCTTCAGCCGGGTGATATTAAAATTCAATCCACAGACTCTTTTTCCAATATAAAAGTTTCAGGCTCAAAAGCACATGACGATTATACCAAGTTAACAGAGTCCATCAAGCCACTCACAGCAAAAATGGATGATCTGTACAAGGAATACATGGCTGCAGCCAAAGATCAAAAACTACAGGAATCAATTGTTGCCAAAGCGGATGGCCTAGAACAGGAAATCAGCCAGTCTTATGGCAATTTTGTGGCACAAAATCCTTCCACCCCGATCGCTATTTTTTGCCTGGAGTCCTATGCAGGAATGGATCTTGATCCGGTAAAAATTGAACCGTTGTTTCAACAATTGCCTGAATCAAGCCGCAACAGCGCATCCGGAAAAAATTTCGAAAAACGCATTCAATCAGCGAAGCTTACAGCCATCGGCAGCATGGCGCCTGAATTTGTACAGGATGATACCCTTAGTCGTCCGGTAGCACTTTCCTCCCTGCGTGGAAAATATGTGCTCATTGATTTCTGGGCGAGCTGGTGCGGTCCTTGTCGCCAGGAAAATCCAAATGTGGTCAAGGCTTTTAACCAGTATAAGGTTAAAGGATTCACCGTTTTAGGCGTAAGTCTCGATCAGCCCGGTGCCAAATCAAAGTGGATGGATGCCATTCACAAAGACGGACTCACCTGGACACATGTTTCTGATTTGAAATATTGGGACAATGCAGCAGCCAAACTTTATGGTGTTCGCGGCATACCACAAAATTATCTGATCGATCCTGCAGGAAAAATAGTTGCGAAGAATTTAAGAGGAGAAGAACTCATGAAGAAACTGGCAGAAATTTTGCCCTGATTTTAGTCTCACCAGCGTTTGTATTTGTTCTACATCAATGAATCAAATGCCATGAAAAAAATCAGCACCTGCTTTTTTCTGTTTTTCTTGTGGCAGAGCATGTCTGCACAGCCATTCGGCGGAACGCCTGCTTCCTTTCAATGGAAAGAAATCAGTACGGATACAGTACGCATCATTTTTCCCGCCAACAGCGAAACCGAGGCGCGCCGTATTGCCGGCTTGATTCACCGGCTGCAACGCACAGACAGTGCACCACACCGCCGAATTAGTATCCTATTGCGCGATCAGACCATGATCTCCAATGGATATGTCGGACTCGCACCCTGGCGTTCAGAATGGTACACCACACCGCCACGATCAGTATTATCATTGGGTGCCATCCGATGGAATGACATGCTGGCCATTCATGAATGGAAACATGTGCAACAATACAACCGGATGAATACCGGCCTTTCAAAAACGATGCGATTCTTATTGGGGGAACAAGGTCAGGCAGTCGCCAATGCACTTGCAGTGCCGGACTGGTTCTTTGAGGGGGAAGCTGTAGATCAGGAGACACGCCTTACACCTCAGGGCAGGGGAAGACTCCCTCGCTTCATGAACCAATTGGCGGCATTTTGGCAAAGCAATCCACCAGGCAACTATGCCTATCTGCGGAATGGATCACTCAGGAAATATGTTCCCGATCATTATGCTCTCGGTTATCTCTTGGTTGCACACGGAAGAAAAAAATTCGGTGAAACATTTTGGGAGAAAGTAAGCAAAGAAGCCGCTGCATACGAAACACCTTTCTATCCCTTTCAATCAGCCATCCGAAAGTACACCGGAAATTCTTTTACCACATTTGTCCAGGATGCAGTGAATGAATACAAACGAAATACCAGGGATAATGCTACAATATCAGCATTCATCACACCCATTGGAAAAAAAGGATTGACCGATTACCTCATGCCGGTGCGGGAAGATGAGGATCATGTGATCGTTGTTAAAAAAGATGACAGAGCCATTCCGGGTTTTTATAGAGTGGACAGGGATGGTAAAGAAGAAAAAATTGCTGACCGGTGGATCGCCATCGATGATTTCTTTTCTTACCGCAATGGAAGAATTATTTATGCATCCTACGATCCTGACAGAAGATGGGGTAACCATGATTATAGCCGACTGGTAATAGTCAATACCCGGACAGGAAAAAGCAATAGTGTTGTACGCTCAACCAAACTGGCAACGCCCGATATTCATTCCGAAGGGAATCAAATACTGGCAGCTGAGCTATTACCAGGTCAAGATGCTGCAATCATCTTGATGGATACAACCGGAACCATTGAACAACGTGTGCACCTTCCATTCCATCAACTTTCTGAGCCCAGGTTTGCCTGTACCAAAGCCGGTTGGTTTGCCACCGCCAGAAATAATAACGGAGAAATGAGTTTGGTCTATCACAGCGGTGTCATCGGCGACACTCTTCAAACTTTGCTACCCTGGACCAATCGCATCATCTCTCAATTACAAATTCAACAAGACACTCTATTGTTTACTACAACCGGCAAGGGAAGCGATGAAATCTGGGCAATGGTGACAAAAGAAAAGGGATCATTGTTTCGGTTGGCTACTTACACAACAGGTACCTACCAGGGTGCCCTATGGAATCAGCAGCAACTGGTAGCAACCCATTTTACCGGTAATGGACATCGTTTGGGATTGATTGAACCACAATGGCAAAAAATTGAAATTGGTGATGCCTTGTTTCCTTTCCTGCAAGGGTTGCCGGAAGAGCCCTTACGAATCAATTTATCAGACACCACTGGGAACAGTTTATATACTGTTCGACGTTTCCGAACCTTGCAGCAACCCCTGAATTTGCACAGTTTTCGCCCCTTCTTTGATTTGCCGGAATACAGTCTCACTGTGTATGGTGAAAATCTGCTGAAAACATTGACCCACCAATTCCAGTATCTGTTCAATCAAAATGAGGGTAGCCACCGGCTTAGTTATGATGGTATTTTTGGTGGAACCTATTTGCAACCGTTGGTAGGTGCTCAACAAACCTGGAACCGAACGATTCAATGGAATGCTGATACAGTAGTCAATTTCAACGAAGGAGGAGCCTATGCCGGTTTTCGGCTGCCGCTAAACTTTTCCGGACAACAGCGCTTTCGGTTCTTCAATTTTCAGTCCACCATGCAATGGAACAGGGTCAACTATACCGGACAAGCGACCAAATGGTTGAAAGGGTATGAGCAATGGTTATGGGAAACCGCCATCAATTATACCAGTCAGGTGCAACAATCGCGCCAACAGATTTTCCCGCGCTTTGCCCATGCAATTCAACTAACGCACCGACAATCTCTCGCAGATCTAACCGCCCGGCAGTGGCTTATGCGTGGAACGATTTGGTTGCCAGGGTTCACCCCTGTTCATCATTGGATAGTATCGGCATCCTGGCAAACACGTGATACTGCCAGACAGTACTTTTTTTCTAATCGGTTCCCCTTTGCCAGGGGTTACCAGGCCATCGATTTTCCTGATTTAGTGGGGGTAAACCTCAACTATCATTTTCCGGTGGCTTACCCTGAGAAGGGACTGGCACAGGTAGTTTATCTGTTGCGGATGAGGGCTGCACTTTTCTATGACCATACGGTTGGTATCAGTCGACGAACCGGCCAACAACGATTGTTCAATTCAGCAGGTACAGAATTGTATTTTGATACCCGGTGGTGGAATCAGCTGCCGGTAAGTTTCGGGATAAGGTATAGCAGGTTGTTGCAACCCGATTGGCAGCCGGGAACAGGCAGGAATCGGTGGGAAATTATACTCCCGGTTAACCTCCTGAACTAGAAAAATGGCCAATTTTGCCTGTTTAGGGGGCCGGAAAGGGTAGTTTTTCCACAAAAAACGGATTTTTACCCACGATTTTTTCATTATCTGACCCGAAGTGCGTATCTTTGCAGCCCCAAAAATCGTATGTCCAAACAACCTTTGATCAAGCAAGACGGCGTCATTCAGGAAGCACTGAGCAATGCCATGTTCCGGGTGAAGTTGGAAAACGGGCATGAAATACTCGCTACCATCTCTGGAAAAATGCGGATGCACTACATCCGGATTCTGCCCGGCGATAAAGTGGGTGTAGAAATGAGTCCTTACGATTTAACAAGAGGGAGGATCATATTCAGGTATAAATAAACAGAAACAACAGGTTACCACCGACAACGTAAAACTACTGTTATGAAAGTAAGAGCTTCCATCAAGAAAAGAAGTATCGATTGCAAGATCGTGAAGCGCAAGGGCAAGTTATTCGTGATCAACAAGAAAAATCCTCGCTTCAAGCAGCGCCAGGGATAATTCCTTGAAAGAATTGCTCTTCAGTTAATTTAAACATCATCCACCAACAAAATACTCATTATGGCTCGTATCGCCGGTATCGATCTCCCGAAAAATAAAAGAGGGGAAATTGGACTGACCTACATTTTTGGAATTGGTCGTTCTACTGCCCAGTACATTCTGGACAAAGCAGGTATTGATTTCGATAAAAAAGTAAATCAATGGAACGATGATGAGCAAGCTGCCATCCGTAACATTATCAACGCTGAATTCAAAGTAGAGGGAGCTCTGCGTAGTGAGGTTTCTATGAGCATCAAGCGTCTGCTCGACATCGCTTGCTACCGTGGTCTCCGTCACAGAAAAGGTCTGCCGGTTCGTGGTCAGCGCACCAAAACCAACAGCCGTACAAGAAAAGGTAAACGCAAGACAGTAGCCGGCAAGAAGAAAGCTGCTAAAAAATAATTGAGCGGCCGCAGGCCGTTCACCAAATCCTGAGCGCTTGGATCTTCGCAGGAAGGGAGAGCAAACAGGTTTCCGTTACAACGGGATAAATAAAATGACTACCTCAAAACAAAAAAATGGCTAAACCACAAAAAGCACAAAACAGCGCCAAAGCTGTTGCCAAGAAAAGAGTTGTAAAAGTAGATGCCGCGGGAGAAGTGCGCATTTCTGCTACTTTCAACAACATCATCATCAGCTTTACCAACAAGTCCGGTCAAGTTATCAGCTGGAGCAGTGCAGGAAAGATGGGCTTCAAGGGTTCTAAAAAGAACACGCCCTATGCTGCTCAGACCGCTGCTGCCGATGCTGCTAAAACAGCACTGGATGCCGGATTGAAAAGAGTAGATGTATTCGTTAAAGGTCCGGGTTCAGGACGAGAAAGCGCTATCCGCTCCATCTCTCAGTCCGGTATCGAAGTAATTTCTATCAAAGATGTTACCCCACTTCCCCACAACGGATGCCGTCCTCCTAAACAAAGAAGAGTATAATCAAGCCGGCATGACCGGATTTCATAACCGGGTGACCCATCTATTTTAGATTTTTTGATAGGTCACCGTCACTAAAAAATCAAATTGAAACATGGCACGTTACACAGGCCCCAAAACAAAAATCTCCCGCATTTTCGGTGAACCGATTCTCGGCAACGGAAAATGGTTGGGAAAAAACAGCAATCCTCCCGGACAACACGGTGCTGCGCGCAAGCGTAAAACATTGGGTGAATATGCCCTCCAATTGCGCGAAAAGCAGAAAGCCAAATACACTTACGGTGTACTTGAACGCCAGTTCCGCAAAACTTTTGAAGAAGCTCAGCGACTCAAGGGTGTAACCGGTGAAAACCTGATCAAATTGCTGGAAGCTCGTCTCGACAATACAGTTTACCGCATGGGCTTAACAGCCAGCCGCCCTGAAGCACGGCAGCTGGTTAACCACAAGCACATCACAGTGAATGGAGAGGTAATGAATATCCCATCTTATCAGTGTAAGCCGGGAGATGTGATCGCTTATAGACCAAAAAGCGCTTCCAATTCATCCGTAACCAGTAAGAATCGTGGTAAGAACCCAAAATTCAGCTGGATTGATTGGAATGAAACTGAAATGAAAGGTACTTTCATCACCTTCCCGGAAAGAGAGAATGTACCCGAAAACATCAAAGAACAACTGATTGTAGAATTGTATTCTAAATAACCCGACCCCGGCTGGAACTCATTCCGGCCGATTGTCGTTTCAAAAGGTAAAGAAACAAACTACCATTACCCAACAGAAAACAAGTAAAAAATGGCCATATTAAGCTTTCAGAAACCCGACAAAATCGTTCTTCAAAAATCCTCTGAATTTGAGGGTCAGTTTGAATTCCGTCCCCTGGAGCCCGGCTTCGGTCTGACGGTAGGTAATGCCCTCCGCAGGGTATTGCTGAGCTCTCTCGAGGGCTATGCAATTGTTGGTATCAAAATCGAAGGCATCAACCACGAATTTGCCACCATCAAGGGCATAACAGAAGACGTAACTGAACTTATCCTGAACCTGAAGCAGGTTCGCTTCAAGCGCAGAGTTGATCATGAAGTACCGAGCGAGCGCATCGTACTGACAGTAAAAGGCAGAACTGAATTCACTGCAGGTATGATTGGTGAACAATCCCAGAGCTTCCAGGTGATGAACCCGGATCTGGTAATTTGTACCATGGATACATCTGCTAAAATGGAAATCGAAATCCACATCGGTAAAGGTCGTGGATACGTACCCGCAGAAGAGAATAAAGTAAAAGATTCAGTCTTTGGATACATCGCCATCGACTCTATTCATACCCCCATTAAGAATGTGAAGTATGCTGTAGAAAACTACCGCGTTGAGCAGAGAACCGACTACGAAAAACTCGTATTGGATGTTTCTACTGATGGTACCATTCATCCGGAAGAAGCTGTTAAACAAGCTTCCCGCATCCTGATTCAGCACCTGATGATCATCACCGACGAAAACATCACTTTCGACAACAAAGAAGATAAGAAAGAAGATGTAGTTGATGAACACGTACTGCAACTGCGCAAAGTATTGAAGACCCCACTCGAAGACCTGGATCTTTCCGTGCGTGCTTTCAATTGCTTAAAAGCAGCGAAAATCAACAGTCTCAGCGAACTGGTACAATACGAACAGGAAGACCTGATGAAATTCAGAAACTTCGGTCAGAAATCCCTCTCCGAAATCGAGCAGGTATTGACTGAAAGAGGCCTTAGTTTCGGTATGGATCTCAATAAACTGGGTCTCGATAACCTCGATAACTAATTAACACTGCCCAACTCCCACCGGAGAAGGGCAGTTTTTTTTAACCCGGCAGCTTTGCTGCCATCACCCGCAATTCCTGACACGGTGCGGGTTCAAAAACAAAAGTCATGAACCACGGAAACAAAGTCAACAAACTGGGCCGCAAGAAAGCCCACCGCAGCGCCCTCCTCAGCAACCTGGCTAGTCAATTGATTACCCACAAACGCATTGTAACCACGCTGGCCAAAGCAAAAGCCCTGCGCACCTACATCGAGCCGCTGATCACTAAAACCAAGAAAAACGAAAACAAGGAGACAATCATGAACCAACACCGTGTTGTGTTCAGTCACTTGCAAGACAAAGCCGCCGTTAAAGAGCTTTTCACCGTAATCGGACCAAAAGTGATTGCCCGCCCCGGTGGTTATACCCGTATCCTGAAACTGGGCATTCGCCCCGGTGACAATGCGGAAAAAGCTATGATCGAACTGGTTGATTTCAACGAAATCTATGGTAAAGCTGCTGAAAAAGCTGCTGAGCCGGCGAAGAAAACACGTCGCGGTCGCTCAACGAAAAAAGCTGCTGAAACTACAGAGGAAACAACTACCACTGAAGCAGCAACCGAAACACCCGCAGAATAAAATGCATTACCCCTTACTTAAAGGCAAAATCCCCAAAGGTTTTGCCTTTTTTTTTGAAACAATGTGAGAAAGTTTCTTCTGTAATCTGATTCCTTTGCTGTTTTTTTGTAACCGAAATCTTACCCCATGTCAGTTCCCTCACAGCCCGCTTATCTGATGTTAGCAGATGGTCATCTCTTCACAGGCAGATCTTTTGGAAAAAAAGGAACCGCTACCGGTGAGATTTGCTTCAATACAGGTATGACGGGCTATCAGGAAGTATTCACTGATCCGAGTTATACCGGACAGGTACTGATCATGAACAACGCACACATTGGGAACTACGGGGTGAAACCTACAGATGTGGAGAGCAGTTCAGTAAAAATTCACGGTCTCATCGGCAGAAACCTGGAGGAACAATTCAGCCGTATCCAGGCAACCGGCAACCTGCACGATTACCTGGTTGACAATAATATTGTTGCTATTGAAGGTGTGGATACCCGCGCACTGGTTACCCATGTTCGTACCAAAGGAGCCATGAACTGCATCATCTCTACAGAATTGTCAGATGCAGCATCTCTTCAGGCAGCCCTGAACCAGGTTCCTGATATGGATGGACTGGAACTCGCCAGCACAGTCAGCACAACCGAAGAATACGAATTAGGCGACACAAATTCTCCATTGAAAATTGCTGTTCTTGATTTTGGTGTGAAGAAGCATATCCTCGAATGCCTGACCAGTCGTGGGGCTCACCTGCGTGTATTCCCTGCTAAAACCTCTTTTGAACGCCTGCAATCATTTTCTCCCAAAGGATATTTTCTTTCCAACGGCCCGGGCGACCCCGCAGCCATGCCCTACGCAAAGACGACAATTCAAAGCATACTGCAACAGAACCTCCCCGTTTTTGGTATATGCCTTGGACACCAGTTGCTCGCCATCGCAAATGATATACCTACCTTCAAAATGCACCATGGTCACCGCGGACTGAACCATCCGGTGAAGAACATCATCACGGGCCGTTGTGAAATAACAACACAAAACCACGGCTTTGGTGTTGATCCGGTGGCCGTTCGTCAGCACCCCAATGTGGAAGTAACCCATGTGAACCTCAATGATGATTCCATTGAGGGTATTCGCATGAAGAACAAACCCGCATTCAGCGTTCAATACCATCCGGAAAGCACGCCGGGGCCACATGACAGCCGTTACCTGTTCGATGATTTTATCGGTATGATTCAGCAGGCATGATTTGCAGGTCGGATTCCAGTGAACTTTCATTCTCCAATCATTAGGGGTTCAGACTAGCTGATCGAACTTACGCTTGAGCCGGACATCATTTTTATTATCTTCGTAAAAACCATGGTATGAAGATTGCCATCATCAATGGACCTAACCTGAATTTATTGGGACAGCGCGAGCCGGGAATTTACGGCCAGCAAAGCTTTGATGACTATATCCGGCAATTGCGTGCAGAATTTCCCGACATTGAAATCACCTACTTTCAGTCCAATGTCGAAGGAGAACTCGTAACTGCACTACAGGAATCTTCGAGAACTTGTCAGGGAATTGTGCTCAATCCCGCCGCCTATACACATACCTCCATCGCAATAGGGGATGCAGTAGCGGCCATACAAATACCCGTTGTTGAAGTACATATCAGCAATGTACAAGCAAGAGAAGAATTCAGAAAGTTGAACTATGTGTCTGCAAAAGCCGTCGGAACAATTACCGGTTTGGGATTGAAAGGTTATGAACTTGCCATCCGATGGCTGCTGAGCAAGCAACATCCATAGAAATCTCGCTGTTTTATTTTTTATCTTCCGGTGGGCGAGGCGCTGTAATTTCCCGGGGTTTGTCTGCCACCAATTTATCAAAATCTTTTCTGTACGAGATACTGATGCCCTGTCGGTTCCTGCGGCCAAAACTTACATCTAAAGTTGTTTTATTGAAAATGATCAAACGCAGTTTTTTATCTTTCGATAACACAAACTCGATATTCAAATTCGGTAACCATTGGGTATTGCTGCTTTGTACTGATGCTGCTGAACCTAAATTGATGTCAATATCACTTCCAACCGTCACAATAATATTGTCATTGTTAAAAGCATAAGCCAACCTTAGATCTACCCTGGTTCTGTCAAGTCGGTTATCGGCTGTTACCCCGGCTCCGGGAGCAGTGAGACTGCTGCTGCTGTAAACACTGCTGCCCATATCAAAACGAAGACTCTTGTCCTTAAATACTGAGTAAAGGAAATTAGAGAATATCTTATTCACCGCCCGGGTCACTGCCTGACTGATGGTATTTCCTACCAAAGAAGTGATGGAGTAAGGATTGGTTCCACCCGCATTTACATCAGCAGGGGCAAAGCTATTCAAGGCAATAAGAAAAGCCACCTGCTTCAGAATTTCATTTTGATCCCTTTCCAGTCGCTTCAGGAATGCATTGAATTCATTGTCTGTTTTAACCGGACTACCCTGCGGGAAATCAATTTTAAATCGAATATCAGGAGCGCTCAATTGATTCCGCAACATGGCGATTACATACACATCCCCCCGATATCCCTTTACTGTTCCACTCATGTTCAAAGAACTAACCAGATCACTTAAACTTACCCGCTCTGCCAGATATTGGGCATCAATTTGTAAATCAGCTTTGTAGGGATCTCCGGTCCATTCTATGTAATTGCCTGCATCCGGCATCAACACAAATGGTTTTTTTACGATGGACTGAAAATTGAAATCATAATTTCCTCTTTCAATGTTATACCGGCCCCGAATGGTAAGGGGTTCATTGAAACCTGTGCGGATCTTTAACTTGCCATTGCCCACAGCTTTAATAACATCACCGGTAAGCTCGTCCAATATCACATCGATGTTCACCTGATTGGTTGCTGTAATGTCCAGATCCATGCTCAGGTTGAAATTACTTTTTGGTTTTTCAGGAACCATTTCTGTTCCATATTCCCGGAAGACAATGAAGTCAGCCGTACCACTCTCTCTGCTAACAGAATTCGGAATATAGATATGTGAACTGTCATTCGATTCAGCAACCAGTGATAACAGGCATTTGCTCTCAGGTCCTTTTAATTTTAAGCTTGCCTTGCCAATAGCTTTACCATAAAAGAGACTGTTATCTGTTGCTTTGGTATCGAGCAGCAACATTTTATTGGTAGCTATTTCCAGATCAAAGTAAAGATTGCTGAATCCCTTTTCCAATAGTTTCCCTGATACCACACCCGATTGGTTGTATTTATCCCGGATGGTAAATCGATGGAAGTCAATGCCTTCCTCGGTAAAACTGATGGTGGCCGTATCAATGGTATAATACACTTGGGTGTAATTAACTTTAAGTCCTGCATTGGTGAGGCGAATATCTCCCAATAGGTCCGGAGCAGCGGGATCACCTCGTACAGTCAGTTTTCCCTGTGCCTTGCCACGCATATCGGAAAATAAATCTGATAGAAAATATCGGAGAAAATCAATTTTGGTGTCTGCTACATCTATCTCCGTAAAGAGTGCATTGCCACTGCTGTCTTTCAGGTTGTAGTTGCCGCTGGCAGCGAATCGATAGTTCGGATTAGGGGAGCTAACTGAAAAGGGTATTTTACCGGTCTGCTGATCATATGATGCGCTAATGTTCACCTGTCCAACTGAATCATCATTCAATCGAAATTGTTCAGCAGTCAATTGTGCGTCTGCGTGGAAACGTTGAAAGAAATCATTCAGGTAGATATTGCCACTCGTTATTCCTTCGATCCTGGGATCCTGAAAAAATAACGAGCTGAGGTCACCCAGAATTACATTGTTGAGTTGAACAGCCAGATTATTGGTGTGGCCTTCTTTCTCATCTGTCTGAATGGATATCTCCTGAAATCCCTGAATAAAGCGGATGTTTTGGGCAAAAACTTCCTTGTTGCGAATTGAGAAGTTTCCATCTTTTTCTATGTTCCATTTTTTATCGTTCAATACGAAAGAACTAGGCCGGAACTTAACCCTGACCCCATCGGTAAGCGTGTAGACATCTGCCTGAATATCGGCATCGTTCAGGGTTATATCTGCACTTGTTCTCAAGGAGACCACACTGTGGTCATTGTGGGAAGTGATTTTTAATTTGGTATTGGGTAAATGAATGCTGTCATTCAACTGGATGCTGTTGATGGAAGCGAGTGCGGTCAGGGTATCTTTATTTCCATTTCCGAATAGGTCAAATCCGGAAAAACTGATTCCATTGATTGTGCCGTAGGGAACACGAGCATCCATTCGAATTTTCTTCATACGGGTATCAACAGAGCCTGAAACCACTACATTATTGAATCCGCCACTGCCGGGAAGTAATAATTTGACATACGGTTCAAAATTATTCCTGGTATTCAACACAAAACTGAATTGCTGGTTTTGAGGAACCGTTTTAGGTGGTTTGATGTACGCAGGATAGTAGTTAGCTAGGAAACTCAGGATGCCGGAAGGTAGATCCAGGATGCTGAACTTTCCCAATACAGTTCCATCAAATTCATTGCTACTTAAGTGTATCAGTTTTATAGAGTCAACATTGCTGGCTTGTAAATTCAATGAATCGAATTGTAATTTTACCCGGTCGTCTTTTAAAGCAGCATTTAAAAATTTAGCTGATCCGGTAAAATTATCGATGTTGGAGCCGATAAAATTAAGGTCAAGTAAACCCGTCACCTGCAAGGGTCGATTGGTAAAATGAAGGGCTTGCAAGTCTGAATGAACAAGATCACCCACTGCATTGATGCGTGGCAGATTTCCAGTAAAATCAATTTCCATCGAACTGGTAAGGTCTATATTCGGGTCATTGATCTTTAATTCACTATTGAAATAGCGTCTTTGCAGGGTACCATTCACTTCAATGTTGGTGTAGGTATATCCATTGTATTCGAGTGCAGATATCTCACCGGTCAATGCAGTCTTTAATTTATTAAAAGAAAAACTGCTGCCATCTATTTTCCCTTTGAAAGAAACCGCACCCAGGTTGCTGTCTCCCAACAAACGACCTACATTGAAACGAACCGTCTCCAGCTTTCCTTTGTACATGGGCTCGCCTTTGGCTGGCAAGGTTAATTGCATGTCTGCTACCAATCCACCCTGCTGGGTGGAAATAGATCCTGCAGAAACATATTTCCCTTTGTCACCTGAAAAATCTCCTCGGTAAATGATTTCACCTAACGAATAGAGATTGGGTTCTTTGACATCCTTCAGATCAGGGAAGAACAAGCCAAGATCGTATGCATTGGTGCGGAGCAAGCCATTGGATAATTTGAATTTCGTTTGATTCCAATCAGGTAATCCTTTCATTTCAAGATTGCCGGTTAGCAAGGTTTTTTTTCCTGCCGCTGCTCTTAGTTGCGTCACTTTGTAATCTTCCACTGTGCCTAAGAAATTTCCACTTACAACCAAAGAAGTATGCTGATCTTTTAACTCGGGTGCGAAATAAGCCAGGTCATCCGTATGGATGGTAGATTGATCAAACCGGGCATCCATGGTGACCTTACTGATGTAATGGCTAAAATCTTCGTTGAAGTCAGTAAACTTCATCGCGTAATAATTCTTCAAATGACTCTTCCCGATCAGCATATCCATCTTTGCCAATTCCATGATCTGGGGAGTAAACCTAAATTGAGTGGTAAGTTTTTTTATTTCAAGTCCGCTGCGATCTTTCACCCCCAACTGAATTTTCGCCCGCAAAGTATCTTCCAGCAATTCAAGTCCATCTATCTGTCCGGTTAAATTGGATAGGTCAACATGCGCCCCGTCAAAACCCTTGATAGGTTTGTCGAAATCATCATCAATGAATATACTTCCCTGTTGAATTTTCAGTTGTCGCACCAAGAGATGCAGATGACCGGGATTGAAATACATGCCGGTGTCTTTGGTTGACGGCGGCTTTGGCGGCAGGGGCGGTCTAAGCCCCGTTAAGTTCTGTATCTGAAAAAATGGTTTATCCAATTGTACAGAACGAATAGCAAAATAATTTTTTTTCAATTGCAATTCTTCCGCATCCACAAGTACTGCACGCGATCTGAATATCATTCGCTCCCCCACCCAGCGATCATCCTGCACAAAGTCAATTTGTTTGATGTCGATTTTTTTCAGCTGCAGTTCCAGGGGTTCTTTCTTTTTCTTATCGGTGTTTGGGCTGCTGAAATAATCGGCAAGAAAAGCGTAATTCCAGATACTGTCTTTTCTATTTAATCTGATTTTTGTATCCTCAAGTCCCAGATAACTCAGTTCAATTTTGTCCTTTAGAAAAAACCAGTCTGTGATGCGCAATTTGAGTTGACCGGCATACAATAAAGTGTCTTTTTTCTGGTCACGAATCAAGGCGCCCTCCAGATTGAGCCGATTGAAAAAAGAAAACCGAATGTGTTGAATACTGACTTCTGTTTTTAGATCACGGGAGAGTCGCTGGGTTGCCCAGCCGATGAGCCGGTTTTGAACGTAATCTGTTTGAAGCGCCAGCATGAAAAATACAAGCAGCGCTAGTATGGCTAGCAGTGTAATGCGTAATATTTTGAGGAAGCGTTTCAGATCAGATGAATTCAGTTATAAAAATAGTCAATCAGCAGGAGGAAACAAATACAGTACCAAATAGCTTCTGTCTCCTTCGTTTTTATCTTTTTCCCAACAAATAGATGTTTTTATTCTGTAATCTTTTTGTTTCCGATAACTGCATGTACATATTGCCGCCATTTCTCGATTACCTTTTCCATATCAGTTGGCAATGGTGCTTCAAACAACAAGGATTTTCCGGTAACCGGATGAACAAAACCCAGGGTTTGGGCATGCAGGGCACATCGTGGACAAAGTTCAAAACAATTGTGAACGAATTGTTTGTATTTCTGATAGATGGTTCCTTTCAAAATCGCATCCCCACCGTATTCGTGGTCATTGAACAAGGTATGGCCGGCATACTTCATATGAACCCTGATCTGGTGCGTGCGGCCTGTCTCCAAAATACATTCTACGAGCGTTACATAATGGAACCTTTCCAAAACCCGATAATGTGTAATGGCATGCTTGCCGGTTTCCCCATCCGGATACACATCGAACATCTTTCTGTGTTGGCGGTGTCGGGCAATGTGTCCGGTTATCGTTCCCTCGTCTTCGATCACATCTCCCCACACCAACGCAATGTATTTGCGTTGTACCGTATGGTTAAAGAATTGTCTCGCTAGGTGCGCCGCAGCTTCGGCAGTTTTGGCAATCACCAATAGACCGGTAGTATTTTTATCGATGCGGTGAACAAGTCCATAGCGGGGAAGGGTATCTTCATCCAGCCCAGGTTGCTGTCTGTCTAGGTAGTAAGCTACACCATTCAGCAGTGTACCACTATAATTCCCTACGCCCGGATGTACTACCATATTAGCAGGTTTGTTGATAACAAGAACTGCTGCATCTTCATACACAATATTCAAAGGAATATCTTCCTTTTTGAGTTGGGTATGTTCCGGGTTTTGCCAGCTCATCAATACGATTTCATCCTCCGGCTTAATACGATAGTTGCTTTTAACTACTTTCCCATTAACCGTTAGAAATCCCGCTTCAATGCCCTTTTGAATTTTATTGCGCGTGGCTCCCTCCAGATGCATCTGCACCCACTTATCTATGCGCATGGGTTCCTGCCCCTTATTTACTGTGAATGTTCTTCTTTCATAAAGCAATTCCGAGGGTTCATCCGCCAGTATTTCCAATTCGTCAGACATACTACAAAAATAGTTCTTTCAGGTGGCATAGCAGGGGTTAAACTGAGAGCCGGCGATTGCCCGATTTACCTGTATTTTTGCCACATGCAACCTGTAGTGTTTTTTGAAGACCTCGGATTTCAATCCTACCGACAGGTATGGGATTATCAGGAATCCCTGCTCCAGCAAAATACCCAACTGAAATTAACCGGCGAAGGGGCATCCACCCGGCACCATCTGCTACTGGTAGAACATCCTCCCGTTTATACCCTGGGTAAAAGTGGAAAGATGGAGAATTTGTTGTGGACAGAAGACGAGATAAAGAAAAGGGAAATCGAATTCTTTCATATCAACAGAGGGGGAGACATTACTTTTCACGGCCCCGGACAAATCGTGGGCTACCCAATACTGGATTTGGAAAAAATGAAACCCGATCTGGGCTGGTACTTGCGTGGTCTGGAAGAGATGATCATTCTTACGCTTTCAGATTATGGGTTAACAGGCGGAAGAAGCAAGGGGGAAACCGGTGTCTGGCTCGACGCGGGAATTCCCGGGAAAGAACGTAAAATTTGCGCAATGGGCATTAAGTGCAGCAGGTGGATAACCATGCATGGCTTTGCTTTCAATGTTCATACCGATCTGGCTTACTTCGAAGGAATTGTTCCCTGTGGGATACAGAATAAGGCAGTTACCTCCTTGCAAAAGGAATTGAATGGTCCGGTATCAATTGCGGAAGTAAAAGAACGCCTGAAAAATAATTTTGAAAGCGTATTCAACTGCCGGCTGGTAGACGAAGTAAAAATCAACAGCGTGTGTAGCTGATAATCATGTATCGGTGTAAAAATTTATCGCTGTAAAGTGATACGACCTTTGTCGTGAAGCGTGCCATCCTGCCAAACTTCATAATCAAATGTGCCGGCATGAATGAAATTGGATTTCTCCAGTATCAGCCAGTCTTCTTTGGGAGCAATGATTTCAAAGGCGAGCTTACCGGTGGACTCATAAAATCGAACGATGTAGCGATAAAATTTTGGATGGGCAAGGCGCAGATTGACATACCCTTTTTTATCAGTAAAGACAAGTGGCGGGGATTTCTTTTTTTCCGAAGCGGAACCCATTTGTTGTCCCTGATACGGGTGAATATCAACCCGTCCATCAGCACGGGTGAAAAGGGTATCTTTTGTTTTCATTGCGATCGAATCGCGAAACAATCTGAATTTTTTATCAGAAAGTTTGAACAGGAACTGGTTCCTTTTATATATCGAATACTCTGTCGGCTTTTTCTTTTTTTGTTGGAAGAAAAAAGCAGTAGTTGCGTTCGAAGAATGAACATGGCACGGTGCAGAAACTGCTGGTATTCCTGACGCATATAAAACCGGGGAGAAGGTTACTGCACTTAGCCAACAACATCTGTAGATCCAACGCATGTTGCAAATATAATATGCAGGTTGTTATCAGAAAGGTAAACTGCCCGCCGGTAAAGATCGGTTCCCCTGAAGTCCGCCGCTGTGAATCAATAGAATAGTTGCTTCCTGCGGAAAATAATTCTTCTGCCTGATTTCTCTGACTGCACAGAATAATTTGCCGGTATAGACAAAGTCCAGCGGAAGTTTTTCCTTTTCCCAGGCCTCCCGCATGAATTCTATTACTTCCGGATGCTCTCTGGCATAACCTCCATATGGGAAGTGCATTATTTCAGGTAATCGTTCACAACCAAGTGCCTCCAGGTGTTGCCGTATGGTTGGTGTGGGTTCCGGCAAATTTTTCAAAACAGAAATTCCCAGAATGGTCTGGTGCTGTGCAGCTGCATATTGAATACCGGCGATCATTGTTCCGGTGCCACAGGCACCGACAATGTGCGAAAATGGATGAGTAGCTGCGGCTTGTAAAATTGTTGCTGCTCCCCCAACACCCGGTAATCCACTTCCTCCGGAGGGAATGAAAAAATCATTGCTGTCTGCCATCTTTCCGGCGGGAACCTGCAATGCCGCATAATCCCCACGTTCCAGGAACATGAGTTCCATGCCATCATTCATGGCATCTTGCAGGGTAGGGGAGAGGTGTAGCGGTTTTCCCCCCCTAATCCAGGCCTTGCTTTCTAGCCCAGCCTCACGAGCAGCCCTGGCGGTGGCTACCAGGTGATTGGAATATGCACCACCTGCCGTGATGATTCTTTTGCAACCGGCTTCCTGTACCAATTGAATATAAGGTGCCAGTTTATACCACTTGTTACCGCTGATAACAGGGTCTATTTCATCCAATCGCAGCACGGCAACCGACGGGTAACCCGGAAACAAGGAGGAAAGTTGCTGTATGGCAGGTGAAAACTGAATCATGTGTACTGTAGATCTGTTGGAGGGAAGATGTATAATCTGTAGTTTCGTGCCAAATCCAAGGTTTAAAATTAATACATGCAACCCACATTGGTTATTTTGGCAGCCGGTATGGCCAGCCGTTACGGCAGTAGAAAACAGACACAATCCTTTGGCCCCTCCGGTGAAACCATTTTGGAATATTCCATTTATGATGCCATACGCGCAGGTTTTGGAAAAGCAGTATTCATCATCCGGGAAGATTTTGCCGAACCGTTCAAGGAGATGATGGAACCCAAATTGAAAGGAAGAATTGCAACAGACTACGTTTATCAGGATCTAAGCAAACACATAGGCGATTTTTCAATACCAGCGGGAAGAACCAAACCCTGGGGAACAGCTCATGCATTGCTTTGCTGTCAGGGCCACCTTAATGAACCCTTTGCAATAATCAACGCAGATGATTTTTACGGAAGGGATGCCTTCGTCAAAGCACATTCATTTCTTACTCAACAGTGCAATGAGCAAACGCATTGCATCATTGGATATGGATTAAATAATACACTCAGCGATAATGGTACAGTAAGCCGAGGTGTTTGTACAGTGAATGCTGCCGGATTATTAACCGATATCCAGGAAAGGACCAGTATTACCCGGAATGATGCAGGTATCATCGTTTATCAAGATGCAGCAGGAGAACATCCTTTACCTGAGGACAGCACCGTTAGCATGAATTTCTTCTGCTATGCTCCGGGATTTGTTGATTTCTGTGCAGAAGGTTTCCGGGAATTTTTATTGCAGCAGGGACAGGAACTAAAATCAGAATATTATCTTCCTTCCGCCACAAGAGCTTTTATTGAAAAACAAAAAGGTGTTGTACAGGTAAAACCCACAGAAGCTCGCTGGTTTGGGGTAACCTACCAGGAAGATGCTCCTGAAGTAGAAAGGAATATCCGCCTTTTGGTGGAGGACAAACAATATCCTGACAATTTGTGGGCAGAATAAGAGGTACAAATCACCTGTCATCCAGCTGCGCAACAGATTATTTTTCGTAGGCCTTCACAAAAAAGACACAGTTCTCGATGCGAACAATCTGCTCTTTTCTTTCCATACCGCGAAGAGAAGAACGGGAATTGATTTTTATGTTGCTCAAACCATCAGCACCGGTCTTTTTTACATCTGCCAGCATGGAGTAAATGTATCCGGACTTGACAGCGAAAGCCGCACCCTCTACTTGTGCCTGACGAGTACTTAGCACCCCAATGATTTCTCCCTGCCCATTGAATACGGGACCACCGGAATTACCCGGATTGGCACTTATTTGTAATTGATAGGTAAGCGTATCACTGTTGAATCCACTGCGGGAACTAAGGTAACCTTCACCATAAACGATATCGTTGCGGGGATAGCCCAGGGTGAAAATTTCTTCTCCTAATTCAGATTTTGTCTTGCGAATGCCATAAGGCAGGGAGCGCATTGGCTCGAATTCCGGGTCATCAATTTTTAAGATCGCGAGGTCACGTTGCTGGTCTATGTGCAGGATGTTGGCTTTGAATTCCTCTCCCTTACCATTGATAACAACCGCACCGCTACCTTTTAATACGTGGGCATTTGTGAGCAGGTATCCCTTGGTATCTATCATAAAACCTGTACCACCGCTGATCAGACGCGCATTTTCAGGAATCTTACTTTTCACTTCATTGATCAGGTTGCCCTGGTATTGCTGGTTGCGCTTGATAACTTCAATGTCTTTACTCAGTTGAACCAGCTGGTTGTTGTTTACAGGAGAAAGATAGACTACTAGTCCGCTGATTACCAAGGCAATGGCACCACCTACTGCTGCTGCAATACCCGTTACTCGTTTGTAGCGGTGGAAAAGTTGGATGATCTTGCCACCCGTGGTTTTTTCTGTACCATCTTGTAGGATGCCCTGCTGCAATAGCTTATTATAGGTATCGTGGAACTGAGATTTGATGCGGCGGCGGTTAGCGTAGAAGTCCATTTCATGTTGGAACATGGCATGCTCTACGACCATCTGGTCGATTTCGGGGGTACTGGTACGCAGTTGATCGAAATAGGCACGCTCCTGTTCCGACATCTCATTTTTCAGATATCGCTCAACTGCTTCCTGTAAAAGAATATCATCCATTTGCATTATTCACCAATGTTATACTGTGTGAAGAATAATTTTTTTAGCCGCATCAAGCACTTGTACTTCTGGTTTTTGGCATTATCTGCATTGGTATATCCAAACATTTCTGCCAATTGCTGCATATCTTTTTGCTGGATATAATACCCTTCCAGCAAGCTTTTACAGGGTTCACCCAGACTTCCCAGGGCCCTGTCCATGATCGCGAAAGCAGCATTTCGCTTCTCATGGTCTTCTATTTCTTCCTCAACGCCAACAGTTTCTTCCAGGTTCTCCACGGATTGGGAATATCTTCCCTGTTGTTGGAGCCGTTTAAGCCATAGACGCCGGCATATGGAATATACATAGGTTTTGATTTGACAGGTTAAGACAAAATTGTCGCTTTGAGCCTTTTCATACAGCACAATCATTGCTTCCTGAAAAATGTCCCTTGCATCGTCATAAGAGCCATTGTTCTGCAGAATGTAAGACTGTACCATGCCAAAATGGTCCTTATAGAGGGTCTCGATGGCCCTGGAATCATTGGAGGCCAGGCCTTTAAGGAGCGCCTGTTCGTTGGTGTCGCCTTTCACGTCTGTAATTTTAATACCTGCAGGGAGGTAAAAGTAACCCCCAAAACGGCTAAAAAAAATTTTTTCAAAAATCAGGTCTTCAAAAGGTTACCTTTTATTACCTTCGCGTATTAATTAAAAATTCATTCATTCAAAAAAACAAAAAACAATGAAAAAGCTGTTATTCGTTTTCGTTCTGGGCGCTTTCGCTGCCTGCGGTTCTGGTGAAAATACTGCTGCTACTGTTGATTCTACAGTTGCTAAAGTTGACTCTACTGTAGCTGCTGTTGATTCTACTATCGCTAAAGTTGATTCAACTGTTGCTAAAGTTGATTCTGCTGTTAAAGCTCACTAATCAAAGCCTTAGCTTGACCATGTGGCTATGCTTGCCGGTCACTAACAGCTTTTAACTTTTTTTCATATGGCAAGCAATCGTTAGAAGCCGCTCCGTTTCCACGGAGGGGCTTTTTTCTTTTAGTATTTATTATATTTCTATATAAACTAACTAACGTTAGTGTAATATTTTTAGTTTTCATGATTTAATTCGTATATTTGGCTATGACTTTCAACGGCCAATTTTATTTTTTCTCTTTTTTCTTCACCAATAAATGAAGCCGGGTCGTAATTGAAACAAACAAACAAATCATAACGAAGCCCGGCCAACAGCCGGGTTTTTTGTTGTCCCTACAATACATCGCTCATGTCTCCTTCCTCACAACTTCCTCAACTAAAAAACAAGGCCTTCGAAAAAGGCGTTTGCATCCAGGGATATGAGGGTAGCTTCCACCAGGTAGCCGCCAATCATTTCTTCGGAAAAGGTGTACCCGTTATCCCCTGCGATACTTTCCGTCAACTGGTGCGCATTTCTACCAACCACCTGGAGTCGGCCGGTGGAGTCATGGCCATTGAAAATTCTATCGCCGGCAGTATCCTGCCCAATTATAACCTTTTACAAAAAAGTAAACTGGTGGTTGTGGGAGAACTCTACCTATCCATCAGCCAAAATCTGCTTGCCAACCGCGACGTCGAATTGTCCCAAATAAGAGAAGTACATAGTCACCCCATGGCCATCCTGCAATGTCTCGACTACCTGGAAAAGTATGAATGGAAATTGATTGAAACAGAAGACACGGCCTTAAGCGCCCGTCATATTTCCCAGCACCGTCACCGCCATACTGCAGCTATCGGAAGTAAGCTGGCTGCAGAACTATACAACCTCCGCATCCTGACTCCCGATATCCATACGATGAAGAACAACATTACACGGTTTCTAGTACTTGCCAATCAGCAAAGCGCTGAATCGGTGGCAGAAGCGAACAAGGCCTCTGTGTACTTTCAGACCAATCATGCCAAAGGTGCATTGGCAAAGGTTTTAACGGCTATTGCAGCCGGCGATGTTAACCTCAGCAAATTGCAAAGCATGCCCATTCAGGGTAGCAATTTCAAATATGGTTTCTATGCCGATCTGGAATTTGAATCCCGCAAGCGGCTCGATTCGGTATTGAAAGAAATAAGTGCACACACCAACAACCTGAAGATATTCGGTATCTATAAAAAAGGAAAACAAGTAAAAGCTTGATGAACGCCATGAAAACAACACCGCAGTCATTTCGCTTGTCCTCTCGCCTGGAAGGTATCGGCGAATACTATTTCTCCACCAAACTCCGCGAGATCGATGAGCTGAACCGTCAAGGTAAATCCATCATCAACCTGGGCATCGGTAGTCCTGATCTTCCTCCACACCCCTCTGTCATTCAAGCATTGCAGGAAAAATCTATACTTTCTTCATCGCATGGATACCAGAACTACAAAGGGATTCCCGCCCTCCGGGAAGCCATGTCTGCCTGGTACCTAAAGAACTATGGTGTTCAACTTGACCCTGCTACTGAAATTCTCCCACTGATGGGAAGCAAAGAAGGCATACTCCACATTTGCATGACCTACCTGCAGCCGGGAGATGAAGCGCTTATTCCTAATCCGGGCTACCCTACCTACAGATCGGCCGTTCAGCTCGCCGGTGCAACTCCGGTTGAGTACACACTGCTGGAGAATAACAATTGGTCTCCGGATTGGTCAGCATTGGAGAAAAGAGATCTCAGCAAGGTGAAACTCATGTGGGTCAACTACCCACACATGCCAACCGGTCAAAATGCCGATACAACGCTCTTTCAACAAATCATTGACTTCGGGAGGAAACACCAAATTTTAATATGCCACGACAACCCCTATAGTTTCATTTTAAATGAATCACCTCGAAGTATCTTAAGCATAGAAGGGGCCATCGATGTTGCCATTGAACTCAACTCTCTCTCTAAAAGTCATAACATGGCCGGCTGGCGGGTGGGTATGCTCAGCGGAGCTGCTGATCGCATCAGTGAAGTGCTTCGGTTCAAGAGCAATATGGATAGTGGAATGTTTCTTCCGGTACAACTAGCTGCCGTTGCTGCACTCCAACTGGATACTGCCTGGTATGCTGAAGTGAATGCAACCTATGCCGCACGTAGAAAAAAGGCCTTGGAACTGCTCGAATTGATTGGCTGTCATCCCACACCGGGGCAATCCGGTCTATTCTTGTGGTCTGGCATACCGGCCAATGATGCAGATGGTTACACCCTGAGTGACAGAATTCTTTATGGGGCTGGTGTTTTCATTACCCCCGGAGGAATTTTTGGCTCAGCAGGAAATCAATATGTACGCATCAGCTTGTGTGCATCGGAAGGGAAAATGGAAGAAGCAATAGAACGAATAAAAATCTATGGATCCGGCAATTAAAGCGCCGCTCCGGAGTTATTATAAAGAACCAACAGGATTAAAAATTGAATTGATATGCGGGTAACGATCATTGGAATTGGATTAATAGGGGGATCCATGGCCATCACCCTCAAGGACAGAAAATTTGCAAGCACCATTATCGGAGTGGATGCCAATCCGCAGCATGCTGAAAAAGCTTTGGCACTCGGACTGGTTGATGAAATCAGCGACTGGAAAGACGCCGTTGATCAATCAGATATAATCATTTTTGCCACCCCCATCAATGTAACTGAGAGAATCTTACCTGCCGTATTGGAACGTTGTCATCAACAAGTTGTATTGGATGTCGGTTCTACCAAGAAGACACTTTGTGATACCATCGAAGATTCTCCCAACCGGTCTCGTTTTGTTGCTACGCATCCCATGTGGGGTACGGAATTCAGTGGTCCACAAGCTGCTATTAACGGTGCCTTTGATGATAAGGCCACTGTAATATGCGACCGGGAAAAATCTGCACCCGATGCACTGGAATTAGCGGAACGTCTCTATCGTACCCTCGGAATGAACATCATTTACATGAATTCAGAAGAACACGATGTGCACGTTGCTTATGTCAGTCATATTTCACACATCACTTCTTTTGCCCTGGCCAACACAGTGCTGGAAAAAGAAAAAGAAGAAGATACAATTTTCGGTCTTGCCTCCGGAGGATTCGAGAGTACCGTGCGTCTCGCCAAAAGTAATCCGGGTATGTGGATACCCATCCTCATGCAAAACCGGGATAACATTCTCGATGTATTGAATGAACACATTGCTCAGTTGCGCAAATTCAAAGCATGCCTGGAAAAAGAAAATTATGAATACCTCAGTGAACTCATCAACAGAGCGAACGAGATCAGACGAATATTAAAATAAATCAAAAATGCTGCAAACACAAGTTAAAATGCGTCGATACACAAGTAATAAAAAGTGAATAGCAGATGCACACTTGTACCTTTACAAACAAAAAAACAACACATGAATAAATTTGAAGCGTTGGGATTGGATGCCCGGCTAGTGAGGGCAACCTCGGAAATGGGATACGAACAACCCACCGCCATACAAGAACAGGCAATTCCTGTTCTGATAAGTGGAACAAAAGATTTTATCGGACTCGCGCAAACGGGAACCGGAAAGACAGCTGCTTATGCCTTGCCTCTTTTACAACTGATACAACCGAGTCCCTTGCACCCGCAAGCTCTGGTGGTTTGTCCCACCCGCGAACTCTGTCTACAGATTGTGAAAGAAATTGATGCATTTAAAAAGTACCTGCCCGGTTTATCGGCTGTTGCCGTGTATGGAGGTTCTTCCATCGTTCTGCAAATAAAAGATATCAAAAGAGGAGTGCAGTTGGTGGTAGCCACCCCGGGAAGACTCATTGACCTAATCGAACGCAAAGCCATTGCCCTCGATAAAATACAATATGTCGTTCTCGATGAAGCAGATGAAATGCTCAATATGGGCTTTCAGGAAGACATCGAATTCATCCTGAAAAATACCCCTGCCAGAGAGAGTACCTGGTTGTTCAGTGCCACCATGCCCGCTGAAATCAGGAAGGTGAGCAAAAAGTATATGAACCAACCCAAAGAAGTTACCATTGGGAAAGTCAATACTGCAAACGCCAGTATCGATCACCAGTATTACGTTACTTCAGCTCACCACAGATACGAAACATTGAAACGCATCATCGACTTCAATCCAGGTATCTATGGTATTGTTTTTACCCGTACCAAGGCAGATGCACAGGAAATATGTGACCGCCTTACACGTGAAGGATATGATATTGATGCATTACATGGTGATCTCTCTCAACCACAGCGCGAAAAAGTGATGGGACAATTCCGTGATAAAAGTCTGCAACTCCTCATTGCTACCGATGTTGCTGCCCGTGGTATCGATGTGGCAGGTATCAGTCATGTTATCAATTATGAATTACCCGATGATGCAGAAGTATATACCCACCGCAGTGGTCGTACCGGACGAGCAGGTAATCAGGGAATATGCATCTCCATCGTGCATGCCCGCGAAATGTACAAGTTCCGCCAAATTGAAAAATTAAGCAATACCCGTTTTCACAAACTAGATATTCCGACAGGTAAGGACGTATGTCGCAAACAGTTCTTTCATTTCATGGATAAGCTATTGTTAGCAGATATCAGTCATGGTGACTATGAAACTTATGTACCCATGCTCACAGAAAAATTTGCTGATATATCCAAGGAGGAAGTGTTGAAGCGTGTCGCTGCTATGGAATTTGACCGCTTCCTCAAATACTATGAAAATGCGGGTGACCTGAATGTACGTGAGAAGGAAAAATCTTCCAAGTCATCCGGTAAGGCCGGCTCCCAGGATTTTCAGTCAGGTGGAAGAGGCGATAGCCGCAAGGGCTTTGCTAAGGGAGGAGGAACTGGTTACCGTCGCTTATTCGTTAACCTCGGAACCAAAGATGGTTTTTACAAAGCCAGTTTCTTGCAATTCATTCTCGATTTAAGTGATCTCAAAAAAGAAGTGTTGGGAAAAATTGATATGAAAGACATGAACAGTTGGGTTGAAGTTGAAAAAGGTGCCGCACAGCAAATGATTCGTGCCATAGACGGAAAGAAGTACCGGGGTAGAAGCATTCGCATGAATGATGCCGATAACAGACCCCCTTTTTCAGGCAAGCACCAGTCCTCAAAGTAAAGATTATTAAATAATAGATCATGGAACAGACCACTACAACCGCCAGGAACATCGATGAATTATTTTCCAAGCGTCCACTCATTATCTCCGGACCCTGCAGCGCTGAAACAGAAGAGCAAGTGTTGCAAACTGCTACTCGTTTGGCAGCAACCGGAAAAATAGATATGCTGCGCGCAGGTATTTGGAAACCAAGAACCCGCCCCGGAAGTTTCGAAGGGGTAGGAACGAAAGGACTTCCCTGGTTGCAAACTGCTAAAAAAATTACCGGTCTTCCCGTTACAGTAGAAGTGGCCACCGGAAAACAAGTGGAAGATGCTCTGCATTTTGGGATCGATGTTCTTTGGATAGGAGCTCGTACCACCGTTAACCCTTTCAGCGTTCAGGAAGTAGCAGATGCTTTGCGCGGAGTAAAGATTCCCGTCTTAATAAAAAATCCCATCAACCCGGACCTGGAGTTGTGGCTGGGAGCAATGGAAAGAGTTTCAAAATCAGGTATCGAACAAATCGGACTCATCCACCGCGGATTCAGCTCCTATGGAAATACTGAATACCGCAATGCACCGATGTGGCACCTCGCCATCGAAATGAAACGTCGCTTCCCTGATACACTCATGATCAACGACCCCTCCCATATTTGTGGGCGCCGAGATATTCTGCAGGATGTAGCGCAGACAGCCATTGATCTGGATTTTGACGGCCTTATCGTGGAAAGTCACATCGATCCCGATATGGCATGGAGCGATGCTAAACAACAGATCACACCGGAAAGAATGGGTGAGATGGTCGCGAACATCCGCTGGAGAAAAGAAGATACCAGCTCCGAAGAATACCATGTCAATCTGGAAAAACTTCGTCAGCAGATCAATAACCTTGACGATGAATTGATGCAGATCCTTAGCCAGCGCATGAAAGTGGCAGAAAAGATTGGTCAATACAAGAAAGACAACAACATCACCATCCTGCAAACCAACCGATGGAATAATATTCTCGACAGAGCGTATGCAAAAGGGGAGAAGCTTGGATTGACCAAGGATTTTGTGACGAGGTATTTCGATGCAGTTCACATGGAAAGCATCCATCACCAGAATAAGATCATGAAGCAATAATTTATTTCAGCACCATGGCGCGCAATACAATAGATTTTCTTTTTTTCCAGGCCACTGTTGCCTGTCATTTCAACACGAAGTTTGCATCGTTGGAAAAAATGACAGACAAAGAAAAAACGATCATCATCACGGATGAACATGTTTTCGCGGCACACCGCAAAAAATTTCGGGGGTGGAATACCATCGTATTGAAACCTGGTGAAGAATACAAGATACAAGTAACTGTTGATGTTATCATCGAACAACTCATTGCATTCGGTGCCGATCGACAATCTTTCTTAGTTGGTGTAGGTGGAGGCGTTATCACAGATATTACCGGCTATGTCGCAGGCATTTACATGCGGGGCATTCGCTTCGGACTCGTACCTACCTCTTTGCTGGCGATGGTGGATGCCGCCATCGGCGGGAAGAATGGAATTGATATCGGAATATATAAGAACATGGTCGGACTCATCCGTCAGCCGGAATGGATCCTGTTTGACATCGATTTTTTAAAAAGCCTTCCACTCATTGAATGGAGAAATGGTTTTGCCGAAATCATCAAGCATGCTGCTATCCGCGATGCAGCTCTTTTTCGTTTGTTGCAACAGCAAACACTTACAGGTTTCCGGCGACAGCCGAAACTATTGGAACGTTTGATACGAACCAATGTGCTCATCAAGATGAAGATCGTAACAGAAGATGAATTCGAAAAAGGCGATAGAAAATTGTTGAACTTCGGACATACCCTCGGACATGCAATCGAGAATCAGTACGAATTAAGTCATGGTCAGGCCATCAGTATCGGCATGACCTATGCAGCGCTGCTTTCAGAGCAATTGACCAATTTCAAGCAAGCAATATCTGTAATTGATTTGTTGGAGCGATATGGACTGCCCACAAGAGCTGCTTTCGATTGGAAGAAAGTGGAAAAAGTGCTAGCGATGGACAAGAAAAAATCATTGGTGGGTATGCAGTATGTAATCCTGAAAAAAATTGGGGATGCCGTTATTCATACCATTCCTGTACCCGAATTAATGAACCATCTGCGGAATTTAAATTGATTGTCCTTGTCAACATCAGGTTTAGTCATGCTCTAATGAGCGAAATAAAACTACTTACCAGCTATTAACTATGAAAGCAACGGTTTCTCCTTCCTCTGTAACGGGTGTTATGCAAGCCCCGGCGAGCAAAAGCAGCATGCAACGTGCCTGTGCTGCAGCTTTATTGCATCCGGGAGAAACAATTTTACTGAATCCCGGTCACAGCAATGATGACCTGGCAGCGCTGGATGTAATCACTAAGTTAGGTGCAACAGCACACATGCAATCCGACCATACATTGCTGATACAGTCCAGGGGGGTTCACCCACAGTCTACTACCATACATTGTGGCGAAAGTGGGTTGGGAATTCGAATGTTTACGCCCATTGCTGCCCTGAGCAATCTGTCGCTCACCATAACCGGTTCAGGAAGTCTGGTAACAAGACCAATGGATTTTTTCGATCAGATATTGCCACAACTGGGCGTTGCTATTCATTCTCAACAGGGGAAGCTTCCCCTGCAAATTCAAGGGCCCTTGCAGCCGGCCCCCATAACTGTTGATGGATCGCTGAGTTCACAATTTTTAACCGGACTTCTCATGGCGTTCGGTGCTGCTGCTAAAGAGGAGGTGATGATTACCGTAGATAATTTAGCCAGTAAACCCTACATAGATTTGACACTCGATGTGATGCGACATTTTGGAAGAAATGTACGACACATCGATCACCGATTTTTTTATATTGCTCCTGCTGAGCAAGCACCACCTTATCACATTAGTTATACTGTTGAGGGTGACTGGAGCAGTGTTTCTTTCTTATTGGTTGCAGGTGCTATTGCAGGTTCTGTGAGAATCAATGGAATCAGCCAATCCTCTTCCCAGGCCGACAAAGCAATGCTGCATGCACTCAAAGATGCGGGAGCTATTCTCGAGACAGGAAGGGATTTCGTTGAAGTAAAAGCTGGCGAATTAAAGTCATTTCATTTCGATGCGACCCACTGCCCAGATTTATTTCCCCCTCTGGTGGCACTGGCATCCTGTTGCGCGGGAACGACTGTTGTTAAAGGAATTTCCCGTTTAGCACACAAGGAAAGCAACAGAGCACTCACATTACAAAAGGAATTCACTAAATTGGGAGTGGATATTCAATTGTCGGGAGATGACATGCTGATTACAGGTGCCCACGAACTCAGGGGGGCGGAAGTACATTCCCACCATGACCACCGAATTGCAATGGCTTGTGCAGTTGCAGCTTTAAGGGCCGAACAGTCTGTTGAAATTGAAGTTGCGGAGGCCATCAATAAATCATACCCCGATTTTTATCGACACCTGACAGCATTGGGTGCCGACATAAACATAGATGAACAGTAAAAATTATAAACTTGAATAGCTTCGGACGTCAATTTCGCTGGCATATTTTTGGTGAGTCACATGGACCATGCATCGGCGTAACCATCGATGGTTGTCCCGCCGGACTACCACTCGAAGTAACAGACTTTGTTACTGATATGGAACGCAGAAAGGGTGGAATTCAAAAAGGAACAACACCCCGAAAAGAAGATGATATACCTGTATTCCTTTCCGGATGGTACAATGGATTCACTACCGGGGCACCGCTTACGCTGATGATTGAAAATAAAAACACCCGCAGTGAGGACTACACCAAGCAGCGTGCTTTTCCCAGACCGGGGCATGCGGATTGGGTAGCGGGAGTGAAGTATGGCGGATTTGAGGATTACAGAGGAGGAGGACATTTCAGCGGACGACTAACCGCAGCAATGGTAGCAGCAGGCGTAGTGGCCAAAAAATTGCTCTCGCATGCTGCAAAGAACTTCGAAACATCCATAGAGGTAGGTGCCACAATTCTAGAAATAGGAGGGGAGATCGATTGGGAGAAGGGTTTACAAAAAGCAATTGATGCCAAAGACAGTGTAGGTGGTATTGTTGAATGTAGGGTAAAGGGATTGCCGGCAGGATTGGGTGAACATTTTTTTGATTCGGTAGAATCACTGCTGGCACATGCCGTTTTTGCCATTCCCGCCATTCGGGGAATAGAGTTTGGAACCGGCTTTGCAGCCGCCCGCATGTTGGGCTCTCAACACAACGATGCATTGCTCGATGGAAAAGGGAATACATTGACCAACCATGCCGGAGGAATTATTGGCGGACTTACCAATGGGCAGGAATTGGTTTTCAGGATCGCCGTAAAACCAACTTCCTCAACACCACAAGACCAACAAACCTGGAACCGGGAAACCGATCAGGTAGAGACGTTTGCCGTTCGAGGTAGGCACGATCTTTGTATTGCTTTGCGGGTGCCGGTAGTGCTGGAAGCAGTCACCGCAATGGTATTGGCAGATCTGCTCCTACTGGCTCAACAGATTCCTCCCGTTCTTACCAACCATAACCAATAAATCAGATAACAGTGGAAACGGCATACATTTATCACATTACAACCCGCAGTTGGTGGGAAGCAGCTCAGCCAAACGGACAACTTAGTTCACCCCGGTTTGAGGAAGAGGGCTATATACATTGCGCAACCGAACAACAAATACCCGGTGTGCTGGAAAGATATTTTAAAGGACAAAGCGATCTGGTGCGTCTAACCATCGATAAGGCAAAAGTAAAGCCACCGCTGGTGTTTGAACTGGCAGGAAAACTCAATGAGGTATTCCCACATATCCATGGCCCCATCAACCTCGATGCCGTGGTGGCAGTTGACCCTCTGTAATAGTTCGTGAATCGAGTTTGTTGAAGGTCGCATCTCACATCCCCATTCAGTATGATTACCCAACTACCTGTGCATATTGGGTTGGGCGTGCACTGAAAACTTGAAGGGTGGTAGGCGTTCCACTAAGTGTACATATAAATTCAATGAATATGAATTGATATTCATCAATATATGAAAAATATCAATTTATTATACATTATTCATTAAATTTATAATATCAAGCATATGGGGTTACATTCGTAACTTTGCAGAATCCCGGAATGACCACCCCAACCCCGGAATTCATTCCGGGGCGAAGCACAGGATGACCATCCCAACCCCGGAATTCTTTCCGTGGTGAAGCACAGAATGACCATCTCAACCCCGGAATTCATTCCGGAGGCGTACCAAAATGAAACTCAAACCACTCATATTACTCGCATTAGTAAGTTCCGTTCTATTTGGCTGGAGCATGATCGGTCCTGGGAAGGATTGGGTACTGGTAAAGGTTAAACTGGGAGAAAGCATTGTTATGGATACGCTTCACTACCGGCTCAGGGGTGCGGTGATGCGGGGTCAAGGAATCATTTCAGATTCTTCGATGTTTTCCAACAGTTATACCTCTGATTCCCCAAATGGAATCATGTGGTACCGGGCAGCCTGTTCGGAATTCCCTTTGGGAACACGAGTTCTGATCACCAATGCTGTTAATCAATATAAGGTGGCGGCAGTCATTAGCCGCAGGATACCCTCACAACGGTCAACACGAGGAATGCGGCTCTCCCTGGAACCCGAAGCAGCTGAGATTTTACATTTAAGTCCTTCTCTGGTAAACCAGATCAGGGTCCAGTTGCTGGATTCCATTGGACTAAAGTCATTTAATCCGGGTGATAGTCTTTTATCCGGTATTGTTTCCGGTTTACCACCGATACATGATTCGGTTTCCGGGTATTCTTTCAAAAAGTCTGCTCGGCAGCTCAAGGGGATTGCCAGTTTTTACAGCTTGAACCTCGATGGAACTTTAACGGCCACCGGCGAAAAATTCAGGAATGAGAAGTTAACAGCAGCTAGCAATAACCTTCCTCTGAACACATGGGTAAGAGTGACCAATCAAAGAAATGGAAATGCTGTTATTGTTCGCATCAATGACCGCATGCATCCCCGTATGGCCAAAAAGGGTAGGGTTGTAGACCTCAGTTATAGGGCGGCACGCGCACTCGATTTTGTTAAGGCCGGACTCACTAAGGTAACGGTGGAAGTGCTACAGGTACTTCCTAAAGAGTTGAAAATCATACCTCCAACTCCATCTGAAAACAATAAGATGGCCCCCGATACCCTTCGGAAAGGAAGCGATAGTTCCATGTTCCCTTCAACCCCCATGTTGGGTTTGGCTACCGTTTATCCCGTTGCCTACAATGGTAGAAAGACCCAATCAGGTGAAGTTTATCGACCCGGTTTGATGACTGCTGCATCTAATAAGGTAGGAATCGGAACCCGCCTAAGGGTTACCAGCAGGGATACGGGTCGATGGATTGAAGTATGGGTAAATGACCGCCTTCCTGCTGCAACAGACAAGACAATTGTAATTCAGGTGAGCGGACAAGCAGCTAAAATGTTGGGTTTCAACCCCCAAAAGCGCCATCAGGTGGAGGTTTTACCCCTTTTTTCCCCAATAAAGAGGAAATAATTATTTCATTTTGTAATAATTTTATAAATTCAATAACACCCCGTATTTTTGCTCATTAAATTAAAAAACTGATTATGAAGAAAATCATGCTTTTCATGGTTGCGTTGTGTACGACAGCTGTCGCTTTCTCACAGCCCATGAAATCCTACAAAAAAGAGCCATCTTTCGGTATTAGCTTTTTTTTGAAGGATATGACCACAGCCAACCTGATAGACAAGACTTCTTTGTCGAATGTGTTGAACAATAAACTTTGGTCCAAAGTTGGTGATATGGCTCCGGGTATCGGACTTAACTATTTTCAAGGTTTGACAGACCATATCGACTTTCAGGGTTCTTTGGGTGGATCCTTTACCAAATATCCCTTCTCTTTTAATTCCGGTATCCCTGCCTCTACTCAAAATAAGTTCCTGATGGAATTGGCTGCTGCTGCCAACATTAAGTTGTTGACTGATCAGCATGCAATTGTTCCTTACATCCACCTTGGAGTTGGGGCTTCTATGTATGCCGGAACTTATTTTGCAGCTTATGCACCAACCGGAGCAGGTTTGCAGTTTAAGTTATCAGAAGGTACTTTCCTGAATACCATGTTCGGTTACAACATTAAAGTTTCTCCGAATTCAGTGAATCACCTGACTTATTCGATGGGAATTGTCTCCCCGTTGAAAGAGAAGAAGCCTGTTGTTGTTCCTCCTCCTCCACCACCTCCACCTGTTGTGGTTCCTGAGAAAGATACCGATGGTGATGGTATAGTAGACAGCAAAGACAAATGTCCGACTGTTCCCGGAATTGCTAAATACGATGGTTGTCCGATTCCTGATACTGATGGAGACGGCATCAATGACGAAAATGATAAATGTCCTACCGTAAAAGGTTTGGCTAAATACCAGGGTTGTCCAATTCCTGATACAGATAAAGATGGTATCAATGATGAAGAAGACAAGTGTCCAACAGTTCCCGGTCTTGCACGCTACCAGGGATGTCCAATTCCTGATACCGATGGCGATGGCATCAATGATGAGGAAGATAAGTGTCCAAACGAAAAAGGCATCGCTGCTAATTTCGGTTGTCCAGATATCGCCCCTCAGCTAAAAATTGCTGCTAAAACCATTACTTTCTTAACAGGTTCTGATAAGTTTGCTGCACCTAAACTGGTTCCTGAGAAATTGCAATATGTTCTGGATGCACTGAACAAGTATCCTACTCTGAAATTGGATATTGAAGGTCATACTGACAATACAGGTTCTGCCAAATTCAATAAGGCATTGTCACAGAAGCGTGCCAACAAGATTCAAAGCTGGCTCGTAAGCAAGGGTGTTGCGAAAGATCGCTTAACCGCTACCGGTTTTGGTCTTGAAAAACCTGTTGCTACCAACAAAACAGCAAAAGGAAGACAAGAGAACAGACGCGTTGAATTACTGCCTCGCTTCTAATCTTACCTGAAATTCATATGCAAGAGGCTGCCATTGGCAGCCTCTTTTTTTATTTCTACTAATCAATAATTTGGATGGATGATAGGGTTACAAAGAGAATATGCGATCAAAAAAAACTTACTCAAAGATTATATTGGATCTACATCTGCATAAATCCTAACCCTGGAAAAACGCTGATTACTTTGAACTGCCTGCATCGCCCGGCTGATGGCATGTTTGATTTTTCCCAGGGCAACACCCTCTCTTGGAATTTTTAGCAACAGTTCCCAGATGTATTGGTTTCTTACGCGGTTTACAGGAGGTTGCGCGGGATCTAGTACCCGACAGCCGGGAAGTTGTTGCAACATACTGTGCAGATGTCTGGCGGCTTCACCAGCGAGATTGTCTTCCCGATGCTTACAATAAAATCGAATCAGTCGGGTAAAAGGAGGATAACCAAATTCTTTTCTTTTGGGAAGTTCATCCTGATACAAACCGACGTAATCATGTTGCTGCGCATAGGTAAGTACCGGATGGTGAATTTGTCCTGCCTGTACCAATACCATTCCTTCCCCGGCAGTTCTTCCGGCACGGCCACTCACTTGTTCAATCAACTGAAAAGCACGCTCATTCACCCTGAAGTCTGCAAATTGTAGCAATGCATCCGCATCCAGAATACCAACTAGATTTACTTTGTCAAAATGCAATCCCTTAACGACCATCTGTGTACCTATCAGGATATCTAATTGGTGTTGTTCAAATTGTTGTATCAGGTTGTCATGTTGATGCTTCCCTTTCACTGCATCCTGGTCCATTCGTGCTATTCTTGCCTGTGGAAAAAGTTGAGAGACGATTTCTTCTATTTTTTCCGTGCCGAAATTTCTTGTTGAAAAATCATGCATGCCACAGGCATTGCATACCGTTACCGGTGCATATTGTTGCCCGCAATAATGGCAAATGAGCCGATGTTTGAACTTGTGAAAAGTGAGACTTACATTACAATCCCTACAGCCGGGAATCCATCCACAAGTCAGACAAATTTGATAGGGATCATACCCCCTTCGGTTCTGAAACAAGATCACCTGCTCACCTTTCGACAGCTTGTCTGTAATAGCTGTTCGAAGCGCCTGAGTAATGATGCGGTCCTCTTGTGATGATTTTTCTGTTTTGCGATTATCTATGATTTGAATGGGAGGTAACTCTACCTGGTTGAAGCGCTCACGCAGGGTAACTAGTCCGAATTTTTTTTGAAGGGCGTTGGTATAACTTTCCAGCGAGGGTGTAGCACTTCCCAATAAAACACGGGCCCCGCAAAGCTGTGCCAGATATATGGCTGCATCGCGGGCATGATACCTGGGAGCAGGATCCTGTTGTTTGTATGAGGCATCGTGTTCTTCATCACAAATGATGAGTTCCAGTTGGTGAAAGGGTAACATCAGTGCGGAACGTGCACCCAAAACAACAATGGGTTCTCCGGATTTAACCCGGTTCCATATTTCAACCCGTTCATTTGCATTGAAGCGGGAATGATACACACATACATAACCGCCCAGCGACTGTTGCAGTCTTCGGATGATTTGTGTAGTCAAGGCAATCTCAGGTAACATATACAATACCTGCTTCCCCTGTTCTAAAAGGGATAGTATCAAAGAAGTATAGATTTCTGTTTTTCCGCTGGAAGTAACTCCATGCAATAAACAGACATTGTTTTCCTGCCAGGCAGTGTGAATCTGCTGTAATGAATTTTGTTGTGCTGACGACAGAGTGAAGGGAAGAGAAATATTTTTAGGACCTGCCGGAATTCTATCCTCATTTCTTTTTTCCTGCAATAAAATTCCTTTATCGAGTAATGCTTTGAGTTGCGCGGAGGAAGCACCAGATTTTTCCAGTAGAGCGGAACGAGTTACTTCACCTTCCGTCTGTTGTAAATGGATGAAAGCGAGCAATAATTCTAATTGTTTCGGACCGGATTTTCCCCAGTTGTTCAATAATTTTTCCAGGGAGGATTCAATGCGATAAGTCGGATGAAGTAAAATATAGGCAACCTGTTTGGGTTGGTATTTTTCTTTCATTTCCTCCCAGATAAATGCATAGTCTTTATCTATCAGTTGCCGGATCACCCTATAAACATTGGTAATGTCTAACAATTCCTGTATTTCAGCAATCTTCAATGATTTCCTCAACTCCAATGCTTCCGCCAGCAAATATTCCTGTTCACTTAAGTTGGTATCAGGGTTCGGTGCCATTTCATTCCAGCATAAGATACTTTCACTGCTCAGTTTCAGGTTGGCCGGAATTGCTGCCTGCATCACCTCTCCTTCAGTACATAGGTAATAGGATGCCATCCATTCCCACCATTGCAACTGTAAGGAACTTACAATTGGCTCCTCGTCCAGCACCTGCACAATGTCTTTAGGCGTATATTCTTTTTGTTCATCAGATAAAATGCGTTTAACAATGCCGGCGTAATGTTTGGATTTTCCCAACGTTACTTCTACCCGAATGCCCGGAACAATGGTCTTTTCCAGTGCCGCAGGCACAGACCAGGTATAATTTTTTCGTAAGGCAAGTGGTATGATGACTTCTACCAGCACAACAACATAATTTACTCAAATGTACTGATTATGCCGAAGGGTAGTCGCGATAACGTCGCAGTGCCTGGTCCATTATCTGATAAACTTTTTCCCGAAGGAAGGGAATGTCAGCAGGCTGTAACCCATCTACCGGAACATCTTCCAGGAATATGACCCGACAGCGACCGGGGGTAAGGGTAAACAAACTTTTGAAATGGAGTCTGTCGATGGTATCGGGCAGGATCATCGGTTTGATGGGTGTTTGGGTTTCGATGGCAAGCCGGAATGCTCCATCAAAAAATGATTTCAACGGTTGGTCCTCCCGCATGTTGAAAGTGCCTTCCGGGAACAAAAAGATAGAAAGACCTTTGTTCAGTGCAGTCTTTAGTGCACGAAAACTTTGGGCCCTGGTTTCTGCATTGCTTCGATCGACCATGATAACAGCAGCACGGTAAATCCACCCGAATATGGGAATACGACTGCTTTCAAATTTCCCCAGGATCCGAATGGGCTGTGGCGCCATCAGAACAATGGGGGGGATATCCATGTACGAGATGTGGTTGGCTACAAAGACCCATTGCTTACCGGTATCGTGTGGATGTTCATACTCCATTTGATGTCGAACCCCGATGAGAAGAAACCAGGTGCTCGCCCAATAACGACAGATTTCATAAATCAAGTTACCGCCTTTATAGTAACCGAATAGCAATGAAATCATTACAAGTGGGAAGGACAGTAGGGTAAGCACAGCAAAAATCAAGAATGCATATAGGCAGTAAATTATCTGTATCAGCCGGATAAATAATGGCATAGGGTAATGCTGAGCTAACAATCAATAAGGGCTAAGATACTTATAACTGCTACAATATGAACAGAAATCCCGGTTCAAAATCTCACAACAGAAAAGAAAATCTCTCATTGGTGGATGATGGATTTGGCAAGGTTGCTACAAGAATAGCTTTAGGCAAGAAAAGGGAGAGAGTTGAAAGAGTTGATATGACGTTACAACAGAAATTATTTTTGAAGAGTTGGAATGATTGATCATGGTACAGCTCACGAATTTGGACAGTATTTTGTGATGGGGCAGTCTCTTTATTAGTTTCAATGGGAAAGTGGAAATACACTACGTAAGTGCCTTGTTTATGCCTGAAGTGGTGCCCTTCCGTATTTTTCGGCATGTTGGGTGTAGTCAAGTCCCATTTCTTCTTCTTCTTCACTTACGCGCAGTGGCAGGATCAGGTCGATAAATTTAAAGATAGCGAGTGACATGATGAAGCTGTAAGAAACTACGATGAAGAGGGCCTTCAACTGTGTAAAAAGGAAAGAATAATTTCCATAGAAAAGACCGTCATTACCGGCACTGTTGACTGTTTTGGTGGCGAAGATACCGGTGAGAACCATGCCTACCATGCCGCCCAGGCCATGGCAGGGGAAAACGTCTAGGGTATCATCGAGTTTGGATTTGCTTTTATAGTAAACGGCCAGGTTGGAAATCAGGGCTGCAACGGCACCGATAAAAATGCTGGAGGGTATTGCTACGAAACCTGCTGATGGTGTAATGGCTACCAGGCCGACCACTGCTCCGATGCAGAAGCCGAGCACGGAGGGTTTTTTACCACGAACAACATCGAAGAACATCCAGGAGAGTCCGGCTGCGGCAGCTGCTGTGTTGGTGGTAGCAAAGGCACTCACTGCGAGGGCATTGGCACCCAGGGCAGACCCGGCATTAAATCCGAACCAGCCAAACCAGAGTAGTCCGGTACCGATCAGTACATAGGGAATATTAGCAGGTGGAATCTCTTTGTTTTCTATGTGGGCTTTGCGTCGTTTTAGTATGATGGCTCCGGCGAGGGCTGCACAGCCGGCAGAAATATGTACGACCGTTCCTCCGGCAAAGTCGAGAGCACCCATTTTAAAAAGAAATCCCTCGGGATTCCAGCTCCAGTGGGCGATGGGGGCATAGACAAGAATGCTAAACAGAACGATGAAGAGGGTATAAGCGGTAAAGCGAATTCTTTCAGCTACGGCGCCGACAACAAGTCCAGGAGTGATAACAGCGAACATCAGTTGAAAGAGGGCGAAGAGGGTGAGGGGAATGGTAGGGGCTAAGCTCCAGGGTGCGCCCGAGAGAACGTCTTTAAAAAACAGGTGGGTACTTGGATTACCAATGAATCCGCCGATGGATTCACCGAAGCAGAGGGAGTAACCAATTACGATCCAAAGTATGCTAACAACTCCGGTGGCGACCATGCTTTTGATCATGGTAGAGATAATGTTTTTGCGGTGTACCATTCCCCCGTAAAAGAAGGCGAGACCGGGAGTCATGAGGAATACGAGAGCGGTAGCGATGAGTAACCAGGTGATGTCTGCTGCATTGTAAAGTGTGGTATCGGGAAAAGGGGTGGAATTGGGTACGAATAGGGCGCCGATGGCGATGAGGAATAGAACTACGAAGGGAGCGTATTTCTTTACAATAGGGTTAGACATAAAAATTATAATAATTAATAATAAATATTAACTATGGTAAAAATATTAATAAAAATGATTTAAAGTGTAAATAATAATAAATGTAATAAAATGTAATGTTTATAATTTCATTCATGGGGGGATTTGCTTCAACAAATAACGAGACTTGAAAATAAGGGATAGGATTGAATTTTAGGTGTATAATTAGCTGAAATTGATACTTTTGAAGGGTAATTTTTCAATTTTTTGGACGATGAAATTTGTTTCTATATATTCACATATAATTATATTATATGTATTTATTTTTTTAAAAAAGTGTTTTTTTAATGAATTACTTATAGATTAGTGAAACTTAACGGACAATCTAGCCGTAAGTAAATGAGAACTAAAATGATTTAATCACCAGCACGCGCTGAAATGTTGTGCTTACGCTCATTTTCTATGAAAAAACTATGTACGATTGTAGGGTTGCTTTGTTGCCTCTTGGCTGGCGCACAAAAAAAGGTAATGACCTATCCTTTTGAGTTTGAAAAAAGCTTTTTGGCTAAAAGTGATTATGATGCCTATTTTCTCGATAGCAAGACAGATGAAACATTTGCCTTGGTTCTGAAAGACAATAAAAAAGCTGATTATGTGCTCATCGACAAGAATTTTTCTACAGTATCGCGCATCACATTATCGTTGGAAAATTCAATATTAGATAATTCGCGCTATAGTTATATTGGAGGCACCACCAATGGTACCAAGTATCAGTTTCTTTATCACGATGCCAATAAGGATTTGTTTGAATTGGAGACAGTTGACTTTACAACCAAAAAGACAACCCACCGGGAGATACTTTCATTGCCGAAGGCAGAGGATTTTATCACGGTGTTTAGTTATAATAACAATTGTTATATCATTACTGCTGAACCTAAGACCAGTCAGTTGATGATCAGGGTATTGAACAACACGGGCAATCTTAAAGAACATGCATTGAGTTTTACCGTGCCTGAAGTTGCTAAGCGAACGAAGTTGGATGATTATTTAAGAAACATCCGGGTATTTAAAGAAGACGAGGAGCCGGATTTTTCTGCAGCTGTGCGGAGTAAAAAACTTTTTTGTTCACCCAACGAAATTAAAATAGTGATCAATTCCCTGGATCATCCTACTCATATATATACGATTCAGTTGCCAACCATGAAATCAAAAGAACAGTTTATCAACTATACTGACGTTGTGACTGAGAAGGAAAGAGGGCAATTGTATATCAACGCATATATTTATGATAATGTATTGTATTCACTCTTACTCAACAAAGAGAACATTCGCTTAGCGGTGCATGATCTTAAAAAGAACGCGAAACTGGTCAACAATTTTGAAATGACTGAGGACAATGATCAGTATGGGATACTTGCTTCCACACCCGTTGAAGAAGGCCGGATGGGAAAAAGGGTAACACTGAAGGACATCAACAGGTTTCGTCAGTTGGTCAGGTTACTGACCAATGGAAGGGAAGGGGTCATGGTTCATGCCTTATCGAATGGTAAACTTGTAGTGAGAGTGGGCACCTATGATTTGATTGTCATGTCCAGCGGCGGCGGAGGTGGTCAATGGGTGGGAGGTTATCAACATACATCCAATCCTGGTGGTGGTTATAGAACGGTATATAATCCCATGATGTATTATCGTCCAGGCATTTCTGTTTCAACCACAACAGATGCCAGGTTTTATACCTCGGTCTATTTTAAGTACATGCTGGATCCCGTTACGCTAAAACCTGCGAAGGGGCGCGTACCCGATGAAATAGGTAAGCAGATCAAAGATTATCTCGAAGATGTCGATAAAAAAGCTAAGGCGAAGAACCAATTTGCTATCGGGAAAAATCAATACTACGGGTATTATCAGCCTGAGCTGAAGACCTATATCATTGAGCAGATCAAGATACTGTGATTTGAAGTAGTAAGGAGAAGAGAGTAAGCATTACTCTAGCAGAAGCTGTCTGTGCTCACTTGAAGCAGTTTAGATTGTATCTGCCAGTTCTACTTTCACCTGTTTACCCATCGGTAGAAACTCCAACCGTTTGCGTTGGAGTCACACTCGCACAGGATTTCTTTGCCATAGGTAAAAAAGGTTACGGAATTAGTAATGTTTCTTTACCCAATAAGACCTGTACTTTGATCTGCTCATATTGATATGATACCTTATGGTAGGATACCTATCTCATACGCATAACTGATCAAATGTGAGTTGTTGGATACTCTGAATCTTTTATAAAGAACCATTAATCTTTTCTCGATAGCTGAATGGCTGACGCCGGCTCGGTCTGCCATTTCTTTGATCCCCATACCTTTAGCGGCCATTTGTAAAACTTCTCTTTCCTTTCCACTAATGGCCAAATGATCTGTAAGAACTTCTTCAAAAACTTCATCAATATTTGAATTCTCGGGCCCATAGGCCTCATAATATCTGATGTTGTTGATACGACCGGATTTGATGCGTTGATATTTAGCAATTATCTCTGTAATTTTTCCATTTTCAGTTTTAAATATGCCTGCATTTTCGAGTAAATTAATTACCTGTCCCTTTTTATTGAATTTCTTTGTCTCGATCAAGCAGGAATATTCATTGAATTTATCCCTGAGACTAAGTGCGAAGTTGAAAGCTTTTCTATTCATTTCACTACAAAAGTCTTTGAACTCTGGTATTGTTAGGTTCATCAATAAATTGAGCGTTATTTCATGTTCCTCAAATCCCAATAATTCTTCCCACCCACTCAAGTAAACCATGGTTTGTTTCTCTAATGAGTAGATGTAAACTGCTTCATTAGGGAATCGGTGCAGCAAAAAAGAAGGCTGTCTATACTCATTATTAATAATCGGTGGTTTATCACTAACCAAAGAGGAGAAAAAGTTAGTGGAATCGTTCGGTAACATCGGTCGGTGTAATTAACAGTTTATGCACATTGACCATAAACATATACAATAATTCCGGAATTCCTCAGTTACTAATACTTTTTTTTTATTCTATGTTTGTCAGGTGTTGTTTGGTGGTTGAATGAGCTACACTATTAATTAAGTAGTAAGAAAATACCACTCATACTAATGAGAATTTTTAAGTACCTGCTTTTTCTCACAATTCTTTGGGTGACTGGGATCTCCCAATCTCTCTGCCAAAAAAGTATCTCCGGCTCTTTTGTAATTGAAGGTAAAATTAGTCTTCCCTTTAGTGGGGTAGCGTTTATTCATTATTTTGATTATCAAAAAAATGAGTACAGAAAAGACAGTGGCATTATTCTTCAGCAACAATTTAAGATTCAAGGCTTTTTGAAAGAGCCGACGTATGCCACTCTTTATTTACAACGGGATAAGAATACGCAGACTGATACCATTAATACCGCCTATTTTTTAATGATTGAACCGTCGACCATTCAATTACAGGCAGGTAAATACATGAATGATTTGGTAGTAAAAGGTTCCGTTTATCATGATGATTATGTTGATTTTTTGCGAATTGATAAGTCATTCCAAAAATCTATAGACTCTGTTCAGGCATTGATGCGTCGAAGCAACATGGCTAACGATACATTGACTAGTAAGAAATACCATGAATTTGTGAAACAACTCCGTAAAACGCAATGTGTAAAAGTATATTCAAAAATGGTCGTTGATAAAAGGAATTCGATTTTTTCAATTTTTATCTTACAACGTATGTTGAGATTTGAATATAATAGAAACACTATTCGAAAACTTTTCCTACAACTTACCCCCCGAATTAAAAATACCAATGCAGCGAAGGAACTGTATAATGTTCTTTAAACAAGTAAATATTTCAGGAATAAAAGTCACTTTAAAGCAAATTAAAAGCCCCTTCAATCAAATACCATGCAAATCAAAAAATCTGCCGCAGGGATATTATTGGTTGCGTTCCTCTTCATATCGTTGAATTCGTTTTCACAAGTTCAGTATGCCGATACGTCAAATATGCTGCTTCCTTACTTACGGAAAACAGATACTGCTACTATGCTCAGTCGATATCTACGCAGAACAGACACTTCTTCAATGCTGATACCTTATCTAAGGAAAATCGATACTTCATTCATGCTTAGCCGTTATCTGCGAAGAACAGATACGGTATCTATGCTTCTACCTTATTTGCGGAAAACTGATACCGCCACTATGCTTAGCCGTTATCTGCGAAGAACAGATACTGCATCTATGCTTCTACCTTATTTGCGGAAAACTGATACTGCCACTATGCTTAGCCGTTATCTGCGAAGAACTGATACTGCATTCATGCTTTCACCGTATTTGCGCAGAACAGATACAGCTTCAATGTTAAGCCGGTATTTAAGACGCTCAGATACAGCTGTCTTAGTAGCACCCTACTTGCGGAGAAGCGATACCACTCAGATGTTAAGTGGTTATCTCCGTTCCGGTAATCTGCCCAATATTTCCGGAAAAATAAACTACACAGATACACTCAATATGCTATTGGGCTACCTGCGCAAAGCCGATACAAGTCAGATGTTAAGTGGTTATCTCCGTTCCGGTAATCTGCCCAATATTTCC
>JADBXP010000030.1 GCA_020403455.1 Chitinophagaceae bacterium
AAAAAGAAAACTTTTCTCCTCCGAAAAGTCTCTCCGACGCAGGAGGAGGACTTTGCGGCTTGAACGCTGATCTATCTTATCAATGATATTCTAGATTATATTCAATTCTCTTTCATGCCGCAGGGTCCTCCAACGCTAAAGGTTGGAGAGACCCTTCGGAGAAAAAAATAGAACTGACTTCTGATTGATGCTATTTCTCAAGCATTTTGGTTAGAAAATAATGCCTACCTGAAAAGCAATATTGCTGTTTTGGAATCGCTTACCCCCGATACCACCAACTTCTCCATTTCTGCTGGCCCAATCCAATTCGATAGAGGTTACCAATCCATATCCGTTTTTAAGTGGATGTTGGTACCCCAGGCCGAGTGTATATGAACTACCGATGGCAAATTGATGATCAAATTGGAGCAAGGATGAGGTTCGGTACTTCTGGGTAAATTGCGTTATGAAATTGTAATCACCCTGCAGAAAAAGCCCTTTCACTGCAGTTGGGTTGAAGGGGAAGTATTTGACTGTTACAGCCGTTCCCCAAAAATTAAAAAACATCTCCTGACCATTGTCGCCATTGGCCGCAGTGGCCCCCAACGCTTTGAACTTGAGTCCGAAATGCAGGTTATTAATGCTGCTAAATTTTCTGTATGCTGCCACCGAAGAAAGGATGCCCCCACTATTGGAGAAATTTCCATTTTCGAACTTTTCTTTTAGTCCGGTAGAAAATTGGGTCGAGCCATAACCCATTTTTAGTTCTCCATAAGTAAAAGCATTGTTTTCCCATTTGTGGGACTGGCCGGATGCTGTTTTGTTTTGCGCGTTAGCGACAGTTGAACAGATACATAGCCCGCAAAGTAGATAAACAGATAAGGATAGTTTCATTTTGTAACGTTTTGATTTCGGAACAAAATTTGTCTATTCCCGCTGCACCGGCGTACACCTATGTTAATTAATCCGGTAAATTAGCTTTTACTTTTTTTACTGCTGATCTGTCTTCTGATTCTGCTTAAAGATTGTGGCTTGATGTTCAGGTAGGAAGCAATGTAATGTTGGGGGATTCTTTCAAAAATTTTAGGTCTTTCTTTCATGAGTTGCAGGTACCTTTGTTCTGCATTCAGGGTAGTAAGTGTCTTGGTTTTTTGCCTGATACCTAGATAGGCATTCTCTGCTAGAATACGTCCCAGCCTCTCGAATTTGGGGATTTCTTCATATAGTTTCATCAGGTCATTTTTCTCAATACCCAACAACTCAGTATCTTCCAGGGCATCCACAAAATTTTCTGCGGGCATACCTCCTAAAAAACTATCTAGGTCTGTAAACCAGCCATTTTCAAAGAAAAACTGAGCTGTTTTTTCTTCACCATCTACCAGATAATAGTATCGAAGACACCCTTTATTGATGAAATAGATACTTCTGCAGTTTTGATCTGCTCGCAGCAGAATTTCTTTCTTTTTTAGTGAGCGGAATGACATGCAGGAAGTAAAAAAATCGAATTCCGATGGCTCGACTTGTATGAAGCGGGAAATTGACTTTTGTAAATTTTCAAACATGTACTATTTTTTAATCATTCAGGAACTGAATTCTCTGTTTCATTTTTAATCAGAAATCTTCTAATTAGTATGGTTGCAAGTATTGAAATGATAGCGGCTGCTATCATGTAATTATTTTTTGGAAGGAAGTTCAAGGAAATGAGAAAGATTCCGCACACCATGGTAATCAATCTATATCTCAACTGATCGAGCGCATACCCAAAAATCAAATAACTGACACCAATAAAAATGAACATGGCTTTATTGATCAGGTCGTTGGTTGAATCGTTGAATCCGATTACCCAATTTAGAATTTTCGCAAGTATAATTGTGGCAAAGGGCAGGTAAAAAATCAGCCGCATCAATTGAGTTTTCATTTGTTTTTATTTGCTGGCTATTACTCTGTATTTCTCGGGTTTTGTTTTTGTTCTTTCAATTACTTTTCTGGCTTCCAGGTCAAGCTTCACTGTTTCTCCATACCATTTGACATTCCCCTCAAAATTATCTTTTACCCGTTGGGACAAGGCTTCCATTAATTCGGGGTGTGTTAATTCCTTTTTTCCCAACACAGCCAATACATTCTCCCGAATAAAATTGTATTTGTCCAGGGAGATATTTTTATTTGTTTTGCCGGGTTGAGGATGAAGGGTCTGAATTTTTTGAATCGCCATCTTTTCAGCAAGTAGAAGTTCTTGCAAGTTAAAAATCTTTTTCCGTTATTAAACTTTATTGGCTGCTTGCAATCTATCTCTTGTTGACTCGAAAATTATCCATTCCTATTTAAAAAATTTATGAAATACCATTGCATTCTTTTATTGATACTATTATCCGGTGCAACTATTTCCTGCAAAAAGGATTCCGGTACGCCTCCGCCAACATCCGCACCCACCAACAAAGATTTCAGTCCATTAACAACCATTATGCAGAATAATCTGACTCAGCTGGGGGGTAATGCCGGACTGGTAATCATGCACAAAGATGGAACCGTTTTGTACAAACAGTATTTTGGCAACTGGAATGACAATACTTACATACCGATTGCCTCTGGTTCGAAATGGACTTCCATGGCTGCTATTATGGCGATGGTAGACAAGGGTAACATCCGGTTGAATGACAGAGTGAGTTTACACTACCCAACAGAGTATGCTGCTGCTGATCGAAGAGACATTACCATTCGCCAGTTGATGAGTCATACTTCCGGCTTTGCCGGCAACAGCAGTTGGATCAGCACAGATGCCATCAATCTGCAGGATGCTACCAGGGGTATAGGCATGGGAGGCAATATTGGAGGAACAAATACCAACCCCGCTACGATTGCTTTTCCACCCAGTGGGTCCAGGTTCGGTTATGGCGGTGTTAGTATGCATGTGGCAGGTGGCATCGCAGAAAAAGTGTCAGGGAAAACATGGGATGTATTGTTCAAAGAAACCATTGGTGATAGGTGCAACATGCCCAACACCAATTATACCGGACTGGGTCCAACTACCAACTATCGCATTGCAGGAGGTGCCGGAACACGGATGATGGAGTATGCGAATTTTTTATTGATGATTTTGAATGAAGGAAGATTCAATGGACAACAGGTTCTCTCTGCGGCTTCTGTGAATGAAATGTTGAAGGACCAGACCAATAATGTGCCCATTGCATTTACGCCTTATGATGGAGATGCCTTGCGATCAGGTTATCGCTATGGTTTGGGATGTTGGATAGAAGGGTACAAAAATGGTGTTCCGACAGAGTTCAGTTGTCAGGGTGCCTTCGGCTTCAGTCCCTGGATAGACAGAGCCAGAAACGTGGTAGGAATTTTATTTGTGCAGCGAGCACTTTCAGTCGTTAATACCCAACCCACAGTGAATGATGCGCCGTATACTTTAATTCGGAACAGGGTTTCCCAGATTTTGGATAATTAAGTTGAATGGGGATGATTTGCAGGTTCTACCAATGAAGGGCTTTTCTTTTCATTGCTTTGGTGGAATAGGAAAAGATTAATTTTCTAGCAATGCAGTTTTTTGCAATACAGTTTTTATTTTCTCAACTGCACTGCTTTCCCTTTTGCTGCAGATTTTCTGGCAGCATCCAGAATTTCCATCACAAGCATGTTGTTTTCGATGGAAGAAAGGTCGTATGGGGGGAGAATAATTTCCTTTCGGATGACGGCAGCAAAATGGACAAAAGGATCGTGAAAAGGAGAGGGGCGTTCACTTAATTTGTGGGCTGTTTCTGTGAATCCGTCATACCCAACTGCCATACGCTTCCGCAGGTCATTCCTGTTATCAGCATAAATAACACCCCTTCTACCATATACCTCCATGTCTTTCCTGCCGATTGGCCAATTCCAGGATGCCTGTATCGTGGCCTTGGCATTTTCATATATAAGAAGGATAGTCGATTCGTCATCAACTTTTGGATTGTTTTCCCTTTGTAATTGCTGGGTTACTCCGATTACCCTTAATGGTCGTTCTCCTTTCATCATCCAGGTGGCTATATTAGCACCATAGCAACCAAAGTCGGTGATGGCTCCACCGCCATTTTTTTTAGGGTCTGTGAGCCACTCTAAAAATTCACTGTTGATTCCAATTTTCAAGGGACCCCGATGTCCATCTCTGATGATAAGCTGACTTAAACTGCCAATGCTATCTTTTTGCAGCCAGTCATTGGCAGTATGTACCGAAGGGTACCAGGTTGTTTCATAATTGGTAAGCAAGTGAATGCCATTTTTTTTCGATATCGCTTCCATTTTTTTGGCGTGTTCCATGTTCACAGCCAAAGGTTTTTCGACCATGACATGTATTCCCAAGGGGGCAAATTTTTCTACCACTCCCAGGTGTTCTTCGATGCTTCCAAATGCAGCTACAGCATCGGGTTTCGCTTTTTCAATCAATTCGTCCATAGAGGCATATACAAGGTTCATTGACAAGCCATGCTGTTGCATGTAGCGACGTGCTAATTCTGTATTGCTCTCTACGATGCCCGCAATGACTACTTTGTCATCTGCAGGCCTGCCCAAGATCCAGTGCACATGGGTGTGTGTTAGACCGATGACCCCCAGCCTGAGTGGCTTGTTTTGTGCCAGGGCAGTTGTGAGTGAAAGGACAACCACCATGAACAATAAGAAAGCAATGCGTTTCATGTGGATAGAATTGGAAAAGTGATGAATAGGATAGGCAGAAGGGTAAGGTACAGATTTTTTCTATTTTATTCTCCCAAAAGTCTCTACATGCGCTGTCAGGTATAGATAACTTCGCAGCTTGAACGGCCAACTGTTAAAATAAAGATTTACCAGATTATTTTAGTTCTGAATCAACCTGCGAAGTCAACTTACACGCAAGCAGTAAGGAAGACACGTGGAGGAAGGATACAGGTGCTAGAACACCAAAGGTTGAAGAAACATTCGGAGGAGAAAAAGCAACTGAACACATATTTCTCTTTGTAATAGCAATCTTTTAGTTAGTAAATTGCATTGCATGCATGCCATTGAACTTCATATCCCCGCCAAAGATGGTTACCCTCTAGCTGCTCAACTCAGACAGCCCACCGGCGAACCAAAGGGTGTCGTTCAAATCAATTGCGGCACGGGTATTCCGCAAACCATTTATCAGCATTTGGCCGGTTTCCTTGCTGAAAATGGGTACATCACCATCACCTACGATTATCGTGGCATTGGTGCTTCAAAACCTTCTTCTCTCAGAGGATTCAAAGCATCCCTCACCGATTGGGCACAATTGGATATGACCGGCGTATTTGACTGGATCATCCGCGAATTCCCTAATCAAAAAAAAGTTCTTATTGGACATAGTTTTGGAGGTCAAGTGGTCGGTCTCATGGAAAACAATCACCTGATTGATCAATTGTTTTTCATTGCCTCCTCCACCGGCTACTGGAGAGACATGGCACCACCTGCAAAATGGCTTATGCCACCCCTCTGGTACCTCTATATTCCCACAGTAACAACCCTATTTGGCTATGGAAATGCCCAAATGTTGGGAAGGGGAGAAAATTTACCCAAAGAAGTAGTACTGCAATGGCGGAAATGGTGCATCGACCCGAATTATTTTGTTCCTGACTTTACCGAAAGTAGTATTCCCCTCTATTTCGATCAGATAACCATCCCCTTAAAGGCCATACAAATAGCGGATGACCCCATCGCGAATCCAACCACAACCAATAAAATTTTAACGTACTATAGAAATGCTCCCATCACCATCGAAAAAATAAGTCCGGCCAGCCTTGGCGTGAACAAAATCGGACACAGCGGTTTCTTTTCGAGAAAATTCAAAGACACCCTTTGGAAAAACCTTTTGCAGGATTTGTCAAATTCCAATCAAGTTTAGGTCATCTATCTTTTTTCTGCGGTTTTCCCCCTGTAGGCGTCAACTACATGCTTTTTCGAAGTAAATTTATTACCTAATCTGATCCATATGAAACGATTGCACCTCATTTTATCTGGCCTATTCCTTCTTGCCTTTTCGAACTTACAGGCACAACCCCTCTGGCTTCGCTATCCCGCCATTTCTCCCGATGGCAATACCATTGCCTTCGGCTATAAAGGTGATATCTACCTGGTAGATGCAAAAGGTGGTGCAGCCCGCCCGCTGACCATTCATGAAGCACACGACATGATGCCTGTGTGGAGCCACGATGGTAAAACCATTGCCTTCGCCAGCGACCGTTATGGCAATTTCGATGTCTTCACCGTATCAGTTAACGGTGGTCAGGTTAAAAGACTGACCTTCCACTCGGCGAACGACTACCCATTCGACTTCTCCACCGATGATCAGTCCGTCTGGTTTGGTAGCTCCCGTTTGGTAGCATCCAACAACATCCGATTCTACAGTCCACGCCTCTTTCAAAACTTATATGCCATATCCATTCAGGGGGGTAATCCCAGACTGATCTCCGGTGCTGGAATGGACTTGGCGAAATTGAACAGCCAAGGAACCCAACTGGTATTTCAGGATAGAAAAGGATATGAGGATCCCTGGCGCAAACACCACACTTCTTCAGTAACCCGCGATATATGGCTACTGGATCTCAAAACCAATCAGTACAAACAAATTTCCTCTTTTGAGGGAGAAGATCGGGAGCCGGTATTTGCTTCCAATGATGCATCTGTTTTCTACCTGAGTGAGAAAAATGGCAATCAAAATCTCTTTGAACAAAAACTCGACGGTTCTAGTCCGGTTCAACTCACCCGATTCAAGAACCACCCGGTCCGTCATGTAAGTATCAGCAAAAATAATGTGCTTTGCTTCACCTATGACGGCGCTATCTATACCCTGCGTGATCAGCAAACTCCCCGGCAGGTAACCATTACATTGCAAAATGAAGGGCGTAGTTCCCTCGAGAAAAATATGCCCGTAACCGGAGGTGTTAGCGAATTTTCACTTTCTCCCAATGGAAAGGAAATTGCTTTTATCAATCGCGGAGAAGTTTTTGTTACCAGTGTGGAAGGAAGTATCACCAAAAGAATTACCAACACACCCGAACAAGAACGAATGGTTCGCTGGTCACCCGACGGAAAGATGCTGATCTATTCCACAGAACGTGGAAAAAGCTGGGACATCTATTCCTGTAAAATGGTGAGAAAGGAAGAGCCCTTCTTCTATGCAAGTACTTTGATAAAAGAGGAACCACTCATCGCAACCGATGCAGAGGAATTTCAGCCCCGGTTTTCTCCTGATGGGAAAGAGCTCGCCTATCTTGAAAACAGAAACGTTCTGAAAGTATTCAACCTGGCTACCAAACAATCCCGCACCCTTTTACCAGCAGGACGCAACTACAGTTATGCAGACGGCGACTTGGATTTTAGCTGGAGTCCGGATGGGCAATACCTGTTGGCAGATGACATGTATTTCGGTTTTGGTGGTGCTAAAACCGCTGTAGTACCAGTAAGTGGTAACGCTCCTATACTTCATCCTGTGAACAGTGGCTTTGGTGAGAGCAATCCCAAATGGGGCATGGAGGGAAAACTCATTACCTGGGCCAATCACCGCGATGGCAGAAGATCTTTGGCATATCAGGGTAGCCGGGAAGTAGATATTTATGGATTATTCCTGGATGCTGCTACCTACGATGAGTTCAGGTTAACCAAAGACGAATTTGCCTTACTGAAGGAGCAGAGGTCTGGTGTAAAAAAAGATTCAGCCCAGAAATTCATACCCGACTTTAGTGGTATCGATAACCGCAAGTTGCGATTGACCATCAATAGTGCTTCCATCAGTGATTATGCATTGAGTTCCGATGGTAGTAAAATCTATTACCTGGCGGCTTTTGAAAAAGGATATGATCTCTGGTTAAGCGATACCCGCACAAAGGAAACTAAGATCATCGCCAAGTTGGGTGCGGGAGGAAGTAAGTTGGAATTGTCTAAAGACGGAAAGAGTCTTTTTGTTGTCAACAATGGAAGCCTGCTGAAGATAGATGATGCCGGAAAATCAACCCCGGTGTCTATCAATACGGAAATGCTGCTCGACCCTGCAGCAGAAAGGGCTTACATTTTTGCCCATGCCTGGAGGCAGGTGAAATCAAAATTCTATGACCCCCGATTGCACGGTATTGACTGGCAAATGTACCAGGAGGCCTATGCTAAATTTTTGCCCCACATCAGCAACAACTATGATTTCCAGGAGCTGCTGAGTGAAATATTGGGTGAATTGAATGCTTCCCATACAGGCGGGCGCTATACCCCTCAACCGGTTAATCCCGATAATACTGCAGCACTCGGACTTTTCTACGATGAATCATCCGTTGCTCAGGGCATTCGGGTCACAGAAATTATTCCTGATGGTCCTGCGGACAGAGCCAACAGTAAGATCAGACCGGGTGTGACCATTGAGACCATCGATGGTGAGTCGGTGTCTGGTAGCGAAGAGTGGTCACGCCTGCTCAACAGAAAAGCAGGAAAATGGATCCTGCTCAGTGGAAAAGATGCGCGGGGTAATGCCTGGGAAGAGAGCATCAAGCCCATCAGCTTTGCTGAAGAGTCTGCATTGATGTACAAAAGGTGGACCCGCAAAATGTATCAGCTGGTTGATTCCATCAGCAAGGGTGCTGTTGGATATGTGCATGTGCAGGGAATGAATGATGGCAGTTATCGCTCTGTTGTTGATGAGGTGATGGGAAAGAACAAAAATAAAAAAGCTATCATCATCGATACCCGTTTCAATGGAGGTGGTTGGTTGCACAATGATTTGCTAACCCTGTTTACCGGAAAGACATATCTTGAATTTGCACCGCAAGGCAATAAAGTTCCCCCTACAGAACCGATGGACAGGTGGCAGAAACCCAGTTGTGTGTTGATGGGAGAGGGGAATTATTCCGATGCATTTATTTTCCCCTATATCTATAAAAATGCCGGTGTTGGTCCGTTGGTCGGTATGCCTGTGCCCGGCACAGGAACAGCCGTATGGTGGGAAACGCAAATTGACCCAACCATTGTTTTTGGTATTCCGATGGTAGCAACCATTGGTAAAGAAAAACGGCCGACGGAGAATCTGCAGTTGGAACCTGACGTGCGCGTGGCATTGCCGTATGCGGATTTACTCAATGGTAGAGATACTCAGTTGGAAGCAGCAATAAGGGAAATGATGAAAGTAATACAGTGATAGAGATAGGATGAATTTCCTGGGCAATGTCTCACTGACGTGCAAGCGGTCAGTAGGTAATTGCGGCTTGAACGTTGATCAATATTATCTATGATATACAGTGATAAGTTTAATTCTCTTTCATGCCGCAGGGTCTCCCCGACGTGTCGGGGAGACTTCGCGGCCTGTGCCAGGGTCAAAACATTTGGCCAATGCCTTCACTTTTATGGTTACTTATTGGGTCAAGCCAAAAAAGTAACTCCGGGTGAAGGGGCGGATTGCCCCTTCAAAAAACAAACATGTTAGCGTGATTAAAATTGTCAGTAAATTATCTTTTGAGTAATGTACTTGCGACTTGAAAGCAGATCATTATTATCAATGATATACTGTGATAAGTTTAATTCTCTTTCATGCCGCAGGGTCTCCCCGACACGTCGGGGCGGAAGACCCTGCGGAGAATTTTCAAAATTTTGTTGAAAAGTAAAGCCTGTGGGGAAGGAATCGAGCCAAAGATCCATTGCCAAAGACCAAAGACTATGACCAAAGACCGTATCCAAAGAAAATTTTGCGGAGAAGAAAAATAAATTGAAGACCCCCAAAAAAAACTAAAACAATCGTAACTGTTCAACAACAGGCAGAACTGTAGCAGCCTGCGGCTTATCTGCATCCGTTCCGGTTATCGTATAAACTTCCGAAGGTCGGTAGCGGGAGGCAATTACGATATGTGTATTGCCATTGTCGCGACTGAACAATTCCTTTACTTTCTCATGGGTATTGTTATTCCGGGAAAGGTGCGATAACAAGAGATGACTCAATTGTTCTCCCCGATGTTGCTGAAACAATTCCCAAGCTTCCTCATTGGATAAATGGCCTTCACCACCGCGGATACGTCTTTTTAAATGCTCGGGATAAGTTCCCTGCTCCAACATGGTAACATCGTAATTCGATTCTAGAAATGCAGCATGGCAAGCATTGAAATGTTTTTTCAAATTATCACACACCCTGCCCAGATCTGTGAAAACTCCAATCTGTATGTGCCGGTGGCGAATAATAAAACTGTGCGGATCCGCAGCATCATGTGTCTTGGTAAATCCTGTCACTTCCAACTCGCCAACCCGAATAGGTTCATCAGTACTGAACCTCTTGATGAAAGAGACAGGTGCCGGTATTCTCATTCCCGATTCTGTTGCCGGGGTCATATATACAGGTAGTCTATACTTCCTTGCCAAAACCGATACCCCGCCAATGTGATCGTTGTGCTCATGTGAAATGAAAACAGCCCTTAGCTTTTCCATGGATAGCCCAAGCTTTGCCATGCGCCGCTCTGTTTCACGACAACTAATGCCTGCATCTACCAGCACTGCATCTTCAGCCGTGCCAATATAATAGGCATTGCCATTGCTGCCTGAATTCAAAGAAGCAATCATCACACTCATACTCCCAGACTTGTAAAGAGGAAAAACTTACTCAACGATTAACTGCGTTGAGAAGACCGTCCTTTTGAAATAATCAACCACCAGCAATGCATAAGTACCCTTTGCCTCATAAGAAGGTATATTGAAAGAGTGGTTGGTGGTTTTTTCACCCAAATTCATTTTTCCCTCCAGAACAATTCGTCCGTTCATGTCCACCAATAAAAGGGAGTAAACCCCTTTGTCCGCGATGTTCTGCGCACGAACGGTAAATTTGCCCCTGCTCACGGGATTGGGAAATATGGTATAAACAGGTTCCGGAGCGAATTCTTTTTTCTTCTCCTGCTGGAAAGAAATCACTGGAGGAGGAGTGTTGTTGCGCTGGTTCAGCAGGTTGCTGCTGGCCATATCTGAAATGTTACCGATTCCGGGTATGTTTTTATCTTCTACCGGCTCTGCTGTTAAACTGCTGAGGTCTTTCACCCGGAAAAGATGCTGCGTCATATTCTGGGTTCTGGAACTTCCACAACTTAAAATCAGTTCCCCATTTTCATCCACAGCAGCACCATTCGTGGTGAAACCTCCCGGTAATCCACCAATCTGTCCTAAATATTCCGCCACCCGGCTGGCTATGTTGATGCGGAAAACATAATTGCTTTGTGTGATCAGAACAAGTCTCCCTTCAGCATCAGCCACCATATCGCCCCCCCAGGAAGTACAACTGGAGCGTACAAAAATGCCGTTGCCCGGTTTATCGGAAATCACTCCCAGATCAATGATGGTGGGTTGTCCTTCCGTTGTGAAGCGAATCAGGTGTTCGCCATCATTGGTCAACGCATATCCAAACCCATCGGCACCAATGGTCATGCGGGAAATCTGATTGGCAACATCCGTTTTATTTTTAAGCAGGTTGAGGGATTGATTGTCTAAATAGGTAAAATGTGGCTCAGGCTGGCTGAGGTCCATATAGCGGAGTTCCGATGCAAACATGGGGAAGTAAAATAGCCGATTGGTCTTCTTATCATAAGCAACCGATGCCACAGAGCCGCCCATTGGACTTCTAAGTGTATCCGGATGTCCGCTGGCATCACTGATAAAAGCACTTTGCTGCAATGCTAAATAAGTTTGGAAGCCATGCGTCTTGACAGCATATTTTTGATTCGGCTGGAACCAATCCTTTACCAACACCTTACATTTCCCATCGATCTCCCGCATTTTGTTGTAGCTGATCGGCTGAGCGGGATCAGAAGAAACAAAGAAAATACGTTGGGAAGGAGATTGAGCAGCAACAGCGAGTCCGGCTATAGCCCCCAGCACTGTCAGCAAAAATTTTCCGGTTGTCATGGTTGGAAGTTGTTTTCTCATCAGGATATAACGTAAAATTACAGCATTTAGGCATAACCCGGAATGAAAAAAAACAGCGTAATTGCCCTAATTTTATGCACAATTCTATTCCTATGTTTCGGTATGCATTCATTTTACTGGTAATTCTGGGAAGTTGGTCAACCTCAGTAAGTGCCCAGCAGGACAGTTCCTTAACTCCCAAAGACATTCATTTGCTGGCAGAATTCACCAATGCTGATTACAACATGGGTAATGTTCCAATAGGAAAAGGAGGGGAGTTCAATGTTTACATCAAAAACATATCAGCTAAGGATACCCTGATGATTGTGGATGTAAAAGTAAGTTGTGGATGTACTACCCCCAAGTACCGCAGCAATGACCCTATTCTTCCCGGCAAATCTTCCTACATCACACTTGGCTTCAATGGCAGTGGGGGAGGACCTTTCACTAAGTTTGCCGACATTATTTTTCAGTCCGGTCAGTCCAAACAAATCAAATTTTCCGGAATAGCAGTCGCCGAACCGGCACCCGCCGAGCCTGCCAAAAAACAATGATGCCCGTTGCTAAGCAACAGGCACCAAAGGACTGATGGTCGTTGTTGTGATTCTAGTCGAATAGTTTATCCGAAATTCAGCAAGGTTCTTTTACTAAAATATTTCCAGTCCTGAAAAGAAGAAGCTGCCTTCAATAGCGGCATTCTCATCACTGTCACTTCCGTGTACAGCATTTTCGCCTACAGAAGCAGCATACTTCTTGCGAATGGTGCCCTCGGCTGCCTGTGCCGGATTGGTTGCGCCAATCAATTGGCGGAAATCTGCTACGGCATTGTCTTTTTCCAGGATGGCTGCCACGATGGGTCCGCTGCTCATAAAATTCACGAGTTCACCATAGAAGGGACGTTCGCTGTGAACAGCATAAAAGCGGCCCGCTTGTTCCGCCGTTAGGCGTGTCCATTTCATAGCACGAATGGTAAAACCTGCCTGTACGATCTGGTCAAGGATACCACCGGTATATCCTTTGGAAGTGGCATCGGGTTTGATCATGGTAAAAGTTCTGTTGCTCATATAGTTGTATTTGGGGTGCAAAGGTAGCAGTTTGCTGTGGTTTGTGGAAAGGAAGTCCCATTTTTAATACACAAATCCCAAATAGTTTTGCCTGTGCCGGCAGGAAATCGCAATTTTGCACCCTCCATGGATTCAATTCAAGCTTTTTATCCCCTATTACATCAACCCTCCCGGATGGTGATCACTACCCACCAAAAACCGGATGGTGATGCCCTTGGGTCTTCCCTCGGACTGTATCATTTTTTGGTGCGGTTGGGACATACCGTAACTGTCATATCTCCGACCAACTGGCCGGATTTCCTCAACTGGTTGCCCGGTATCGAAACGGTGATCAACTTTGAAAGTCAGCGGGAAAAATCTAGGCAGTTGATTGCAGATGCACAGTATATTTTTTGTCTGGATTTCAATATCCTGCACCGCACCAAGCACCTCGAGCCCTTGCTGGAAGCCGCTCCCGCTAAAAAGATACTGATCGACCACCACCAGGAACCTCAAGTGGCCGCCTTCGATTGGGGCATCAGCGATACGAGCAAGAGTTCTACTTGCGAAATGGTCTACGACTTTATCGTTGACTCCGGTCATGATGGTCTGCTGCATCCTGATATGGCCACTTGTTTGTACGCCGGCGTTATGACAGATACCGGTTCCTTCCGTTTCCCGGCTACAACGGCTTCCGTGCACCGCATGGTAGCAAGATTGAAAGATACGGGTATCCAACATGCACCTATACACGATGCCATTTTCGATAACTTCCTGGAAAACAGGCTTCGCTTCATCGGCTTTGTCTTGCTCAACCGCATGGACGTTCTCTATGAGTTCAACACTGCCCTGATGTACATCACCAAAGCTGATTTGCAACGCTTTCAGATCAAAACAGGTGATACCGAAGGATTGGTAAATTACCTGCTTTCCATTCAGGGCATTCGCTTCGCTGCGCTCGCGATCGACAGGGATGAGGAACGGAAATGGAGTTTTCGCAGCAAAGGCGATTTCGATGTGAACAGTTTCGCCCGGATGAATTTTGAAGGAGGCGGACATAAAAATGCTGCCGGTGGTCGCAGCAGCGATAGTTTGGAAATGACTGTGAACAAGTTCAGGGAAATATTACCTTCGTACCTAAATCAACTACAATAAATGAAAAATTTCATCTCGCTGATGGCAGTCCTGATCTTACTCGCAGGTTGCAATCAATACCAAAAAACACCATCGGGTGTTGCTTATTCTATTTCGGGTAACAGCAAAACAAAAATTAAGCAGGGGCAAATCTTCAAATACAACATTGAAATTAAAATTGCTCCCAAGGATTCTATTTTCAGTACCACTTTCGGCCGCATTCCAGGTTTCATGCAGTTCGACACTACCCGCGTTTCTCCCCATAGTTTCCTGGAACTAATCAGCAAATGCGGAGAAGGAGATAAGGTGAACTTCTCTTTGAGCGTTGACTCCTTAAAGAAACTTGGATTACTGGAATACAACCAGTTCTTCCGCAAGAATGATTTGATCAAGGGCAGAATGGAAATTGTTAAGGTTTACAAAGGAGAAGAAGAAGCCAACAACGATTACAAGAAAGAAATGGACCAGGAGCAGAAGCGCGAAGCCAAAGAACTCAAAGACTATGCTGCTAAAAAAAGCTTGAAGGTGCAGGAACTGCCATCCGGTGTACTTGTGGTAGTAGAACAGGCCGGTGATACTATGAAAGCTAATCCGGGCAGAACCGTTAGTATGATGTACAAAGGATATTTTACTAATGATAAAGTGTTTGATGCTAATATGGGATCTACTGCCGTCAATAAAGAACCCCTGGTTTTCCAGATTGGTTCAGGTGGAGTTATCCCAGGGCTGGAATCCGGATTGGCACAATTTGGAAAGGGCGGAAAAGGAACAATCCTAATTCCTGCTCTGCAGGCCTATGGTATTGCTGGGCAACCACCGATGATCCCTCCTTATTCCAATCTGCTCTTTGATATCGAAGTGACCGATGTTTCCTTGCAGGCACCTCCGGCTCCTGCACCGATGCCAGGAGCACCTCAGGGACAACCACAGAGAAAGTAATTTCCTTTAAATTTTAAACAGAAGGGGCATTGCGGTAGTAGTGCCCCTTTTTTAATGCAGCAATTGTGTTAGCTGAATGGCTTCCCGCGCAGCGGCAGGGTCATGTACTCTAATAATAGAGGCACCTTGCAATAGTCCGGCAGTATGCAAAATACTCGTCCCATTCAAAGCAGCTTCGGGCGTTGTTCCGAGGGTTTTATAGATCATCGACTTTCTGGAAACCGCCAGCAGCAGGGGTTTCCCCCAATGGGTGAATACAGAAAAATGTTTCAGCAGCTCAAAATTTTCAGGAATGGTTTTGCCAAAGCCAATGCCCGGATCCAGGATAACATCATGAATACCGGCAAGGCGACAGGCATCCATTCTTTCCGTAAAATAATCATACACTTCCTCCACTACTTTTCTGTTGGGAGGAATCGAATGCAAGTCATTCCAGTCACCGGTACTATGCATCAGCACATAGGGTACCTGTAAGTCGGCAATGGTATCGAGCATATCCGGATACCACCTGCCACCGCTAATATCATTGATGATGGAGGCACCTGCTGCAACTGCTTTTCGTGCGACCTCCGGCCGGAAGGTATCTACTGAAAGGATGGCTGCAGGAAAACGAACCACGATGGCTTCTATCAGCGGTATCACACGATCTATTTCTTCCTGTTCTGCAACAGGCACGCTACCCGGACGGGTACTTACGCCACCGACATCCAGCAGGTCAGCCCCCTGTTCCAGCATATCAGCACACCGTTGCAACGCTGCATCCATGCCTTGCACACGACTGCCGGAATAAAATGAGTCGGGTGTAACATTCACTATACCCATCACGAGCGGAGTTGAACTTGTTAGTAATCTACCTCGAAGGTTGAGTGAAAAAGTAAAGGGTATTCTATTATCTTGCAGTATCATTTCGTGGGTCCTGGCCCATAAAAGTAAACCTAAAATGAAGAACACCAACCTGCAATATGATGAAGCGATCGCCGGGTGCCAACAAATCTTCCTAAAAAAGACCAAAGACTATGGCACTGCCTGGCGGGTTTTGCGCATCATCTCTGTGGTGGACCAGATATTCATCAAGGCATTGCGCATCCGCAATTTGCAAGATCTTCCTACCCAAAAGGTAGAAGATGACATCCCCTCAGAATTCAAGGGTATCGTGAATTATGCATTGATCGGGTTGATGCAGTTGCAATTGGGAGAACCGCAGGTGGAAGAGTTGGGATTGAACCGCGTGGAAGAAATGTATGCTCAACAGGTGGCCTTTGCGAAAGATACCATGGTGAACAAGAACCATGATTATGGTGAGGCCTGGCGAGATATGAGCCAACAAAGTTTTGCCGACCTGATTCTCATGAAACTCCTGCGCATCAAACAAATACTGCTGAACGATGGGAAGACACTCATCAGCGAAGGAATTGATGCCAATTTTACGGATATTGTTAACTACGCTGTTTTTGCATTGATATTAATTGACGAAGGAAAACATTCGGCTATATGAAAACATTCATTACCCTGATCAGATGGACTGTAGGATTGCTGTTTATTTTTTCCGGCCTGATCAAGGCCAATGACCCCCTGGGTCTCAGCTACAAAATGCAGGAATTTTTTGAAGTATGGGGCATGCATTTCATGAATCCTTATACACTCGGACTTTCACTGCTGATGAATATTTTTGAAGTGTTGGCGGGTGTGGCACTCATCATCGGATGGCAGATGAAATGGTTTTCGGCCCTGCTGCTGTTGCTGATCATCTTCTTCACCTTCTTAACCGGTTATGCGCTGTTTTCCGGAAAAATCAAGACCTGCGGTTGCTTTGGTGATTGTCTTCCGTTGACACCCACCCAATCATTCATCAAGGACCTGATCTTGTGGGTACTGATCGTAATCATTCGTTTTTCCCTGCGCAGCATTCAACCTCTGTTCTCTACCCGATTATCATTGCTGTTCCTATCCATCGTAGTTATAGGTACTGCAGCAGCACAGGCTTATGTATTAAAAAACAATCCTTTTGTAGATTGCCTGCCTTATCGCCAGGGGAATAATTTATTGGAAAAGATGAAAACCCCGGCAGGTGCCATTCCCGATAGCTTTGCCATCGATTTTACCTATCTGCACCAAGGGAAGAAAGTTACTTTCGATGCAGATCATTTTCCCGATGATTTCGATTCGACTTACGAATTTGTGGAAAGAACAGACCGCTTGGTGAAGAAGGGCAATGGTTTAGAAGCAGCCATCAAAGATTTTAGCTTACAAACACTCGGTGGAACGGATACAACAACAGCTCTGCTGAATACATCGGGCAACTATTTGCTTGTTTTTGCGCAGAACTGTCGCGATGTGGCAGAATGGAAGGACAAATATGAACAGGTTAGGTCTGCAGCATTGCAGAAAGGAATTCCTGTACTTCTCGTAACTGCAGATGCCAGTGAGGCAGCCACTATTTTTAGCGGACACTCGATTTTAAAGGGAGATGCTACTGTTATTAAAACAGCTGCCCGGGTAGTGCCAACCTACTTCCTGATGGAAGGTGGTACCGTGCGTAAAAAAATAGCCGGGGCCAAAGTAAATACACCTGCCGATATTCTTCCCTGAGCAGGAGAAAATAGTAGTAGATGCATGGTTAAACTATCTTATGAGGTGGTTTTCATGTGTTTTTCGGATAAAAGTCAACTTCTCTTCTATTTCAACTTTGATAAATTGCCACCCGGAAAAGAAGGCTAGAACGACGATATTTAAGTCTTTTTCTATTTTTTTTCAGTCAATTTTAATCTCTGCCATATGCTATACCCTCTTCATTTTTGACGGGGTTAGCAAATCAATCAGAAGAATGAAGGATAGATAGCGTTTCAAATATGAAAATGCTATTTATTTAAGGTGGATATTTTTCTTTTCTGTTGATCAAGCAGAGCCGAAATCCTCCCTGATAGGAAAACGAAGTCTCATTGAGGTGCGATAAGAAAAGGTGATTGTACATCCAATTCAAACAATACATAGTGCTGAATTTACTTATCTTTATTATAAGATGTGAGACTAATAATTATTTAATATAAGTTTATAGACTTATATTTTTATATTATCAGTCTAATAGCTAATATTGTATCAATTTTCGACTAATGAGAAAAGCTGTTATCACGGGGGATATAATTCACTCGACTCAAATAAATGCAGAGCAGAGAAATATTTTATTCGAAAGAATAGCAAATGCACTTAAGCAGTGGGATAATGATTTTAACATGCGAAGTGAAACATTCCGAGGTGACAGTTTTCAGTGTGTTATTGATAGGCCTAAACTCGCGCTTAGGATTGTTTTGATACAAAAAACATTTATCCGAAGTTTGAATCCAAGTGAACTTTTTAAAGTAAAGACGCAGGGTAAATCCAATTCTCAAAAAAAGAAAATTTCTCCACCAAGAATTTTTGATGCAAGAATAGTAATTGGGATTGGCGAAGTTGAATATCTCTCCAATAGATTAGCTTCTTCAGGAGGAGAGGCATTTCAATTATCAGGAGAACTTTTGGACTCAATGAAAAATAAAAAACAATCAATTGGAATAGCTACAAATGACAAATACAATGATGAGTTAACAACTGAATTCAAATTATTAGATGCCTTAATTTCTAAAACTTCGGCATTTCAATGTCAGGTAATTTTCCAAAAATTACTAGGGTTTAAAGAGCAAAAAATTGCAGAGAAATTAAATATTCATCAGTCTGCAGTAAATCAAAGAAGTATGACTGGTAACTGGAATGCCATAGAAACAATGTTAAATCGATTTGAGAAAATATATTCTGATGAAGAATGAAATAGTATTATTCACAACTGACCAAGGCAGTTTACTAATTCGTTTGCTGTTAGCGCATTTTATAAGCGATTTTATTCTGCAAAGCAGCAACATTGTAAACAATAAAAAATGGCTTACAAAACAAATGTTAATTCATGTAGCTATAGTTTTTGTTTCCACCTTAGTCTTAAGTAAAATGCTATTAATAAGTGCAACAATTGCTCTTAGCCATTGGCTCATTGATTCAATAAAAATGCACCTTTTAGAGAAGAAGAAAAGTTGGGAAAGTAGGCTATTTTTTATTGATCAGGGTATTCATATCTTTATACTACTTGTGATTTGGACAATACATTTTAATATATTTCCCAAAGTATTTTCGGCAATCGAGCTGCCTTTTTTTAATTATAAAATCAGTCTGTTATTATTGGCTTATATTTTTATAATGTATCCAACCGGGTATATAATAAAACATTCAATAGCCAAAATAGCACCTAGAATAACAAATGTTCATTTACAGGAAGAGGATGAGTCTATAGAAATTTTAAATGGTGGAAAATTAATCGGACAATTTGAAAGGTTAATCATACTGACATTTGTACTTCTAAACCAATACGAAGCCATTGGATTTCTAATTACAGGAAAAAGCATCATACGATTTGCAGAAAGGGATGGGAAATTAAGAAGCGAATATGTTTTGGTTGGCACATTGATGAGTTTCGCTATCGCTATAATTACCGGTGTAGTTATTAAAAAATTGCTTTTTTTATAGCGTTATTGATAAACTATCTAAAACGTTATGAATTAATTCTATAATGTCTGAGAATCTGACGCTTCATTGCTAACAGATGATAATAATCCAGGCAATAAAATCTCCGGATAAACACAAGCAAGCAGAATAGCTTTTTCGATTGATTTGCTCAAGGACAGCAATTCCGAGATTGACTTAACAATTTAGTCAGTGTTTTCAATTATCGAAACGGAATATCGAAAACAAAAATATTCCTGCATTGAATTTTATTGTTGTAGATAGATTTCTAATTACATAAATGATACATTTATATAATTAAAGCGGCTGCAGGTTTAGTTGTATGACTTCCTGCAACCGCTTTTGGCAAGCACCCGTTAGGTAACGGATAGGGGGGTATTCTTATTTCTTTAACATACCCTTTACAATTCCAATGATGGCCATTAATGCGCCACCGCCTGCACCGCCACCGGCGAGGTTCTGTATGATACCACTGATATCTGTGGCTGCAGCAGCGTCACCACCCATGCCGAGCATGCCTAACAATTGACCACCGAGTGCGCCACCGGCGATGCCGGCAATTGAATTGCCGATTGTTCCAAGTGAATTCTTAGGCAGTAATTTGCCGGCCAGATTTCCTCCAACAGCACCGGAGGCAAGTTGAATCAAAAGAGGTACTAATTCCATACAAAATGGGGTTTTGGGGTTATTGAATGTTAAAAATTCGGATGTTTTTTTAACATTTCCAAAAAATTACCCCAAAAAAATTAAACAAATAAATATAATATTATATACGAATATGCTTTCGTATTGCTTTGTTCAACAAGATGGTAAAGGGGGTGTTACTGGATGATTACTTCCTTGACAACCTCCTGACCAAATGCTTCATTGACACGTGCAATGATCTGGGGTTTCTGGTACATCAGTTCCTGTTTCAAGGGTGCCACAGGTGTTTCGATCATTAATTTTTGCTGAAACAGTCTGATTCGGGTAGTGTACTGGGCAACCGTCTTACCCATGATCTGTTCCCACACTTCTTCAATGCGTGCCGCCTGTAGTCCGTCTCGCAGCCGACTTTTTTCCAGGAACCTTCTGATTGCCTCTCCGATGTGCAGGGTAGCCATGCATCAAAAGTACATTTTTCCTATCTCTGTACTCAGGGTATTTTTACTTAAACGCTGATGAGTTGGAAGGGAACGCCCATGGGTTCCAGGTGTTCGCTAAGTCTCACTGCATCCGTATCGGTGATGAAAACCTGCCCTCTTCCTTCCACAATAACTCTTTGCAATAGTTGTTGTAATCTCTCACCGTCGAGTTTCTCGAACAGATCGTCGAGCAGCAGGAGGGGGGGAATGCCCTTGGTATTTTCCAACACTTCCCACTCTGCCAGTTTAAGTGCAAACAACAAGCTTTTTTTCTGTCCCTGTGAAGCCTCCCCCTTAAAAGGTTGTTGTCCCATCAAAAAAACAAGTTCATCTCGATGGACTCCACGGGAGGTACGGGCCAGTGCTATGTCACGTTGTTGTGTTTCTTCCAGCCAGGAAAGTAAATCCTTTTCTTGTAAATGACTCTCATACTTTACTGATAATCGGTCATTACCCCCTGCAATTTTTTGGTAGAGACGGCCCACCATCGGCAAAAAATCAGCAAGGAAATGAGAACGGGTAGTAAATATCACGGTTCCATAGCGCACCAACTGTTCATTCAGCACCTGAAGCAGGGCTGTATCGATTGTGCCTTGTTCTTGTGCCTGTTTCAGTAAATGGTTGCGTTGAGTAAGTGTTTTTTGATAGGCAATCAATTGTTGCAGGTAGTCTGAATCCAACTGACTCAACAAGGTGTCCAGCCATTTCCTTCTTTCCTCACTAGTGCCAGTGATGAGTGAAACGTCATCGGGGGCGATCATCACTGCCGGGAACCGACCCATGTAGGCTGATAATTTTTTCAGCATTTCACCATTCACCATCAGTTCTTTTTTCTGGGTCTCCCGCAATACACAGCTTACGCGGAATTCTTCCTGCATCAACCTGAAATCACCCTCCAGCCTGAATCCTTCTTTTCCGTGCGATACATTGGAGCTATCGCTGCGGTGGGTATGGTTGCGGGCAAAACAGAGAAAATAAATGGCTTCCAGCAGATTGGTTTTTCCACTCCCGTTGAGTCCGGTAATGCCGGTAACCCTTCCGGGAAAGCTGTAAGCAACCTGCTCATAATTCCTGAATTGATACAATGCTATATGGCGCAAGAAGAACATGGGGTGCAAATTAATCTTTAACTATCTATTTCTCTGCTTTGCAGCAGGAGAGCGGTAAAAACTATTTCAGCGGTGGCAGTTTGCGGGAAACAAGTTATTTTTATGGCAAATTCTTACGTTGAAGACGATTTTAACCGCAGCACAATTGTCCATTACCTGTCAACGACTGGCACACCAGATATTGGAGCAACATCCATCTCTGGAGAATACGGTACTGATTGGCTTACAGCCTCGCGGAGTTTTCTTCAGCAATAGAATTGTCGAAGTGTTGAAGTCCATTGCTGCCGGACCGGTTATGTATGGTCAACTGGATATTACTTTTTATCGCGATGATATCCGCAAGGGTCTTCACGTGGCTAACACTACCAACCTGCCCTTTGATATAGAAAACCGAAAGGTCATTCTGATAGATGATGTGCTGTATACGGGTAGAACCATTCGGGCTGCATTGGATGCTTTACTCGATTTCGGCCGGCCTGCTGAGGTCTCACTCTGTGTTTTGGTCGATCGCCGTTTCAGCAGGGAGTTACCGATTCAGCCCGATTATACCGGCAAGGTAATCGACACCATTGTATCCCAAAAAGTAAAAGTCAACTGGCAGGAGAATGAGGGGTTGGATGAAGTGATCCTGCTGGATAATTAAAAACTATTATCTTTGATCTTTAATGAAACTGTCTGCCAAACACCTTCTGGGTATAAAAGACCTCACCCCCGGCGACATTCAATTGATTTTATCTACTGCAGCCCGGTTCAAAGAAGTTTTACAACGCCCTGTTAAGAAAGTTCCTTCCTTGCGCGATGTGACCGTTGTCAACCTGTTTTTTGAGAATTCCACCCGTACCCGTATTTCTTTTGAACTGGCTGAGAAAAGGTTATCTGCCGATGTGTTGAATTTTACTGCCTCCTCGTCCTCTGCTGCCAAAGGCGAAACTTTGCTCGATACGGTGAACAATATTCTGAGCATGAAAGTGGATATGGTGGTGATGCGGCACAGTGCTTCCGGAGCCCCGCATTTTCTTGCGCAACACATACCTGCTGCGATCATCAATGCAGGAGATGGAATCAACGAACATCCTACCCAGGCATTGCTGGATGCCCTTTCCATGCAGGAAAAATTCGGTAAGCTGGAGGGTTTAAAAGTGGCCATCATCGGGGACATCATGCACAGCAGGGTAGCGCTGAGTAACATGTATCTGCTGAGAAAAATGGGTGCTGAAGTAACCGTAACAGGTCCGCCCACCCTGATACCCCCGCATCTTGCTGAAGCGCTGGATGTGCGCGTGGAATACGATTTGGTGAAGGCATTGCGTTGGTGCGATGTTGCCAATGTACTCCGCATTCAACTAGAAAGACAAAACCAACCCCTTTTCTCCTCGCTTCGGGAATACAATCTGTTCTATGGCATACGCCGGGAAGTGCTGAGGAAACTGGACAAAGAAATTGTGATCATGCACCCCGGTCCAATCAATAGGGGGGTGGAACTGGACAGTGACATTGCTGACGGGCCACATTCTATTATTTTGCAGCAAGTTGAAAATGGAGTCGCTGTACGCATGGCTGCTCTTTATTTGTTGGCAGGAAGAGATTCCGAGGCCTGATTTTTCAATAGGTCTGCTGAAAATTGCTTTATTTCGTAGAACCAATCAATACACCTGGTTATGTCCAGAATCTGCCTGTTCCCGGGAACCTTTGACCCAGTTACTTTAGGTCATGTGGACATCATCAACCGGGCGCTCCCCCTCTTTGATAAAATTTATGTAGGTATCGGTATCAACGCATCTAAAAGTCCCATGTTCACCGCAGAGCAAAGGATGGAATGGGTGAAAGAGATCTATGCCAACGAGCCCCGGGTGGAAAGTGTGGTGTATGAAGGATTAACCATTCACTATTGTCAGATGATCGGTGCCCGTTTCATTCTGAGAGGTATTCGGTATGTGAGCGATTTTGAATATGAGAAAACCATCGCCGATGCCAACCGTACGCTGGATTGTAAAATCGAAACCATCTTTTTGACAGGCGAACCAAAGTACACATCGGTTGCCTCCACCATTGTTCGTGATATCATTCGCAATGGTGGTGATGCCACTCCTTTTCTTCCTGAGGTGGTTGCACGTTCCGTAAAATCACTGAATTAATTCTCGGAAGAAGTCTCCTGCAGCAAACCTGCACGTGTAACAATGTCACGGATTGTATCGTAACTTCCTGTAAGCAGGTAAGGCAATTCTTTCATGGTAACCCAGCGGATGAATGTGATACCTTCTGATAGTTGAGGAATCATGGGGAGATAAGATTCAGAAAACATCTCAAACCAATGGGTGGTCTTGTGAACATGCTGATTGGTAAAGGGGTCTATGTATTCATGTTCTGTGGTTCCGACCGGTCTGATTACTTTAATGTTCAAAATACCCGTTTCCTCGGCAACTTCTCGAACGGCTGCTTCCTCGGCTGTTTCTCCCTCGTCAATTTTTCCCTTGGGTAAGTCCCATTTCTCCCTGCGGAAGAACATCAGTAGCTCTCCCCGTTCATTCAAAATAATTCCGCCTGCTGCCTGGATTGATTGTTGATTATTCATACCTGAAATGTGCATACAAAGTTACGCAATTCGGGCAGCCGACCTATCAAATGCGCGTACTTTTGCACTATGACGCACCAAAAAGCCGTAGCAGAAAAATTATTGCAGGTGGCCGCTGTACAATTGCGACCCGAACAACCGTATACCTGGGCCAGTGGCTGGAAAAGTCCGATTTACTGCGATAACCGGAGGATCCTTTCCTTTCCTTATATACGTGACTTCATCAAGAGTGAAATGTGCAATGTAGTGTTCGAGGATTTTCCTGCGGCACAATTGCTGGCGGGAGTAGCTACAGCTGGAATTCCCTGGGGTGCTATGGCGGCAGACCAGCTTAAATTACCCTTTATCTATGTGCGTCCCAAACCCAAGGAACATGGCATGGGTAATCAGATTGAGGGTTATTTCACTCCAGGACAACAGGTGGTGGTGGTGGAAGACCTGGTATCTACCGGCAAAAGCAGTTTACAGGTGGTGGATGTGATGAAAGCTGCCGGATTGGATGTGGTAGGTATGGTGTGTATTTTCAGTTATGGGTTTCCGCAAGCGGAAGAGGCATTTGCAAAAGCAGGTGTTCCCCTAAGGGCTTTAACACAATATGGCACATTAATTGAAAAAGCCATTGAAACGGGTATGGTGAGTGCCGACCTACAGACGACCCTCGAGGAATGGCGACAAAATCCTGCTCAGTGGAAGCAATAAACACAAAGCCATGAAAAAACAATTGATGCTTTTTTGCTGCTGTATGCTGCTGGTGGCCGGTCATGCCATGGCTCAGCAGTCCAAATCACAATGGGTGACCATCAAATCTGCCAATCTACGCTGTTGGGAATGCAAGGAAAGACTGGAAAGGCAGTTGGTGATAGTGAATAAGGCCGAAATGGAAAGTGGTATTATCCAGTGGAAAATTCAGTTGTTGCAAGGGGAAATCAAATTACAGTATTGGCCGGACCGTACATCACCGGATGCTATCAGGGTGGCCATGAACAATGCCGGCTTTGATGCAGATTCTTCCCTGGCAACCCCAGATGCTTATTTGGCCTTGCCACCCATTTGTAAGCGACCTGCTGATGGGGGAGGACAGAAAAAGGGAGCACCCCCTTGTCACGTGCAGCCCTTTTATTGATAGAATCCTACAATTTAAAATCCGATAGGCGGTGTTTGCCGTTGTATTGTACCGGCATGGTTCGGGAGAGCTTCCAGCGGCTGCCGCGGGCAGAACCCTCGACATTCACCTGAACCTCGTTCCCCAGGAGTATGGCTAAGCCGGAAGCATAGAAGGCAGACATATTTACCTGCAAACGGATAGGAAGTGTGAACTCAGAAGAGGGGGGAATAGGTAAGGGTTGGTCGATCCGTAGGGTCCCCAGGAATCTTCCGTCCAGAGAGACCTTGGCATCCAATTCTTGCAGGGTAAGCCGGTAAGGATTGGGGTTGTTGCACACAAGATTGGCCGATACCCAACTGGTGGAAAGACCGGTCTCTGTCGCTTTCCAGTCCGCCACCCGTACGAAGCTCAACTCCTTAGGACTGCGACAGGATGACAGAAAGGAGAGAAGAAGGATGGGCAACAGCAAGGTGCGGAAAAGGGAGGGGAGGCGAAGAGGCAAAGGATGAGGGTTTGCTGTTAAGGTGGGGACTACTTGGATCATTTCGCTTGAATTTCTACACTAATATATTTAGTTTTCAGTGGTTGAAAAGGTTAAATTTTGACTACTAAATTTATTGGCAATAGTTAAATTAACTTAATTAATTAATATACAATAAGTTACAATAATTAACTCAATAATTAAATAATATAAATAATCACATTTTTATCACTTTTTTTCATCTTTTTGATCTTTTTGCACTTGGAATCAATAAAAACATTGTTAATTACTGATATTCAATATTTTGGTAGTATTAATTGGATTAAAAGTTTCAATCAATATTCTTATATAAAAATTGAAGCATGTGAAAACTGGCAAAAGGGTGGCTGGAGGAACCGTACAGCCATCACAGGAGCTGAAGGGCGTCGTCTGATAACTGTTCCCTTGCTTGGAGGAAGAGACCAGCACTGCCCCCTTTCAGCTGTCAAAATTGCATACAAAGAGAACTGGCCCCAGCAGCACATCAGAACACTAGAGTCTTGTTATCGCCGGGCTCCTTTCTTTGAATTTTACCATCATGCTATTTTTGAAATCCTGCTCTCCCGGCCTGAATATCTGCTCGACCTCAACATGGCTATCCTCCACCAAATCAGAAAATGGCTGTTTCCGGAACTTACCATTTCTCTCACTGAAAAATTTGAGGACCATCCCGGTCCGGAATATGCTGACCAGCGAGGAAAAGATGGTGCTATTTCCTCCCACCTTCCGGAAAAATTTCCTGTTTACAGACAGGTTTTTGAAGAGCGGCATGGATTCTTGCCCGGACTGAGCATCCTTGATTTGTTGTTCAACTGCGGTCCGGTTGCTAAAACTTTACTAAAAGACAGCGTTTGAGAGCATTTTCAGGTCTTAAATCAACATAGGTTTGTTCAGTTGATGTAATTTTATCAAGTGAATTCCTTCGAAATCTAATTATCTGATTGTCAAACTTTTTCCCGGATGCGTTTTTCTCGCATTTTTATTGCTTTCTGTCTGTTCTTCAGCTACTGGGGTAACAGTTCAGCACAGGAGGCTTCCAATAAGGGAAAATTGTTTTGGTTTACTTTTCCTGCACACGTAGATGGAACTGATGCCGTGATGGGTATTTATATCACTGCTTCGGTGAATACCACCGGAACCCTGGTATTGGCCAACGGATCACCGCTCAATTTTGACGTTCAGGCCAATAAGATAACCCGCATTTTTTTGAACAAAACCGGTACCGGTACACCCACAGGATCCGGACCGCAATATTTTGCATCCAACACGGGGGTTTATCAAAATCAATCCAACGGTGTTAGTACCCTAAAAGCCATTAAAATAACTTCCACCGATCCGGTGGTTGTTTACGCCCACATCATCAAATCGGCCCGAAGTGGTGCGACGCTCTTGTTGCCGGTGCAGGGTCTCGGGAACGAATACATTGCTCCTTCCTTTGCATCCACTTCCACATCCCCTTCAACTGCCAATGGTACCCTTGGAGGTGTTGCTCAGATCAATGTCGTTGCAACTGAGCCCAACACACAGGTGACCATTGTTCCTACAGCCAACGGTCGAACAAGTGAGCCGGCAGGACAACCCATCGTTGTGAATTTACCCAATGCAGGTGACTGCTACCAGTTCCAGTCCGAAAATAGGGGAGACCTCTCAGGAACCAGAATTACATCTGCTCCGTCCAATGGAGCCTCGGGTTGCAAGCCTATTGCCGTTTTTTCCGGTTCTACCTGGAGCTCATTCGATTGCAATGGTGCCTCCGGGGGTGACAATCTTTTCCAGCAACTTTTCCCCACCAAATCCTGGGGGAAGACTTTCGTTACCTCCCCTTTCATCAATAGGGTGTATGACATTTATCGAATCTATCCCCGCAATCCCGGAGCTACAGTGACAATACAGGACAACGGACTTACCTTTACGTTGGGGTCATCGAATTACAATGCCCAGGGAAATTTTTACTTTTATCTTTCCGGTAATCCGCTGATCATTCAATCGGATGAACCCATATCTGTTGCACAGTTCATCACCTCCCAGACATGCAAAACAGGATGCTTTGTCAACGATACCCGCTCCAACTGTTGGTCTGATCCTGAAATGGTTATTTTAAATCCGGTGGAACAAACCCTACGGGATATCACCTTTTTTTCAGCGCACAGAGACTATGTTCCCAGGGGGGATAACAATGTCTTCAATACGAATGTAGCCCTTCATTTTGTCAATGTGGTGATCAAGAAAAAGTTTACTGCCTCTGTGCGAATAGATGGTACTGCTCCCACCGCCAACTTTATCAATATTCCCAATTCAGAGTATGCTTATCTGCAGGCAGACCTTTCTACTTCTTCCGCAATTAATCCAGTACACCGCATTGTTGCGGATAGTAATTTCACGGCAATCGTTTATGGGTATGGCGACGTAGAGTCTTACGGATACAATGGGGGCGCCAATGTGCAGGATTTTGTTCCACAACCTACCCTGCAAAATCCTTTTAATCGCATAGACTCCGGATATACCTGTGTCAATACCCCCTTCACTTTTTCTATCCCTTTGAATTATCAACCTACTACCATTCAGTGGGATTTTACGCTGGCACCCCGCATTACACCCAACGGAGTTATCAATCAAACTGCCAACATTACTTCGGACAGCGTGGTCATGTATAACGGACAAACCATCCGTTATTATAGTCCGGGAATTACTTATCAATTCAATCAGTCCAATACTTCTGCCGTACTTGATACGGTGCGATTATATACTACATCGGCTACCCCGGATGGTTGTGGCAGCACCAACCAACAGTTGCTCTTCCCCATACGTGTATTGAACCGACCCGTGTCACAGGCAACGCGACTAACTACAGGATGTATCAATGACTCGGTTAAAATCTTTAGTCAGTCAACCCATGCGCAGGGTAAGATAGCCCGCTGGCGATGGGGCAATGGTGCAGGAACCACGGTAGATAAGACAGACAGCAGCTATGTGGCATTCAAGTATAACGCTGCGGGAACTTATGCGCTGACCCACGATGTAATTTCAGATATTGGCTGCGCTTCAATCCCTTTTACACAAACAATTACCTTAAACAATAAACCGGTTGCCGGTTGGGTTGTGCCTTCTCTAACCTGCATCGATGGGGTTGTTACCTTTTCAAGTGTTGCAGTGGCCTCGAATGGAACGATTGCAACCCATATCTGGAACCTCGATGATGGGAATGGAGCATTTTCAAGAACTACCAATGCACCGGTAACAACGACTTATTCCGCATGGGGGGACAGGGTACCGACACTCCAGGTTGTTCTCGGCAATGGCTGCACCAGCGATGTGTTTAGTCCGACCACCCCACTGCGCATACATCCCCGACCCGAGCCTGGTTTCATTTCACCTGCCATTTGTCTCAACGATGCGAACGCCTTGTTCCAGGATACCAGCAAGATAGCAGACGGAAGTACCGGCTTTACTTATTTATGGAATTTCAATTTTGCTTCACCGGCTGTGAGTCCGGGCCCTGTACCGCTTACCAGCACACAAGTACAGCCAACAGTTACTTTTAACAAGGAGAGTGATTACCAGGTGCGACTGCAGGTTACTTCCGCCGCGGGTTGCGCTGCTGCCATTACCCGGAATTTTACTGTGAATGGAACTACACCACGGGCGGATTTCAATATATTGAACAGTCCCCCTTTCTGTAGCAACCAACCTATTTCTTTGAAAGATCTTTCTTCAGTAAACTTTGGTGCGCTAACGCAATTGCAGATTTATTGGGATGTGACTGGCGACAGGAATAAGCGAACAATCATCAATGCTCCAGGAGTACAACAGAATTATGTTCGTTCCTTCACGGAAGTGAGTGGGAATGCAGCAGTCAGTTATTCCATTCGGGTAGTAGCTTATTCGGGAGGAAACAATTGTGTGGACAGTGTAACTAAGATAATTCAGGTGTTTCCCATGCCGATGGCTGCTTTTACTGCCACTACCAATTCTTTGTGTTTTAATGAGCGTATCACGTTTACTGATCAGAGCAATGGTTTCTCCAGTGCAGTGCAGCAGTGGTTTTGGGACCTGGGTAAAGGACAAACTTCGGGGGTGAGGAATCCGCAACTTACGTACACTGATTCGGGCAATGCTGTAGTTAAGTTATACATCAAAAATGCCGATGGTTGCTTCAGTGATACTGCTTTCCTACCTATCACCATCCATCCCTTGCCGGTATTGATTCTACCTGCGGAGCAGCGGATACTGGAGGGCGCTATCATGCCTTTGAAACCGGATTTTGTTTTTGGCAATAACCTCAGTTATCTGTGGACACCCGGCACCTTCTTAAGCAGTGATACGGCAGCAAATCCACTTTGTACACCGACCAGTGACATTCTATATACCCTGCGCGTTACTTCACAGGCAGGATGTTCGGCAACCGATGACATCCAGATTAAATTGATCAAGGAACCATCGATTCCCAATGCTTTTTCACCGAACGGGGATGGCATTAATGACTTTTGGGTCATTAAATACCTGGAATTTTATCCCGATGCGACTATTCAGATTTTTAATAGATACGGACAACCAGTATATTTGAGTACCGGATACAGTCAGCCCTGGGATGGGAAGTTTAAGGGGACGGACTTACCGGTAGGAACGTATTATTATATCATCAATCCCAGGAACGGATTAAACATACTCAAGGGTGCTGTAACCATCATCCGCTAACATGAGAAGAGTTGTCATCATAGCAGGTATATTATTAGGGATGTTGCACAGCCTGCCTTCCGCTGCACAGCAGCGACCTTATTATACCCAATACATACTCAATAATTTTATTATTAATCCTGCTGTTGCGGGAATAGAAAACTACTGGGATGTAAAAGCCAGTCACCGGGCGCAGTGGGTGGGTTTACCGGATGCACCTGTAACCACTTATTTGACAATACATGGACCTTTGCGCAAGAGTGATTTTGACCGCAACACGGCGACTACGGTGCGAGCAAGAGGAAGCAATCCGAGAGGAGAAGCGTATTGGAAAGATTATACTGCACCGGAGCCCCACCACGGAGTAGGTTTTACGGTGCTGAATGACCAGACGGGTCCTTTGAATCGCTTTGCGGCATATGGAAGTTATGCGTATCATTTGCCCCTGAGTGCACGCACCACTTTGTCAGCCGGTGTTTCGGTAGGCATCACGAATTTAAGTCTGGATGCGACAAAATTGAACTTCGGTGGAACGGTATTGGATCCGGCTGTTGCCAACTCTACATTGATCAATACGATCAAGCCGGATATCAGTGCCGGCTTGTGGTTGTATTCGAATAAATATTTTGTTGGACTTTCCGTGCAGCAGATTGTGCCGCAGCAGGTAGCGTTTTCAGATAATACAGTTTACCTGCAGAGGGGTAAATTGATACCGCATATATTCGCCAGTGCGGGTTATCGTATGCAGTTGGGCGATGATTTCAGTTTACTGCCCTCAGTGTTGGTAAGGTATATTAGTCCTTTACCACTGGGTTTCGATGTAAATACCAAGTTGCAATACCAGGATCTGCTTTGGTTCGGTGCGTCGTACCGATACCAGGATGGTTTTGCTGCGATGGCGGGTATGAATATTAACCGCTCGATTAATATTGGTTATTCTTATGATTTGCAGACCTCATCATTGAATACGGTCAGCCGTGGTACCCACGAGATCATGATTGGGTTTCTGCTGGGCAACCGCTACGGGGATTGGTGTCCTCGGAATTTGTGGTAGGGATTTTTCTTAAAGAAATAGATACATTTGGTGCACGTTAGATAATATCCTATGTGGCCGAAGGGAAAAAAAAGTTTGAGCATCAAAGTTCGGATGCTAGCTGTTGCATTGTTGGTTGGTTTAATGGCTTTTTCACAACCAACCATCTCAGGTTTTTCACCTCAAATTGGTTCTGTAGGAACATTAGTTTCTATCACAGGTACCAATCTTAATAATCCCACTAGTATTTTAATTGGAGGAATAGCTGCCATTCCCATCAGCAACGATGGAACAACTTTGGTTGCAATGGTTATGCCCGGAGCAACGACCGGGGAAGTGAGCGTGAGTTCAGCTGGAGGAACAGCCAATGGGTCAGGAAATTTTATAGTAATAGCATCCCAGGTACCAAATACACAGCAGGGCAACAAGTTGGTAGGTACAGGAGCTCTATGGCAGGGTTCCCAAGGCTCGAGTGTTTCTATAAGTGCGGACGGCAATACGGCAATAGTGGGAGGCGATGGTGATAATGGTGTTGGTGCAGCATGGATTTATACACTTAGCGGGGGCGTATGGACGCAGCAGGGCAATAAGTTGGTAGGTACAGGAGCCGTGGGGGGGGGATACCAAGGCTATAGTGTTTCTATCAGTGCGGACGGCAATACGGCAATAGTGGGAGGCTTTAGAGATGATAACTTTACTGGTGCAGCCTGGGTTTATACACGAAGCGGTGGCGTATGGACGCAGCAGGGCAACAAGTTGGTAGGCACAGGAGCCGTCGGGCCGGGATACCAAGGCTATAGTGTTTCTATCAGTGCGGACGGCAATACGGCAATAGTGGGAGGCTATAATGATAATAGCAATATTGGTGCAGCCTGGGTTTATACACGAAGCGGTGGCGTATGGACGCAGCAGGGCAATAAGTTGGTAGGTACAGGATCCGTGGGGCAGGGGCGACAAGGCTCGAGTGTTTCTATAAGTGCGGACGGCAATACGGCAATAGTGGGAGGCGATGGTGATAATGGTGTTGGTGCAGTCTGGGTTTATACACGTAGCGGGGGCGTATGGACGCAGCAGGGCAATAAGCTGGTAGGTACAGGAGCCGTTGGGTCTGCACGACAAGGCTTTAGTGTTTCTATAAGTGCGGACGGCAATACGGCAATAGCGGGAGGCTATAATGATAATAGCTCTGTTGGTGCAGCCTGGGTTTTTACACGTAGCGGGAGCGTATGGACGCAGCAGGGCAACAAGTTGGTAGGTACAGGAGCCGTTGGGTCTGCACGACAAGGAATTAGTGTTTCTATAAGTGCGGACGGCAATACGGCAATTGTGGGAGGCGATTATGATAATAGTAATGTTGGTGCAGCCTGGGTTTATACACGAAGCGGGGGCGTATGGTGGCAGCAGGGTAACAAGTTGATAGGTACAGGAGCCGTAGGGAAGGGAGAACAAGGCCGAAGTGTTTCTATAAGTGCAGACGGCAATACGGCAATAGTGGGAGGCTATAGAGATGATAACTTTACTGGTGCAGCCTGGGTTTATAAATATTTGCCCCCTGCTCCAACGATCACAAACTTCACTCCAACCAGTGCAGCCGCTGGTGCCATTATCAGCATCACCGGAACGAACTTTACTGGTACATCTGTAATCACATTGGGCGGCACACCGGTTACCTCCTTTACGGTAGTTTCTTCTACATCTATTTTTGCAATTGTTGGAGCAGGTAGTAGTGGTGCAGTGAGTCTGACAACTCCTGGTGGCAGCGCTTCACTAGCAGGATTTACATTTATTCATGCCCCTACCATTACTTCCTTTTCTTCAACTTCCGGTCCCATCGGTAGCCTAGTTACTATCAATGGAACTAACCTAAGTAATCCCACGGGTATTACGATCGGAGGTGTATCTGCTATTCCTATCAGTAACGATGGTACTACCCTGGTTGCAATGGTTATGCCCGGAGCAACGACCGGGGAAGTGAGCGTGAGTTCAGCTGGAGGAACAGCCAATGGGTCAGGAAATTTTATAGTAATAGCATCCCAGGTACCAAATACACAGCAGGGCAACAAGTTGGTGGGTACAGGCGTA
>JADBXP010000031.1 GCA_020403455.1 Chitinophagaceae bacterium
GCTCCGGACTAGAATTCCCCAGACCAGGAACAATTAAATAGTTTGTCATATTTAAGAGGGTGAATTGATTTATTTGAAATCCATCTCTAATAGTAAAGATATTAAGTTGTAGCTTTTCAAAAAATATATAACTCTAAAAACGAAAAATGCAGCTATTTGGGGTTTCCTGTAATAAAAAAAGCGCATCCGGGAATGAATGCGCTTAGTTTGTGTGTGAGTTTGAGTGTGAAGTAAAATCAGTGTAGGAAAATTTCCCACACCCAATCTCGCTCTCACTCTGATTTTGCTCCCCTCATTGACGGAAGATGCAGGAATCTTCCAATTGTTGCAACAAAAAAGCCGAGATTAGATTCCCGGCCTTAATTAGTGTGAGTGTGAGATTGAGTGTGAGGAGATTCACACTCCCCCCCTCAAACTCACTCTGATTTTGCTCCCCCTGTTGGACTTGAACCAACGACCCTCTGATTAACAGTCAGATGCTCTAACCAACTGAGCTAAGGAGGAGTTTCCGCCAGCGGCGGAGTGCAAAAGTAGGGGAAATTTTATTGGAGATGAAATGATTAGAGGAAAAAATTCAAGCCCCAGCCACCTCCGCTACACCTAAATAGATACCATCCGCCCTCCGCTCCACCACATGGCACCTGAGCCGATACCCCTCACCACTACTATTGTACCCATCCCGTACCCGAAAACGATAGTCATGTAACGGACAAACCACCTCGCCCCGCCCACTCACAAAACCCTCCGCCAACACCGCCCCGGCATGCGGACAAAAAGCCGCCATCGCATACAACTCCCCACCAAAACGTACCAGCAACCGGGGCTTATCCGCTACCAATACCATACACATCCCATTCACCTGCCAGGGCAAAGCCTCCTCAGTCTCTGCAATCTTATACCAATGTAACATGTCTTAGAAAATAACACTAATACAACATCGTCTTATACGGATACCGGATGCTGTACATATCGCGCACCTTTTCAATCACCAATGTGCGCAATGCCTCTATGTTCTCCCGCTCCGTAGCAGAAATGAACACACACTGTTGCTGCGTAGCCTCCTCCCAACGCTGCCGCAGATCTCGCAACAATTCCTCCTTCACCTCCGGCGATAACCAGGGATCGAAGAACTCAGCTTCATACCGGTCCATCTTATTGAACACCACCAATATCGGCTTGTCAAAGGCCTTCAACTCCTGCAAGGTCTTATTCACCACCCCCATCTGCTCTTCATACTTGGGATGAGAAATGTCTACCACATGTAAGAGTATATCCGCCTCCCGCACCTCATCGAGCGTACTCTTGAAACTCTCCACCAAATGATGCGGTAACTTGCGAATGAACCCTACTGTATCACTCAACAGAAAGGGCGTATTCTCTAACACTACCTTCCGCGTAGTCGTATCCAGCGTGGCAAATAACTTGTTCTCGGCAAACACATCCGACTTGCTGAGCAAGTTCATCAGCGTACTCTTGCCCACATTGGTATATCCTACCAACGCCACCCGTATCAATTCCCCCCGCTCCTTGCGCTGCGTGAATGCCTGCTTATCGATCTCTGACAATCGCTTCCGCAACAATGAAATTTTATCCTTTACGATACGGCGGTCGGTTTCAATTTCCGTTTCCCCCGGACCCCTGGTTCCAATACCGCCCCCCTGCCGCTCTAAGTGCTTCCACAAGCCCTTCAAGCGGGGCAACAAATATTGGTATTGCGCCAATTCTACCTGCACCCTGGCCTGCGCCGTGCGGGCCCGCCCGGCAAAAATGTCGAGGATCAAATCACTGCGGTCGATCGTCTTTACCTTCAACTCCTTCTCAATATTCGAGATCTGTGAACCCGATAACTCGTCGTCAAAAATCACCAATGGAATGGAATGCTGCTGCACATATTGTCGGATCTCTTCGAGTTTACCCTTACCCACAAAAGTACGGCTGTCGGGATGGGGTAATTTTTGTGTGAACCGCTTCACAGCGGAAGCCCCTGCCGTATCTGCCAGAAACGCCAGCTCATCCAGGTATTCATTGGCCTGCGCCTCCGTCTGGTCTTTCTGTATGAGTCCGACCAATACTGCCCTGTCTTCCGTTCTTGTACCTGTTTTTTTCTCTATCACTTGCTTTTTCCGTTTCTATTGCAAAGGTACGACCCCCTTGGGGCCTTCCCTAAAAAAAGAACCCGCCATCGGCGGGTCAAGAACTTCTTATGGTAAAAAGATTATAGTCCGCTAATGGTTACACCGATCGATAACCGGTTCATGGAAGGACCTGCACCATCTTTTAAAACCCCTGTGATCTGGTAGCCGGCACTCAGTGATACAGCACCATAACCAACCCTTCCCGACAAGGCCAGCATGGTACCATTGAAGAAACGGCGCTGGCTTTCTTTCTGAACATAAGTAGGTCCATAAATCGAAAATCCATTCTTCGACAGGAGGTTCTTTCCCTTGGAATGGGTATTCAATAAAGTACCTACTTTCATACCCAGTGCTAGTTTCCAGGATTTATTCGGATTTTCCGGATTGGAATAGTAACGCACTTCAACAGGCACCTCTGCATAAACATTGGTGACCTTATACTTCTTGAAATTATCAGCACTATCCGTACGGTTGAAAGGAAGACGTGCAGTGTTGGCCTTTACATCTACCCTAGAATTGTCAAAAAAGATATGGGAACTTCCAATCCCTATTCCAAAAGCCAAACTGTACTTTTTATTGGTCTTGAAAGGTTTATCGAGCATGAAATACATGTTGAAATGGCGGCTGAAGCCACTGCCTAGGCGAACACTATCGGGTCGGTTGAGCCAGGTATCAGAACCATATTGTATCACCAGGTGGTCTGCTGCCCGATTCGAAAGATCGATCTTACTCCAGTCACGCTTGGGTAATTCGGGATTCACTACCCTAGACGCAGCTGTTGGCTGCTTCTTGAAAAACAACCATTTTTTGGCCGTTTGTCCGGAGTCCCTTTTGGAAGTTTGCGCCATCGTCGCGATGGACAATGGAAGAATAAAAATCAAGAGCAGTAGTTTCTTCATGCAGTCGAATTAAACGGCATTCAATGCCGGAAGTGGCAAAAATAACTGAATTGGCCGCAAAGATGAGGTTAAAAATTAGTCAAAATATAACAAATTCCCTCTTTATAGCATGTAAGTGGATGCTTGGGCGCTAACCCATCTGTTTTCACGTCTTTATTGACGTACCTTTATAGCATTACCAAAGAAACTATTTTGAAATTTACTGATTTTAAGCTGGATGAGCGTTTGCAGGAAGGGATTGACTCAATGGGGTATGAGAACGCCACCCCCGTGCAGGAGCAGGTGATGCAACCCATCCTGGATGGCAAGGACATTATCGCATCGGCCCAGACGGGCACCGGAAAGACGGCTGCATTTCTTCTGCCGTTGATCAATAGGTTATTAACTGAACCCCAGGAAGAACAGCAGGTGAAGGCCATGATCATTGTTCCTACGCGTGAATTGGCCGTTCAGATCGAGCAGACCCTCGAGGGACTTTCCTATTTTACTTCCATCAGCTCGATCGCGGTTTATGGAGGGGGCGATGGCATCAATTTCGCAACGGAAAAAAAGGCCCTGAGCAGCGGAGTTGATATTGTTATCTGTACGCCCGGAAGAATGATTACGCACCTCAATATGGGATATGTACGGGTGAAAGGATTGAAATTTTTGGTGTTGGATGAGGCTGATAGAATGTTGGACATGGGGTTCCATGATGATATCATGAAAATCATCGGTCAGCTGCCCAAACAAAGACAGACTCTTTTGTTTTCTGCTACCATGCCACCAAAAATGCGGGAGTTGGGTCGAAAGATATTAAACGCTCAACCCATGGAAATCAACATCGCTGTTTCCAAACCACCGGAGCAGATTGTTCAGGAGGCCTTTGTGGTATATGAGCCACAAAAAATTCCGCTGATAAAAAATCTTTTGTCAGAAAGGGCAGGTCAAACAGTGATTGTTTTTTGTTCAAGCAAGCAAGCAGTCAAGCAACTCACCCGTGAGTTGAAGAAGGCAGGAATTCCCGCAGCAGAGATCCACTCCGATCTTGAGCAAAATCAGCGGGAGCAGGTGATGCTCGATTTTCACAGCAGAAAAACAAAGGTGCTCGTAGCAACAGATATCCTCAGCAGAGGAATTGACGTGGACAACATCGATCTGGTGATCAATTATGATGTGCCCCGCGATGGAGAAGATTATGTGCACCGCATTGGCAGAACAGCCAGGGCGGAAAGCAAGGGTACTGCCTTTACATTTATCATTGAAAAAGAGCAAATGGCTTTTTCCCGCATTGAAAAATTATTGGGGAAGGAAGTTGCCAAGCGGGAAGTTCCACCTGAATTGGGCGCCACCCCGACGTATAATCCTCGGTCTTCCCGTCCTCAAACGGGTAGTGGAAGAAAACCGGGTCCGCCACGCGGGAATAAAACATCCGGCGGTGAGAATACCCATGCCAAAGGCAATCGTCACCAGGGTTTTAGAAGCACTGTTCATCGGCCAAAATAAGCTGCAGTGATCAATGTTGCAGATGCGGAAGGGGAAGTGGAAGGGTAGTGGAATCCGGATCTTTCAGCAGGATACTTTTTTCGTTCAATAACTCTGATAGCGGGGCATTGTGTAAACTATCGAGGTTGCTGTTCTTCAGGTACCAGGTTTGCTCGCTTCCATCGGGTTTGTGCCAACGTATGATTTTGCACTTACACTGCGCATTTTCCAGTGAGTTGTAAATTTCTTCTAACCGGCCTCCTGTTCCCAGCTTCTGATATACTTCCCGAATACCAATGATCTGGTTCATCGGACCCGCATCAAAATTCCAGGAGGCAGAAATCACATTGAGGTAGGGCTGATCGACGGCATGGTTAAAGGAAAGCAAGGAATGGCGGGGGGAAACAATGGAGGCATCGTTGCTCTTTACATGGGTATGGATGGAGACAACGCCCTTGCTTTCGAATTGTGCATAGCCACTGTGATTGAAGCTGGCACCAAATCTTTCTACCAGGTAATGTCCCTCCGGTTCGCGCTTGAATTGCATTAGGTTGGCCACGTATTTGTGGTAGCGCTCCGGGTCTGATTTTCTGGCTTGCGGTGACCCGGTATAACAAATCCAAATACCTTCCAGGCTATCTGCTTCAGCCGGAGCAGGTTCATACGGAATCAGACTCATCTGCTGTTGATACCGTTCTAATTGATTGCTTTGTTTCCAGTAGAGGAAGCCCAATATCATTGCCGGCAAGAGCAAAAGTACCATGGGCAGCAGTTGGAAGGACTTTTTGGGACTAGCAATAGGGGTTTTTGTAAGTTCTTGCAGTTGTTCCTTCAATAATTCATTTTCCTGAAAAACCGAGAGCATGTCCTGACGAGCACCAGCTTCCCCGCTTCTTTTTTCCACCAGCTCCTGATCGGTCGGGTGCTGATCAAATCCTACTCTTCCCTTACCATATAAATATATATAGCAGGCATCTAACAGGAAGGGTCGCGGATTGCCCACCAGTCCCATAAACGCATCCCTGATCTGCCCTCCCGTAATATCATACTTGCGAAAAGGATATTCCGTCTTTTCTTTTTTTGCATCGGGGGTGTAGGGTATGTGCTGTAAGGTATCGGCGGTTTCCGGCAGCCGGTTGCTTATGTCGCTCAACAGCATGGCCAGGGGCTCATAATTTTTCTTGTTGGTATTGGCTACTAACTCTTGTCCGCTCTCCTGCCTGTACTTTTCCATGCAGCGGCTGGTCAAATAAACAATTTCGCCTCTTCCACCCGACATGAGCTAATTATTTGAAATTCATTTAGTTATAAAATTTCCGAAAAAAATCGGCTATTTCAGATTGTCATAAAGTTAAAGAAAGTTTAACAACAATGCACCCTTTCCTCGTTGTCATTGTTACTTCGTAGGCTTATTTCATGCCTTATGAAAAAAATAAAATTTTTTAATATGAAAAGGTTTCTTCCTTTTTTGGTGTTGATGACAGGGGCAATTGCCTGTCTGCTTACCCATTCTGTTTCCGCACAAACCACAGCCCCTGCCAGCTTGACGGTGAAGGGTAAGGTTGTATTATCTAAAGAAAATACCGGATTGGGAAATGTTTCGGTGCAGGCTTCGAAATCGAAGGTAGGTACTGTTACTGCCGATGATGGTTCTTTTACCATCCGAATCGAAAAAGGCGAATCACTTCGCTTTACCAGAGTAGATCTTCAGCCGGTAACCATTACCGCTGTTTCAGGACAAACCTTGTCAGTTGAGATGCAACTGGCAGATAATACCCTGGAAGATGTGCTGGTAGTTGCTTATTCCAACCAGCGTAAGAAAACATTTACCGGCTCCGTAGGTACCATTAAGAATACAGTGATTGAATCGGCACCCAATGCCTCTGTACAGGAAACCCTGCAGGGAAATATCGCCGGGGTGCAGAGCACCAACGGATCGGGTCAGCCGGGTAGTGTGCCCAATATCCGCATCCGCGGAGTTGGTTCCATCAATGCCGGTGCAGCACCCCTTTATGTAATCGACGGTATCCCTGTAGTAAGTGGGGACATCTCCGGATTGAACAGCAATACCATCGCCGGCTTGAATGCCAACGACATTGAAAGTCTCACTGTACTGAAAGATGCTAGTGCCACTTCATTGTATGGTTCCAGAGCTGCCAATGGGGTTATTTTGATCACCACTAAAAAAGGTAAGGCCGGCAAGTCGAAATTGGGCCTAATCTATCAGCGCGGTGTTACCAGCAATACCATTCGGGAAGAACAGAAAACATTGAATACTCCACAGTATTTACAATATTATAGGGAAGGATGGGTGAATGCAGGCAACCGCGCCGGCTCTTTCGACTCCTTGCTGGCTGCCAATTCGATCAATCCCAACATCAATACCGATTGGTTTGATATGGTATTGCGCCAGGGAAACTATTCGCAGTATAATTTGAGTACAAGTGGTGGTAGCGACAAGAATACTTATTTCATGTCCGGTAGTTATTATAAGGCCGATGCTCCTACCCGTAACATCGATTATGAGAAAGCTACTTATCGTTTGAACCTGAATTCAGAAATCGCAAAGGTGGTAACTCTGAAGGGCGGAATCAGCGGAAGCTTCCAGCGTACCAGCAATTTCCTCGGTGGAAGTTTCTTTGGTAATCCCATCCGCGCCATGTATCGTTTGGCACCCTGGTTGCCGGTATATAAAAGCGATGGTGTAACTTATGAGTTAGGTTACAACAATGGATACAACCCTGTTGCAGTTTTGGAGACCACCAAGCGCAATGCTAAGACCTATAACATTGCCGCTGTCCTGGCTCCTACTGTTAAGTTGTCGAAGGGGTTAACTTTCGAGGGCAATTATGCATTGGACTTCAACCATGCTTTTTCATCGGTTTATTATGATCCACGTGTGGGAAATGCGAACGTTGCTGCCAATGGTGTTATCAGCAATTTTACACAAGACATTGTGAATTGGATCTCTACCAATATCCTCCGTTACAAAACAAGCATCAATGACAAACACAACATTGAGTTGTTTGCCGGTATGGAATACCAGGCGCGTTCTGATGTTGACATCAGCATTGAAGTAAATGGCATAGCACCCGGAACCAGCACTCCTGCAGGTGGTTCCAATCCGGTTCAAACCACTGGTACTGCCACTGCCAACCGCATCATGAGTAAGTTTTTGAATGCCAATTATAGTTTCAATGATCGCTTTTTCTTCTCAGGATCTATAAGAGAGGATGCATCTTCCCGTTTTGCTAAAAACTTCCAGTCCGCTGTTTTCTGGTCCATCGGCGCCGGCTGGAACATCAGCAGTGAAAAATTCTTCAATGTAGATTGGGTGAAGGAATTGAAACTGAGAACCAGCTATGGTTATACAGGTAATCAGGGCATTGATAACTTTGAATCACAGGGATTATATTCTGCGGGAAGTGATTATGATTTCCGCTCCGGACTTACCCTTTCTCAGTTGGCGAACAATAACCTGACCTGGGAAAAGAACATTCCCTTTAACGTGGGTATTGACTTTGCCTTGGCTAAGGGACGTTTCAATGGTACGTTGGAGTTTTATACCCGCACCAGCAGTGATCTACTGATCAGTCAGTCTATACCCAGTGTTAATGGCGTAACCAGCATTACAGTGAACAGTGGTGCCATTCGCAACAGTGGTTTTGAATTAACGCTCTCTTCCATTAACCTGGCACCCAAGTCTGCCCGTGGTTTGCGCTGGACAACAGACTTCAACGTAACCAGCAACCGCAACCGCATTACAGAACTTGATCCGGCTTATCCTTCGGGAAGTTATCTCCGCCGCATCGGGTATGATTTCTATACACACTTTCAGCGCGGATATGCCGGTGTTAATCCGGAAAATGGAGAAGCGCTTTGGTACACGGATGAATCAAAAGAAGTTACTACGAACGTCTTCACTACAGCGTTACCGAGACTTGCTTATGGAAGTGCAACGCCCAGATTCTATGGAGGCATCACCAATAACTTCAATTATCGCGGTTGGGGTTTGAATTTCCAATTCTTCGTAAACTGGGGCAATACCATCTATGATGAATATGGCTATCTCCAAAAGACAGATGCCAACCTTGGATTTTCCGACCAGAGCAATGGTATGAGCCGGTATGAATTTGAGAGAAGATGGACGACCGTTGGTCAGAAAACCGATGTACCCAAGCCGGTATTCCTGGGAACACAATCATCTTCCGGAAGTTTTGAAAGCAGTCGCTTTTTATACAGTGGAAGTTATGTTCGTTTGCGCGATCTGACGTTTTCTTACACATTGAATCCAACTATGTTGAAAAAGTTGAAATTGACAAGTTCACGGATCTATCTCCGCGCACAAAATCTGCTGACCATTACCAAAGACAAGCGCTTCAATACTGACCCTGAAGTGTCCATCGATGGAACAATGGCTCAAAGACCACCGGTATTCCGTACCGTATTGTTGGGCATAGATATCAATTTATAATTTCTGAAAAATTCGAGTATATGAGAAAGTCATTAATATTAGTAGTCACCGTATCACTCCTGGTGGCTTGTAACAAAGATTTCTTAGATGTAAAGCCACAGCAGAGTGTACTGATTGAGGACGTATTCTCTCAGATGTCCACTTCCCGCGCAGCGGTCAATGGATTGTATTCATTGATGCAATCGTATAGTTACTATGGCCGCGATGCTATGGTGATTCCAGAAGTAATTTCTGATAATGTAACCAGAAGCGTAAGAACCGGTAATCGTTATACGGGTATGAATACGATGACACACACTGCTACCGATGCGAATGTGAGCAGAATGTGGAACCAAATGTACCAGGTGGCTACCAATGCCAACGCGATTATTGCCAATGAAGACAACATCAAGAAGATCGCTACTTCATTAGAACAGGCAGAAGCTGCCCAGTTGGTGGGAGAGGCTTATGCAATAAGAGCCATGGTCTATTTTGATCTGGCGAAGTTCTTTGGTCGTCCTTTGAATTTTACTGCAGATGGCTCACATCTTTGTGTTCCACTGGTGTTGAAACCGGTAACAAAAATTGAAGAAGTGGTTTTCCCCGCCCGCAATACGGCTGCAGAAGTATATGCTCAGATCGAAAAAGATATAACAGAAGCCCTGAAGCGCTTGCCGGTGGATGGGGGTGTAATCAACAGTGGTTCGGTTAGCAATGCCATGTTCAGAACACGCATGAACAGGTGGGGTGTAACTGCATTGCGTGCACGTGTTGCTGTTTTCCGTGAAGACTGGCCAACAGCAGTTGCCGCTGCAACCGAGGTGATCAACTCAGGAAGATACTCGCTCTACTCATTTGGCTCTATGCTGCAAGACTTCCGCACACAGAACAGCGCTGAATCTATTTTCGAAGTAGTGAATAATTCTAATGATAACCCCGGAACTGATTCTTACGCTTATTTATCCAGCCAGCAAGGATATGGTGAATTGTTGGGAACGATCACCAGCATGAACAGCAGAAGTACAGGTGCCACCCTATCTACGTTCCGCAGTTTATATGATGCCTATTCTGCAACTGATGTGAGAAGAGGATTTGTGGCATTGGGTAACCGCAATGCTTTGGGCGGAGAAACCAATGTTCCGCTTTGTCTGAAGTATGTCAACATCACCACCTACCTGGAAAACATCAAGGTGATGCGCATAGCTGAAATGTACCTTTCTCGTGGGGAAGCATTGGCCAGACTGGCCATAGCCAACAATGACATAGCACAGTTGACAGCTTCATTGGTTGACATCAATCTGATCCGCAAGTCGCGCGACACTTCTTCCAATACAAGACCTTATGCGGCTTCTTTACTTGCAACACCACCGGTAGGAACCCTGCGGGCCACTGCTTATGTGGACAGCATCATTGTGGAGAGAAGAAAAGAATTGGCACTGGAAGGACAGCGCTTGTTTGATCTGAACAGAACAAGAACCAATTTTGTAAAAATCAGTTCCGGCGGAAACGCTACTTCGCGATTGATCAACTACAGCACATCTACCAGTACTTTAACCCAACGGACTATTTTACCGATTCCATTAACGCAGGTACAAAATAATCCTAACATGGTACAGAACCCAGGGTTCTGATAAAGCGATCAAACATGATGTTCAGAAAGGGACTGTGGGTCGGTTATTTATTGTTGTTGGTATTTTCCGTTCCCGCAAGGGCAAACGAAAAGCAGGACACCTTGCGTGTGTTGTTTGTGGGTAATTCCTATGTGTATTACAACAACCTGGCACAACTCATCAATCTACTCACAGATTCTATGCCCACCCGCCTGATTTGTACCAAGTCAACGGTGGGTGCAGCACATCTCGGAGAACACTGGCGTGGCTTGCGCGGACTTCGTTCCAAGACACTGATCACAGAAAAAAAATATGATATCGTAGTCATACAAGACAACAGCATGTGGCCACTGGAGCACAAAGACAGCTTACTGTTCTATGGAAAACTTTTCACTGATTTGATTCGTTCCACAGGAGCCCGCCCCTATCTCTATTCAACCTGGGCTCGACAAAAAACACCGGAGACGCAAACTGCCATCACGGCTGCCTATGCAGAATTGGCAACAGCAACAGGCGCTACGCGGGTTCCGGTTGGTGATGCCTGGGAGTTGGCACGGCAACAAAAACCGGAGATGGTGTTGTTTCATTCCGATGGTTCGCATCCCTCACCGCTGGGAACATTTTTAATCGCATTGAGTTTTATTAAAAAAATTACCGGAACACTGCCTGCCCGATACCGGCAGGTCTATAATTATCCGGACAAAGATGGGGAGTCTTTTCGGTTGATGCAGTTAACCGAAGAAGAGATGAAATTGTGTGCCGGTTTTGCCGAGCAGGTACAATCCAAACAATGAACCTGCCTGCATGAAAAAAATTCTTTCTAATCTTACATTCTGGGTACTTCTTTCCATTAGTGCAGGCATTCTGCTGGGACATTTTCGTCCTGCGTTAGCAGTACAAATGAAACCACTGGGTGATTATTTCATTGATGTAGTGAAGCTTTTCATAGGCCCTATTATCTTCCTCACCCTTGTAACCGGAATTTCCGGAATGGGTGATTTGAAAAAGGTGGGTAAACTTGGTGCCAAGGCACTGATTTATTTTGAGGTAATCACTACGCTTGCACTTATCATTGGTATGCTGGTAGGTTTTATTTTTCGCCCGGGCGCAGGGGTGACCAGCAATGCATCCACGGTAGATATAAGTAAATACCGTTCCGGCGATACCTCTATTTCCTGGATCGATTTTTTTAAAAGCAACTACACCATACAAATATTACTCGTTGCCATATTGGTGGGCATCATTGTAAGCCGCCTGAGTCGGCGGGAAGAAATATTGCGTTATTTCTACATCGCCTCTTCCTGGGTCTTTCGTGCCCTGCACTGGGTAATGAAACTGGCACCCATCGGGGCATTTGGAGGCATGGCTTACACCATTGGGAAATATGGCATTGCTTCCTTGCTGCCCTTGGGAAAACTGATGTTGTGTGTTTATCTCACCATGGCACTCTTTCTTTTTGTGGTGCTGGGATCGCTGCTGCGCTATTATTCTATCAGCATGTGGAAATTCCTTTCCTATATCAAAAACGAATTATTGATCGTATTGGGGACATCCTCTTCAGAGGCCGGACTTCCATCGTTGATGGAAAAGCTCGAGGGCATGGGCTGTCATAAATCGGTGGTGGGTTTGGTTGTTCCTGCCGGCTATTCCTTCAATCTCGATGGTACTTCTATTTATTTATCTATGGCCATTATTTTTCTGGCACAGGTCTACGATGTTCACCTGAACTTCAGTCAGATCATCACCATCATTGGTATTCTCATGGTCACATCCAAAGGAGCTGCTGGCGTTACGGGTAGTGGCTTCATCATACTGGCTTCTACTTTAACTGCTACCAAAGTAATACCTATTGAAGGACTCGCTCTTCTGTTGGGAGTGGATCGTTTCATGTCGGAAGCCCGTGCCATCACCAACTTCATTGGCAACGGAGTGGCTGCCATAGTCCTTTCCAATCATGAAAAAATGTTCGATAAAGGACGCATGCATGAAGCCTTCCACCGCAAGGGACCTAACCGCGTTGATATCCCCGCCGCGGAATAATTGAAAAGTAAATAGTGCCATCAAGGTGCCTGTTGCAACTATTGCTTGTGCTAGATAGTGAGAAATGAGAGCAATAAAAAAATCGAAAACAGAATAGAAAATGATATGCCCTGAAGCATCAGGAACAGGACCATTTTTAAAAAAGTTTTGCCGATCGATTGCTGATAGAATCTGTATAGGGTGAAAAAGAGGTAGACCAGAATACCGAAGTACAAAGCAGTTTCCACCCAATCTTTAATTGTTGGAAGCTGCAGGGATTGCAAGATGGCTGATGTAAATAACTGGAGTGTAAGTAATAGAAAGATGCCGCAATAGAGGTGTATAGTAAGTATCGCATGCTCCGTGTACCACCATTTTTTTCTGCGCACATACACGAGCAACAGGATCCAGGCGGTGATGGGTAGCGAGACGAAGAGCATCTTGGGCAGGTACAATGAAAAGCGGCTCTCCCAATCAAGGAGCAATTTACCCTCTTCGCCGCTGTACTTTTCCCGTATACTTGCAATCTTCTTGTTAATGAAGTTCATCAACTTCTCGTCTCTTTTTTCCGGCGGTAATTTTTGCTGGCTTAACTCATACAAAGAGGCACTAAGGATGGTATCGTCTCTTGTATATGCAATTTTGGTGGTGCCAATCGATACCTCAGCATTGGTAGAGGTATCATTTAAGTTGAAGTAAATGAGCTGCTTCTTACTGCTATCATTTTGTAATAACCAGCGATTTTTCTTCATCCGGATCAATTTTTCCTGGGTCAGCAGCTTTCTGATCTCAGAACTGCTATCTGAGATTTTTTTATCGAGGTCATTGATTTTTTTGTCCAGCAAACGAACCACAGAATCTCGGGTGGCAACATACCCATCGTTCGGTTGCTCATTGTCAGTGGGTGAGGGTATCAGGTATTGCAGGATGAAAAAGGCAAAAGAGATGAACAGGTACATGCGGATGGGATGCAAGTAGCTGGCTCTTTTCCCCGAAATGTATTCCCGGGTCAGCTTACCGGGTTTCAATAGCAATACACGGATTGTGGAGAAGAATTTTCCGTCAAAATGGGTGAAGTCATTGAAGAAGTGAACCAGGAGTTGCCAGAAACTTTCTCTGGCTTCAATGTTCTCCTGACCACAGTGACTACAGAAGCGCTCTGCCACTTCATGGCCGCAATTCAGGCAATTGGTTTCTTTTCTAAGTTGTTGGTTCGCCATGGAAGAACAGCATTCAAATGTAAATGGCTGTTAATGTAATAACAATGGTATGGATTTCCATTCAATTTTGATTGGTTTTCGGCGGATTTTTGTTACTTAGCGTAAAATCCAACCTATGCAATTCCTCTACCGAAGGACAAATCATTTATTGGCAGTAGTCGGTCACTCAAAAAATGTTCCTCCCGACCGTACGCTACATGGTTTTTTATCACTTTCCCTTTTTCCCTTTCCCCAAAGTATTTACCGCGCTGTATTTCCCATACGCGTGGGAAGATTATTCCTTCACTTTGTTTTCTTCCTTGCTTTCTGCTCCACCACCTATTCCGCTATTGGTCAATCAATTTTTTCCTCCCGAAAAAAACACACGGTGGAAGTAACCGGTTATGGAGATACGGAGGCGGAGGCGCGCTTGGATGCAGAGGTAAAGGCGATTGTCAGCACCATTGGTTCATTTGTAACCAGACAAACAGAGATCGTAGATGATGAATTGATTTCAGATAAGATGTCTGAGATTGCTGCCGGCACGATTAGCCGACTAGATATCATTCGGCCATTTGATGGGAAGTCCATGACAGTAAAAGTACAGGTATCTGTTACTGAGGTGATGAAGTTTTGCAAGAACAATGGAATAGGTACGGACATCAATGGCGCTGCTTTCGCGGGAGAGTTCAACCGGCAAGGCCGCAATGAGTCGGCAGAGCAAACGGCATTATCGGCTTTGTCAAGTAAGTTGAATAGTATTTTGGAAAAATGCTTTGACTTCCGCGTGATTGCAGCTGAACCTACGATCGATCCTTATGGATCCTCTTCACAGTCCACCAAAATTCCCCTGCTGGTTGAGGCATATTCCAATGCCAATATCAAGATCGCATACCGGGAAATTATTCAAACCCTGCGGGGTATTTCCATGACCCAATCGGAAGTTGACACCTACAAGAAAATGGGAAAAGAAGTCTTTCCTTTATCCGTGTACTCTGAAGATGATATCAAACGACATTATACCGGATGGAATATGCGACAACCCAGGTTTCCGCCACAAACTTCCTCTAATACTTTTTATTTGCGCAGGGACCCGCGCAACCTCTTCAATTCAATATTCAGTAAGGGAACGGTAGAGTCGCTGAACAAGCAATTTCAGGTGAGATTTGTTGGAACTGAAGAGAGCATCAGTGCATCCTCATTTGAGTCCATCAATATGCTCATGAAGGACAACAAAAAATATGATGTGAATAGCTATGCACCCTATATGTACATGAGTGAGATCAGGCGTTCACCTCTTGACCGCATTCGTTATTATTCAGAAGATGAAGTACTGGTGTTGCCTTCAAGGGAGGGGGTATTGACCGGCGTATTCAAGTATGATTACAAGACAGATGTCAACCGGGTAGGCAGGTACAAAAGGGTGGAAGTGATTCCCACGAGATAATGATCCTTTGCTTCCTGCGTAAGCAGCTAAAGAATGAATGTGCTAACTATTCGCCCGATTGGCAACACCGGCACCGGCTTACTCCTGATCGGAGAGGCCATACTTCGTATTCAACGAAAAAATGGTATCTGCTGAGTAAGTCTCCTGACTCACTTCCGACAACTGTTCTGCCAGCAATTGTTTCTTGTGGTCCAGTGTAGAGCGATTGGTGGCAATGATTTGCGCTCCTTTCTCATCCGGAGCAACATTCATTTTATCCAGCAATGATAAAACTGCATCCATCTGCTGTAACACGGCAGTAATCTGGTTGGGCAGCCAGCTGGTGATAGGTGTTCCACCTGTTGCTTTGGCATAAGGGGTATTGGCCATGATGTATTTCTGCACAAACTGCCAGTGTCCGTTCCTGAAATGATAGATCTGCTCCAGGATACCCAGTAAGCGGGACAATCCAGTAGCGGAATTGTGTTGTTGCAAGTAACCGCTCATGCCTTCAGCATGGATGTCTTTTACCTGTGCTTCCAGGTCATTGAAAAAATGCTGTACAACGACAGGACGATATTTTCTCAGGTCGAGCAGGTAAGCGGTCAGTTCATTTTTGGGATAAAAATTCGTCACGCCGGAGAAGATATCTTCCATGGGAATGATATCGTCTTGCGCTCCTGTTTGTCCGCGGAATTGTTGCGGGGTATCCCATACACCTGTATAGGTAACACCGTCACCAAAAATTTCTTCATTGCCTTTGATGCCCATGATGAAAACGCGGAAGTCATTGTAGTGCTGCCAGCGCGAGGCCTTCCACATTTCTTTTCTGCGGATGTTCATGCGGGTGAGTGTATCCAGGTTATCATCGAGGGCTTGCTCTACTGCTGGGAGATCATTGTTTTGAATGGATTGAAGGGCCTTCATCACAGAACCCACCAATGCGGGTGAAAACTGGTTGATGTCAACATGCAGTAAAATGAATCCTGCTTCATCGGGCTGGCCGGAAAAGCGAACACACATGGAGAGGTTGTGCCATTCTAAAGGACCATTCGGATCGATTTTTTTGAAGTTCCCCAAAGAGTAACCATAGTGATAGTCGAGCCAGGGAAATACCTCTAATTTATCGCAAACGGCTACCAATGGTTGAGCAATTTGAGCAGGTAATATAGTATTGGCTTTACCGTATTTTCCGGTATCGCGGAAATGCTGAAAAGCAGGTTCCAGTGTATAGGCGGAGGTGAGAAATGCATAAGCACGGTAGAGTGCCTGAATGACACGAATGTCTTTTTCAGCAGTCACCTGCTCGAGGAAATTGGGTAACGTTGCCGCTGCCTCATGAATTTTTCCGGGATAATGGAGGTAACCGCCGGTACCGTCTTCTTTCACTACCGGCATATGATCGAGTAGTTCCTGCAGAGGGCCGTAGGGTTCGGGGAGAATTGCCAGCGGGGGAGCGGCAGGCAGAAATCCATGGGAGGCACTGACGTCAAAAAATCCGTCGGTGTACGAGTCTTGTAAAATTTTCATGGCAAGTCGTTAAACGAGCGCAAGGTAAGGCAAATCCAATAAAATACTAATGACCGTTAGGATATTTAATTCCTCCTAATGTTTTCAACTTTTCCTTGTCTTATTTCAAATACCATGGCAGTTTTAGGTGCTATGCGCAGGGCGGTATTCAGTGGAATGGGTTCGCTGCCAAAGGTGGGTATCGCAGTACTTTGCTGCGAGATGATTTCCGAGAAGCGACGGGTATCGAGCATCATTTCTTTTTCGTTGCGGTTCATCACCACCATCAGCGTATCACCGGGAGCATAGCGGAAATAAATATACATACCATCGAAGGGAGCGAAGTGCAGGGTTTTACCCGATGTGATGGCAGGATGTTGTTGGCGCCAGTGCAACATTTGGCGCATGAACTGCTGTATGTTTTTTTGTGAGGTGCTGAGTCCCTCGCCAGTGAATGCATTCACAGCATCGTCTTTCCATCCTCCCGGAAAATCAATCCGTATATAACCATGGTCATTGGGATGGGTGGAATTGGAAGCCAATATTTCTGTTCCATAGAGGAACTGCGGAATACCGCGCATGGTTAGCAGGTAGGTGATGGCCATTTTCAGGAGGGCTGTGTCTTCATTCAATTGTGTGAAGATGCGATCCATATCGTGGTTATCACCGAAGACCAGCATTTGATTGGGATTGGCATAGGCAAAATCATTCGCCAGTGCCTCATAGAGGCGTGTAAGCCCGGTGGAAGTCCATGGTATTTCCTGCTCTCGGATAGCATTGATCAGGGATTGTTGTAAAGGGAAATCCATAACAGTATTCAGGCAACTTATGTACCCATCGCTGTTCTTCTTGCCCTGCTGCCAGTAAGATTCGATCAGCGGATTGTAGCTCCATTCTTCTCCTACCATGCTGAAGTTGGGATATTCCTGCATCATGCGACAACTCCATTGGCGCAAAAATTCCTTGTTGCTATAGCCATACGTGTCTTGCCTGATTCCCCCCAGCTGCAAGGTTTCTGTGAACCAGATGCTGCGCTGGATCAGGTAGTTGGCCACCAATGGATTTTCGCTGTTCATGTCGGGCATGGTCTTATCGAACCAGCCACGGGTCATTAAGTCTTTGTCATAATTAGAAGCATACGGGTCCTGATTGGTGGTTCTTCGGTGTGTAGTTATTTGATAGGCATCGGCTTTGTTGATCCAGTCTTTCATTGGCAGATCTTTCATCCAGCGGTGTTCACTGCCGCAGTGATTCAACACTTCGTCGAAGATGAGTTTAATTCCCTTTTGTCTTGCTTTCATGGCCAGCTCGCGATAATCATCCATTGTTCCGTAGCGGGGATCGATGCGATAATGGTCGGTGATGGAATAACCATGGTATGAGTAGGTCGCCATGTTATTTTCCAGCAGGGGCGTGCACCAGATGGCGGTGAAGCCCATGTCTTTGATATAGTCCAGGTGATTGATGATACCACGCAAGTCGCCGCCATGTCTTCCGCCGGGAAGATCCCGGCGAACCGAGGCCTCCTTCATGCCTGCAACCACATCATTGGACGGGTCTCCATTGGCAAAGCGATCGGGCATGATCAGGTAAACGACATCGGTAGATTGGAATCCTTTCAGTTCTCGGGGATCTCGTTGTCGCGACAATAGTTGATAGCGCAACGTGTCCTTTTTTTGTTGTGGGTAGTGAAAGATGATGGGAAGCGTTCCCGGCTTAGTTCCCGGCTGAATATATAAGTCGATGAACAAATAATTCTTGCTGTCAGCGGGAATCACTTTTTCGATGCGCACACCGGGATAAACCAGGGAAGGTCGGGCTGAACCAATACCGGGCCCTTCCACCATCAGTTGCAGGCGGGGATTTTTCATGCCGGTAAACCAGTTCAGGGGCTCTGCCCTGTTGATTTGCGCCTTTGATGGCAACTGTAAAAAAAAGCATGCTGCTACTGTTGGTGCTAAACTTCTGCAGAAAGAATAAATTGTCATTTGCATGGTGCCATGGTGTTATTAAAAAGAGACCCGGTAACCCCGGTTTCTTCCATTGAAAAAATTTTCCGGCAAATAATTTCATAAAACTAATGTGTTTTTTGTACATATTTGTACTTCAAACGACGTTTGCCGGTATGCAGAAAAAGTTTTTACTGCTTTCTTTGTTGGTCATTGTATCATCAGTTAACCTGACTGCGCAACTGCTGAGCACCAACATACCTTTCCCAAGGGATACGGATAATTTATCCATTACAGTTGATGCTAGCAAGGGCAATCGCGGACTGAACAATTATACGCCCGTGAGTGATGTGTATGTGCACACCGGCGTCATCACCAATTTGAGTGCAAGCAATACGGACTGGAAGTATGTGAAATTGGGCAACCAAAATCCTTGGGGGAAATTAATACCCGAGTTGCAGGCAGTGTCGCTGGGCAACAATCTTTGGCGGTATGACATCAACAACATTCGTGCTTTTTATGGTGTTCCTGCGGGGGAAACGATTTTGAAGATCGCCATACTTTTCAGGAGTGGCAACGGTTCATTGAAGCAAGCCAACATAGACGGGAGTGATATGTACCTGAATGTTTATTCCTCCGCTGTTTTTGCACAACGTTTCATCAATCCTGCATTGCAGCCCACCTTTACTCCGATTGTAGAGCCGATCAATAAGACCATAGGTGAATCTGTTCCCGTGTTGGTACAATCCAATACAGCTGCCAACTTTACGCTGTATTTTAATGGAACTGTTATTCAAACAGCCACAGCGGCGCAGACGGTTGCAGCGACACCTGTTGTTGCGCAACCCGGTAACCAGGAGATTGTTTCACATGCTGTAAATGGCGGCACTACCCTGCGCGATACCGTTCGATTTTTTGTTGCGGGGAGTTCGAATATCGCCCCTTTGCCGGCGGGTGTACGTGATGGCATCAATTACGGTAGTGATAATACTTCTGCTACGCTGGTTCTCTATGCTCCCGGAAAAAACAGGGTTGCTGTTATTGGAGACTTCCCGGGAAATAATTGGACGGAGCAGACAAATTTTTCCATGAATAAAACTCCCGATGGGAATTATTGGTGGTTGCGTATTACCGGTCTCACACCGGGAACGGAATATTCTTTTCAATACCTGGTAGATGGTGATTTGAGGGTTACAGATCCTTATTGTGAAAAAATTCTGGATCCCTGGAACGATGGATTCATTGCTGCAGCGACTTATCCGGGACTCAAGCCATATCCTACCGGGAAGACAACCGGTATCGTTGGCATTCTGCAAACTGCCCGGCCGGCTTACAACTGGACGGTCAACAATTTTGCCCGCCCTGATAAGCGATCGCTGATCATTTATGAATTACTGCTCCGTGATTTTATTCAGGCACATGATTGGAAGACGTTACGTGATACGCTTACCTATTTGCAGCGATTGGGTATCAATGCCATCAAGTTGATGCCTGTGAATGAATTCGACGGCAATGAAAGCTGGGGATACAATCCTGCTTTCTTCTTTGCTCCGGATAAATATTACGGACCTTCGGCAACCCTCAAAGAGTTCATCGATACCTGCCATCGTCGTGGCATAGCTGTAATACTCGATTTGGTGTTGAATCACACAACGGGTGCCAGTCCGTTAGCCGCATTATATTGGAATTCGACACTCAACCAGCCTGCTGCCAATAATCCCTGGCTCAACGAAACGGCGCGGCATCCCTTCAATGTATTCAATGATTTCAACCATGAATCTTTGGCCACGCGGTATTTCAGTTGCCGGGTGATGGAGCATTGGCTCAAGGAGTATAAGATCGATGGTTACAGGTTTGATTTATCAAAGGGGTTCACCCAAAATAATTCCGGCAGCAATGTGGCGCTGTGGGGACAGTATGATGCCAGCAGGGTGGCCATCTGGAAACGTTATTATGATTCATTGCAGGTATATCTGCCCGGCAGTTATGCAATACTCGAACATTTTGCAGCCAATTCTGAGGAGATAGAATTGAGTAATTATGGTATGATGCTCTGGGGCAACAACACATTTAATTTTCAGGAAGCTGCTATGGGATTTCTGCCAAACAGCAATTTCGAAGGAACTATTTTTACCCAGCGGGGCTGGTCACAGCCTCATTTGATTGGATACATGGAAAGTCACGATGAAGAGCGATTGATGTATAAAACGCTGCAGTTTGGGAACGCCGCGGGTTCCTACAATACAAGAACCTTGTCCACTGCATTGAAACGCATGGAACTCACAGCTGCCTTTGGTTTGCTGACACCTGGTCCCAAAATGATCTGGCAGTTTGGTGAACTGGGGTATGATTTCTCTATCAACTATTGTACGGACGGCAGTGTCAACAGTAATTGCAGAACGGGGAATAAGCCCATTCGATGGGATTATCGCCAGCAACCCGACAGGCAGGCATTGTACACAGTTTATAGCAAGCTCAACCAGTTGCGGCTTCACCCCATGTACCGCAATAATTTCACTTCCAATCGAATTACTTTTTCATTATCCGGTGCTTTCAAGTGGATGCAACTGGTTACTGACACATCAAATATTTGTGTATTGGGGAACTTTGATGTGAATCCGGTTACCGGACAATTTACGTTCCCTTCAGCCGGCACCTGGTATGAGTATCTTTCCGGCGCCACTTTTTCAGCCACGGGTAGCTCTCAATCAATTGCGTTGCAGCCCGGGGAATACAGGGTGTACATCAACCGACCTTTGTCTGGTCCCATTACTTCCTTATTAGAGAATCCTGCGGGATCTGCCAATTCATTTCAGGTTCGCTTGTATCCGAATCCTGTTACGCGGGCAGGGATGTATGAAATAGATATGAAGACAGCGGGTCAGATAAATGTTTTGCTATTCAATGCCCAGGGTCAACAGGTGAAGCAGCTCTTTTCCGGCAGACTCAATGCCGGCAAGCATCGGATGTCTTTTGGGGAAGCGGTAGCTCAATTGCCGGGGGCCCAATATGTTCTTACTGTGAAAAATTCCTCCGCTGCCCGCTCGGTACGTTTCATTTTGCCGTAATATTGAGGTACGATTGCTATGGCAGAGAAAGTTACCCCCGTATTGAAAAGTGCCCGCAAGGAAAGACAGAATCTACAATCTTTCTTCAACATTGCGGTTTCAGTGGACTGTGTCATATTTGGGTATGACAAAAACGAGTTGTTTGTCTTGTTGCGTGAATCTGAACTCGAAGAGTACCAGGGCTTGTTTTCATTGATGGGTGATCTGGTACGACCCAATGAAGATCTAACAGAGGCCTCTTACCGAATTTTATTTGAAAGAACGGGCTTGCAGCATGTGTATATGGAGCAGGTACATACTTTTGGTAAGGTAGACCGTCACCCAACCGGTCGGGTAATTACAACGGCCTATTTCTGTTTGGTGAATATGCAAGACCAACGATTGGCCATAGCCGGAAGGGATGTAGATTGGTATCCTGTTCGAAAAGTAAAGCAACTCGCTTTTGACCACCAGGAGATTTTGCAGTTGTGTATCCGACAATTGCAAGAGCGGGTCATGGAGCGTCCCATGATTTTCCATTTATTACCTACCCGTTTCTCTCTCCGGGAGTTACAATCCGTTTACGAGGCTATTTTAGGGGTGGAATTGGATAGAAGAAATTTTAGGAAGCGCATTGCATTGAAGGACTGGATTACAGACACGCAGACAATGGAAAAAGAAGTGAGTCATCGTCCCGGAAAACTATACCAGGTAAAATCCGGCTATCTCAATACGACCCAATCTTACCAATAGCCGACAATTTCTGCTTGGCCGGTCTTGTTTTTTCCTTCCGATAAAAAAATTTTCAAAGAATAATTTGGCACATTATTAAAAATTCATAAGTTGTGTGTTATATACACAATAAAATGTGTATTTGATACATATTATATAGTATCAGGAATTTTATTCGAACCAATAAACAATTGCTTATGTCATTTTGGAAAAAAGGCAGGACAGGCCTTTATTTGTTCCTATTGCTGTTGGTGCAAACAACTTTTGCGCAGAACAGGGTAGTAAATGGACGGGTAACCGATGCAACAGGTGCTCCTGTTGCGGGCGCTACGGTTTCCGCCAAGGGCAGCAACCAAGGTGTTATCACCAATGATGCCGGACGCTTTTCTATTTCAGTTGCGCCTTCTACCAATACTTTGGTAGTTTCTTCCACCGGTTTTGCTGCCCGCGAGGTTGCTCTTACCGGTGCGGGAGAAGTCAACATTCAGCTGGCTTCTGTTGCTGATAACCTTGGAGAGGTGGTAGTGGTTGCCTATGGCACCCGCAAAAAATCAGACCTCACGGGTGCGGTTACCTCTATTGGTACCAAAGAATTTCAAAAGGGTAACATTAACTCTGCTGAGCAACTGCTGGTGGGTAAGGTAGCGGGTCTTTCCGTAACAACGGGAGGTGGTGCGGCCGGAGGCGGAAGCAGAATCCGTATTCGCGGAGGAGCATCCCTCAATGCCAGCAATGATCCGCTGATAGTAATTGACGGAGTTCCTGTGGAAGGCAATGGCATTGCCGGGTCAGCCAATCTCTTGAATACGATTAATCCGAATGACATTGAATCGTTCACCGTATTGAAAGATGCTTCTGCCGCTGCCCTGTATGGGTCACGTGCTTCTAATGGTGTATTGATTATTACCACTAAGAAAGGTACCAAGGGTAAGATTCGTTACAATTACAACAATCTCTTTGCTGTAGGAAGCATTGTGAATACAGTACCTGTATTGACCGGTGATGAAATTCGCTCTATTGTTAATGCCGATGCTGCTGCTACCGGAAACAATACCTATAGAAATCTCTTAGGCACAGCCAATACCGACTGGCAAAGTGAGATTTATCAGCTGGCACCCAGTTTTGATAATACAGTGAGTGCCTCCGGTATGCTCGGTAAAGTACCTTTCCGTGCATCGATGGGTTATCTTACGCAGGATGGTATTTTGAGAACCAACCATTTCAATCGTCTTACCGGTGCGCTGAATCTTTCGCCTAAATTTTTCAATGATAACTTGTCTGTAAATGTTAATCTGAAGGGATCTCAGACCAAGAATCGTTTTGCCAATGAAGGAGCTATCGGAAATGCAGTTTCCTTCGACCCTACGAAGCCTGTTTATTCCGGTAATAAAAATTGGGGTGGATTTTATGAGTGGTTGCAACCCGGTGGGTTACCCGTTGATTTGTCTAACCGCAATCCGCTCGGCCTTTTGATGTTGCGCGATGATCGCTCTACGGTGAATCGTTTCATTGGTAATGTGCAGCTTGATTATAAGTTGCCTTTCTTGCCTGATCTGCGTGTTCAGGCGAACCTGGGTATGGATTACTCATCCGGTAGCGGAAACAATAATGTTGACTCGGCCTCAGCCACTGATTATAAAACAGGTGGTAGAAGAAGCTATTATGAGCAGCAAAAAGTGAACCAGCTGTCAGATATATCTTTGTTTTACAGTAAGGAGTTGAAAAGCATTAAGAGTAAAATTGATGTACTCGTTGGCCACAGCTATCAAAGCTTCCTCACGAAAGTGAGCAACTTCCCTGCCTTCAGCTATCGCGCAATTGCAGACCCAACGCGTCCTGCCAAGCGAGATACCATTCAGGGAACAGAGCCGGTATTCCTGACTGATCGTCCCGAATACAGACTGGAATCTTACATTGGTCGCGTGAATTTTTCATTAATGGACAAATACCTGTTCACTGCTACGATTCGCTCTGACGCAAGTTCTAAGCTGAATCCCAATGACAGAACAGGCTATTTCCCATCATTGGCTTTTGCCTGGAAGGTGAAGGAAGATTTCTTTAAAAATACCAATCAGATCAATGACCTCAAGCTGAGGTTGAGCTGGGGTGTTACCGGACAGCAGGATGGAATTGGATTTTATTCTTACATCCCCCGTTATTCTCGTGGTGCCCCCACTGCGGCTTATCAGTTCGGCAATACTTTTGTCAGCTACCTGCGACCTGAAGGTTATGACCCCTCCATCCGCTGGGAGTCAACCACTACTACTAACATCGGAGTTGATTTCGGATTGTTTGGTAATAGGGTTACCGGTTCGGTTGATTATTATCAAAGAACTACCAAAGACCTGCTGGCCAATGTGGCTGTAGCAGCAGGTGCCAACTTTGTCAATGAAATTGTTACCAACGTTGGAAATATAGACAGCAAGGGATTAGAGATCAACCTGAATACCAATCTGGTTCGTAAGAGTGATTTCAGCTGGGACCTCGGTATGAATTTTACTTATAACAGAGCTCGCATCACGAATCTGTTGAAGAATCCGGACCCTAATTTCAAAGGACAGGATGTGACATTTATCGGTGGTGGTACCGGAAACAGCATCGGTATCCATGCTGTTGGATATGCACCCAGTTCTTTCTACATGTTCAAGCAGATCTACAACGCATTGGGTGATCCCATCGAAGGTTTGTTTGAAGACATCAACCGTGATGGTATCATCAACAACGATGATCGCTACATATATCAGAAGCCTGCTGCCGATGTGTTACTCGGATTCAATACACAGGTTAACTGGAAAAATTGGAGCATGAGTATTGCCGGCCACGGATCGTTGGGCAATTATCTCTACAACAATGTTAACTCCAACAATGCGGTGTTGCGTGCCATTAAAAATCCGATCAACTTCATAGGCAATGCTACCCGCGATTATTTGTCCACCCGCTTTGTCAACAATCGCTATTTGTCTGACTACTACATCGACAATGCCTCTTTCTTCCGGATAGATAACCTAAATTTCAGTTACAATGTGGGCGGCGTATTCAAGAACAAGGCATCTATGCGCATCAATGCCAGCATCCAGAACGTGCTACTCATTACCAAGTACAAGGGACTGGATCCGGAGAATGCGGGTGATGGTGGTGTAGACAACAATATTTATCCAAGACCCCGTGTATATTCCCTGGGTTTCAACCTCGATTTTTAATTGATAAATCGTTTGTATTATGAAATATAACACAATGAAAAATATTTTACCAGTGCTGCTCGCCGGTATGATGTTGTTTTCCTGTGCGAAAAAGCTCGACCTTTTTCCTCAGAACGACTTCACTTCTCAAAATGCCTATGCCAATGCTGAGGGCTACCGGAGTGTGTTGGCAAAAGTGTATGGTGGTCTTGCTACCACCGGTAATGCCGGTCCTGCAGGAGCGTCCGATATTCAAGGTCTGGATGAAGGTTCACAATCTCCCTTTATTCGGGGCTTCTTCAATTGCCAGGAATTACCAACAGATGAGGCAGTAGTTGCTTGGAATGACCAGACCATCAAGGATTTTCACAACCTAAGCTGGTCGAGCTCTGACCCTTTCCTTAAGGGCATCTATGCACGTCTGGTCTACAACGTGATGATAGCTAATGAGTATCTGCGTGAATCAACCAATGAAAAACTTGCTTCCCGGGGAATTACCGGCAATGATGCTACCAATATACAGGCATCACGTGCAGAAGTGCGATTCATTCGCGCATTCAATTACTGGGCAATGATGGATCTTTTTGGTCGTACCACGTTCATTGATGAAACCAACAATGTAGGTACAGAGCTTCCCAAGGAAAGATTGCGTGGAGAACTCTTTACTTATATTGAAACCGAGTTGAAAGCCATTGAAACTGCGCTCAAGGCTCCCCGCACCATGGAGTATGGTCGTGTAGACCAGGGTGCCTGCTGGGCATTGCTGGCGCGCATGTACCTGAATGCACAAGTTTATACAGGTAACGCACGCTTCACGGATGCCATCACCTATGCTTTGAAAGTAATCAATGGTGGCTATACCCTCCACAACAACTATCGTGAGTTGTTCATGGCAGACAATGACAAACGCATCAGTGAAATCATTTTTGCTATTGGTTGTGATGGATTGAGAACCAAATCATTCGGTAACACTTCTTTCTTGTGTCATGCGGCTGCCGGTGATGATGCCAATGATTTTGGTATCAATGGTGGCTGGTACGGCTATCGTGCAACCAAGGGTCTGGCAGATCGTTTCTCCGACCTGACAGGAGCTACCGACAGAAGAGCGATGTTCATCACCAGTTCTTTTGGTGTGAGTCCGGCACAAATCGCCATCAGCGATGTGAGTAACTTCGGTAATGGATTACACGTGAACAAGTGGAGAAACATTCGTTCAGATGGATTAGGTGTTTCTGATGTGAACCGTGATTTTGCTGACATCGATTTTCCCCTCTTCCGTTTGTCTGAAATGTTGTTGATTTATGCGGAATCAGTACTGCGGGGTGGTACAGGAGGAGATGTTGCCACTGCTGTAACGTATGTGAACCGCATTCGCCAGCGTGCCTTCGGGAATACTTCCGGAGATATCAATTCATCTCAGCTCACCACCGATTTCATCCTCGATGAGCGGGCAAGAGAATTGTATTGGGAAGGACACCGCAGAACCGATCTGATTCGCTACAATCGCCTCACTACCGGCACCTATCTCTGGCCCTGGAAAGGAGGTGTTGCTTCCGGAACTTCTGTGGACAGCAAGTTCAATATCTTCCCGATACCTGCTTCCAACAGAACTGCCAATCCAAACCTCAGTCAAAACCCAGGATATTAATTCAACCGAAAAAACATTCAGCCATGAAGAATATTTATTCACTCATTGCCGGAGCACTCTTCCTCACAGCCAGCTTAATGGGTTGTAAGAAGGAAGAGAACCGCATTATTTTTGAAGGTGCTGTGAGTCCGGTATTGACCGCCAACTCCGTTGCGCCCCGTGTGCTTGTAATTGCCAATCGGGATGTGCCGACCCTTCGACTCAACTGGACCAATCCTAATTACACATTCACAACCGGCGTAAGCTCGCAGGATGTGAACTACCTGATTCAAATTGATCTGGAGGGAGCCAATTTCAACTCTGCCAAGAAATTCGAAAGAGTGGTTGCCCGCGACCTAGTTCAGAATTTTACTACCGGAGAATTGAATGCAGCTCTGTTGTCGATGGACTTAGCAGAGAATGTGGCCCACAAACTGGAAGTACGGGTAATCGCCTCGTTGATTAACAACAGCGTACCCATGGTTTCCAATACCCTTCGCATGACCGTAACTCCTTACCTCGATGTTGTATTTCCGGTTCCTGCCAATCTCTACATTACCGGTGCAGCTACCCCGGGTAACTGGATGGGCGGTGGAGATCCTGAATTATTGAGCCAGAAATTCACCAAAATTTCCAGCTCAGAGTTTCAAATCAACAGCCTGAACATGAAAGCCAGCCAGGGATTCCTGTTTGTTCCGGTTTATGGAAACTGGAGCAATAAATATGGATTTACCGGAGCAGGTTTGGCCAACAATCCTGATGGAGATAATTTCAGACCTGACGGAAATGACTTTGTTTCTCCGGGTGTGGCAGGTAACTACCGCATCAATGTTAGTTTCAAAACAGGTAAATACACATTCACCAAACTTTAATCCTGTTCACCTAAAAAAATTGCTGTTATGAATACAATTTTTCAACGAGCACTGGGTATACTGCTAACAGGATCCATTCTGGTGGCTGCCTGTACCAAAATTGAGCAACTGCCCTTTTATGAAAAAGGGTCTGCCATTACCCTTTCCTCATCAACCAGTCAGGTAACTGCTACTGCAGCAGACACTGCCAAATCGGTACTCGGCCTGTCCTGGACCAATCCGAAATATGGTGCTGATTCGAACACGTTTAAATACGTGATCTCTATCGATTCCAGCGGAAGGAATTTTTCGCGCGAAGTAACCAGAACTGTGATAGGCAATCGTTCTTTTTCCTTGTTGGGAAAAGAGTTGAATGCTATTCTGCTGAATTACGGTTTTGCGCTTGGCACTGCCTATGACCTGGATATCAAAGTTGCTTCTTCTTATGGCAACAACAACGAGCGCTATGAATCAAATGTGGTAAAAGTTAAAGTGACACCTTACAATGATCCGGGTGTTCTTACGACTCAGAACACTTCTGTATCTACTTCACTGGCGAATGCGAGTCAGCCATCGAATGCTTTTACCTGGATCCCACCCTTCAATGGTTTTAGCGGTACCATTACTTATACCCTGCAATATGATTCTGCAGGCAAGAATTTTGCCAGTCTGAAAGAGATACCCATTGGCAACAACATTCTTACCCGCACGCTTACGCAGGGTGAGATGAATGAGACAGCGTTAGCGGAGGGTGTTGCCGGTGGTACCACCGGAAGAATAGAATATCGCATCCGCGCAGTAACTGCACAGGGAGCCACTTCTATTTCCAACAGTGTTGCCGTGACGATTCAAACCTATATTCCTATTCTGCGCTTCTATATGCCTGGAAACTACCAGGGTGCAACAGGTAATGGTAACAACTGGGATCCGGGAACAGCTCCGGAGTTCATTCGTGATTTACGTCCCGGCGCTACCAATAATTTGTACTACATGTACATTTATCTGCCGGCAGGTGCTGAATTTAAATTCACACAGGGACGTTCCTGGGACATCAACTACGGAGGTACGGGCGGAAATCTTTCAACTGGCGGAGCCAATTTCTCAGTGGCTACATCAGGCGTTTATCGCATTTCCATTGATCGCACCGGAATGAAATATGATATCCGTGAAGGTCGCATGGGATTTGTGGGTGGTGCAACCGGAGCCGATTGGATTCCCGGCAATACATTCCCCAACTTTGCGATGGGTCATCCTGCACCGAATCTTTTTGTCGGACTAACGACTTTCACTACAGGTGGATGGAAGTTGATCGATAACAATGGATGGAACAATAGTGATCTGACGGTTACCAATACACGCAGTTATGGTTCCAATGGTGGAAGTGGTTCGCCTCTGCTCATCAATGACAACAACATGCCTGATATTACTACTGCAGGAAGATACCGTGTAATCTGGGATGGAAGGAATCCCGATCAGCTCAGGTATGAAATTTCTCCGGGCACTGAGATGCGCCTGGTAGGTGATGGTATTTCCGGTGTCAACGCCTGGGATCCCGGTGCCAGTCCGCAAATGACCTGGCTTGGTAATGGACGCTGGAGCATTACGGTAAGTCTGTTGGCGAACAAAGACATCAAGTTCCTGGCGGGCAATGCCTGGGGTGCTTTCGACTACGAAGATGCCAGTGGAGGAAGTCAGGCAGTTGGTGTTGCGAGAAAAATTCGTTGGGAGGGAGGAAACAATTTTAAAACACCTGCCACCGGAGGAACGTATACAATTGTTCTGGATGAAAACAACCAAACGGTAACTTTCAATTAATCGAATAATTATTGACTGGTTTAATTACAGCGGCTCTCTTTCCTGAGGGCCGCTTTTTTTTGAAAACAGTTTTTATTTTAGTTCTATGTCAAGGTCCATGTTTTTATTTGGGGTGCTTTTCAGTTTGCTGATGTTGAATTGTACCAAGAAATCCGGGAACACAGAAACAACAGTGGCTGGTGATTTTTTTGCCAAGGGAGCGGATATTGGTTGGTTGAGTGAGATGGAGTCAAAGGGGATAAAGTTTTATACTGCCGGAGGTGAGCAGCAGGATTGTGTTGATCTTTTAAAGCAGCTGGGAATTAATTCCATCCGATTGCGCGTCTGGGTAAATCCGGTGAATGGGTGGTGCGGTAAGCAGGATGTAATCAATCAGGCAGTAAGGGCTACGAAGAAAGGCATGAAAGTATTGATCGATTTTCACTATTCAGATTATTGGGCTGACCCCGGTAAACAAAATAAGCCTGCGGCCTGGAAGTCTCTCTCATTTCCTGACTTGAATGCAGCATTGGGGGCACACACAAGAGATGTTTTGAACGCGTTAAAAAGCAACAATGTTGAGCCTGCGTGGGTTCAGATTGGAAATGAAATCAATGATGGACTTCTCTGGGATGATGGGAGAGCCAGCAGAAACATGGCTCAGTTCGCATCTCTGGTTAAAACTGGCTGTGCTGCTACTAAGGAGGTGTTTCCACAAACAAAAACAATTATTCATGTTTCCAATGGCTATGACAATGGATTGTTTCGCTGGCTCTTTGACGGACTAATGATCAATGGAGCAGTATGGGATGTGATTGGGATGTCATTGTATCCTAGCGTCAATGATTGGAAACTTAAAAACGAACAATGCCTGGCGAACATGCTGGATATGATGAGTCGTTATGGAAAGGAAATAATGATTGCAGAAGTTGGTATGCCTGTCGATCAGCCGGCTGTTTGCAAGCAGTTTATCAGCGATCTCATCGCAAAAACGCGCTCACTTCCCGGGAACAAGGGTTTGGGTGTTTTTTATTGGGAGCCCCAATGTTATAATGGATGGCAGGGATATTTGCTGGGAGCTTTTGACAACAGGGGGCGTCCAACAGAAGCCATGCAAGCGTTTCAGTAAAAGAATCAACTTTGATGGGGGGAATAAATTGAAAATAATTGCAATTCAATTTAACCATAGGTAGATTAATTACAGTACGAAAAGGTCAGAGTTGTTGGATATATATAGTTAATAACTAATTACAAAATGCTTTTTTCGCCGAATAGTTGAATGAAGACAATTTATCACACAAAATTCATCGTTTGTTAACAGGCTTGTTCGAGATGATTGTGACATTGGGTTGTTAAATGCTCAATGTCCTGGATCAGTGAAATACTTAAAGATCTCCGTTACCTGCTTTTTTTTCATGAAAAGGCGAGGCGGCAACCTGTTCAAAAAGTTGAACTGATTGTAGAGGTAAGTTTCGAAACCTTTGTTCAGGTTTGTTTTACAGATGCATCCGGCGAGTATCGTATCCGAACATTTAACGGCAAAAAATGGAGCACTGAGATTTTTCTTTATGAAGAAAGAGAGGTAATGTTCAGCGTATTTGTAAACAATGATTTGCAAAAGAAAGACCAGAACATTGTTATGATTAAAAAGGTGAACGATGAAATAAAGGCCAGGCAAAAAATTGACCTTAGCCACACGCTGTTGTATGAGGGATGGTTTAAATTGGAGTAGGGGAAGAATTGATTAACTTGACTTTAAATTTTATAAGCTCTAGCCATGTTTCACCGCTATATTTTACAATTCAATTCCATGCAGATAAAAAAATTAGTGTTATCACTCTTGGCTGTTTTGTTGATTCAAGCAACCGTTCGATCTCAGGCTTGTCTTCTCATTGATTCATTGATTGAGCAACAGATAGCAAACCAACAAATTTCTGGGGGTGTAGCATATATCTATCATCAGAATAAGGTGATTGTAAAGAAGGCTTACGGATGGGCTGATCCCCGGCGTACCATTTCTATGAAGGAAAATTCAATATTTCGGATTGCTTCTAATACCAAAGTGATTGTTTCTATAGGTGTTTTACAGTTAGTAGAAAAAGGATTGGTCGGACTGGATGATGCCATAGAAAAATATATTCCGGCTTTTGCCAGTCAGCAAGTCATACAGGCAATGGGCGACACCTTTAACTTGGTTCAGAGAAAACGTTCCATAACCATACGGGATTTACTTTCTCACCAGTCCGGCATTGCCTCTGCCGATGAGTATCCTAAGCAACGGGCGCTATATGCACGATATGGATTGAGTAATTCTCTCTCACCAAAGTTTACAACTTTAGCAGAAGAAGTGGAACAAATCGCTGCCATGCCTCTCATGCACCAGCCAGGTGAGCGATTCAGTTATGGATTAAGCACCAATGTTTTGGGTAGGCTAATTGAGCTTGTATCGGGATTATCACTTGATAAATATTTGAAGAAAAATATTTTCAGACCGCTTGGCATGAAGGATACTTACTTTTATTTGCCGGAAAGCAAGTCAGCCCGATTGGTCAAGATGTCATATCGGAATGCAGAAAATCAACTAGAGGAATTTTCTACTCCTATCTTCAATATCGATTATCCATTGCTGGACAACAGCAAGTATTATTCTGCGATTGGCGGACTCGTATCTACAGTGACAGATTTGGGAACTTTTCTACTTTGTCTTTTACAGGAGGGGGCCTATTCCGGAAAGAGGATAATTGGTAAGGAAATACTGGAACAATTTTGGACCAATCAATTGGGGAATAAGACATTTATTTTTGGGGGAATACCTTCGAGCAACAATTTTGGCCTAGGTGTAGGACTGACTACGAAGGCAGGACAAAAAATGAATGGCGCATCAGAAGGTAGTTTTTTCTGGGGAGGTGCATTCAATACTGCCTATATGGTAGATCGAAATAGAAAGCTTATCACTATATTTTTCTTTCAGCGCACACCATTTGTATTGCCGTGGTTTCTATCACAATTAGAAAAAACCGCCATTCAGTGTGTTGATCAAATGTAGTATGTGTCGGGGCTAGGCCTATGTGCGAAGTACCGCAATACTACTTCGAAAAGTCACTCATGCGTAAGCGCTAAAGAACGACATGCGGAGAATGGTCATTTGTTTTAACGCAGGAAAAAAAGTATCGATTATGTTTTAATCATAACTGAGGTCATGGTAAGTGAGCCACCTACCGGCTGATCATTAAAAAAAGATACCTTATCTTCTTTTTCTTGAAGTGCAAGCGTGTAGAGTAGCGGCAAATAATGTTCAGGTGTTGGAATGGCCAGCAGAGCTTCTTTGCCCAATTGCTTATAATTGATAAGCGATGAATGATCTTTTTGAAGGATGCGTTCTTTGAACAATTGATTCATGTGTAGTGCCCAGTCATATCCATAGGCGGGGCCGTTTAGTTTGTCCCATGCTACCATACCCAGGTTGTGTACCATATTGCCACTGCCCAGTATGAGTACGCCCTTTTTACGCAGGTGTGCGAGTTCTTTTGCTAAAGTGTAGTGATAATTACCATCTTTGGTATAGTCCATGCTCAATTGTAAAACTGGAATATTCGCTTTTGGAAAGAGATGTTTCAGAATCACCCAGGCACCATGATCAAGTCCCCAATCGTGGTCAAGCATCACATTGGCAGATTGAATGGCACTAGCTGTCTCCCGCGCCAGTGTCGGATTACCCGGAGCAGGATATTGCACCTGAAACAATTCTTCCGGAAATCCTCCGAAATCGTGAATTGTTTTGGGGAAGTCGATAGCGGTAATATAAGTGCCGCGGGTAAACCAATGGGCTGAGACTACCAGAACTGCTGTGGGTGTTGGCAATTCTTTTGCCAGTGCTTGCCAGCGTCGGCTGAAATCATTATCTATTATGCCGTTCATCGGTGAGCCATGACCGACAAACATAACAGGCATTTTGTTGTTCGATTCCGGTAATGATTCGGTAAAGCTTCTGAATTCTCTGGTTGAATGGATGTGGTTCATGGCACAATAGCTTCTGTCTTGCAAAGTTAACTTGAATTCCTTGCGCCTTTGGCGAGAAAAAGTCAAGAGCGTGCAAAGGCAAGAAGCAGATCAAAATCTCCCTGATCAGCTGCCTTCATCGCCCTAAGATAATTCATGCGAACATCACCCTGTTCTGGAGGCTGATTGGCGCCCCAGGTAAAAACCGGCAGCAGAAATATTTTTTCAATGATGATGTCTGCCATCAGTCGGCTATGTCTTCCATTTCCATTTGGGAAGCAATGTATGCTCACCAGGCGATGTTTGAAACGAAGGGTTAATTCATCGGCTGAATAGGAACTATTGGTGATCCAAAATCGAGCATCATCGATTAAGTATTTTAATTCAATGGGTATTTCTCGTTTATCTGTACCAATGTTTTTATTGGTGGTTCGGAATGTGCCAGCCCAACTCCATACCTCACCAAACATTCGTCTGTGCAAGAGGCGAATAAATTCTTCACTAATGATAGATGCTTGCCTGAAGGAATGTTTCATGGTCCACTGAATAGCTTCTTCAATATTACGTTGTTCGCATTCATCCAATTCACTGCGCGTGGTGATCGTTGGAATAAGCAAGCCTTCTTTCTCTTCTTCTTCCAGCGGAGTCTGTCCGTCACTAAAATCTACTGTGAATCCCATAAAATTTTTGGCATTTCATTTTTTATGACAGCAACTCTCTCGCGTATCGCATCGTCGATTCTGCCTGCTGAATTTGCCTGATCTTCCAACTTCATAGTTTGATGTGTACGCATAACAATTTTCTTTGCCAGCGCAGTCGCTTTTTTTTCAATCAGTGCATCTAAAGAACCATCTTTTGGTACAAAGCCATACACCAATTGCATGTCCAGTGCATTGGCAACATCCTTTAATGACTTGATGGTGATGGACCCCTCCCTTTCTCGCCTTTCTATGTCCAGTGCAGCCTGCTTGGTTACATTTAATTTCTTTCCCAGCTGTTGCAATGACATGCCGAGAGCAGTACGAATAGATTTGATCCATCCGATTGGGGGAACAGGTATTGATTGGAGGGGGGATATCTCCAATAGCTTATTGTTAAGTTGCTGAAATTGTATAGATCGTTGCTTCATCAGTGCTCAATTGTATAGATAAATAAATGCAAAAGTAAATAAATATATTTACAAAAGTATAGAATAGTAAAATAATAGCATTACTTATACATTGAAAGCATATTTTCATAATCCCTTCTGGCAAGTTGCTTGTTTTCGGCATTTCCTCCGAAAACTCTTCCGCCGGGGGCGGAGACTTTGTGTAAAAAAGGGTTAGTAATTAATTTCCAATTGTCATTTTTGATGGAAGAAAAGAAGTGTAAGGACTAGTATAATAGGATTCTGGCGCATGGGATGATAGAGGTTATGGATAGATGAGTGATCCTATCAAGTCTCAATTTGAAGAGTAGAAAACGAGTGTTATTTGTTCCGATTTTGTCTGCCTCTAATTTGTTGATAAATTCGTCATATGCGAGTTGTTTTGATGCTCATCGGACTTTTTTTAAGTACATCTACTTTCTCTCAGAACAAGGAAGGAGATTTCTTTATTTTCAAAAAGGATTGGTCGGTGGCCAAAGACTTAGATTCTGCTGCTTATTTTATGCATTTGATTAAAGAAAATGACACTACTTATGTCTGCAGATATTACAATAAAGTTGGTCCACTAGTAAAGTGGGAAACATTTTATGATCAGGACTTGTCTATACCCAATGGTCGGTTTGCATGGTACAATGACCAAGGAAGGTTAGATAGTACAGGCATTACTTATCGGGGAAAAAAAGATCGTACATGGGAACATTTGTTTGATGATAGTAGTCGGGCAATTATTAAAAAAGAGTATAACAGGGGTAAGTTCCTATGGCAAGAAAATCACTTAATAAATATTATTCAGTATGCCAATGGTTCTATAGATTCGATGAATCGAAAAGGTTCTGTTACAAGAGGCGTATCTACAATTGATACAACAGATGTAATACAGCCAGCCGAATTTAATGGTGGGCTGAAGGGGTGGGGAAATTTTTTGGCGAGGGAATTGACGCCACCTGACCCTAAAATCCTTCAGTTGTTTCAAGATAATAAAGCTAGAGTGGTTGTTAGTTTTACACTGAGCGAAGAGGGAAAAATTTCAGATGTTTTCATATTTGAATCTGCAGAATGGTCCCTTGATTTAGAAAGTATTAGGGTGATTAGGAAAGGACGTGATTGGAGGCCGGCAACGAAAAATGGTAAGCCGGTTGAGTTTAATCACAGGCAGTCCATAACATATGTGGGGAGAATGAATTAAAGTTCACTGAACGACCTGAGGGATTCGCTGAATGTGTACTCTATAGAAAGAAAAATCTGCCCCCTTGACTATTTGATCTCGTACTCTTTTTCAATTTGTTGTAAAAGGCGGGTTGACATTTTTTGCAGGTCCATCAGGAAATTGACCTGGCTCTTGACATTGCCCTTCCTCTGGTGGCATAAATTTTTTAACAGCAGTTTGTTTTGGGCGGTGGATTCGGGAAAGCGGGCGTTTTGGGTATAAAAACTCCGGGTGAAAAGAATGCCATCATCAAATGTTCCATTGTTGGTATAATAGCCCGCATCAAAGAAAGTATTAATGGCTTTTGTTAATTCGGTTAAAACATCCAGCCCCCTGCTGTCAATGATAGTCACCCGCTTGTCGAGTAAATAGTAGTAATTCACTAAACTATCCAGCAGCTGCTCATTTTGTATTAATCGCAGATTACCGGAGGTTTTCATTTGTTCGAAAGCGGTATTGTAATACTCAAAATATCGTCCGGCACGTGCTCTCAATCCCATCAAGTAAAATTGGTCGGGCTCGTTCTTATAGGTATCTGTGTGCAATTGCGTTATCATTGAGTCCATTAGGTGATAGACACCGGACAAGTATTTTTTATATTGACTATAGAAGGCAGTATCTTTTTTCAGGTCTTTGTATACTCTTTCGATGTATTTTTTCTCACGCTTGTGTTCGATATAATGTTCGAGTTGTAATTCTGCAAGGAAGCCGCAAAAGACAGCCATGAACAACATAAAAAACTCCCAGAAATATTCTTTCCATCTCTTGGGATGGTGCGTGTGGTGATGAACTTCCATATTCGGTGGTTGAAAAAAGGGTGGATTAGAAATATGAACTGGTAAAAGAAATAAATATAAGATTTAATTTAGATAGAACAGGCAAAAGCAAAGTTGACTGATTGCGGAGATTTTATCACAATTATACTAATTATACCGTGTGCGCCAAAGGCGCGTCAGAGTTGAGGCTACGCCTATTTGTGACTTTCGTGCCGATCCACAACGGATTAAAATCCGTTGTTGTAGTATGTGTCGAGGCTACGCCTCTTTGCGAAGCGCTGCATTTTTAGCCCCGCTATGTATACAAATGATAGAAAAGGAAACTAGAAAATACCGAAATTCACAACTCAAACATTGTCTGTTAAAACGGGTACTTACATATCAATGCCGGGGATTTTGTTAACGATAGCGTTCTAACTTTATCATCGCCCCGGAACTCAATATAAGATGCGGTACTATCTATGCCGGTCATTTGTATGACCTTGAATTTTTGTTGCGACTCATTGAAGATGTCGTATTCGATATAAGATTTTAATGCACCGCCGGCGCCGCCATAATCCAGTTCTTTTGCAGCGGCTATTGTATATTTCTCCAGTACAGCACCTGCCTCATTGGTAATGAGCATTTCTTTTTTTGAAATTTTTACCTTGTAATTGACGTAACAGATTTTTCTAACTTCCTCATAGGTTTTAATCGGAGAATTGGCGGAAGGAATATATACCATTGAATCACTGCCGGATTTTTTCTCGGCAATTTCTTCCTGTACTACGCTAATCACCGAGTATCCTTTGTCCGGGTCGACTTTTGTTTCTTTCTTTTCAGAATTTGTATTGCAAGCGATAGCCAGGGAGACGGTTGCACTAAAGAGGAATAGTTTCTTCATGGATATTGTTTTCGGGAGGATGATTAATTGCTTACTACAATTTAGTCAATATTTTCATATTACAAGTATTGATGGCGGAAATCGAATGAGAAGAATCTGTATGAAAAAGCCAGTGTGATGCGCCTTTGGCGCACAATTCCTGGACCGTCTTTTATCAAGTAAAAATAAAAAAGTGTGAGTCGGAGGCCAAGTGTGAAGTTAATCCTCACACTCACTCTCACACTCACACTGCCCCTCGTGGTCCGCCAAAGGCGGAATGATCCTGGGACCCCTGATTATGATCGGAATCAGTAACTTTCCATTGATTGTCTTACTGTGATATAGGTTAACATTCTTAAATAGATTTATTTTAGTTGTCCATTTGTACTCAATAATTATCATAAAACTTGGCGAGAAACTTGGCGTGTTTTAAAGAACTAGTTTACAATTTGTTAAATTCGTCGGTATCATTAGAATTTAGACATTTTACAAGTAAGTAAACCATTAAAATAATAAATATAAAACTGTTTGATATTTGGGACACTTACATACAAAAAAAATGCGTACTTTTTGTTTATTCATATCTATTATCTCCATGCAATTGTTAAAAGCACAATTGCCTGTTATACAATATGACTCAGGTAAAGTAACAATCAATGGCATTGCTGTTTCAAAATCAACACCTAAATCTACACTAGAAGAATTATTAGGAAGTAAAGCTTGGTCTGGTAATTTGGCGCATATAGGTGATCCTATTACAGGAGATCGTTCAAAACAGCCTTTTAAATACACCTATATTTTTAAGGATCTAGGCATTAGCATAGGTTGGTATAATCGACCACCCCAAAATTTAGAATGCTCATTTGTAATACAAAAAAGTAAAGTTGATCATAAAAGAAGAAATGATAAAATAGTCGCTTTTCCTGGTAAAGTATTTATTGGTTCTTTATTATTTGATAAAAATTTAAATTTAAAAAACTTTGAAACTGAATCGAGTTTTAAAATCATAGCAATCAATATGGGATCGCCAGCATCTCCTTTCACATTAATCAGCTATCAAAATACTTTACTCAAATGTTATTTTGATACCGATGGGTATTTACTTATGTTTGGAACATATTTATAATTTTATTCTTCGCTAACCTTTAAGGAGTCCACCTTACTATTTTCCAATTGCCCCCCCCAAGAAATAATGAATTTAATCCCATGATGCATTTAGTGCAACTACATCACCAAAATTCTATGGCTTCGGGTCTTGCGATATAATCACACTTGTGTAATTGGAAAAATTAACTATTATTTTTTTCTGCCTCAGCTCCATTCCTTCTTTTCCTTCAAAAAACACAAAACCTGGCCAGAACTTGGCCGAAATAAAAAAGCAGCTATTAACTTTCGTTCATAACTGCTTGATTTTTAAGTGGGCCCACCAGGGCATGATCCTGGGACCCCCTGATTATGAGTCAGGTGCTCTAACCAACTGAGCTATAGGCCCGATCCGGAAGTAATTAACTGCCGGCGAATTGCAAAAATAACTAAAAGCGACTAATTTTCACTCCACACTTTAATCTGTGGTCCGCCAAAGGCGGAATGATACGCCTATGGCGCACAGGTCCTGGCACCGGCTATTTTTAAAAAAAGCCAGTGTGAGTATGAGGACATTTTCTTCCTCCACACTCCCGCTCAACCTCACACTGCTCCTCGTGGTACGCCTTTGGCGCACAGGTCCTGGCACCGGCTATTTTTAAAAAAAGCCAGTGTGATAGGCCTTTGGCGCACAAGGTTTGAGTTTGAGTATGATGACATTTTCTTCCTCCACACTCCCGCTCACCCTCACACTGCTCCTCGTGGTACCCCTTTGGCGCACAAAGTTTGAGTGTGAGTTTGAGGACATTTTCTTCCTCCACACTCCCGCTCACCCTCACACACCCACTCTGTAACAAAGACCCCCTGATTATGAGGGTTTATAGTGGTATTCTATACTTTTTATTTTATTGATAATCAATGGAATACAAGATTGAAAAAGATTTATATTTCTCCTCTTTTAACCCCATTTTTGTAAAAACTTGGCAGAGAAACTAGCAGGGATGTAGAACCTAATAACGCCTTATTTTAAGTAACTTTATAGTCAATTCTGAATATGAATATTGCACCAGTTTTACATAAAGCACCACTCAAGTCATTCGATGAAAAAATGAATGATCTGAAATATTGGTTAGCTCAACCTTTGGTAAAAAGAGTTGAAGCTGTGACATTTTTAATATCCCAAACTGTAGATTTAAAAACTACCAGATTAGATAAAACGCATGTTGTAAGAAGAAAACTTAAAGCATGACTTTAGCCCAAGATTTTGAAGACTTTGTTAAACTCCTTAATAAGCACCAAGTTGATTATATGGTGGTTGGTGGATACGCATTGGCATTTCATGGCAAACCAAGACATACAGGTGATTTAGATATTTGGATTAATAGTTCAGAAGCGAATGCTGAAAAATTAGTACTTGCCATAAAAGAATTCGGATTATCAAGTTTAGGATTAACAAAATCTGATTTTATGCAAGAGGGTTATGTTACACAAATAGGATATCCGCCACTTAGAATTGACATTCTGAACACCATTGATGGTGTGAAATTTGAAGATGCTTTTCCAAATAAATTATTTGTAGATGTAAATGGTATTGAAGTAAAGTATATAGGGTTAAAAGAATTTATAGAGAACAAAACTGCTTCAGGCAGAAGCCAGGATATTGCTGATTTGAAAGAGATTAAGAATATTACTAAGCAGTAATTTATTCTTTCAAAAACATTATTTGCAAAAATTAGAATTACAAAATGAGTAAGTCAGTTTTGATAACTGGAACAAGTCAAGGCATTGGACATGCTTTAGCTAAATTATTACTAATTAATGGTTATAAGGTTATAGGAACTAATACAACAGGTATTGATAATATTAATGAAAAAAATTACAAATCTTTCGCATTGGACCTTTCCAATTTAGATTCAATTGCTGCATTTGAAAAAAACTTACAAATTGAAAATATAAAAGTTGACATCTTAATTAATAATGCAGGTATCGGACCTGATTTAGATTTTGAATTGCCTCAAGAAATTTCTTTCAAGAAAACTTTTGCTGTTAATGTGACAGGAACTACATTTTTCACCGAACAAATGCTGCAGTTCTTGAATGTTGGAGGTAAAATAATTAATATGTCTTCTAAGATGGGCTCAATTGATGTTTGCGAGAAAAGTGATTCAGTTGCATATAGAATGTCCAAGGCTGCACTCAATATGTACACCAAAATTTTAAGTAATAGACTTGAAGGCAAACAACTTGTTGCTTCTGTGCATCCAGGTTGGGTGAGAACTAATATTGCAAAGAGTAATATACATGGACGATTATCACCTGAAGAATCTGCTCAAAAAATATTTCAATTTATCACAATTGATTTCAAAACGGGAACCTTTTGGAATGTGGAGACAGAAGCGGAGTGTACGTGGTAAAAATTATCGCATAATCTTCCACCCCCTTCTCCTCCATTCACCCCTGTATCCCTCTAAAAACACAAAACTTGGCCAGAACCTGGCAGAGAATTACCTCAAACAAAAAGGGTCTATGCATTTGGCAGCATAAACCCTCGAAAATCTTGCCTTTCGGCTGTGGGCCCACCAGGGTTCGAACCGGGGACCCCCTGATTATGAGTCAGGTGCTCTAACCAACTGAGCTATAGGCCCGATCCGGAAGTAATCAGCTACCGGCGGATTAAAAAAATAACTAAAAGCGACTAATTACCCCGCCACCCACCTTGCCTAATTTTATTATTTTTATGGCACCCCATGCCAACCTTAAAAAAAATATCGCTGCCATCCTTGCTGATTCTACTCTTCCTATTGCAGCAGCCACTCAACGCACAAGTAACACTTTTCAAAAAATCTGTTCTCGACTCCCTCCAGGAACGCAGACTCTACGGTGTTGGCGGACTTAGCTTCCTTTACAACGATGATGGACAGGCAGAACTATTCGCTCTCGCTGACGCCTCCTTCCTCTACGCTACCAAAAAACACACTTTCGAATGGCTCTCCAGCCTGAACTACAACAGCACCGACGAAGTCGCCTCCACCAACCGCTTCCACTCCATGCTCCGCGCCGGCCTTTTCCGCAATAACCACGAAGAGAATAGTAAAGTCCTGAAAAAAAAGCGAGTCTTCGCCGAACCCTTCGTCTTCTTCCAGTGGGATGAAAGAAGAGGCATCTCCCAACGCTGGCAGCTGGGCACCAACGCCGTCTATGCCTTCCGCTCAGACTCCGGTAACCTGAAATGGAACCTGGGAGCCGGCGTAGTCTATGAACACGAAGACTGGCGCGTCTTCTCCCGCGAAAAACAACTCATTTTCGATACACTCCCACCAGCCTTCAAAGAACTGGTGCGCACCATCCTCGGCCTCGATACCCGTGGTCACCTCATCCGCGATAACTGGCGCATGAACTTCTACAGCAACCTTTGGTACGAACACCGATCCCTCTCCCTTAACTTGTTTCTGGGATTGCAACAGCCATTCCGTGCACCCTTCGAAGGCCTTCCCGACATCCCCTTCTATCCTTACCCCAAGAAAAAATTCCCGCGGGTTACGGCAGACCTTTCCTTCTCCTACCGCATATCCCGTTACATATCCCTCATCACCCGTTACTACATGCAACTCGATAAAGGTCAACTCACCCAATTTGTACCCGATTATGTCTATACCTTTACCCAAGGTATTTCCGTTGCCTTTTAATCTATCGCTACCTGAATATGCCGTCCATCCGCAACATCATCTTTGACCTGGGAGGAATCTTCCTCAACCTCGACTATCAACTTACCGCCCAGGCCTTCCGCCGATTAGGCGTAACCCAATACGATGAACTCTTCTCCCAACACCACGCCAATCCACTCTTTGAACAACTGGAAACAGGCCATCTCAGCAACGAAGATTTTTTTCAATCCATCAGAGACCTTACTGAACTTCCCCTGAGCGATGCACAAATAACCAATGCCTGGAATGCAATGCTGCTCGATATGCCCACCGACCGGATCACCTGGCTGCAAGCTGTGGCGCAACAACATGAAGTGTACCTCTTCTCCAATACCAACGCAATTCATTATGCCTGCTTCGAAAATATCTGCAAGCGCGACCTGGGAAACATCAATTTCAACGCGCTTTTCCGCTTCGCCGGCTACTCCCATCAACTGGGCTTCAGAAAACCCGCCGCCGATTCCTTCCGGCAACTACTTGGTAATTTGCAACTGAATGCCTCCAATACTTTATTCATAGACGATACCCCGGGCAATATCAGCGGAGCGCAGGCGGCCGGACTAAACACAATTTTCCTGCCACCACCGCAACATGTGCTGGAACTAGACATCCACAACTGGAGCCAACATCAAGGCTTCACTTCCTCAAAATCAATGTAATCGCCGGAAGACTTCTGATCCGTTTGTTCGGTGCGCCGTTGGCGGAAGGCCTCCTCTTGTTGACGCGAGGCAGCCTGCTGCTGCTCAAAGGCACGCTGGCGATCCTGCATTTCCTGCACCTTCGATTTCATCTCGCGGGTGGCCCTGCCCATCGGCAATACCCACTCCGTAATGAACTTGTAGGCAACATAAATCAGGAAGCCATATAGTATTAACTTGCTCATCGTACCACAAAGTTACCAAATAGCAGCTCCCACTCCGAACATCCGTGACCAGCGGGGCAAAAATGGCATCCAATGGATTTTTTTGCATATTTCCCCCGTTTTTGTTACTTTTGCAGTGCAAATAAGTGATGGAAGGGAACGGGGACGTTCCCTTCTTCTTTTATATATGGTCAACGAAATCAATAAGGAACTGGAAAAATTAGTGGCGGAAGTGCTGGAAAACGCACCCGAACACTTCCTCGTGTCCCTGTGGATCAAACCCACGAACAACGTCAAAGTGTTGCTCGATGGCGATAAAGGCATTACCATTGAACAATGCGTGCGCTTCAACCGCCAGCTGGTGCCCAAAATCGATGAAGCCGGACTCTTCCCGCCGGGAGAATATTCCCTGGAAGTTTCTTCTCCGGGCGTAGATGAACCCCTGCAACTGTACCGCCAATATGTAAAAAACATCGGCAGAACCGTTCAGGTAGTACGCAAGGATCAGTCCGTTGTCACCGGCGTATTGCAGGAAGTGAACCCGGAGACCATTACCCTGGAAACTACGGAGGGCAAAGGAAAGAAGGCCGTGAAAGTTCCAGTCACCCTGCCATTAAACGATATGCATACCATCACCGTACAAATACAATTTTAATAAAGCCCGAAAAAAATGAGCCATGGCAAGTATTAATCTGATTGAAGCCTTCCAGGAGTTCAAAGATGCTGAAAACATCGATCGTCCTACCATGATGAAAGTCGTGGAAGATGTATTTAAAACATTGCTGCGTAAAAAATATGGCAGCGATGAGAACTTCGACGTAATCGTTAACGCCGAAAAAGGTGACCTTGAGATCATCCGCCGCCGCATGATTGTGGAAGATGGCGAGGTGCTCGACCCGCTGGCAGAAGTTGCCTACTCTGATGCTACCAAAATAGAACCCGACTTTGAAGTAGGGGAAGAATTGTATGAGGAAATAGAAATGGAGGATTTCGGCCGTCGCGCCATCCTGGCCGCCAAGCAAACACTGGCCAGCCGCATCAACGACCTGAAGAAAAATGTACTGATCAAGAAATACGGCGACCGTGTAGGTGATATCATCAGTGCTGAAGTTTACCAGGTATGGAAGAAAGAAGTGTTGCTGCTCGATGAGGAAGGCAATGAACTCATCCTGCCGAAATCTGAACAGATTCCGCAGGATTTCTTCAAAAAAGGTGAAACCATCCGTTCCGTTGTTGCCAGAGTAGACCTGAAAAACAACAATCCCGTTATTATTCTTTCCAGAACCAGCCCGATGTTCTTAGCTAAATTGCTGGAAATCGAGGTGCCTGAAATTTTTGACGGACTTATCTCAATCAAGAAGATCGTTCGCGAACCGGGTGAGCGTGCTAAAGTGGCCGTGGAATCTTATGATGACCGCATCGACCCCGTAGGTGCCTGCGTAGGTATGAAGGGTAGTCGCATTCACGGTATCGTTCGGGAACTGAAAAACGAGAACATCGATGTGATCAACTTCACCAACAATATCCAACTGCTGATACAGCGCTCTCTGACGCCGGCGAAGATCAGCTACATGGAACTAGACAATGAGAAGAAGCATGCCAACGTGTACCTCAAAGCCGACCAGGTTTCCCTGGCCATCGGTCGTCGGGGTGTCAACATCAAACTGGCTTGTGAACTGACCGGCTATGAACTCGATGTTTACCGTGAAGACGAGGATGTAATCGATGAATTTGATATTGACCTCGATGAATTCAGTGATGAGATTGAACCTTGGGTGATCGATGCCTTCAAGCGCATCGGTTGTGACACAGGGCGCAGTATCCTCAAACTCACGGCTGAAGAACTCGAAAGAAGAACCGACCTGGAGAAAGAAACCATCCTGGAGGTTAGAAGAATATTACAGGAAGAATTCGACAGAGAAGAATAAGCAGTGGCAATGAACTATATTTGCTGCTGTGCCGGATAAATGAAAAAAAGGCATACCCTGAACGGGGTCTCAGACCCCCGAAAAGGATTAAAAACAAGTGAATGGCAGAACTGAAGTTACCTAGATTGTTGGCGGCCGCCAAGGAGTTCAATATCGGACAAGATACGCTGATAGAATTCCTGGTGAAAAAGGGGTTTAACCGCGATGACCTCAAACCAACAGCTAAGCTGTCGGAAGACCAGTACTATGCCCTGCAGGCAGAATTCCAGAGTGATAAAGTCGCCAAGAACAAGGCCGATCAGGTTGAGATACCTAAGGTAAGTCAGTCCGAACCGAAGAAGAAAAAAGACGAGGAAGAAATTTCTTTCAAGAAAGACGAGAAAAAAGCTGCTCCCGCCAAGGAGGTCGCAACACCTGGAGAACCTGAAGTTCCGGCACCTGCCGCACCTCAACCTCAGCCACAACAGGGAGATCACCTGAAAATTGCTGCCCCTGAACTCGAGGGAACGAAAGTTATTGCAAAAATCGACCTCGATAATATTGATAGCGGAACCCGGGGAAAGAAAGCAGCCAAGAAAAAAGAAGAACCCGCAAAAGAGGTTGCAGCTGAAAAGCCCGAGGCAGTGGCACCACCACCACCTCCCCCTCCTCCGGCCCCCGAAACAACCGGTCCTGAAATCACCAACATCCGTGCTGAGAAACTAGAAGGCCCGAAAATTTTAGGTAAGATTGAGCTACCGGTTGATAGTGACACCCGACCCAAACAGGGTGATAAAGATGAGAAGAGAAAGCGCAAGCGCATACCGGTTGATAAAAAACCGGGCATCAATGATCCTGCTGCCAACCGCCAGGGAGGCGGACAGCGCCAGGGCGGCGGTGGACAAGGTCAGCAGCGCAGTGGTGGCGGTGGTCGCAGCAATGCACGTCCGCAAACCCGCGAGGAAAAAGAAATTGATCAGAAAGCCATTCAGGAAAAAATTCGCGAAACCCAGGCCAAATTATCAGGCGGTGGCGGTCGCGGCAAGAGCCTGAAAGCCAAATACAGAAGAGCGAAAAGAGATGAGGCTGCTGAAGCCATGGGCGAAGCAGAAGAGAACAACAAATTGCAGGTAACGGAATTCGTTACCGTGAGTGAGCTTGCTAACCTGATGGATGTGAGCTTCGCTGATGTTATTGCAAAATGTATGAACCTCGGCGTGATGGTATCCATCAACCAGCGCCTGGATGCGGAAGTAATAGAACTGGTGGCAAGTGAATTTGGATTTGAAGTGGAATTCGTAGGTCTGGAAGATGCAGAAGAAATGGATGAAGAGGAGGAAGAAGAAAACGAAGCAGCCCTTACCAGCCGTCCGCCCATTGTTACCATCATGGGTCACGTTGACCACGGTAAAACATCTCTGCTCGACTATATCCGCAGCGCGAATGTTGTTGCCGGTGAGGCAGGTGGTATTACCCAGCACATCGGTGCCTATGAGGTGACACTGCCCAATGGGAAGGCCATCACCTTCCTCGATACCCCCGGTCACGAAGCCTTTACTGCCATGCGTGCCCGCGGTGCAAAAGTTACCGACGTAGCCATCATCGTAGTGGCCGCCGACGATGCCGTGATGCCCCAAACACGGGAAGCCATCAGCCACGCACAGGCAGCCAATGTTCCGATGATCTTTGCCATCAACAAGATCGATAAAGATGGTGCCAACCCACAAAAAATTTATGAGCAACTTTCCCAGATGAACATTCTGGTAGAAGCCTGGGGTGGTAAATACCAAAACCAGGAGCTCTCTGCGAAGAGCGGACTCAGTGTAGATAAATTGCTGGAGAAAGTATTGCTGGAAGCAGAAGTGCTGGAACTGAAGGCCAATCCCGATCGCGAAGCGACAGGTACTATCATCGAGGCCTCGCTCGATAAAGGTCGCGGATATGTCGCCACTATGCTTGTGCAGAATGGTACCCTTAACCAAGGAGACCTCATCGTTTCCGGTCAGTATTATGGTCGGGTGAAAGCCATGTTCAATGAACGCAACCAACGCATCCAGACCGCTCCACCCTCTACACCGGTGGTGATACTCGGATTAAGCGGTGCACCGCAGGCAGGTGAAAAGTTCCGCGTGTACCAGGATGAAGCAGATGCCAAGGAAGTAGCTACCAAAAGAGCACAATTGCTGCGTGAACAGGGACTCCGTGCCAGAAAACACATTACCCTCGATGAGATCGGACGCCGTTTGGCACTGGGGAACTTCAAAGAACTCAACATCATCATCAAAGGAGACGTGGATGGTTCTGTGGAAGCCCTCAGCGATTCATTACAAAAACTTTCTACTGACGAAATCGCCGTGCGCGTGGTGCTCAAGGGTGTTGGACAAATATCCGAGAGCGATGTGCTGCTCGCAGCCGCCTCCGATGCCATCATCATTGGCTTCAATGTACGTCCTTCCCTGCAGGCCAATAAATTATCACAGACAGAGGGTGTGGAAATCAAACTCTACTCCATCATCTATACCGCCATCGAAGAAATCAAGAGTGCGATGGAGGGAATGTTGGAACCCAAATACCAGGAGAAGATCACTGCCAATGTGGAAGTACGCGAAGTCTACAAGTTCGATAAGGCTACCGTTGCCGGTTGCTACGTACTGGAAGGCAAAATCGCCCGCAACAGCCGCATCCGCATCATCCGCGATGGTATTGTGGAATACCCCAAGGGTGAGGGACAAAGTGCTGAACTGGGAAGTCTGAAACGCTTCAAAGATGATGCGAAGGAAGTAAGCTCTAACATGGAATGCGGACTTACCATCAAAAACTACAATGACATCCGCGTGGGTGATATCGTGGAGGCTTTCGAGGAAGAAGAAGTAAAGAGAACTTTGTAGGCGATTCCGGTTTAGGTTTTGTTAAAAGCCTTCCCGCCCGCAGGGCGGCACAACGAATATTCTAACTTTGAGTGAATGGAGGTACGTATGAGAAAAATGATTTTTGCCGGCTGCCTGCTGATATTGTTCTGCCTGCAAGCCGAAGCACAGACCATGAAAGTGGTGGCTGACAAGATAGTTGGACAAGTAGGGGATAAAATCATCCTCAAATCAGACATCGTTAATGCTATTGCTGATATGAAGCGCCAGGCACAGGGACAGGAAATACAATTGCCCAGTGAATGTCAGGTGCTGGAAAGTCAATTGATCAGGAAAGCAATGGTGCTACAAGCACAAAAAGATTCACTTTCTGTGAGTGAAGAAGAGATTGAAGCTGCGCTGGAAAACCAAGTGCGCATGTTCATTCAATCCTATGGATCCAAAGAAGTGTTAGAAGAGATCGCGGGTAAAACTGTTTACCAGATCAAAGAAGATTTCAAGGAAGCGTTTCGCGAGAAAAAGCTGGCGGATCAAATGCAAAGTAAGATAGTTGATGGCATCAAGATCACTCCCACAGAAGTAAAAGCCTATTACTCTAAAATTCCCGTTGATAGTTTGCCTTTTTATGAAAGTGAACTGGAAGTGAGTCAGATCGTGGTGTATCCCAAAGCCAACAAAGACGTGGAAGAGTATGTGTCGCGACAGATGTACGACTACAAGCGCCAGATAGAAATGGGTGTAAAAAAAATTGAGCAGTTGGCCAAGCTCTTCAGTGAAGACCCGGGCGTAAAAGAAAACGGTGGACAGTATGTGATGAACCGCAATGAGAAAAACTATGACCCTGCTTTTATGGCGGCATCTTTCCGTTTGAAAGAGGGGCAGGTATCACCTGTGGTTAAATCCAAATTCGGCTTACACATCATCCAGATGATCAGCCGCTCGGGCGATGAAGCCATCGTTCGCCACATACTCCGAATACCTCCTGTAACTGATGATGAAGTAAAGGAAGCGATTGTAAAGTTAGACTCCGTTCGTCAGAAACTGGTGGACAAGCAAATTAGTTTTGGTGAGGCCGTAAGTAAATACAGTGATGACGAGAACAGTAAATTCAATGCCGGCTCTGCCGCGAGCAACCGTGATGGATCAACTTTCGTGAACATTGACCAACTCGACAAAGATCTCATCAAACCCATCAGCGCCATGAAGCCGGGCGATTATTCCAAGCCGCAAGTGTATGTTGATGAGCGAGGCAGAAAAGCAGTTCGTTTGATTTATCTCAAAAACAGAACCCAGCCACACCGCGAAAATCTTCGCGATGATTATAACCGTGTTGCCCAGCGTGCGCTGGAAGAAAAGAAAAACAGTGTACTGGAAAGATGGTTCAAAGAGCACATTCCTACCTATTATGTGCTTATTGACCGAGATTATGCCGGTTGTACCGGACTTGATGACTGGCGAAAGGCAGCGGACAATGCCACCAGAGCACGGAATTAATTCTTGACCAACTACATACCCGACATTCCAGCAATATAATTTTTGCTAATTAGATGTAGGTACATATATTAGCAAAATGAAATTGGAGCAGGCCATACAGACCAGCCGGTTTTACAGTGAAAAACACAAGGCAGTATTGAATATTCTATATACTGCCTGGCTATTGAAAACAACCATCAGCCAGGAATTAAAGCCTTTCGGAATTTCCCACGAACAGTACAATGTATTGCGCATCCTGAAAGGAAGTGCCCCCACTGCTATGCGGGTAAAAGACATTGCCTGCAGAATGATTGAAAAAAGTTCCAATATTCCCCGCATCATCGATAAACTGGAAGAGAAAAAACTGGTCAAAAGATTGGTATCACGAGAAGACAACCGGGAAACATTGATCCGACTCACTCCGGCAGGCATCAGCTTACTGGAGGCAAGCACCAAAATGGTTCAGCCCAATACCATTCGTTCGCTCAAACTGAGTGAAAAGGAATCGCTTTACCTGAATCGTTTGCTGGACGGAATAACCGATTCAGACAACTAATTTTTTCTGCTAATAGATTTGGGTATATGGAAAATACAATCACAGAACCGGTGCTTCACCTTGCTTCCTCAAGAGGGTATACAGAGTGGAGCTGGTTGAAAAGTCATCACAGCTTCAGCTTTGGTCAGTATTTTGATCCCGAGCGCATTCAATTCGGGGCACTCCGTGTGCTCAATGACGATTGGGTAGCAGCCGGAGCAGGTTTCGGTGCACATCCGCATGCCAACATGGAAATAATTACCATTCCTCTTTCCGGAGATTTGCACCACCACGATAGCACCGGCAGAGATGCCATCATCCGTTCAACCGATGTTCAAATCATGAGTGCCGGTTCAGGCATCACCCACAGTGAGGTCAATGCCAGCCAGACAGATCCTGTTGCCTTTCTGCAAATATGGGTGCTACCGGAAAAAGACAATATCGAACCCCGCTACCAGCAAATGACCATCAGGCGAAACTTGCGTGACGAATGGATTCCTTTGGTGGCACCCGATGACCAGCGTGCGCTTTTCATCAACCAACAATGCTGGATGACGATGCGCAATGCCTCTGCCGGTATCAATACCGGCTACTCCCCTAGAAAGCAAAACCACGGGGTCTATGTATTCGTCATCAGTGGCACTGTATTCATCAACGGACACTTATTGGGCGAGCGCGATGCTGCCGGCTGGAAATCTGCCCAACAACTTACCATTCAGGCGAGCAAGGATGCCTGTATTTTATGTATTGAAGTACCGGTATAACCCAACAAATGTCAAGCTACAGAACCGTTCGAAAAATATTGTATGGCCAGCCCTTTGATATGGGGGGTATGCCCATTCGTCAGCCCTTCCCCGCCCGCGGGGTAGAGCAGATAGACCCCTTCCTGCTCTTGCACCATGCCCGTTTGCAGTTGCCACCCGGAAAAGACATGCACGATGAAGGGGTAGGTCCACATCCGCACCGCGGCTTCTCCCCCGTTACCTTTTTATTCGAAGGCGGCATTCATCACCGAGACAGTGCCGGTAACAGTCAGGTAGTGTATGCAGAAGGTGTACAATGGATGAATGCAGGCAGCGGATTGGTACACAGTGAAAGACCTCCGGTGGAATGGCAGGAAAACGGAGGCATACAGGAACTGATACAACTCTGGATCAACACCCCTGCCCGCCACAAAATGGAGGCACCCACTTATTTCCCCATACCCGCAGAAAATATGCCGCTATTGACCAGCGATGATGGTAGCACCCAGATCAGATTGGTTTGTGGTCAGATGAACGGCAAAACAGGTCCCGTGCAGCCACTCTCACCCATCACCGCCTGTATGGTGCGCATGAGAGCGGGAGCCAACTTCTACTTCCCCCTGCCGGAAAAACAGGAAGCACTCATCTATCTGCTCGACGGCGAGTTACGATCTGCCTGTTCCCCTGAACTTCCGCTGCCGGCTCACCATGCAGTATGGTTCAACCTGCCGGGGGATGGAATAGATATCAAAGCCATTCAGGATACCCGCCTGCTCTTGGTAGCAGGAGAGCCATTGCATGAACCCGTGGCTGCCCGCGGACCTTTTGTGATGAATACACAGGAAGAATTGTACCAGGCATTTGCCGATTACCAACAAGGAAAAATGGGAATACTCGAGGAATGAAAAAGATGAACACTGGCGATACCATTGCCACCGCGAACTTTAGTATAGACACCGCCCACAGTGATATTTCTTTCTCTGTGCGGCACCTGATGATTACTCAGATCAGAGGTTTTTTTGCACGGTTTAGCGGAAGTATGGTGAGCAATGCTCCCGACTTCTCCGATGCCCGTATTCAAGTAGACATTGAGGCTGCCAGTATTCAGACCAACCATCCTGAGAGAGACCAGCACCTGCGGGGAGAAGATTTTTTCTCGGTCGAACTGTATCCCCTTATCCATTTTCAATCTTCAACACTGATTCATGTTACGGCATCCAATTATTTATTGAATGGATACCTCACGTTGCGCGGCATCCGGGAGCCCATACAGTTACAGGCTCGTTTCCACGGAAAATCGGTGGACCAGCAAGGGGAGGTGAAGTACGGATTTGAACTGAACGGACAAATCAGCCGAAAGGATTTCGGTTTGTTTTGGGATGACCTGACCAGTGCCGGAGGGATTATAGTGGATGATCTTATTCAGCTGCAGATGAACATACAATTGATCCGCAATTAATTCTTCGCGTTTTTTCCGAACATCACAGCCCACTGGTTGTTATAACAAAGTATGAATATTGAAATCATTGCGGGTAGTCCCCGCCGGGAAAGTGTTTCTTTCCGAGTAGCCCTTCACTTACAGCAACAATTAACTCAAAGCAGCTCCCACCAGGTGAACATCATCGATGTAAGGGATTGGAATTTTCCCCTGCTGCAGGATGTAATCAATTCTCCTGAGACAGCTCCCGAACACCTGGCACCATTGGCGCGGCGAATGTTCGCTGCAGATGCATTTATTCTGGTAACCCCCGAATACAACGGCACATATACGGCAGCACTGAAAAACCTGCTCGATCATTTTCCCAAACAAAGCCATAAGGCCTTTGGAGTAGTAACGGCTTCCCCCGGTGCCATGGGTGGTATGCGCGGAAGTCAGCAACTATTGCTATTGGTATCGGCTCTATTTGGCGTTGCTTGTCCGAACATGCTCATTGTACCCGGTGTAGAGAAGAAGTTCGATGCGGAAGGACAGTTGATAGACTCCTCCTTTGCCAAATCGGTGGAGACCTTCCTGCGGGAATGGCTTTGGTTGGCAGAAGCACTTTATGCCACGAAAGCCCGATAATTCATACGGAACTACCACAGTTAGTTTGTAACTTCGCCCCGTCATCTCAGACCCATCTCATGAGCGATGCCATCAAACACGAATGTGGACTTGCCTACATTCGGCTGAGAAAACCCTTCTCTTATTACCTGCAAAAGCACGGGTCGGTGATGTACGGTCTAAGCAAGCTGTACCTGCTCATGGAGAAGCAGCACAACAGGGGTCAGGATGGAGCCGGACTGGCAGTAGTTAAACTAGACACACAGCCGGGGAGTCCTTTTTTGCACCGCATGCGCAGCAACGCACAGCAACCCATAGCAGATCTCTTTTTCACCATTGGCCAGCAGATCGCTGAGCTTGAAAAATACCAGCCCGATATTAAATCGCATCCCGGCCTCATGAAGGGTCACCTGCCTTTTTTGGGAGAGTTGTTATTGGGGCACCTGCGTTATGGTACTCAGGGCAAGAACAACGTAGAGTTCTGTCATCCTTTTATCAAGCGTGACCTGGTGCCGGGCAAGAACCTGGCATTGGCAGGTAATTTCAATTTAGTGAATACGGAGGAGTTGTTTGACAGGGTCAATATTCATCCCGGAGACTTCCAGCAACAGAGTGATTTGGCTGCCATGCTCGAAGTACTGCATCATTTTCTGGTGCAGGATGAAGAAGAGCATCCCAATGCCGCAGATTTGGGTAAGGTATTGCGCAAGGCCACGCCACTTTTTGATGGAGGGTTTACGATCGGGGGGTTGTTGGGGAATGGCCACAGTTTTGTGATGCGCGATGCGCATGGAATCAGACCCGCGTATTATTATATCAATGATGAAGTGATTGTGGCTGCCAGTGAGCGGGCTGCGATACGCACGACTTTCAATGTAGGAGAAAATGAAGTGGTAGAGTTGATGCCGGGCATGGCGCTTTTGGTAGATGATGCCGGCAATTATAGTTGTGAGCAGATTTTGCCACCGCAGGAGAGAAGGGCATGTAGTTTTGAGCGCATCTATTTTTCCCGCGGCAGTGATGAAAAGATTTACCGCGAGCGAATAGCGCTTGGACATCATCTGAGTAAGACGGTGTTGGAGAGCATACAATACGATTTAAAGAATACCATTTTCAGTTACATACCCAATACGGCGGAAGTTGCTTTTTATGGTTTGGTGAAGGGGATGGAGGAATACCTGAATAAGATCAAGGTTGAGCGCATATTGAGTTGGGGGAATGATTTCACGCCGGAGCGATTGGAAGAGATGGTCAACCGGAAGATCCGGCAGGAGAAGATTGCCATCAAGGATGTGAAGCTGCGAACGTTCATTACAGAGGACAGCAACCGCAACGAGATGGTGCAGCACGTGTATGATGTTACTTATGGTACGGTGCGCAAGCACGAGGATACCTTGGTGGTGATAGATGACAGTATTGTGCGGGGTACAACTTTGCGGGAAAGCATTGTGCGCATGTTGTTGCGTTTGGAGCCGAAGAAGATCATTGTTGTTTCTTCAGCGCCGCAAATCAGGTATCCGGATTGTTACGGCATTGATATGAGTAAGTTAGGTGACTTCATTGCATTTCGGGCGGCGGTGGCTTTGTTGAAAGACAGGAACAGTGAGCATGTGATGCAGGAGATTGCCGATCGCATACGCGAGTTGGAGGAAAAGAATTTGTTGCATACGGAGAATGTGGTGCGCCAGTTGTATAAGCCATTTACGACGGAAGAGATTTCTGATAAGATTGCAGAGTTGATAACGCCTGTGGGCACTACAATACCGATACAGGTGATCTATCAGACCATTGAAGATTTACATGATAGTTGTCCGACCAATACGGGTGACTGGTATTTTACAGGTAATTATCCCACGCCCGGTGGTAATCGGGTGGTGAACAAGGCTTTCCTGAATTATCTCGAGGGGAAGAATGTAAGGGGGTATTGAGGAATAAGTGGTAGAAACCTGACAGGATAAAGTACTAAGTGGTGGAATTGCTTCCACCTTTTTTAATTCAGGAAGGATGCCGATCCTCTGAATCTTCACAGGGGCTGTTTTAGGGATAACCAGATACGGCAAGATATCCGGCACTAAAACTTTTTTCGGCGGCTTGGGTCAGTCTTTTACTGAAATATTGCTGGGTTTTTGATGAACGGTACCCCCGAAGTTTAATTTTGCATACTATTTGTATTTGGAGGTGGTTGCTGCTGATGATCTAGAACAGGCGTTGTCTTTCCGGCATGGAGCAAAGTGAGGTTGTTACTGTTTCAGGTTTTGTAGAGATGTAGATTTATTGGGTGTATTACCCAAACCAATTCAGATTTTTTACAATATAAATACAAATGTATGTTGTCATTTTTCACATGCCGGAGATACTTCAGCGGATTAAAAAAGTTTAATGAACATGTTTTGATCAAAAAAACATTTTTTGCAGCCTCATCGTTGTTGCTGCCAGTGCTGGTATTCGGACAATCCATTTCCATTCGGGGCACTATTATAGATAGTCTCACCAACAAACCGCTCTCAGGGGTAGCAGTTTCACTTTCCAACTTCAAAGGCACTATTACCAGTGCTCAGGGTAATTTTAATATGAACAGCCAACTTTCTTCTGCTGAAAAAAAGCATAAGTTGACGATTAGTTATGTGGGATATCAATCTAAGGAAGTGTCGGTATCATCGATAACAGGACCATTGACCATACGACTAGCACCTATTCAAAAAGAATTGCCAGAAGTTATAATTTCATCTAAAACAAAGTCAATTATTGAGCGTGCGATAGAAAGGATACCTGAAAATTATCCAATCAATCCAATAATGATTAATGGATTGCTTCGGGTCAATGTAAGTGTAAACGATACAGATTATTTCTATAAAAGTGATGCGCTCGTTCAGATTTATGCACAGTCCTATAAAAACGGAATTGATCAAAGAGTTCAGGTACTGCAAAATAAAACGACTACAATTAAAAATCCTCGTTCGGAGTATTATACTTTGGCTCCTGTAAGTTTTGTTGGCAATTTTTCTTCGATAACTGACGTTGTTTATCAAAAAGAGCTCTTTTTAAATAAACGTTCACTGGATGATTATATATATTTTCAACACACCAAAACAATAATCAATAATCGGGTTACCTATTTAATTGAGTTTGAGAAAAAACGTAACAATAAAATTGAAGGAACTGTTTACATTGACAGTGCGACTCTTGCCTTTGTAAAATTTAATGTGAAGCTCTATAAGGTTCAATCGCTGATGTTTCTTACCAAGGACTTCGTGAAAGTTGAGGTAAACTATCGTCAATATGGGAATAAATGGATGATTAATGACAGTTATCAGGAAACGATTTATGAAAAGAAATTTAAGGCTAAAGAATATGTAGGTTTCGCTGCCAATAATTACGACACAACTGATGTCAAAAAAGTTTCAACATATGTAGCCAATGGCACTTTCGACTTAGATGAAAAAGTTAAGCGATTTGTTGATGATAGTACATGGCAACGCAACGAAAAATTATTTGAAAAGGCCGAGAGTGAGAATCAATTAACGGGTGTTGAAATACCTGAAATAGACACTACAGTTCAACCGCTCAAGATCCCATTGTCAGTAGCCGTATTAAGCTACTTGAATCCTGAAAATATTCGCTTTCGGCTCTATGCTGTACAGTTTCCTTATTCGTTGACTCATTTGGGGTACAATTCGGTGGCAGCATACGGAATTGGATTTGGCACTTCTTTTCGCATTTATAAGCCGTTATTTTTTCAATTGAATGGAGAATTCAATTATGGCTGGGGGGGATTAAAAACACGAAATACGAGCTATAAATTAAGCTATTTTTTCCCGCTTAATGGAAAGTCTAATCATAGTATTATTGCTTCTCCTTTTTTCGGTTATTCAAAAATACTGATCAATGATAAAGCGAAAAAACTTCAGCAGAATTTTTCTAATGCTGTAGCAGGGTTGGCTCTTTATGTGCCTACAAGTAAGTATATGCAAGTTTTTATGGAAGCCGAATATGTTCATACATTAAAAGATCAGCCAGCTAATCTTTCTATACAGCTCAATCCGCTTTCTATAAAAGCGGGAGTTGGATTTAATTTTTAGTATCGATTTTGGAGACGCTTCATTATTCCTATAATTAATTCTACAGTGATGCCATGGATCATAAGTATTCATTTTATGCATAAAATTCCCTCCAGCGATGCGGTGTATCGTCGGTATTCATTGTGTTATAGTCTTGAAGTATAGCCACAGTTTGTAGGATTTTAAGGCATATAATTTAAGGTTTAATAATTTTTATTTGCCTCGGTTAGAAAGGCATTACTTACTGAAGTTGTAAGCCATATCTACTATTTGTTATAGTGGCACTAATTCCATATTTGTACATTTATGTAAAAATGAAATTGGATGATAGCTCCTTCTATACTTACTGAGGCCCGCTTTGCGCTCACCTATTTGAAGATATTCGCTTAATCAACCCGGACCCGCACTTAAAAGGTTTTTCAAAGGCTTTCCTGAATTATCTCGAGGGGAAGAATGTAAGGGGGTATTGATAATTTGTTCTACTTGAAGTAAAGACAGGGCATGAACTTAGCTGCAGACGCAAATTAATTTTGAATCGTTGGGCGAGAAAAAGATTTAGGCATGTTTCAACAGAAATTCTGCATCCAGCTGGAAGAGTTGGTGTACGCCTTTTAAAAACAGGATATCGGCTTTCCTTTTACCGTTTAGTATATCAGATACTTTGGACTGGCTCATGCCAAGGCGATTGGCTAGGGAAGCCTGATTTATTTTCTGTTCAAACATTTTGTATTCAACCAGTTCAGTGATTGATTGTGCTATTTTTTTCGGTTCAAGTCCCAAAACATCGTTTTCATATTTTTCTGCTGCTTCAGACATGACAGATAATTGCCGAGCCTCTTTTTGTGTCAGTTTTTTTTCACCCTTATTCATCAGGGTGTAAATCCGAACCATGGTCTCATGGTATTCTTTCTTTGATTGAATAGGTTTTGTCATGATTGATTGTTCCAGGTTATGTTTGCTGCATCTATTTTATCATATGCTCTGTGTGTATCTATTAATACGATAAAAACAGTTCTAACTTTAAAGATAATTAATGCAATCAGTCTATATTGATTACCCTTGATATTAAAAACGTATCTGTCATTACCTACGGCATCTGCTGAGTTGAATGATCTTTTAAGTTCATGAAAGTTTTTTCAATTGGCCTCCTTTGTTATGAGATACCAATTTTTCCAGTGCTTCTTCGCAATCCTTATGGAGTAGGGAAAAATCTTTCAGTATTTTCTTTGAAATGATGACCATTCACTGAAATACAAAAATAGAATAAACTTCTAAAAAATGGAATAAATATATGAAATATATAACTTAATTTATGCGGCGCTTATGCATAAGTTAGATCGATTGGATGCTGTCATATACCTCCCTTTTCCCTTTCGCAGGATAAATTTCACCTACCCCTTTATTGAGAATCAATGTTTTAAGTCGTTTTTTGGGGTAGGCGATTACGGTTTTCCACAATTGTCTGGTATTGTTGTTTTGTTGATATTTGGCGTTGCTTTTGTCTGTTAGGGTTCAACTGAAACAGGCGGGAGTCATCAAATACCAAAACCAACTAGAAAATGAAACATTTATTCGGACGTATTGACAGCTGGCTACAAAAAATTTTTGTGGTGGAGTTACCGGAGAATATTGGTCGCAACATCAGCAAGCAGGAATTGATTGATCTGTATTTTTCTTGTGGCAAGGAAGGAGATGTGTTTCGCCGGGAGGTACGTCAATTATTGGAGCAGCGTTTGCCTGGGAAGGTGACGGATAAAGAGATCAATTGTTGTCTGGAATGGGTTACAGCAGTATCTAAGCGGAGGAGGTGATGGTTGGTAGTATATTCACTGATAAGCATGACCCATTTTGAGTGCGAAATGAGGGGATTGGAAATGGATGAAGGCATGATTTGGTTGTGGGTAATGGAGTTTCGCTTGTAGGTAATACCTACACTATTTGTAAAACAGTTTCGAAAGGGGATATTGTTGAAAGGATGTACTGCTCTCGTAATCGGCACTTTAAATTATACTACTATACTTGAATTTTTAAAATCATAGGGTTGAAAAATATTATTCTTTTATGCTTGTTTTCTTTTTCCCAGTCATTGGGTTCCGGACAAGAACTAAAAACTCATGATACGGGTAAGACCAAGATATTTATAATCGGTGTAGTACATGATGAAAATGAATGTAGGAATGCCGATAGTTTATTCAATATTCTGCAAGATATTCGGCCGGATTTGATTTTATCCGAGTCAGATAGCTTGGACGGGTACTTTAAACCTGATTATACATTGGTAGAACCTCCAAAGTGGTATAAAATGGCAAGAAAATTGAATGTTGTTAAAAAAATGTCAGCTCCCCCATTATTCGTTTATTCAAAAGTTGACGAAATCGTTAACTTTAAATAACCGATATGAAAAAGACAAGATTTACCGAAACCCAAATTGTAAAGGCCATTCAGGAACATGAGAAAGGCCGTAAAGCAGAAGA
>JADBXP010000032.1 GCA_020403455.1 Chitinophagaceae bacterium
AATACACCATTCAACCGCAAAACCTCTCCCAAACCCGACTGCGATGGATTGAACACCACCTTGTTCTCAAAAACGCTCGAACTGAAAAAATTATTCTGAGCCATCGCACCTAAATGCAACAGAAGGAATAATGTCAATATGGTAATCAATTTCTTCATACTATAACAAAATCTGATGACCTGTTTGGGTGAAAATCTCTCAATTGATATTATATATATTTATATTATATTTATAATATATTATTTACTTTAATTCAACAACGTCAAAAATCCCTTGATAATTGCCTCTTTATCATTGTCTTTTATCTTAATAATATAATAATAGGTACCGGTGCTTAACTTCAGACCTCCCGCATTTGTTCCATTCCAGTCACCTGCGTAATCCTCAAATTGGCGAACTATTACACTATTACTATTATAGATGGTAACTGTGTTTTTGGGATAAAACTCAATGTTCCTGACCTTCCAGGTATCATTGAACCCATCACCATTGGGAGTTAAAATATTATTGGGGTATACTAAAAACTCTTTGGTAACAGTAATTTCTACCCGGGCGGAATCGATACAACCAAACTCCGAGGTTCCGTATACCTTATAATTTGTATTTGCAAGTGGTGCGAGGATAGGCGATGCAGATCGCTCATTACTGATGCCAATTCGGGGTGTCCACAAATAAGTAGCAGCACCTTCCGCAAAAACCTGGGTTGAATTGCCTATACTTAAACTTATTTTCGTCAGTGGACTGGCACCCGGTGTATTGCTATCATTGCTCCTGGTTGTTACAACAGGTTTGGGTTTGAGGGTAACTTTAACCGGACTTGTCTCAGCGAAACAACCCAGCGAAGTAGTCCTCATTCTATACCATCTGTCTGCAGTTTGTGCCGGAGCGATGATCTGCCTGGTGATAAAATTGCTGCCCATGGATGTCCAGTTGGTTCCATTCGCGGAGTAATCCCACTGGAATACATAAGTAGATCCATCACCTCCCAGAGGTACACTTCCTACTAATGGGCCTACAGGTATGCCCGGACAAGCTACTTGCGGAGCAGACTCGATGAAACTTCCTGTAATGGCGCGATTGACGATTATGTTGGCAACAAGCGTCGTATTTCCATCACATCCATTAACATTCGGCGTTACCCTTATCTGACCTACCAACTGACCACTGGCATTATTGACAGCTGTGAATGAAGCGATGGTGCCTCCTGTTCCGGTAGCAGTCAATCCGATAGCAGGTTGAGAATTACTCCAACTGTAAGTAGTATTGGGGAGGTTACTGGTGAAAGTAAGTGGGGCAGTTCTGTCGTTGTGGCAAAGTGACTGGTTTGTAAGCAATCCAACAACCGGTACCGGTTTCACAGTAACCGTTAAACTCTCTGCATTAACGCAACCATTGTAATTGGTCATGTCATATCTGTAAACAACATCTACATTAGACGAAGTAGTATTGAATAAGATTTCTGGGATTCCCACTACACCATTACCTGCTCCATTGGATATCCCGGGCACAACAGCCCTAGACCAATTGAAATTGGTACCTGGTATATTTCCAATAGGTGTATAGGCTACCGGTGCATTGCTACATACTTCTATACTCCTGCTTCCTGTAAGACGTGGCAATGGCTTCACCGTTACTTTCACCGATTGATCGCTGGCACAACTCACAGTTTGACCTATGCGATAAATATATTCTACTTCAATTGGTGCATCTGTAGAGTTGGTCAACACCTCATTGATATTACCTGTTCCAGACCCCGGCTGGTTATTGCTGATACCTGTCACTGCTGCCCTGGTCCACAAATAGGGAACACCGGTAATATTTGCGTTGGGAACAAAATCAAAAGCAGTTCTACTACAAATTTCATAACTACCTGCGGCATTGCTAATAACCAATGCCGGATTCACCACCAACCGAATATTTTGCACATTGGTACAACCATCGGTACTGATTAGACTGTACTCATAGGTAACAGTTACAGGATTGGAGGTAGTATTAACAAGAGACTCATTGATGGATCCGGAACCCGAGGTAGGTACATTTGAAATACCCGGTGTAACGGGACGATTCCAGCTGAACAGTACATTGGGCACAGAGGAATTAGGTGTGTATTGAAAGGGCGTATTGCTACACACGCCTGCAGGTGTTACAGGACTATTCAGCACCAAGGCAGTATTTACCAGTTGTTGGAAGGTTACCGTATTACCGGAACAACCATTGGCTCTAGGATAAACAGATATGGTCGAAGTAATGGCAGTCGGTGTTGCATTCGTAGCCACAAAATACATATCGCCATTACCTTGTGCGGGAGCACCAATGGAAGTATTGCTGTTCGTCCAGAGATATTCTGTTCCACTTACAACAGATCCTGTAAAGTTGATGATTTTGAGTGTATTGTTACAAGCAGTCTGGTTACCCGGATTGAACATACTAGGTGTTGGGTTCACTGTTGCAAAAACAGGAATGACCGGACTGCTGCAACCTGCAGCTGTAAGTAGGTAGTTGTAAGTTACCACCAAGGGAACATTGGAACTATTGGTGAGAACTTCATTGATAGCTCCTGTACTAGCGCCAGCTACATTATCGATACCAGTTACAACGGGACGTGTCCAACTAAATGTAGTATTGGCTATAAAACTTGTGGGTGTATATCGCTGTGCAGTTCCACTGCAGATAGGTGATAAGATGAAATCGGAAGTAAGTGTCGGTGTCGGATTAACAGTTATTGTAAATGAACTAGGCGAACCAGTACATCCATTGGCAGCCGGGGTTACAGTAACAGTACTTCTAATGGGCACGAATGTGGCATTGCTCGCAACAAATGAAATATCCCCACTACCTGCATTTGGTAATCCAATGTTTACGTTGGTGCTTTCCCAATTGTAATTGGTTCCGGCCACTGAAGATCCGGACAAAGCAATTAATACTGACTGGTCGCTGCAATACACCTTATCGGTAACAGCATTGACAACAGGCAACGGATTCACTGTTACTACTACATTGGTAAGGTCTGAGCAATCGCCCAATCTATTCAAAAACTGGTAAGTAACATTAACAGGTGCATTCGTTGTGTTCACCAATACTTCACTAATAGGAACATTAGTACCACCTGCGGTAGGATTGGAAACTCCTGCTGTAGCAGTTCTTGTCCAGCTTAAAATCGTTCCACTGGCAGAACTAATACCAATGTAATAGAAAGGTGCCTGACTGCAGGTATTTCTCGTCAGGTCTGAAGCCAGTGTCAAGGTAGGTCGTACTGAAACCAGCAATTCTTCATTATAAGAACAGCCATTAGCGGTAAGTGTGAATGCGTAACTTACCAATTCAGTAGAATTACTAACATTCACCAATGTCTCATTGATAACCCCTGTTCCCGATGATGCCGGATTGGTAATATTGGCTACCAGAGCACGTGTCCAGTTATAGCTGGTACCACTTACATTCGAAGTGGGTGTGAAATTGAAAATGGTATTGTTACAAACAGCCTTGGGTCCGCTATTACCCAAAATAGGACGTGGATTAACCGTTACGGTCACAGAGAAAGGATTACCTGAACATCCGGAGGTTACGGGCACAGCAGTATAGCGAATGACTGCCGGTGTTGTTCCGCCATTGGTCAGGAACTGTGTCACTGCATATTGCTGTGATGCCTGAGAATTACCGCCGGAAACATTGCCGGAAAGAACTTCAGGAACTCCCCAGGTGTAAAAAGTTGACTCAGGAACACCGGTAGGACTCACTTCAAAAGCTGAGCCACTACAAGATGTGGCAACCCTATCAGTTACCATCGGCCTTGGACGAACAGTGACTGTGATTTTAAAGGATGGACCTGAACAGAGACCAGCTCCTGTTCGCGGTGTAACTGTAAACTCTACATTTAAAGGTGCAAGTGTACTATTCGATAATGTAGGATTAAACGAATTTCTGGGTGTTGCAACTGTTGCAGCCCCTGATATACCCGAGGGAACCAAAGTGGGCACCCAAGTATACGTGGTGCCATCCGGAACTCCGGTTGCTGTATAACTTAAAGTTGCGCCGCTACAAACAACCAGGCTCTGATCGGCAATAAATGGTATAGGCACCACCTGAATGGTGAAGGTCCTTGGAGCACCGGAACACGCATAGTTGGATGTCGAAGTAAAGGGTGTTACCGTAATCGTAGCGGTCACATTTGCTGAGCCATTGTTGGTGGCATTGAAAGATGTGATTGTTCCGGTACCTGCAGCAGCCAATCCGATGGAGGTAGTGGTATTTGTCCAATTGTATATGACACCCGCATTGTAAACATTGGCAGATGAAGTAAAGCTCACCATATTGGTAGCCGCACCGGCACAAACGATTTGGTTCGCGGGCTGACTTACGTCGGGTGCGATTCCATCGACATTTACAGTTGCACTAAAGGCGGTTGCAATAGTATTGGCACATTTGTTAGCTCCCCGAACTGTAACATAATAAGTAGTATTATTCGTCAAAATACCTGTCGTGTAAGAAACGCCCTGTGTCAATTGATTCGTAAGTGCGGCATCTGAATACCAAGTGAAAATTTCAGAACCCGTAGTTATAGTACTTGAACTACTAAGAGCGACTCCTAAGGTAGTAGGCAAACCCGAACAAACCTTGGGTAAACTGGGTGTAATGCTAATATCACTAGCAGTAGCAAAAGGCAATACATTGACCGTCACCGTGAAGGGACTACCAATTGGCGCATTAGAAAGATTAACCGGTGTTACTGTATAGATAGCTTGTAGTGAATTATTCGTTGAATTCGTCAATGTTCCAGTTATGCTGATCTGAGTTGTTCCCGAAGCTCCGCCGGTCAAACCCAAAGGCATGGTTGGCGCAGGCCAAGTATAGCGCGTATTAGCCGGAACCACATCGGGCGGTGTTCCCACTCCATTAACGGGTAGAACTCCGAAGGATTGTCCGGTACACGGGGTGGTAAACTTAGGACCAATCACGGCCTGGCCGCTGGCATAAAATGCCAGCGAACACCAAACAGCTGCAGTTAAAAGGAACCTGGTCATCATTCAACAATTTTAAATGTCATAGGATTGGCATTGCGGGTGGTGCCGTCTGACATGGAAATCAGAATAGCATCAAAAATGATCAGGTCACCTTTTTTAGAGGCACCTATCAAACTTTGTACTGCTGGTTGGAACACATCCCCAATATTTTTTTCAGATACTTTCCTACCATCAGAACCTACTCTAATAACAGTATACCCATTGATCCGTCCGGGGAAGTTTTTAAACATACTGGAACCCATGTAAGCCACCAATCGGTTGGATCCCAACAAATCTCGCACATTGATGATGTTGTTGGTCATACTCTCCGTATTCAGTCTGATCAATGGATTCGGTAACAGAGATACTTCCACTTTTTTATCAAAAAGCATTTTATTATTATTCGTTCTCTTATCCATGAACTTGATGGTATACAGACCGGGTTTTTTAAAGCTCAGATAATAATCATTGCCTGAATTATTCATCACTGCAGTATTAGGAGAAACTTCAATCGCAAAGTCACCGGTAGCACTATAATTCAGACTTTTCAAAATTTGATTTTTAACTCCTACAAAGAAGTTTTCATTTTGAAGCGCATTCTTCAGGCGCTTGGTCAATTCATCATTGGTGGCAATTTCAGACGAAGCATTGCTGGTATTTTTGTTGGCTTCCTCCTTCAATCGCTTCATCATCTCTGCTTGTTTCTCGGCATCCAACACCTTGCTCATCTCACCTTGTTTGAACAGTACAGTGGTATTATTCTGGATGGAATAAAATGCCTGAACATATCCAATTGTTTTCAATGCAGCTAACTGATAAACATTTTCCACATCCAGCAATAGCAACTTAATGCGCTTGATATGGAAATAACTAACTGCAACCGGCTTGTGTAGAAACAGGTACCTGTCCCAAGCATATTCCTTACCGGTCTTACTTTTTACAACATCAACGACAGGTATTAAGGTTTTGATGGCAGAATCAAGCTGCAATGGCTGAGAATTCAGGAATTTCACCAATTCAAATAACTCATCATATACTTTTTGAATATTTGATTTTTTATCATTCCCTTCTTTTTCTATGAAAATCTCCTCCATCCGCCGCATGCTATTGAATTCCTTCCATATATCGGTCTTTTGATCAGCAAGTTTTTTCTGGATGTACTGATCGAACTTTTCAATCATTTCATAAGACTTGTGAATCCTATCTTGAATGGCCAAATAAGTCTTGGCTGAATCATTGGCAAGTTTTTCCGTCTCATCACTGATTAACTGGTTGGCAAAATTCACCTGCTCCTGTCTGGCTTTTTCCTGATATTCCAGCGTTTTCACGGAATAGTAGTTAGAGTCCAACAGCGAGGAAGGAATATTTAATACAGACAGGCATACAAATATCACATACAACAACGTAATCAGCCTGTACCTGTTTTGGTTAACTGCTGCCATTTTTTATCCTATTTGTTTGAACGTATTAATAATTTGGCTCGACACATTGTTGAAGCGATAGATAGCACTGTTCAATCCCTCCAACTGCTCCTGGAACAAATTCATCTTGTCGGATGATATCACCGATATCGCCGCCATCTTCTGCAGGTTGATCTGCAACTCACGGATGTCTTCGCTGATCTCATGCAACTCAATGAACGATGCAGACACCCGCAT
>JADBXP010000033.1 GCA_020403455.1 Chitinophagaceae bacterium
AGCATAATAATCCTGCACGGATTGTACTTCCGCTTCAAAGTAGCTGGTACTGCTGTTGTTGGTGCTTACCTGCAGCTTTTTATCGGTAATGGTGGCAAGTACATTCCCCAAATGGTTGCTCAGTTCAAAGATCTGTTTACCCCAATAGCCCACTTCGCGCTGCTTGCTATCGGTGCTTACCGAAGCTACTACTTTTTCCTGAAGGAAAAAGCAGTGTGAGAGTGGAGTGTGAGTGTGCTCAACAGCTTACGTTTGGAAATAGTGCCCAGAAATAAGTAGTTGAAAGAAGAACTGTCAGATTGATTACTAGCTATTAAACATTATCTGAAAACCCAAAATCGTAAGTAGTATTTTGGCATTTTTTTCCAAACAAAATCTTTGAAACTTTTACTTTGGATAATGTGCTAATTTTTCAAATATGGAGTCCATGACTTTATTAAATATTTCCAATTTTTCTTCACTGCAATTATTATACACTATCTCGACATCTCGATTTTTTATCTCCCGCCAATACAAATTTGTTTTTTTATTTTTACCTTTTCTATCTGAAATATTATTTAAAGAATTTTTGTTTAATTCTTCATATACACTTTCTTCATTACAGCATTCAAATTTTGCATTTGGTGTTATGTAATTCAATCTGAAATAACTTGAATCGTTTTTTATTTTAAAATAGAATACATAACCTTCATAAGAATCAAAAGTATCTACTTTTACTAACTCTTGCCCAAAATTGAAAGTAATAGCATAGTCAAATACTTTATGTGACCAGATTTGATTATTTTTTTGCGCATTACTTTTTGAGATGCAACAAAAAAATATAAAAAAGTAAATTAAAAAGTTTATTTCCCTCATTTTTTCTTTTTTACTGCCTCAAATTCTCTTACTTTTTTATCCAAAGTTTTTTTCCATTCCTTGTTCTTAAAATTATTCTTGTAGTTTTCTTTTGCCTCTCCAACCGCTTTCCAACCTTGTTTTTTAAAATCATTATTTTTCTCGCCTTCTGGTCCAAAATCGTGATAAGGACTGACTTTTTCACCTTTTCGTTTTTTCTCTCCTAATACAGCATGACCAAAACTTTCGTGTGCCAAAACTGCAACTATACCCTCTTCTGTGTTCGGTTTTAAAATAACATAAACATCATTATCAGGAGAAGTGTGTGTGTTCGGTAATCCAATATCATTCTCACTTTCAGGGAAAAGTGTTCGACCGTAGACATTATCAGGGAGAGCCATTTCACCACCAGCACTTTTGTAACTATTTGAGGTGATGATATTATGATTTATTTTAGATTCAACCAGTATCCTTAAATTCTGTAAATTTTTACTACCTGGATCTTTACCTGATATAGCAATAGTTCCATTTTTGTTAATTTTAATGCGGCTAATCTCATTAGCAGTAAGGGTTCCAAGAATAGCTTTATAAGAAGTAATATCTTTAACAATTACTACCTTTCCATCAGGATCAATAAATAAAATTGGATTATCCATTGTGAAATTATAAGCACTCCAGTTAGGATATTTAGTAAACAAAGGATCTAATGATAACCATCTTCCTAATCTTTGGTCGTATATTCTTGCCCCAAAATCTATTTGATTGCCCTCCCCTTTTACTTCATTATCATTCTCCTTGCCATTAAACCCATACCGATACCCCCCACTCAATTTTCTACCGGGCATTTGCATACCGAATGCATAATAATCCTGCACAGATTGTACTTCCGCTTCAAAGTAGCTCGTACTGTTGTTGTTGGTGCTTACCTGCAGCTTTTTATCGGTAATGGTGGCTAATACGTTCCCAAGGTGATTGGATAGTTCAAAGATCTGTTTGCCCCAATAGCCCACTTCACGCTGTTTGCTATCGGTGCTTACCGAAGCTACTACTTTTTCCGGCTGATACATGCCTAAACGGGAACTTCCATACAAATGCTGTTCAGACCAGCGTAATTGGGCGGTTTTGCGGTCGTAGTGGTAAACTGCAAGAACGTTGCCTGTGGCGTCGCGGATATAAATATCCGCATCCGATGTATTCAGTGGTGGCTGTACATTGCACTGCGGAGTACATTGGGCTAAACCGGCCTCTATGATGGCCGAATACTCCCTGTACCGCTCATCGGTATATTCACTTAAAAATGTAATGGTCTTCCGCGCCCTATAGGTTTCAGGATTGTTGCTGTTGCGCTCATACACTTCCAGGTCGTCAATGCCCGTTCCGGGTGGACACTCCCCACACTGGTTCGTAGCATAGGGCAAGTACTGCTTCACCACCCGCTCACCACCCGCATTGTACACATAACCCAAAAATGCCTGCTTCTTGCGGATATTACCAATCTTACCGTAAACCGTCCAGTTTACCTGCTGGATACTCTCAGATACATCGCCTATCAAATTCCCTATCCGGTCATAACTGTAATTACTGCCCCCCTGGTTATCGATATCCCCCGTATAAGCATTCGATGCCACCGCATCCTGCACACTCCATAACTGGTTGGTACCACTGCGATACGTATATGTCAGCCTGTCCATCGCTACCCCACCAGCCTGCTGGCTATGGCCATTGCGGTTGAGCTGCAGAATATTGCCATTGGCATCATAGCGGAAAGTCTCAGCATAGTTGTCTGTCACACCCGCATTGGTCTGCGTCCAGCTACCCCGGAAACCGCCCGATGCAACTCCAAATGAATGTTGGCGCGTATTCAGCAGGCGGTTCAGCTGGTCATACTGATAGGTGTAGCCGGTGGTCGTATTGTTGTTAAGTCCCTTCAACCCCAACAGCGTAGCCGAAATATTGCCATTGTATAGTGGCTGGCCGGTGGGTAGATTATTCAACTGGAAATTATTGGTGAACCGATTTCCGGGGGTATTGAGAATAGGAGAATAGTCGCCGGAATAATACTGGATGCCAAATGCCATCACATCCCGCCCGAAATAAAAATTGGTAAGATGTTTGTCCGTTCCATCATTGCCCATATCTGCCTCAGGATGCAAAATAGGTCCATTGATGTATTTCATCCAACCCTGTAAAGTATAGGCATAATCGGTCGCCTGGATCTGTTCACCCAACTCTACCCTACTCAAAGGTCCATGCAGATAATATTGATAGGCAGCCTGGGTTTTCCAGGTTAAGCCATCGGTGCTGGTAGTAGCCTGTGTTAACCTGTTTTCGGCATCGTATTGATAGCGATACAAGAATTGGTCACTCTTATTTTTCTGATAGGTCACTTGATTGACCTTTCCGCTTACCAGATCATAATCATAATCTATTCGCTTGATTCCATTGCCATCCTTTTCACCAGTGACTGCTTGCAACTCCCTCAATGATTCAACTTCCTGCCACAAGGTTCTCACATTGCCACTGATATCATACAAATAATGGGTACCTGTCTGGTAACGTGCATCAGCAAATGAATTGCGGGTGATAGTAGAAACTACCCTCTTGCGGTTATTGGCCCAACCTTGCAATACCAGGATATCGGTGTGCGGTACAATACCCAAAGCCGGGGCATCATAAAATGTTTGAGTGATCTGTGTTTTTAATCCCCTGGTTTGCCAATCTTTCAATTGAATAGGATTTTTAGCAATCGCATCGGTAATCTCAGGCAATTCAAATCCTGCTTGATTGACAGTTTCCCCTACTTCAATTATTCTTCCTAAAGCATCATAAAATGTATAACTGTACCTGCCGGAAGAACCACCATTCAGCGGACTTTTTTGTTCTGCATTCTGGCTGGCAACCAATCTACCCAAAACATCATACCAGAATTGACTGGTGCCTGCATCGGGAGTAGTTTGTCGGGTTACCTGATTAAAACTATTGTACTCATATGTAGTAACTAAACTGTGTTGCGGATAATTGACCGGTGTTCCTGTAACACTGACCCCCTGAGGTGGTACCGTTTTAACCAGGTTACCGGACTGATCGTAATAATACAGGGTATAATGATACTCATACAAAATTGAAGCCAATTGTACCACCGGATTTAATAAAGTACATGTTGACAGATAGGTGTTTCTGAAAGCAAGTCGTATGCTATCTATATATCGCTTATGTGTGAAAGCAGCACTGGCTGTTGCATTCAAAAACAAATCAGCGACACAACTACTCAGGAGTTCGTCCGTTTCAGGTGTAACATACCGATTGATCAATTCCTGCGCAAGCGGATCATTGGCAAAAGCCACATAGTCTGAATAACCAAGACTAAACCCGGTTTTATAATTGATATAATTGGTAAATGCCAACGCATAATTATCTTTTTGAGATTCAACAGACAGGTTTCCTGAAGTGATCTGATGCAATGCATGAAACTCATTCACCAACTGTTGGAAAGCGGATTTACTGAGCGTCACACGATCAGACTCAAAGAAGATAGGCAATTTCATTGGCTTCTCCAGGTAACGAGCAGGTGAGCAACTGTTGCAAGACTGAATCAGGTCTGTTAGTTGTTGGTCTGTTAGCGTATAGCTTGAGGTAAATTTCGCCTTAAAATAATTATGCAATCCCAAGTAATCGGTAGCAGGAATTCCGGAAGCCTGGATCAGCGCATTGATGCGAGTGCAGATAGTATTATCTGTTTGTATGATCTCCCTGGTTTGGAGAGATGGCTGGTAATTTAGTGGGTAGAACATACTCACCAAGTAGGGAGAACAATCAACACCTGTAATGGCTCCAATTTGCTGGGTGAAAATATCCTGGAAAGAAAGCGAACCGTTGGTACTATTGCCGAATGGGTTATTGATGGTGACAGTTTCAGTAAGCAGAGGCACCAGACTTGACCTTAAATTATTCAGCGCGCTTGGGGTAATTGCACAAGTAGCAGTGGTAGAAAGTTCGTCTAAAATCGCATCAGCTCTTGACTGAACCAATTCTGCTAATTCCTGCTGTAGATCAGGAGAAGATACATTAGATGTGCCGGAAAAAGCAATTCCATCGCCATTGGCATAGGGTATGATTCGGCGTATTTTATTGCGGTATAAACTATCGGATGTGCAGTTGCCGGAAGGGGAAGGGAGTTGAATAATAGACTGAGAGGAACAATGGCTGGTATTTAGACCCCCAATTTCAACACGAATCGAACCCCACGCGTCTGCACTCCGAATGATTAAATTGCCATAAGTCAACCCTGCTGTAACTACAATTGGAAAATGCCTATCGGGGAGGTTGCTGCCATTTGCTGATTCATAGACATTTATTATCACGGCAACATCACAATTAAGAGGAGTTGCATCTTTCCTATCAACATAAAGATAAAGATCTCTATCACATCTTATTGAATTTTCGCATGGATCATCGATGGTGAAATTAACTGAGTATTCATCTGGTTTTGGCAAAGTTCCTCCCCCGATGGGCACTGTTGGTTGAGAAACAGGTGGTAAAGGATTCGCACCTATATAACAGGCATTACATTGATTGCTATCCACCCTAACCATTTCTACGAAGCGGGACTTGAGCGCCAGATAGTAGTCCCTATACAGCATCCACTCCATATATGGGGAACGACAATTTTCTGCAACGGTGCAATTGGCATCCCAACTCGCTTGGCTAAAACCGGTAGCAGGATCTTTGCAGTAAAGTTCATAGCGGATAAAATCCAATAAACCCTTTATCGGTGTAATGTTTCGGGTATCCGGTTCAGTAGCTGAATATTTATCCAGCAATGCAGCCATTTGTGATTTATAACCCGCACCCAAACCCTTCAGTCCATTCTGAGTAGTAAAGAAAGGATCGATGTTCAACAGCCAATCATTGGTAACCGGTGCCGAATTATTTCCAAACCACCCCCGTTGTTTTGCCTTATCAGCATCGGACTCCTGTTGTAACTGTTTATCAAATTCCTCACTGACACTATTGCGCATACAAAACTCATAATAACAATATTCAGGGTGAAGTTTTACCATTAACCTGCCCCATTCAGGCTGAAATTTTTCAATAAATTCTTTCACCGAAAGATCTTTCGGGCTCACCAATTGGCCATTGTCATTCATGACCAGAATATCAATGTTGTTTTCGTCCTTCCACACAACACTACTTCGCCTCTTGATCACATTCACTGCAGTATCGATCAAATCATAACTGACAGAGTCATACAAAGCATACTGTCCGCCGGGCACCACATCGGGTGTCATCAGTGAGAGTAGATCGTCACATGCTCCTGTTGGTTCAGTAACATTACAATTACTCAGCGCCCGGCAATTGTCAGTGAGGCTAGTATAAAGCTGACCGAGATAATTTTTGTCTTCATCACCCATTACCAGGTTTTCCTGTTCATACAAGGGTTGAAAACTCATCACCCATTTCTCCTGACCCATCGCAGAAAGTTCGTCACAACTCTTACAAGAATTATAGCAATCGGTAAAATCGGTTTTCTTCAGTTGCTCAAGTAAAAAGAAATTGAGTGATTTGATATCTTTATTGTTGACAAGATAACTACTGGTATAAGAATCTACGGCCTCTTCATCAGCAATAATTTCAATATTAGCAGCATATTCCCCCGGAGCGAGGTTCTCTGTACCATTTTTCAATGCGACTACTGGCTGAAGGGATGCCGGATTGGCACAACTGTTTGAAATGGTTCCGATCGACTGATCAATAGAGCCTACGATATTGTTACAAAAATCACGTACCACCACTTTCAGCCGATAGACGCAGGTGTGGCAGAGATCACCCTGGCTGGTAGCTACTTTCAAAAGGGCAGGTTGAAGGTTGATGCGCAGTTCCGGTTGGGAAGCAACGGACAGGAGAAATGTAGCAGTAGCTTTTAAGGAACGAGTGGGAGCATCATACGAAAAATCTGTCGGACCCAGCAACTGTTGCAAAGATACCTGAGGAAGAACATTAGACTCCAATGATTGCACGTTAAAGGGTGTATTACCTGCTAATGCAGTAGCAATGGTTTTTCCACTGCTGTTAACATAGCTCACGCTCAGTTGACCGTTTGCATCCTGCACCATGTTTTTAAGAAAGTGGCTTGCATTGCCTGCTTCCGGACCAAAAAGTCGATCCAGGGATTCCTGGGTGGGCTTACCATAATAGTATTTGGTTTCATGACCACTGGTAGGCTGAAAGTCTGGTCCTACCCCACCCTGGGTTAATATTCTTCCGGTGGGGTCTGGTGTAAATTCAGTAACTGCAAAAGGGAAACCACCTGCATTGGGAATATATGCGTTGCTGGTTTTATCTGTAAACAGGTTTCCGGAAGAATAATATTGTGCCGCTCCGCTTTGTGAAGACATGGGCAATGGACTTACCCTACAATTGGCAGCAGACAAGAAATCTTTTTCACTATAAGGTTTTCCTAGTGTATTTCGATTGAAAGCAGGGAAATATTGAATGATGTTGTCCTGAACCGGTGTCGGCAAAACAGAGAGGGAAGCTCTTCCCATTTCATCATATACATCTTCCTGAACAACTGAAACATTATTGGAATTATCCTGTGTTACCAGTTGACGTTTGCGCCCTGTTCCATCGAAATAACCCATTACTTCCTTTCTTTTTCCCTCTTCGGCAAAACTGGCAGTATATTGCCAGTTCAGATTGGGCTGGTGCCCGGTAGAGACAAAGATGTTTCCGGGAACGCCGGGGTCTTCACCGGCATAAACCCAGGAGGATTCTAAACGAAGCCATTGTTCGATAGGACGGGTAAGGTTCTCTTTGAATTCATTGGGAAATTGCACGCCACGAACCCTAAAAACGATGTAGCCCTTTTCATAAACCTGGTTAACCGTATAATTATTGACAGGAAGCGTAACGCGTGTAGCTCCTTCCGAAAAAACTTGTTCAAAGAATCTTTGAGACAATGCTGAATAATTTCCACTAGTATACGCATTGCGAATAACAGATGCACGTTGATCGGTTTGATCTAAGAATAAGTATTCCAGGTCGAACATTTCGGCGCCGGCGAAATCATTGGCCAATCCACCCCAACTGATGACGGTTTTGGAACCTGCTGTTTGCCATTTAACTTTTCCTGCAGGGATTTCAGCGAACGTGTATTTCCGCTGTATTTGCGTAGTACCTTTTAATTGAAAAACAGGCAATGTTCTATTCAGGGAATTGGTGATAGAAATCACTTCCACCATGTATTTATGTGCATCCTGGAATTTCAAAAAATCCTGACTTTGGACGGGCTTGCCTTTAGCGGTATCGTATTGTATGCGAAGGGTATCCTGGTAGGTAGTCTTGATAAGATTGGTATCGGAAGGATTGGACTGATAGATGGTTACTTTGATGACTAGTTCGGCAGTAAAAGGCTTTTCCTGGTAGAAGGTAGTAGAATTGGCATCTATAGAGAACTGCAATACATTTTTAATGGAAAAGTCCTGAAATGCAGATCCTTTTACCATTGCATATTTATCGTCACGAACCAGAAAACGTGCGCCGGGAATGAGTTGATTTTTTTCCAATAATTGTGTGGTGATCTCTTCAGCTGCAGAGATCTTACCCGCAATTAAAATCAGCAGCAGACATAACCACCCGATGCGGAAGGTCTGTACTGGGATAGCTTGCTTATAATGGTTCATACGCAACTATTATTTTATTGCGATTTGATAATTTTTAAATGCCTCTGTTGGTTCCCACGAGCCATCTTTTAAATACATATACTTATTCACCGGCCTGAATGCTTTATCAACTGTGGTTGGAATTTGATAGGTTAGTTTACTGATTCTTTGAGCAAAAAAAGCTTTTATACTACCCCCTATGCTATCTGAACTTTGACCATAGTCCCACTCAAATTCACGTATCCCATTCAAATCGGTAGAGTCTTCGGTCTCAAAATGATCTGTCAAGGCCATCAACTCGTTTTGCGAGATGGTAGCTTCAGTAAGGTAGCCGGTGGCGGGATTATACTGAAGTTGAATCTTTTCAATTTCCGAATTGCGCAGGATCAAATTGATGCTCTTCAGTCCATTTTTTTCAAGTTTACTAGTAACACCCTGAACCAAGGATTTTGATAACCCCAGTATATTCGGTATGATCTGAGACGATACGGGTTGTTTCATCTCATTGGGAAGTACCTGGAGTATGATATTTTTTTCGTTATGATCTATCAATAATAAAATGCTGTCTTGCTGTACCATATGCCATTCCCCCAACTCATATAGGGTAGATTGGTTGTCGAATACGAATTGGAAGGGGGTGGCGGTTTGATTCAGTGGTTGTTCGGATGAATCTACAATAGAAATTGTGCCGGAAAGAGAAATAGGTGATCGATATTTTTTTGATAATTCCTGATATTCCTTCCAGGCATCCTCTTGCCATATTGTGGCTTCGTCCTTATCCATATCACTTGATAGGAAGGGGATAAAGTCAGGACTCCATATGCGCGCATAAATCAACGCACCTGTAGAAAGTAAACAAAACAGGACTATAGCCAGTATCCGTTGTATTGATATTTTGTATTTCACGGTCATTGATTTCGTTGATTGGCAGATCGGGTTTATTTGAATAGATAAATAATTTTAACTGACTTTAAAATATTTATTGCTTGTATGGGCACAACTAGTCAAATACATCATAAAATTTAAATCTTTTCGCAATTGTAATGATTCATACTAAAAAATAAATATGTATCAGTTAGATGGCGCCACAATTGTTTTTTGTAATAAAGAATCCATAGGGTCTAACTGTGAAGCAAATACTCCTTGTACCATACCATTCTTATCCAGCAATATTTTCTTAAAATCCTCATTAACACTTAAGCTGATTCTCCCATTTTTTTGCTTATCAAATAAATATTTGTAAACCGGATTCATATTTGCACCTGTGACATCCGATTTAGCAGCGATAACAAAAGTGTACCCTTTTGCCTTCATAGAATCTGCTATGGCAGCATTGCTCAAAGGTTCATTATTAAAACTGTTAGTAGGGAAAACGATCACAGCTAAGTTGGAGCTATATTTAGAATAAAGCTTCTGAAGATTTCCCATCTGCCGATTGTATTTACTGGCTGAGGCAGCATTAACAATCAAAACTTTTTTTCCTTTGAATTGAGAAAAACTTATGGCATTACCTGTAACATTTTGAATGGTAATATCATAAAAAACATTGTCTGGTAGAAAAACTAAGAGTAAGAGAACAAATAAAGGCTTCATATTGGTGTTTTATTTATTAAAAAATTATATTTCTTGATAACACATAACTCCGTTATTACCTGAGCTTATTAATATATCAGGTCCTAGTGTACCATCGCTCCACTCATATCTATAAACACAGAACCAATAATATCCAAATCCGTAAATCGGATCAAATCCATATTGATAAACGCTCCCGAAATTTTTCTTTACCCCAAATTCACAAATATTATTTACACATTTATATCCTTCCCCAAAACATGAATTAATACAAGGCGGGGAGCACAAACTGGGATTGTAAACGGAATTGGTGTAGGTTTCTCCGAATGTACTACTAGAAGAATTAATATCTTTAAATACAGTAATATAAAAACCAGTATTAACCGAACCAATTGTTTCACAATATGAATTAATCTGTTGCCAATTAGGAGTATTGTTAGGGCAATTGGCCGGATCATAAACCAGGTTAGTATATCTTATACCAAACGAACTGCTATATGGATTCATATCCTGATATATATTGTATCTAAACCCGGTATTAATTCCATCAATATCCGTATCACAATAGCTGCTAACATATTGCCAGCTAGCATAAGACGGACATGCATAGGGTTCGTACAAAACTGTAGTTGTTTGCTGGTTATAGGTAGCACTATTAGGATTTAAATCTACATACACATATACCCGGTAATTATTATAATAACCACTACCATCCTGCTGACAATAATCATGTGAAAACTGCCAATTAGGAGTTGCATCCGGACAGGTAGTTGGGTCGAAAACGCTTCTGTTTCTTTGAGTATTTGAAGAGGGTGAATAAGGATTCATGTCTTTTTCTACAATGATTTTATATCCATTGGAATGCCCACTTGATTGATCACAGTAGGAATTGATGGTTTGCCAATCTGCATTAACTGGGCAAGAAGTACTGTTTCCTAAATTCCGGTAACGAGTCGTATTGAATGAGTTGCTGTATGGATTGATATCTTTCTGCAATTGCATAAGATTACCCGTATTGTACCCACCTGTACCCAATTCACATTTTTGAACCGGCTGACCATATATCGGTTCGGTTGCATCACGCCAATCCGGTGGCGATACAGGACATAACGTCGTGTTCACGCCTGCATCTTCCCATTTCGTCTGGTTGTATGTACCGCTATATGGATTCTGGTTTTTGTACTCCTGCAATACTCGTCCGGTTACATATCCACCCAACACCTGACAAATCTTTGAACTGGTAGCAACCCAATCTTCAACAATAGGACATGCACTCGTATTGATGCCAACATCTATTACCCGCGGACTATTATTTGTATATGGATTCTTATCTACCTGCTGCTGCCACTGACGACCATTGTTGTGAATATTATTCGGCTTGCTACACTGAGGATCACCCACATTTTGCCAGTCAGCTTCCACCGGACAGGCTGATTGATTTATTCCCGCATCCCGGTAACGCGTTTTTAATGCATCTAAACTGAAGGGATTCTTATTCTGTTGCAACTGGAAAATCTTACCCGTATTATAGCCCCCCGTACCCACTTCACATTTCTGAACAGGATTGCCAGATATGGCAAACGATACATCCTGCCAATCCGCCAGTACCGGACAAGCTGTTAAATCATTTACTAAAGTAATTGTTCTTGTTCCTAAGTTGGTAAAAGGATTTTGATCTGTTTGTTTTTGTAAACGAGTACCGTTATTGTGAATGGAATCAGGCTTTACACAAATAGGATCTCCAGTATTTATCCAGTTAGGAAGTGAGGAACAGTCATTTCTAATGGTACCAGTGTCAATATAAGAAATGTTATCTAAACTCTGGTTGAATGAAGACATATATTCAGATCGAACCACATTTGCAGACCTTGTCTCTTTAATGGTCATTATCCCTTTTTCAGTCTCCTTACGTACTCTAATAGGGATGCCCTCATTATCGTAATCATAGAAAGTGGCAAAATTATTTTCATCTAATTCAGCAAGCAATCGAAGATTAGTGGGATGATATACATATGATTTAAATTGCGCATCAAATGGATAAATTCTAATATCATCTAACAATACTTGAGGCAATAAAGGTTCAAATAATACTGAAAATTCATTTTTAGCATCTACAGAAAATTCTATCTCGACCCTTTTCCAACCCTCGACTAAAGGCCATCGATCATCCCGACTGGTCTTGAGTTGTCCGTTCACATATAAATTAATCTGTGCCTCGTTACTTTTTTGATTGTCTTTAACCCAACAGGAGAGAACATATCTTTTTCCAGGTATCGGTAGAAATCCATTTTGCAAATAATTATTTGTCAAACGAAATTCGCCTGCAATAGTTCTTGTATAAATACTGGCAGGCTCATTTAGCATAGTTTCCGTTACCAGTTGCAAAGGCTGTGTAAGGCGAAAGCTAGAATTACCGGTATGACCATTTTTCTTTTCAAGAGAATTGTCAGAAATATATTTTCTGAAAGAAAACAATGGTAAATTAGAAATATAGCAAACATCACAATCAGACTTACAACCCAGTGAGAATCCAATATCTTCAAAATTTTCGATGAACGTTTCCCGATGTCTTGCATTGCTAGCAACTGCAACAGGCAGAGACTTAAGATAACCAAACTGAGCAGAATGATACTGACCCAATGCATCCTTATTTTCAATTTCCTCTCCCTTTGTTCCTACCAAATTAAGTTGCTGTGTCCAACGCCATAAATTTGCATTTGTGCCTGTACTTCTATACCAATTAGTAGCGGTATTAGTCCAAAATGGACTGAAACTAAGATAATAACCACTTTTCCCAATATTTTCATTCAATCCTCCTATGGAATTAATGCTCCGCTTAACATCATAAACATAATTTGTCTTGGCTTTCCAATTGCCAAGCATTCCTGTAAAGTAGGGATTAAAAAAGGTGTCTACAGGTGATTTACAAATAGTGTATCTTGGCCACAAACTATTTACATCTGTGACGATCTTTGGGTCTGATATTGATCCCGGCTCTATACTACCTGTCACATTTTCATTAAGAATTTCACTTTGACCTTCGGAAAAGAGTAAATCCTTATATCTAACTTCATTATTAATCTTATATGAAATAGTAATCTGAGTGTTATTAATAACCGGCTTTTGAAGCTTCATATTAACTACACCCCAAAAAGTTCCATAACCATCATCCCTTTGTTCCATATTAAACCATTCAATACTATTATCTACAACACTAAATGGTTTCAAAGGAAGTGGTTTCCACCAGTTATCGCTAAACTCAATTGATTTTGCATCTAATATCCTTATTGACTCGTTTATTTCAAGTCGATTATTTTGTATAGGGTTGTAAAGAGAAACTATGGTACCCGTTACAGCATTACTTATATTTCTTTTGCCAGATCTCTGCACTTTCAATATGGGAAAAGCTGTTGGTGATAGAATTAAATTTCCACTTTCATTTATTAATTTGTAGTCCTTCACTCCAGACGCATTATTGGCATCTATTACCCAAAATTTAGTCCCTGAATTGAGGTCAATCAATTCATCGCCTTCACTTAAAACATTTTGATAATTATTGATTTTTCCAGAAGCGTCTAACGATAATCCTGTCAAATAAATTCCCTGGTTAAAGTAAGCGCCTTGCATACCAGGATACATCCAGTGTGCAGGATAATTAAACGAGTACAATGGTTGGTCGAATTCATTTTGCGTTTTTGTTAGCAAAACCTCTCCCGTTTCAGCATCCCACAAAAGATTTTCAGATTCATTGCGCGAGCCATTGATGATTTTCGTTACTTTTTTCAGAATACCAAATTGATAAACAGATTTCACTGACACCGTAGATCGAAATAACCTTTTTTCATAATTAGGCAGATACCAACCCCAATTAAAATAATTCCCCCCCGTTCCAATCATATCGATCCCCCAGGATGGATCACCCGAAACGCCTATGGTTTCCGATCGGTTTTCTCGCATATCATGATATACATCTACATCAACACCTGCTATTCTGGTGGATACATTTCCGGAATTATCAAGAACAGGAACTGAATTGTCAAGCCGAGTAGGAGTTTGCCGATCTTTTACCTGGTATTCATAGAAAGTAGCTGAAATTTGTTGCCCGTTTTTATCGGTCACCTTTTCGGACTTTATTTTTCCATGCATATTGTTATTGATCACCAAATATCCCTGAGAACAGGTAACATGATTGGTTATCACAAATATGGACAGACGCGAGAGGACATTGGAAGCCGGCTGTATTTTGTCCATCGGTGTTTCATCAACGATTACCGGGAAATCTTTCGCAGTGAAGAATTCGGTTTCTGTAGCACCTATTTTCCCTTCACTCGCCGGGGATGTACCTACTGAAACAACCCGAACTTTACTATATCCTACTACCGGGGATTGAAAAAAGGATTCACCGAGGGGTCGCTCAATAAAAGAGGTTTGAGAAGGTCCTAAAAAGTTTTTGTTGGTATAAAACAACGGCAACCTGAATGGATTTTCCTCATTGCCAATCATGGGCTCATAACTGGCTACTCCACTGGAAATATTGATTGACCTACCGGAGGCAGGAATGGTATAGGAAGTAGTATAATAATACTTCTGACCGTATTCGCCGGAGGGAGCATCCGGATTACCTGTCATATTTTTCCAATCATCTGAAATTGTAAGGGAAGCAACGCGATTGCCACCCCCCATTTTTCGGTAACCCGGACTATTGATTCTAACCCAGGACCTATCTTTTTCAATATTATCACAGTATTTCTTAGATCTAGCAATCGACTCGAATGATCTGACCAATTCCGGTAACCTTGCCAATGCTGAAATCAGAGAGGAAGCAACTTTTCGAAAATTAGATTCCTCGGAATCAAGATTATCATATCCGGGATAAGCAATGTTCGGCAGACTCGATTTTAGCATTTGCCAGCCTGCCATCGATACAGGATTGTATTGATTAATTTTTTCCAACGTAACTATCGCCGTTGAAGAATTAATTACCTCTACACCAATGATTTTCCCGTAACCCTGCACGTATTCTTTAGCCCCGGAATTATTCAGGTGAGTATAACATTTGAAATAGAGATACTCCAACCCGCTAAAATATTGGTGTTTTAATTCAGCATTGGATAAATTATCGGGATTTTCCAACTGAACATAAATCTTATTGTCATTCACAAACTGGCCAAACTTATTGAGCGCTCCTATCCCTTTGATAGGTGCCATTACTGTTGACCGTTTATCTTGGACAAAAGCATAATCATCTGATTCATACTGAACAGACAATTTTCCACCCGTTGGTGTCTTGACTGCATTCAGGTTCCATAAACCGGCATTTTCATCTGCTGTTGCTTTATTTTGAACACTATACGGATACTCAGTATTTGGAAGTTGAAGTGGATTATCCTTAAATGATTTATAATTACCCCATCTGTCGTATTCCCTCAGAAGATACTCAACCGGCCTGTCAGGATTCGGTGCCGGCAACTTATAAGAAAACTCAAAGGGACTCAACATACCTTTCTGACTTCTTCCGAATGAGAACCAAATTTTTTTCAAAGTAAGTTTTCCACCTTGCAAGCTGTTGGGAAGGGGTTGATTCCCGGCAAACAATTCATAATTGTACTCAAAGTGTGCTACCTTAATAGGAACTGCATTATTGATGCCCTTGGAAGCAATTTCCGCTTTGGAATACAGGCGTATTTCCTTGAGATATCGGAGTGGTCGTGACCAATCAATTCCGCCATCTCTTCCTAAAACCCCATAACCATCTTTTCGTACAGCAGTATCATTCAAAATGAAGAAAGCTACCATTGTTTTTGATTCAATAGAATGATTGTACCATATTTCACGCTCGCCATAAGAAAAAGTGGCCCTGGCATCTTTTTTGTCTGCTAATAATCCCTCACTGTAATTTGCTATTCGGTCTTGTGAGAGTCCGGACGGAGCAAATGGTGTTCTCCAACGATAGGTGTAAGGTAGTTTACTGTAATTAAATTTGACAGCAGTTCCCAGATCATCATCTGTAACGCCATCATTTGTTCTGTCAACATAATCCGGTGATAAGACAGCTGAAAGTAGATAGGAGGTAGCATAGGCAGGTACAATTTGTCTATTGTAATGATAATTATAAAGTTTACTTTTTACACGATTATCATCACGCCCGCTGGGCACCTGTGACTCACCCAATTGGTACTGATAAAAACCCTTTGCCTGCGCTTCCGGTTGGTCAGAAACAGAAAAACTTACATTTTCCTGGGTAAGGTTATAAACAGGTATTCCAAAAATCTGTCTGCTTCCACCTGTTTCAGTTACTGTGATTTCGGATAAATGATGTGGTTTAGCAAAAGACTGATTAAATGTAGAATTGGAAGGGTTAACAGTAACCGTAGGTCCACTAAATTTAAAATGTGAGGTTGGGCTAGTAATGGTGTTTACCGGTGTCGTCGAAAACCGATCAATGGAAGTAATGAGGGCAGATTGGTTCTGACAGTTTACCATTTCGTTGATCGGAAAGGAAAGTATCTTTTTGTTCAATCCGAACATAGAAGCTTCTCTGGCTGTTAGATAGGTGAACAATGTTCCACGTTTCTCAACACTTGACCTTTGTAAAGATGTGGTGGCGATTGTGTTATTCTGTTGATTAAACAAAGATTTTCTAGTGGCACTACTCCCATAAACTTTTGACAATAAATTGTTATCTAAGGGAACTCTAACAAGCTGGTCCTGCCCTATTAAGGAGTAATAGGCTGCATCATTAATGGTTCCTTCACCTACTTTTTTGAATATGGAGGGCAGTAACTGTGGTTTTGTGGGTGAATTATCAACGAAATCACCCATGGCTAAAAAGTTATTTTTATTGACCCATTTCCCTGTGGAATTCACCGTATAACTAAAGTTCGGAGGAACGTTGAATCCAATATGTTTTCCCGTACCAATGCCCAGTTCGATTCCGGTAGATATACTGTAGCCATTGTCAGATTGATTGTTATCTGCAAAAACACCGGATCCCGAAGTGATGATCTTAAATTGTCCTGATGCTGCGGATGAAGATATATTGAACAGATCTGGTGTGTGAATAGGTACAGACAGGTTCGGTAGTTTACGACTAAAAGGAATATCATTTTCACGATTAAAATCTTTCAAAGCACCGGGTAAGTTGGCAGATTCGGTTATGTAGAGCATTCCATACGCCGGGGTAGAAACCGTTATTTTATTTTTGGGCGTTTCAGAACTACTATAGCTTCCTGTAAGTCCAAAAGGGCTTAGAAAAGCAGGGAAAATCTTTGCTCCTAAACTTACTTTAAAAGAGAAACTGGATGATCTGAGAAAAGGTTTTATCTGCGGGAAACCCAAATCATTTAGGAAACTTATGCTACCCGATAATGTCTTATTATTCTCCGGTTTCTCCAAATCAATTTTAGTGTTAAAGGATAACCCAAGAGTCAATTGCTGCAAACCCGCATTCCTGCTAAATGCAAAATCGAGTCCGCCTTTTAGTTTATCGGCTTTGTCTTTTTGATCATATATAATTGGATAATTAACTGAACCAGTGAATAATGGGCCAGACTGATTATCTGCTGATATGCCCAAAGAGGCAGTCAATTTTCCGGAGGCATCATCCCCCATATTCAGGTTGGCATTGGCTCCCACAAATGCTGCAATGCCAGTATGGTTATTATACCTAACCCCAACACGAAAACTTGGTTTTATAATGCTCTTGCCTTTTAGTTTGACCATCGCGCTTGCAGTCAATGACTTGGTAATATTTGGCTTCGCATAACTCTCTTTTATTATTGCCTCCCCTTTAAAATCATCAGGTAGACCTCTCATTTGACGATTAATTACACCGGGTGTTAAGGACCAGCCATAACCTACCCAACTCGCTTCATCGTCAATGGAAGCCCCAGAACGATAACTGAGTTGCAGAGGATAACCACCCACATCCATCAATGGAACTGAATAGGAAAAATCACCTGTAAATAGATCTACCATATCACTGGTCGAAGATGCCTGAAAACCCTGCATTTCCGGCTGAGAGGGGCCGGAAGTCAATGCCCAGGAAACCGTTGGATAGAGGGTGTTAAATGAGAATATAATCAGCAGCAGCAGGGCGATCTTCTTTTGATATGGCAATAAAAATTTCATACTCAATTAAAAGTCATTTGCTTTAAAGGAAATTAATGTTTTACCCATACCATATTGATCATCTTCGAATACAAAAAGGAAAGGGTGATTCTTGTATTTTTCAAATACTACTTCATATTCAAAAGTGTTTTTCTGCAAGGAAGGAATGCGTTGACACATCACCGGGTGCAATGTGTCGCCTTGATATACAAATGAAAAACTATTCTGAATGTCATGATTGATAAAAAACTCGAACTCCTTAGAATGCTTGTCTCCCGGCACATTAGCAGGAGTCAGTAACACATTATAATATACAAAGTCAGCGTTAGATGAACTATCAGGGCCTAAGGTTTTTTTCAAAATAAGTTGAGCACCCGATGATGTAGTAACAGAATACGAGTTATCAGGCACTGCAGAGATAGACTGATTGCTGATGTTTTGAGTACAGGATAAACTGAAAAATATCCCTACAATAAGTAATGACTGTATGAATTTATTTGACAGCATCATCATTTATTGTTTGTTTGATAATTAAAAGTCAGCGTTAGTGCTTGTCCGTCTGCCAATGTTACCTTCAACCGATATTGGTTACCTTCTCTGAAGAATCTGTTTCCCAATAAGGGAATATTGAAATAATTCATACCCTGCTTGACTTGTAACTTGGGTAGTCCCTTAATGGGTTGATTCGGTTTGTCAACATTTACAATTTGATAATTCAATATTCCAGCGTTGTAAGGGTTATTGAAATAAATTCTAAGAACCTCTTCTGCCAAATAGAAATCACCTGTCTCAACCTGTTTCAATTCTCGATAGGAGAAAAATGCGGAATCAGGCAAGGCGTCGTTACATTGGATTGAAAACTCCCAAATTTCAGTCCGGGAAAGTGAAACCGGGCTATAGGCAATGACTTGCCAAGCATATCGTTTTCCTTCCTTCAATGCTGGCATGTTATTGGGGAAAGGAAAGATTGTTGTAGTCAGGTTATCCTGCTGAAAAACAGGATTTTTTCTGAGTAAGGCTGCGGCGGGATTTTCATCTTTCATCAATTCAACTAATTGAATCTTAAAGCGCGTTCCCGGCTGAATGGGGATGGGTGGCTGCCAACTGAATGCAGGTCTGGTATCACACAATTGATCACCATCTATTGGGTTAATCAAAACAACCGGTGTGCTATTTTGAATGGTGTTCGGAAAGCAGAATTCATCACTGCTATAATTGTACTTTATTCCTTCAAAAGTGAAGCAGTATTCATATTCACCATCGGGAAAAATACCGGATTGGCGAACAACTGCTGCAACCGGATTATCGGCATATTGAAATGAGATACCCTGAGCCGCTGATGGAGGAAGCGAACTATTACCCGTTGGAATGGTAAATGAGGGGGTTCTCATTTTCAGAATATCTCGACCGTCTAATTTTACGACTGCCAACAAGGAACCTGTCTGTGGAGATGAATAAGCATTCACAAACTGCACCTTTACCAATCCGGCAACTGTGTTACCATTCACACCGGGCTGAAATAGTACATTGATCTGAGCGTTGCAGACCAGCACTACTAACACAACTGGTAATAAAAGGAAAACTCGTTTCAACATATTATTTTTTAAAGTGGTATTGAAGTTTAATATCAAAATTGGAATTATTGATAAGTGGGTCAGTAGTGAATGTTCTGGTAGTAAAGCGCAAATCAGTGAAAATGTGTAAGGAAAGAGATGAGTGGATATTGCCATCAATTGCCAATCGGGTACCTACTTGTTCATTAAAACCTTGGGTATGTTGATAAACAATAGCTGCTGAACCGGATATGGCTTTGGAAAGATTCATTTGAACACCCCCCTCATTCATTAAACTGGTATTAAAAAATGCTGAACCTGTATTGTTGAGTGTCTTATTGTAATTAGTGTTACAATAAATGGTAAAGTTTTGTAAGGAAAATTGCTGTATGCTGTTCAAAAATCTACTGGTAAACTGCACATTGGTGCCGAGGAGTCCGCTGTACAAAGATTCTTGAACTCCCACAAGTAATTGATGTCTATAAATTTTATTAGCAATTTTCATATTAAAAGATCCGTCCAGACTTAGTCGGTTGCTCTCGCCTGCAATTCCACTTTGCCCTGCTGCGATTCTGTAATTGGTATTGGGTTGATAGCGAAAATTGATGTATTGACCACGTTTAAATTTACCCCGTATGTCCAACAGGAAGTTAAACTGCTTTACAGATGGGCCACCAGTACCTGCGGTGTAATCGAATTGTCGATAATTGGCTTGTGTATGTATCCGGAGTTTCTTTTTTAGAAAATCCTTTCGCAGGTCCAGTGAGGCCTCGGTTAAACCACGTTGTAAAAATGGATTACCGGGATTGGTAAAACCTAAGTCCACATATGAGAAATGTATTTTATGTTGCAAACCGATATCGGTGATTAAACCATCGAATTTTATATCAACGGCTGCGTTTTGTAGTATGGAAAGTGCATTGGCTCCTGACTTGGCACGACGAGGGGTATTGGCACCCACGCGGGAAAAAGATCGTGCATATTCAAACTCGAAGTTAGAGGTAGGTGTTACAGGCATTTTGGTTTGCAGAGTAACAATGGAGGTAAATCGATTAATAGGATTGATGCTATTGGATAATGGAAGCGTACCGGGCAATTGCAAATCCACCGGACCGCGTTGTGTAAAGTGAAAGAAGGAGATAAAAGTGGAGGCGCCCGACTCTGTCTCTCTACCCATCCGAAAACCTGCTATATTTCCACCTGACTGTTGCAGGAACGGAAGCGAGGCCTGATCGAACAATCCATTCATTTTCTCGTTTCCCGCGATTACAGCCAATTTATTTTTGCCTTTTTGAAAACCGGCATTCAATCCGTTGAGTGAATAAGCATTTACACTGAGTCTGCTAAAGGAGGCGACTGATTGACCGGTTTGCAATTGTTCAACATACAGAAATAATTTTTCCAACCCTTTTATTGCCAGGTACTTGTTGGCGATGGTAACGAGCTCTGCCGGGTTGGTTTGTGCAGCGGACAATATTCTTTTAGATTCTTCCTGCAGCTGACGCAATTTTTCTACAATCCCGGACTGATCAAAAGATTGTTTAAGTTTGATGAGTTCGTCATAGTATTTCTGAACTTTACTCAATCTATCTACTTTCAATTGAAGTTGGTTGATCATAGAGGAATCGAAAGTCTCACCATTTTTAATTCTGGATTCAATCTGGGTGAGTAAATATTGGTGGTTTCTCAAGGAATCAATCATGAATTTCTCTGCTTGCTGTCTCAATTGGTCGGATGTGGATTGTACCAGGGAAGCCGGGTCTTTGAACTGCTGAAGTTCATTTAAATTTACACCGGTAAATTTTTCTGACAGTTTCGCCAGTTCAACTGAAGCATTTTGCAATAATTGGTTTTGCAATTCCCTGATTTCTTTCTCAAAAGGCTGACGGAGTTGCTCTATAACCTGAGTGGAAAGACGTTTTTTAATATTATTGGTGAAATGGTCCCTATCAAAATTGATTTGCAGGAAGCTCTGTGATAAGTTCTGCAGTTGGTTGTTTAACTGATTTTGTTGACCGTTCAATTGGAATGGCACTCCACCCATGGTAAAATCAGCATTTGACTCCAGGGTAAGAAAGCCGAATCGACGTTGATTGGGTAGTAAAAGAGGTGAATTAGGTGTCTGATAAGAGATGGATAAGTCCTTTACTATAAATGCAGGTTTTAATTTTCCGGGAATGCTTTTTAACTGTTTAGCAATAGACAATAAGCTGTCTTTTTGTTGAAGAAGCGGTTGGATCAACTTTTTTCTATTGAGCTTTCCGGAATCAGAAAATTGTTGGGAAAGCTGGGAGGAAACCTGTCTTTGCTGACCTGATACCATGACAGGGTGGAGCAGAAATATACCCAAGATGCATTGGGTGCATCTTTTAATGATATGTGTATTGCAGGTTCCTGTTAACATGCTACAGAGTATAGGTATCGAACTATTTGAACAACAAGGATGGTTCTAAAGAGTGACACAATGTTTATTTTTTAGATGACGACTTTTTACTTTGTTTTTTCTTAAGGGTCTCAACCTCTTTTTTCAATTCAATGACATACAGGGTAAGTTCTTCGATCTTACTGAGCAGTTTAGCTTGCATATCGGCTACGTCAATACCTTCTCGCGCAACGGTAGTTGCTGAGGGCAGGTCTGGAAGATGTTGGTTTTCCTGTATGAATTTCTCTACTTCATCGAGGGGTCTGAGATTGTATTTTTTGTCAAAAACGTAGTCTGCCCATCCGGCGGTTTGTGTAATTCGCAAGCTTCTGGCCGCCATTGCACCATCGACTGCCATTTTATATGTACCCGGTACCAGGCATCCAACGCAGATTTGACCTGTATTCAATATACGCATGCTTTCATTGCCTGCGTTGGTTTTGAAACTGATATAACCATAAGAATTGGAGGTCCGGTTAAAAGATTGGATGTCGATGCCTTCCGGAAGGGAGTTGATTTCAGCATCTACATTAGAGCCTGATTTGATGGATAAGTTAGCCTGGGGATTGATGGTACCGATACCTATGTTACCGGAGGCAGTGATGCGCATTTTTTCGCTGTTGGGATAGCCGGTATAAAATGTGATTTTACCGGAACCATATTGCTGATTGAAGGATAATTCTTCGTTATTAGCATGTTGATTAATGAAAGCGTTGGCACCCAGTGAAAGTCTGGTTTCGGAACTGGAGGGGTAGGAAACAGCGAGACGTCTGTAGCCATCTGTATAGGTCTCGAATTGACCGGAAGGATTGGAAGTTCCGATTCCAACATTTCCATTGTCTTGGAAAGTCATTTGAGGCGTAAAGGTTCCGGACTGTAGTTTCCCGATATTGAATTTCCATCCGGTCCCATCAGTAGAATAATATAAATTTCCTCTCTCGGGTGAAACCGAGGTACCGGTATTTAAACCAACGTGTCCTGTTGAGCTTCTCACTTCCAATCTTCCGCTGGGATTGGTCTCACCAATTCCTACATTACCTGTGGGTGTGATGCGCATGCGCTCGGAGGGGGTAATGTTAGTTCCATTTGCAACTGTACTTATTCCGTCAGCAAAAAATGAAATGACACCAGTGCCATAACCCAGTGCAATAGCGGATCTACCCCATGGATTACTTGTACTACTGGCAAATCCGTTGGCGGTAGAACTATATTTATATCCATTGGCAATCACTGTTGCAGCACTGTTTGCCTGTCTGAATAAGTTAAAAAATGAATTTTCGGAACCTTCGGCAACGGAATAGTTATAACTTGGATTAATTCCTATACCGGCGGCACCCGTAGCCGTGGTACCCACCAATACATTTGTTCCATTATCAAAAATTTGCGAATTACCTATCCCATTAGCGGAAGTAAATTTGGGGAGGTAGTTGGTTGTACCGGATCCGCCCATGAAGCTGGGCAGGGTTGATACTGAACCATCAGCCATCAGGTATTGGCTGGCTGTACCCCCAGATTTTACAAATGCATTGGCGGTCAAGTTATTGACAAACCGACCACTACCATTCACCTGTAATCGGTCAACTCCGTTGTCGGTATTGGTTCCTAACAGGATTCTTCCATCTGCTACAACAAAGCGAGCTGCCGGACTTGCAGTACCTATTCCGACATTGCCTGCTTCATCTAAAATATAACCCAATACATCTGTTGTACTGCTTGGAGTACGATAATAAAAAGCGTGTCCCGCTCCTACCCCTGCTGCATTATCTTGAATAGAAAAATATTGAACTGCTCTATCGGTATTACCAATTGCATCTATACTTATACCCAAAGAACCTGCACCGCCTGCCCTTCTTACTTGTAATGGATATGCAGGACTTGTCGTACCTATTCCGACATTACCTGAGGAACTGATATCAAACGCTCTGGTTGATCCTGTACTTCCGACATTGAAAGTATGTGAAAGGGCATAGTAAGATTGAGGCATATAAGCTGATGTACTTCTGTTGTATGCCTGCAATAATACCCCACTGTTCACACCACCAGCAGGGTCAACTTCAAAACCGCTTGCACCTGCATTACTTACAACGAATTTATTCGCCGGACTAGTAGTCCCTATTCCTATATTACCAGTTGAAGCTATGTGTAATGCTGCTGTATTTGAACCGGTATGAAAAGTATGAGTTAAATTATTAGATGCATCATTTGTGATTCTATATCCATTACTGACACCATTAATAGCACCAAACAATCCATCACCCGCCTGTCCGGACATAAATACTTGACGCATAGTCCCACTTACATGGAGAGTAGAAATTGGATTGATGGTTCCTATACCAATATTTGAACCATTGTCAAAAATCTGAGAGTTCCCAATCGCATTATTCGATGTAAATTTGGGTATAAAATTAATTGTACCGGATCCGCCCATGAAGCTGGGTAGGGTAGATACAGAACCATCGGCCATCAGGTATTGGCTTGCTGTACCACCTAACTTAACAAATGCGTTGGCGGTGAGGTTATTGACAAACCGGCCACTACCGTCTACTTGCAATCTGTCAACTCCGTTATCAGTAGTAGTATTTAACAACAATCTCCCCCCAGACATAATTCTAAGTCTTACACTTGAACTCTCACGTATGTCCAGCCATGTTCCTGAGCCGCTTGTTGTATTGAAGTTCCAATTCACGTTCCCCGAATTGAGATTAAGCGTTGCCGGTTTTGAAGAATTCCAGAAAGTGTTAGCACCAGTAATTGAAACACTTTCTGTAGCTTCAATTCCATTACCTCTAATGTACAAAGCAGTTCTAAAGCCACTCCCGTTACCATCGTATGGGGTAAATGCAAATTGTGATGTCCAGCCTGCACCTAAATCGGTCATTTGATTAAAATGAACTGTATTGTTGTATCCGGAATAATCACCTGTTATCACAAGACCAGTAGGGTAACCATACTGATTTATTAAAGAGGGGGTATAAAAAAGGTAATCTGTTGTTGAAGAGTTATCTGCAAAATGAATTTTTCTATTATTCCAAGCTCCAGCATTTTGTTGAGATATTAAACTATTACTAAAGGAAGAATTAGAATTATAAATTGGCATATAACCTGCTGTTCCTGAACCCGAAAGTTTCTCTCCAGACAAACTTCGAACAAATGACAGAGAAGCTGCGGTATCAGCTCCATTGTTCAACAATAGTGTCGGACTGCTTGTCGTGAGTGACCCAATGGTAGCTGAAAAAGATGAGATATTGCCCTTACTCAATACTTGCTGCAAATCGGGGACCTGGGTGTTAGCTGCAATCGCAGCAGTGAGATTTCCTATGTTGACATAATTTTTGAGCATATTAGCCGTATCTGATCTTCGCAGATAAGGGGCAACTAAGTTGGAAGTATCAGACTTTCTGAGATAATTTATTAACATATTGGCACTATCCGTATAATTCATCTTTCCTGCTATATTGGGAAGATTACCGGATCTTACATATCCACTCAGCATCTGGCTCGTGTCTGATCTACGCAGATAAGGGGCAACTAAAATAGCAGTATCCGACCGCCGTAAGTATCGGGTCAGCATCGAAGCCGTATCGATTTTACGCAGATAGGGTAAAAGCATGAATGCAGTATCCGTTCTACGCAGATAACGACTCATCATAAAGGCCGTATCAGTCTTTCTTAAATAAGGCAGTACCAAAGAAGCCGTATCAGACCTACGCAAATAGCGACTAAGCATCGTGGTCGTATCGGTCTTTCTCAGATAAGGCAGTACCAAAGAAGCCGTATCAGACCTACGCAAATAGCGACTAAGCATCGTGGTCGTATCGGTCTTTCTCAGATAAGGCAAAAGCATCGATAGTGTATCAGTATAATTGACCTTGGCATTCACCAAGGGGATGTTGCCAGTTCTTGCATAACCACTCAACATTTGACTGGTATCGGCTTTGCGCAGATAGCCCAACAACATGTTCAGTGTATCGGTGTAGTTCATTTTTCCGGAAATGTTGGGCAGATTACCGGATCGTAAATACCCACTCAGCATTTGACTGGTATCGGCTTTGTGCAGATAGCCCAACAGCATGTTCAGTGTATCGGTGTAGTTCATTTTTCCGGAAATATTGGGCAGATTACCGGAACGGAGATAACCACTTAACATCTGACTTGTATCGGCTTTGCGCAGATAGCCCAACAACATATTCAACGTGTCGGCATAATTCATTTTTCCGGAAATATTGGGCAGATTACCGGAACGGAGATAACCACTTAACATCTGACTTGTATCGGCTTTGCGCAGGTAGCCCAATAGCATATTGAGTGTATCTGTGTAGTTCATTTTTCCGGAAATATTGGGCAGATTACCGGAACGGAGATAACCACTTAACATCTGACTTGTATCGGCTTTGCGCAGGTAGCCCAATAGCATATTG
>JADBXP010000034.1 GCA_020403455.1 Chitinophagaceae bacterium
GTCTTCGCCTTTCCTGCTGGTGCAGGAATTCTTTCCGTTTACTGTCTTGCGCCCCGTGCGGCGATCTCCTTACCTCAGCCTTCGGCGTTCGTTCAGGAGCTTCCGCCCGGGGTCCCCGCATCCAGCTGCACTCTAAGAACCTGCTCAGACGTGTGGCCGGGAGTTTACTATGTGTGATTCCTCCTCCGAAAAGTTTCTTTACGACGGAGGAGCAAAGGACTTTGCGGCTTGAAAGGAGATTATTATATACACACGTACTGCACCACTCACTCCGACGATAACGGTCGGAGGTTATCCATCTTTGCGGCTTAACCGTAATACATTTTTATCAATGATGTGCTGCGATGAATATAACGCTCATTCATCCCGCAAAGTCGCCGCCTCCGGCGGAAGACTTCGCGGAGAAAAATGACATGCGTGCTAAAGACTAAAGACCTAACGCGAAAGACCGAAGACTTTCCTACAAACGGAGATTTTTCAAGAAGAAGATATTTTTTTGAAGTAAATTGAATCTTCATCGACACATCCTTAACCCATGAACCATTCCATCGATAATAGCTTCGTGAAAGATGCAACCAAAAGATTCCTTTACTACAAAACACTGGGTGATCAGACCTTGGAGCGTCTACAAGAAGCCGATCTTCACCGTCAGCCCAACGAAACCAGCAATTCCATCGCCGTCATCATCCAACACCTCCACGGCAACATGATGAGCCGATGGACCAACTTCCTGACAGAAGACGGTGAAAAAGAATGGCGGCGCAGGGATGAGGAATTCGAAGAAAATCGCCCCGCCACCAAAGAACAAATTATGCAGCTCTGGGAAGAAGGCTGGCAATGCCTCCTCTCCGCCCTACAACAAATTCAGTCCAATCAATTGCTTCAACCCATCACCATCCGCGGTGAATCCATGCCTGCCTACGATGCCATCCTGCGGCAACTGGCTCACTACCCCTACCACGTCGGACAGATCGTTTACCTGGGTAGATTATTTGTCGGTAAGGAATGGCAAAGCCTGAGCATTCCCAAAGCCAAAGGTGCCAGCAGGGCATTCAACGAATCCTTGAAAGCAACTACTTCCAATAAAAAATAACTTCCACTCATGGGTAACCTGCAACAACAAAGAAGAAACTTCCTCCGTCGTTCCGCCGCTGCAGCCGGTCTCGCCTTACTGGGAAGCAATAGCTTCTCTCAACACTACCTGCCGGGTCCGCCCCCACCCCCACCCGCCAATCCGCGGATCCGCTTTTCCGTGATCAACATCAACCACAACCACATCTATGGCATGGTAGATGCCGTGACCCGCGGTGGTGGTCTGCTCGTTGCCTTCTATGCCAAGGAGCCCGCACTGGTAGCAGAATTCAGCGCTCGCTATCCCAACGCAAAACTGGCACGCTCGAAAGAAGAGATCCTCGAAGACAACAGCCTTCAAGTCATTCTCAGTTCAGGCATTCCCGTTGAACGTGCTCCACTCGGTATCGAAGTCATGCGCCACGGAAAAGATTTTCTGGTTGACAAACCGGGCATCACAGAACTCGATCAACTGGCTGCAGTAAGAAAAGTACAAAAAGAAACCGGCCGCATCTACTCCATCCTCTTCAGTGAGCGACATGAAAACAAAGCTACAGTGAGAGCCGGCGAACTAATCCGCCAGGGAGCCATCGGCCGGGTTTTGCAAACAGTCGGTCTGGGTCCGCACCGCATCAACATACCAACGAGACCGGACTGGTTCTTCCACCGCAAAAATTTTGGTGGCATACTCACTGATATTGGCTCACATCAATTCGATCAGTTCCTTCATTTCACCGGATCTACTGAAGCAACCATCGTTGCAGCACAAACCGGCAACCTGCACCACCCGCAATATCCGAACATGCAAGACTTTGGAGATGTGATGATCCGGGGCAACAAGGGAACAGGTTACATCCGGGTGGATTGGTTCACACCCGATGCACTGGGCAGCTGGGGCGATGGTCGCCTCACCATTCTGGGAACGGATGGATACATCGAGGTACGTAAAAACATAGATATCGCCGGACCCGCCGGCGGCAACCATCTCTATCTGGTGAACCACAAAGAAACCCGCTTCATCGATTGCAACAATGATACACTTCCCTTCGGTAGTCTCTTCGTCGATGATGTGCTCAACAGAACTGAAACTGCCATGTCACAGCAACATTGTTTCCTTGCAACTGAACTGGCACTGCTGGCACAACAACAAGCAGTGTCGATAACGGATAAGATTGCAAAATAAAAAGCTGCTATCCATAAAATGTATCCATTGAAATTACTCCTACTTGTATGCTGCCTGCTTTCTTTGAATACGTTGAAGGGGCAGTCCCCTTATACCCGTGAACGTTGGCGACCCGTGCTGCATTTTTCTCCCAAAGCCAACTGGATGAATGATCCTAACGGACTGGTCTATTACGGGGGGAAATACCACTTGTTTTACCAATATTATCCCGGTGCGATGGTCTGGGGTCCGATGCATTGGGGGCATGCAGTGAGTAAGGACCTGGTGCAGTGGGAACATTTACCCATTGCATTGTATCCCGACTCCCTGGGGTATATTTTTTCCGGGAGTGTGGTGGTGGATGAAAACAATACGGCCGGATTACAAAGGGGGAAGGAGAAAACGTTGGTGGCGATTTATACCTATCATGATCCGTTGGGTGAGAAAAAAGGTACCAGTGATTTTCAAACACAGGGTATGGCATATAGCAATGATGGTGGCTATAGCTGGAAAAAAAATACCAACAATCCGGTACTGAAAAATCCGGGCATCAAAGATTTTCGTGATCCCAAAGTTAGCTGGTATGCCCCTGAAAAAAAGTGGATCATGACCCTGGCAGTGGCAGACCGCGTGCATTTCTATGGTTCAACAAATTTAAAAGAGTGGACCTTCCTCAGCAGCTTCGGAGAGAGAGAAGGAAGTCATGGCGGTGTATGGGAATGTCCGGATCTTCTCCGTATACAGGAAGCAGCTGGTGGCAAGGAAAAATGGGTATTGTTGGTAAGTATTGGGAATGGGGGTCCGAACGGCGGTAGTGCTACCCAATATTTTACCGGACATTTCAATGGCCAGCAGTTCATCAATGAAGAAGCACCCGAGATGGTCAAATGGGTGGACCAAGGAACGGATAATTATGCCGGAGTAACTTTTTTCAATGCACCGGGTAAGCATCCGGTATTCATCGGATGGATGAGCAACTGGCTCTATGCGCAGCAGGTACCAACCAGTCCCTGGCGCAGTGCCATGACCATACCCCGTCAATTAAAGATCAGCACCCTACACGGACAAACCCGGTTGTTGAGTGAACCCGTACCTGCTGCTGTGGCTTCATTGAAAAAAATTGTACCTGATACCCGAGAGCAATTGATTGAAAATAATCTGGTAGCCTATAGCATGGATTTCAAGATTGATCTTACGAAGTACCCTTCAAATGACACTGTACTCATTGCCCGTTGGAACAATACAGCAGGAGATATACTGCTCTTGCGTTACATAGTAAGTCAGGAAATGATCGAGATTGACCGAACCCAAGCTGGTGTACACGATTTTCATCCGGAGTTTGGTAAGATCATCAGAGGTAAAAGAATAAAAAAATCCAACGAACTCAAGATTCACATTATCATGGATCATAGCTCAGTGGAGTTATTTGCTGATGAGGGAAGCCTGGCAATGAGTGTACTATTGTTTCCCCGACAACATCTACAATTTTTCAGTACTCTCTTATAAGGATCTGATTATAGTAAAATCTTCCGCCGCGTGTCTCGGCGACGTAGCAGTTGGACATTTCTGCTTGAACATTAAAATTTGTTACCAGAAATCTTCACAGGTACTGTTAGAAATCATTCAGTTTCAAAGTGTCACACAGTTGCTTCATATGAGATGTTGACTAGAATAAATTAATCTCAATATTTTTTTTACCTTTAAGGTATGCAGTGTTCTAAATGAAGCAGAAAATATATATAGACACTTCAATAGATGTTGGCTTCTTTGATGAAGAATTCTAAGAAACCACTGGTAAGTTATTTGAACGGCTTGAAAGGAATGAAATAATTTTTGTTGTTTCTGATTTACTAGATCTTGAGTTAATAAACGCCCCACAAAGGGTAAGAGATCTTCTTCTCAACTATTCGCCAGATAAATTTCAACGGATTGAATTAAGTGAAGAAGCGGTTAAATTAGCAGATTCTTATATTATTGAAAAAGTTGTTGTATAATACTCCCCAAATTTCAGACCAGAGGGTAAGTTAATTTTTTTAATTAATTTAAACCTCAATTATGAAAAAACAAACCCGTCGCAAATTCACTGCTGCCTTCAAGGCTAAAGTAGCTTTAGAGGCTGTAAAGAACCA
>JADBXP010000035.1 GCA_020403455.1 Chitinophagaceae bacterium
AGACACGCGGAGGAAAAAAGGTTAAAGACTAACACGCTTAAAGAATTCTTACGATAAACTGTACCAACCAGCCGCGAAGTCGTTCGCCCGCCAAAGGCGGACAAACAGACACGCGGAGGAAAAAAGGTTAAAAACTAACATGCTTAAAGAATTCTTACGACAAACTGAACCAACCAGCCGCGAAGTCGTTCGCCCGCCAAAGGCGGACAAACAGACACGCGGAGGAAAAAAGGTTAAAAACTAACATGCTTAAAGAATTCTTACGTCAAACTGTACCAGCCAGCCGCGAAGTCGTTCGCCCGCCAAGGGCAGACAAACAGACACGCGGAGGAAAAAAGGTTAAAGACTAACATGCTTAAAGAATTCTTACGACAAACTGTACCAGCCAGCCGCGAAGTCGTTCGCCCGCCAAAGGCGGACAAATGGAAGTACAAAACTGAAATAAATCAGGTTTTATTTCAACTTAAGGCGGCCGAATTTTTTTACACAAAAAAGGGGACATTCTTTATTGAATGTCCCCTTCGATGATCTAAACGACGTATAAATTAAAGTGTAAACCTTAGACGAGTAAAGTAATACGCGCCATTAAAGCCGAATTGCTGTACTCGACGTGAATACACAAAACGTCCTAGGCTAAAGTTGTTACTGTGTATGTGGCGATCTTGATATACATCAAATACATTGTTACCTCCAACAGTAAGAGTCACGCCTTTAAAAACTTCATAGCTCACAGTCAAATCAACTATGGTGTGAGGATTGAAGGTCTGATCTAAAGTTTCCTGGAGACCCGTTAACGTATTCACCGGCCAGGTTCCGGGTGCAGCCGGATTGATTGTTGGATCCAGGTAAACGACTTTTCCGAATCGAACTGCACGTGCCATGGCAGAGAACTTACCGGAACGGTAGTTCATCATGAATGTGTGCTTATTCTGTGGGTTAGCCACTTCTATCCGACTTTGGTCTTCTCTGTTGAAATAGTTGCCGATTTGTCCGGTAGCCACCAATATGGGAGATGCTTTAATAATGGGTTTGCCACTCGCATCTTTTTTCACTTCATTGTCAATGAAAGTTCCGGCCCAGCTTAAGCGAAGTGAGCCCTGTTTGCCCACTTTTACAGTATAAGCAAGAACTGCTTCAATACCGCGAGCACGCGTATCGATGGCATTGCTGAAGAAGTTAGCTGTTTGTGCATTGGCAGCTGCCAGTTGCGCACGCAACACGGCATTACCGCCATCTGTAAAGTTATTTGTCAGCACGATGCGATCATTGATATTGATCTGATAGGCATCGAGTGAGAACTCTAATTTGCGGTTAAAGAATTTAGCTGCAACTCCCAGTGTATAACTGGTAGAAGTCTCTTGTTTCAAACGAGGTATACCAAGAATCTGTGCAGGAAGACTTTCGTTGGTGAAAGTTCCACTCTCAGTAGGCACTAATCCTGCTCCGGTGCTAAGGAATAGAGTGTTTGTTCTTGCATAATACTTCTGCTGCTGTGAAGGAGCACGGAAGCCGGAACTGGAAGAAGCACGAATAGAAATCTCATCAGTTAGTTTATAGCGGGTAGCCAACTTATAGTTAAGTGTTCCGCCAAAATCAGAATAGTTCTCATAGCGCAGTGCAGCAGCGGCCATGAATCTCTTGGTGAAATCCTGCTCAACATCTAGATAGAGTGATACGTTGCTACGGTTATTGGTACCGGCATTTGATGGCTGAAACCCTGCAAATACCTGAGCACCGGCAGCCACACCGGCGGCCGTATTAAAATTCTTATAAGAAGCTTCTTCACCTGCACGTACCCCAAACTGGTCGATGCGATATTCAGCTCCGAATGCTACGTTCAGGCCTTCCTTCACATCAAACTTTCGGGACAAATCAGCATTCAGTGTGTTTTGGGTGAATTGCAATCCACCTGCATCGAACTCTTTCTGCCAATTGCTAGTCATAGATGCCTGTGAAAAATTCACAGAATTGGTAATGCGGAAATCGAACGTATTTCTTCCATACGTATTACTAAAGTCAGCATTCCATTGTCCAATCTTTCCTTTTAGACCAATCGCAGTAGATACATCTACCACATCAGAATTGATTTCCGGAAGGAATCCATTGGGATAGACGGAGAAAATGGAATTCCGAATACCGGCAGGTACACCTGAAGGATAGCGGTAAAAACCCGCTGCATTGCCTTTCTTTCTATTGTATCCCCCAAATGCATACAACTGCCAGGTTCCTTTGATAGGAGCAGAGAAATTATACATTACCCCGCCACCCCGAACGCGCGAGTTACCTATGCGCATATCAAAATCATTCCTATTGAGGGCTCTGGCATTCATAATTGAGTCATCCCGTACTTGTCCGTTCACAGTTGGGAAAACAGCACCGGTATAAGTGCCCCCACGATTGGTTTCACCACGATCGGTGTACTCACCGGTAAGATTAAGGAACCCTTTGCTGCCAACTTTCAAACCATAATTCAATGCAACCTGAGTAGTACGTCCATCAGTTACCTTTGCTGAGGGAAAATTTCCTCTATTAATAACGTAATCACGGTCGAACTTTGTCATGTGTTGACCAACAGAAACATTACCCACCAGGGCACCTGTTTGTTGCTTCATTACTATATTGATTACCCCCGCAATGGCATCTGAACCATATTGTGCGGCAGCACCATCACGCAGAATTTCGATTCGCTCAATGGCATTGGCAGGAATCGCATTCAGGTCTGTACCCACCGTACCCCTGTTGATAGTACCATTGGCATTAACCAGCGCAGATTGGTGGCGGCGTTTTCCATTGATCAATACCAAGACCTGGTCCGGACCTAATCCACGCAACTGAGCAGGATCAATGTGGTCAGTTCCATCGGCAATAGCCTGACGAGAAGACTGAAAAGAAGGTGCAATGAAAGTCAATATTTGGTTAAGATCAACCTGTCCAATATCATTGACCACCTGTGAAATTGGAATAACATCCACCGGAACAGGGGATTCAGTCTTGGTTCTGCTTTGATTGCGGGAGCCCACCACTACTACATTGTCGAGCTCAGAGCCACTCTCCATCCGAACATTAACTACAGACTGGGTGCCTACAGTAAACTGAACAGTTTGATACCCTACATAAGTAATGCGAAGAATAGCATTGCCCTCCGGAACAGAAATAGTAAATACGCCTTTATCATTGGTCAATACCGGTCGTTTTGATCCGACAACCTGTACAACAGCACCTGCCAATGGTTCTCCATTGGACTTCGAACTAACTGTTCCCTGGACTGTGCGTTGAGCATACAAACCCACAGACAAAAACAGAAAGCAAAAAAACAATAGGGGGGAAGATAATCTCATAGAAGATTTTTTGGTTAGGTGTAAATTAATCAAAAAATAAGAAATCTTTAATATAAACATAAGCCAAACTTATAATTGCATTAATTTATAGTCGAGTTCTTCAAGATTTTCAAATGAATGGTGGCTGTAATATGACGGTTGAAAGGCCTTCAGATTCCATCAAATAAGACAGTTCGAATGCCCGTTGAAAGGCAATAGAATGATGGGAAAATCAAATTCGCTACAATTAATGCAGTCAGCTGTCTTTTCTATGAATAGATATAATAATTGATTTAACAATATTATGTCGAAAAGAATCAGAGCAAATGAGCATTGCTATTTATCTTTAAATAAATACCATTCTATGAAAAATCTCTCTAGGTTTCGAATAGGAAGCATTTCATTACTTGTTTTTTTCTTCCTCTCCTCATGCACCAAACAGGCAGGAACACCCGATAATTCTACAGGCCTCAGCAGCTTACGCGATACCAGTTTACTGAACCAGCCTTACGGTTCTAACCCCCGCCAGGTCTATGACATTCACCTTCCCGCCAATAGAGACACTTCTACTCCCATCCTGCTCATGATACATGGTGGCGCGTGGAAGGCCGGACAAAAAGAAGATTTAAATGGCTATGTCAATATCTTCCGGCAAAAATGGAAGAACCTGGCAATAGTCAACATCAATTATCGGTATGCGAGTTTTGCCAATAAAATACATCATACGGAAATGATGGGTGACATCCAAAAAGCAGTAGATACTGTATTGGCACAACTGAATAAGTTCAAAATTTCATCCAAAATGATGATCACCGGAGCCAGTGCTGGCGGACAACTCGCTATGATCTATGCTTACAAGTACAACACCAAAATAAAATGTGTGGGAAATATTTTCGGTCCGTCTGTCATGAATGACTGGAGCTGGTACAACAGTACCAATCCATTAATCGGAGGTTTTACCGGGGATTTTCTTGCTGAATATGTAGGAAAAGCCTGGGATACCACCGCCTACAAGGCTGTTAGTCCTTTCTGGAATGTAAACGTTAATTCACAACCCACCATCATCTTTCACGGTAACCTCGACCCCATCGTTCCGGTTTACCAGAGCCAATGGTTCCATGGTAAACTTCGCAATTTGGGTGTTCCGGTTGAGTACCATGAGTACATTGCCTTTCACAGCTTCGACAATACACAATCAGATGATGTAATCAATAAAATGATAGCTTTCTTCAAGGTCCATCTTAAATAACCGGCAGGAAGCCATACCTTCTTGTATTGCTATTACTTACTGGCAGAGTCTCTGGGTTGATGCCTTATCAAATATGACATTAGTTACTTCCGGGCTTGAATTGTAACTCTATGTACCTCCTCCTTGTCCAACATTCATCCAGCTGTCCACCGGTTGATTTTTGTCCTGAATGTCTCCAGTCATCTCCGTCTATCGCATAGGTAAAAGTCATCTTCTTACCAATACTGGCGGTGGCTTTGGTGAAGTATTCAATCTCTTCGCTGTATGCCCCTTTGACATGGGTTTGTCTTCCCCCGCCCGCATCAAAAAATTTTTTTGTTACTACATTGTAACTCACCCATTGAAAATAATCTCCAACAATCAACTTCATGGTGCGTCTGGGGAGAAATGGATTGGGCCGCTTATTTAATACGCCATCTGTGTAGGTGCCTGAAATGATCCATACGCCCTGTAGATCACCCGAAGGGCCTGCAGGTCCTCTTTCAAGCTCAGTCAAATTTTCTCCAAGACTGAGTTTGTTTCCTTTGATAATGAAAGGAATGGAGGCAGAAGTGTTTACGAGGTTGCTGTCTTTGGAAGACCATTCATATTGTAGTTGTAGTTGGCCTTCATGCAAAACATAGGCTCCTCCCCAAGTGTACAGGAACTTTTTATCTTTTTCATTATATACCGCAACACTAATTAATTGGTCTATTATCAATATTAATGTTTTCTCTTCATTTTCTTCTCGCACCCAAGCCCCTTGAAGCATTCCCGTTGACTGGGCAAATAAGGTATGGCTCAGACTAGAAATGAATAAGAGCAAAATTATCTTTCGCATAAAATACCGATTGATTGATAACACATCTTAACACAGCAAAACCGAAGTAATTACTACTGCTCAATGAGCTTTTCCAGTCGAATGAGATCTCCTTCTTTGGTAAGACCCTCAGCGATGATCCTGAACCGTTTAGTGACATCGTTGTTGCTGAAGCGCACAACAAATTGATTTACGTCTTTGTCTAACTGAACAGAAGGATTCCAGTACAAAGTTTTGCGAATATCACGTACCGATTTTTTCTTTTTCTCCGGATCAGACAATGAACTTTCCCAATTAGTTGGGCGACTATAGCCCTCAAGTTTGATGCGCTTAAGGTTTGTGACATCATACATTTCCCCTTCATCCCCTCTCCTGGTATAAACAGCAATGGCGCCACCTGAACCGCCTAAAGAAGCACCAAAAAAAGGTGGACGAAAAACCTTGACATAAGCAACATCCGACATGGGAATGTTATTCAGAGCACTTGGATCTCGCAGCTGAATTTCATTCAGAAAAACCGCAACCGGATCACCTCGCCATCTCAAAGTTGGTGAATCAAATGGCTGGGCAGAAATTTGAAGTCCGGCAACCCTACCCTGCAAATAAGAAAAAACATTCGGCTGAACATTGGCAATATTATTACTCACAATGTCAAACATGATGCCATCTGATGAAAATAATCCTGTAGTATACTTCTCGTCTATTTCCTCTATGCGTTTTTTAACGCGTGTAGTTACAACTACCTCCTGAAGAGTACCGGATGAGGCCATTGAATCAAGTATGCGTTTATCAGCAGCATATTTTTGTTGAAGCTGCGCCAAAGAATCTGGAGAGGGAACCGGCAAGAGACGAGGTACAGGGAGTTTTCTTTCCGGGTTAGCGAGTATTAAATTGCTCCTTAAAGAAATTTTATTTTGATCCGACACCGTTATTCCGTTGGGCTGAAGATAAATATTGACGCTATCATAATAGAACAAATCATTTGCGGCAAAAGACCCATCCGCTGCCAGTTCGGCCTGCATCAATTCTTTTTGATTGTCCTCGGTACTCAAAATAAGATTCATGGAACCGGCTTTTTTTGTTCGTTTTTCCGTAAGATTTTCTATTTTGCCATAAAGCTGTATGTATCCGGTTTCTCCTTGACGAACATTGGCATTGATGCTTTCTTTCATCTGATCTGTCATCGCAGGATACCATATATCTTGTGCCTGCAACCACTGGTCGAAATCCCTGTCTCGTCCGGTTTCTAACCATTGCATAGCCATAGCGGCATTAAAAGGGTAGCTTTTAAAAATATCACCACCCATTAGCTGATAAATACTTTTTTCAGGATTGATTTCATCATAGTCAGCATCCGTTATTGACACAGAAAGGCTGGAAAAAATCGTATCCAATGATTGAAGGGTAAACGCATTCTGCCCCCCTTTATCAAAAGAGATAGTATCTGTGGTAAGAACTAATTTTTTTGTTGCCGGACGTTGTAAATAAATAATCCTTTGTCCTAATAACTTTTGATCCCCATCTAACCAAACTAAACGATGAAATCCTGCAGGCAAACTGTCTATTATGAATCTTCCTTTAAGCCGAATCCTTTCTTCAAGTGAAAAAGTACTTTCCACCAACAACTCATTGTTATGAAAGAGAAGCATGAATATGCGTTGCTGGGAGGCCTCGGCTTCAGGAGTCCGGTGCAAAATGAATGAAAAATCCTGTGGATCAAATCGAACTCCGGTGCCATTTGGCTGCACATCGGGAAGTTTCTGTTGGGCCCATGTTCCACTGGGCAATTGCGCCTGAATGTAATAAGGTCCAGTACTTGCAGGGGTAATTTCTACTTGTCCATATCCATAAGGAGCAGTCGAGACCTGATTGACTGACTCGCCATTTGCATCAATGATGCGACAATTCAGGGATAGTGGAAGATTGGCTGCATTTGTTGTGCGGATAGTGAGCAAAGACGGAACCCCCTTTACCCAATAGCCCCCCTCGGGCCTCACCTGAATTGACAAACCCTCGGTACTTCCATCAGGAGCCAGTAATTCCTGACCTGCCTGATTGATAATAAATGACGTGACCAAAAAAGGCATGGAAGTTGGCTGCTGCATGAATGCTGTAAAAAGCTTCAGATAGAGCCGCTGACCTTTGTATTTTTCAGGAACCTGAAAGTCTCCTACAGTTAATCCCATTACGGTAGGTAAGACCTGTCTTTGTAAATATTTACCATCCTGATCATACCATTCTCCGTATACATTCCTGGTATAATTACTGGGAATATCATTAGCTACAAGATAAACCTTATAAAATATTCTTTCGCCCGGACTATACCGGTATTGATTGCTGTGAACATACGCCTTCTCCGGTTGACGCATTGCCATATATTTTTGAAGCTCTTGCCGAATATCCTGCTGAGAAAAACAATTGGTTGTAACTGAAAGACAATAAAAAATTACCAGACAACAACGTAACATAGCGATTGATTTAATAAAACTTTTTCTATAGGATAAAGTTATAATATTACAATTGAAGCAAATGTGAAAAATTCCTGATTTTTCCCAGGAAAATATACCTACCTCTCTAAGGAAGGAAGCACGCAATTATTCGCGGCATTGAAACCATCTATAATTTCCGCAGAAATCAGTCAATCAATATGGGAACCATCGAATCTGCAATGAAGGAAAAAGGCAATTAGTATTATTTGATCAAGTCGTCTAACTTTTTTGCCGTAGAGGATTTTGATTTAGTTGAAGATCCTTTTTATAACTCGCTATGGCTGAAGGCTTATTTCGGCACTGTTCATGAAATTCAACCTGTAATGCCCACCACAATGCTGTATCGACAGAGCGTATTACCCCTGACCGAACTGTATACCCTACCTGCCATTGAATAGATATGCTTGATATCATCGATTTAGAAGATAAACGGATAACGCTGGGTTGATTTGTCATATAGTCCATTCGGCAAGTATTCCCACCCTTGTCTTATTTACCCAATTTGGTAGAATAAATGCTATCTGCTTTACCAATATTTATCATCCCATTCTCTTATGCAAAACATCCTGTAATAAAAGAAAATCTTAGAATATAAACTTAAAATGTCGCATACAAAAGTTTGAAAAACCAAGCTGGAACGGCATGAATCATCCGTGGTTTTTCTTGATTTTGTACAAAAACAAAAAATGTGTGCTCTCGCACACATCTATTTGGGTGTAATAATTTTACAAAAAAAGTGAAGAATTTTTTTACTCTATCCTAGAACGACAACTAGTGGTTGTGGCTTCCATCACAGTAAGGTGGATTCTTTGTCTTCTTGCACTGACACAACCATCCTTCGGTATTTTGTTCTACCGTAAAAACCTGACTGCGATAAGGCATCCCTTCTACTTTCTTGTGGCGCCCATCGCAAAAAGGTTGTTTCTCACTCAATCCACAGGTACACCACGCATAGTTCTTGCCGGCTTCGAGCTGCACACAACAAGGCTGCGCTGCAGCTACCTTGGGTAATCCTTCATTGGGAATCATATCTTCCATAACGTAATTTTTATTTTTTTGTCTAGTTGATTTAACAGATAAAGAGGCCTAAAGTTCATATAAATAATTGAACTGTCATAAAAAGAAAAAACAATCGCAATCAAATTCTATTAAGCTACCCTCTAGCCAAAACAGCAGCCATTCTTTAGAGTAAATTTTACCCAATGAGAATCAGATAAAAACCCTCAGGCACCGGAGGTACAAATGAAAAGAGGCCGTCTCTTAAGATAGAGACAGCCTCAGATTTATTCTTGCCGGAGTTTAATTGATTTATCTATCCCACCAGAGCCGGTCGGTCAGTGCGCCAACAGCAGGTGTATTACCACCATTGCGTTGTTGCTCACTGGATGGATAATCCAGTCGGCGAATCGGAGATGTCAATATTGCATTCAGCGGTAATTGAAACCCGGTATAGGCATAATTAAAGCGACGGGCATCATCAAAAGTTACCGGAGAAAGGAACATGGCAATATATTTCTCACGGAAGATGTCTGACAACTGAAGTGATGCACTTCCTACACCCACTGTTGGGCGAGCAATATAGGCATCTCTTGCAGTGGCTGCAACCCCCACTTTATCCATATTGGCACGAATTCCGGCTAAATAGGCATTGTAAGCACGAGTTCGGTCACCGGCACGAAGTGCCCCTTCGGCTTCAATGAATTCTACCTCTTCGAACGTTGCTACAAATAAGGGGGATGCATCAGCACTATAATAACCGGCCAACACCAGATAACACTCATCGTTGGTAGTTCCCGTTCCTACACGGCCGGCGCCATTGCGCGTTCCGCGGTAATCACCAAAACGTGTCAGATTGGTAAGGCGGGGTAAGCGTGGATCTTGATTGGGCGTATTGGCCATCATGGTATTGGTAATGAACTGGGTACTCAGCCAGCCGTCCAGCACCAGCGATGCCTGGTTCCTGGCTACCGTAGCCCATGGATTGCGCAAGGTGAAAATGGTCACGCGTGATTCCATGGCATTGTTCGTATAAGCACTATCAACAGCTGAAAGAACAGCAGAAGAACTGTACCCGCTTGTCTTCGAGAGCTGATTCAGCAATCTTGCTTTGATGGCAAATGCAGTGCGGATCCACCAAATACGATTGGTACTGTTCCAAACAGTTGCGCTGGCAGCAGTAGCTCCGTGCATAAAGTCTGCTGCAGGCGTCACAGCTACCGTTGGTGTCTTTCTCAACTCAGCAATTCCCTCATCAAGCAAATTGATGCAGGTAGTATGCAACTGCTGTGCATCGTCAAACTTAGGGCGCAGGTTATCGCCTTTGAATGCTTCAGAATAAGGAACATTGCCCCACAGGTTAATAGTCATGCTTAGATTGATGGCCATCATAACTTTGGCCATACCCAAATGAGCAGTACTGTTGGAACGAGTTGCCAATTCCTGTAAGTCGTAAAGGTCGGTCATGTTGTCGTAAAGACTTCTCCACAAGCCACTGTAGTCCACACGGTCATAAATGTCGGTCGGACTTGAAGCGTTGGGGGAGGCAAAATACTGTACGTAATAATTAGGGCCGGCATTGGCAACTCGAAATACATTTAGTCCGGTATTCTGGGTGGTCGCTGCCAGGAGACCGTTGATAGGTGCTTCTGTTGGTCGGTTGGGGTCATTGTTGATATCTAAATACTTCTTACAACCCGTAGTTGCAACCGTCAACAAAATCAATGCCCCAAAAGCCGCTTGCTGTATATTGAATATCTTTTTCATAATCTTAGTATGTAGCGGTTTTAAAAGTTAACATTGAATGAGATAAAAAAGCTTCTCACGCCGGGATAGGTAAATCCGGCAAATCCATCAGCGTTGCTGTCAGCGCTGGTAGAACTGTTCTCCGGATCAAAACCGGTAAAGTTCGTCCACAAGAAAAGATTGTTTCCTGTAGCAGTAACGGTGGCATCTTTGATGAGCTTCTTTTTACCCAATAGTTTGGAAGGCAGCGTGTAGGACAAGCTCAACGAGCGCAATCTTACCCATCCTGCGTCCTCGATGAAATTTTCTGTCACACCACGGTGAATGTTGCGATAAAATCCGTCGCCATAATTCCTTCCGTCAGGGCCAACCTGCTGACCAAGCCAGACAGTCTGAAGATTCGGGGCACCGCCGGCTACTACTCCTTCAAACAAACGCAAATCATTTCTGTCTTCTGTGTATTTGGCTATACCGAATGCACTCATGAAGTTACCCAATTGATTGAAGCGCTGAAAGCCACTTCTCATATCGAAAAGGAAAGAGAGGTTGAGGTTCTTATAGGTAAAACTATTGTTAATACCCCAGATTGCCCGCGGCTGAGAGTTACCCAACAAGCGCTGATTAGTCACATCCCGAATGGGGAACCCTGCACCTGAGCCGGTATTGGCAATCAACATCGGCAGATCTCTGCGCAAAGTAATTCTGTCATCCGGTGCAGTGCCATAGAACCGCTGATAAGCAATGCCATATAATCCGCCCACGGGTTGTCCTACTACCCAGCGCTGCGTAGCACCACTGTTGAGATATCCAAACTGGCTTCCAATAACAATGTCATTCAATCCGGGAGCAAGACTTACAACGCGGTTACGGTTGCTCGTAAAATTCAAGCTCGCATCCCAGGTGAAATCCTTTTCTTTTACAGGAGATCCATTTATCACTAATTCAATACCCTTGTTTTCAATCTCACCGGAATTCAGAATGAATGAATTGAAACCGGTAGTATTAGCTACCAGCACAGGATTGACTACATCCTTCGAATTGATTTGGTAATAGCTAACATCCAATCCTATGCGATTATTTAAAAATTGCATTTCCAATCCCACCTCCCTGTTATCAGTAAATTCTGGACGCAAATCGGTAGCACCCCTCACATCATCTCTGGTCCATCCAATCACATTGTTCACCGGCTGACCAAATGCATTGTTGTAATACGTATTGGTCAGGTAAGGAGTAACCGGTGCAATACCAATTCGGGCAAAGGAAGCACGGAACTTTCCATAAGAAATGAATTCAGGCATTTTGAAATGCTGGCTGAAAACATATCCCACACTCACGCTCGGATAGAAAAAGCTTTGGTTGCCGCTGGCCACAGAACTTGCCCAGTCGTTTCTACCGGTAACTGTTAAATAAAGGAAGTTGTCATAGCTGAAAGTTGCATCAGCAAAAACACCCATTGTTCTCAACGCTGTCTGACGGCTATTCTGGGTCAGTAATCGGGCATTGTTAAGTGATAACAAAGTTGGCACATCTAACTCGCGACCTTCTGTCTGCTGGAAGTTAAAGGTCTGGTCAACAAGATCATGACCAGCACGTGCTGTAACACCGAACTTATCACCCAACTTAAACTTAGTAGTGATCAGTAAGTTGCTATTGAGAATTTTATTGAGTACTCTGTACTCACCTACAAATCCCAGGGCGTTATCGGCAAAGTTGATTACACCTGCCCGAGGTACTTGTGCAGGAGCAGTTGCTCTTCTGTTATCGGAAGTAAAATCATATCCCAACCGATAGGTGATGTCAAGCCAACGAGCCGGCGTATAGTTCACCGCAATATTTGAAATAACCCTGTCAACATCATCTTTGAACAAATTATAATAAGCACCAAAAATCGGATTGTTGTTGCCGTAGGTCTTATGGGTTCCATCTTCATTTTTATAATCTCGCACGTCCCAACGTGGACTCCAGTAAGTTAAACTTTCATTGAAGCGATCAGCGTTGTATCGAAGTCCGCCACTGTTGATATAATTCACTGAAGGATTAATCTTCAGCTTGTCGCTGAGCTTAAGCGTGGCATTTACTCTAGCATTGAGATTGGTATAGTTGGTATTGGGCAGAACTCCGTTGTGCGTAAAATAACTTACAGAACTATTGATCAGCGCTCTTTCTGTTCCTCCACTTACATTAATGGTATTGCGGAACTGAGAGCCCGTTTCATACGCCCGCGCATAGTGATTGAAGAGTTGATTCGGGTGAGTAGGATCAAGCGCCTTGGCAGCAGCGACTGTTGGACCGAATGAAGGAAAGAAGTCATTGCGGTTATAAGTATTATTGTATCCTTGTGTATAGGTAGTTTGTACTTCAGGAAACTTATTGACACTTTCGGTTCCCAGACTACCATTATAACTTACTTTCATTTTTCCGCTTTTGGCGCTCTTTGTAGTGATTACAATTACACCATTACTACCGCGGAAACCATACAATGCCGTTGCAGCACCACCTCTCAAAATACTCATGCTCTCTATATCATCCGGATTGATATCGGCCATCCTGTTACTCATTCCCCTCAACGCCGCACCGCTTCCTTCAACCACCGTGCTGTTGTCAACAATCACCCCGTCAATTACGAACAAAGGTTGGTTGCTTCCCAACGCACTCTTCGGGCCCCTGATAACAATTCTGGCTCCCTGTCCGGGACCACCACCGGTAGAGTTAACCTGAACACCGGCTACCCTTCCCTGAAGTGCATTCACGAGATTCGGCTGACGACTCTCTAATAATTCTTTGTTACTGATTTCCGTAGCAGCATACCCCAATGCCTTTTTTTGTTGCTTCACACCGAATGCAGTCACAATGACCTCACTCATAGCGGTGCCACTTTTCAGGCGAATGGACAAGGTATTGGCAGAACCAACTTCTACCTGCTGGTCTTCAAAACCAACTGCAGAAATAAGCAGCGTGGCCTTTCCGGACGCAGGTAATGTGAGCGCAAAATCGCCATTCTCATTGGCATTAACTCCTTTGTTGGACCCCTTTACAGCAATACTGGCATAGGGTACCGGTTGACCACCGGCATCACTCACCTTTCCGGTGATTGTTCTTGTTTGTGCAAAACTCCATTGCGAAGCAAGAAGCAGACACCAACAAAAAATAAGCGTTAGTTTTTTGTTCATGATAAACTGAATTGTTAAAATAATTGATTCTAAAATTATTTGATTTTCAAAGGTATCTCATGTCATTATCATATCAAATTTTTTTATAGACATCATTACTTGTAGTCTATGGCAATAATCCTAACTGCAGCTAAAAAATTAATCCCCTTTTTCGCTACCTAATCGCTTGAGAATTCAATCAGGCCCAGCTGTATATGATTTCAAAGCTTGAGCAGACTAACCCTTTCTGGTGGACCGTAAAATCCAGAAAATGAGGCCTGCAAAAATTAATGTCAAAGGGGCAAAAACAAATTGCTCTACTCGGGAAGAAGAAAATAAATTTCCAATGGTATTCAATAAAAAGAAAAAACCAAAAATATTCAATAACAAGTTAACTTGTCGAACTGACAAATACTCTCGTATAAAGCTTCCCTTAATCAATAAAATAAAGATGAGGAGAAAATTGATGCCCAATGCGATGCTCTCCAGCTGATACATGTCTTGTCTGGACTTTATCCGGCCACCACCTACAATTTGATAAGGAATTAGCCCCGCCAAGACCAGCACATGAAAAATCTGAACCAACACAGTTCCTGCCAGTAACAATACAACTGCCGTTGGATGCTTTAGCCGACGATTCATATAAAACTTATGTCTACACAAAAATAAGGTACAGCTCAGCTACTCCATGAGCTTCATTTAAAAGCATTGTCCCTATAGATTTGAACTGTCACAGATTGAAAGAACAGCAATTCAATCGTTAAAAAATCCTTTTGTACCGCAGTTTTACACGAAAAATGCACAACTTGCAGTCAAAATCAACCGGTGCGTACTTATTCATTAGGCTGTTGGCCATCCGTTTTTCGTCACCGGCTTCTTATATTGGTATTTGCAATTGTAAGCTCCTCACTGGCAATGCCCCTTTTCTCCTACGCCAACACAGATACAACAAAACCGGAACCCAGGAAAACACTTCGCAATTTCATGAATCCTGATTCTCTTTCTGCCATCAACTTTTCCATTATTCCTATACCCATCGTTAGTTCTAGTCCTGAAACAGGTGTTCGCTTCGGGATGTCGCTCGATTATTTTTTCAATGCTAAAGACAAGTCAGCCAGAGAAAAAAATGAAGCACGAGCCTCTTTTGTGTACGGACAAGTTACGTACTCCACCCTTCGGCAATTAGACCTATTGGGGGCTTGGCAGGTATTTACGCGGGGAGAAAAATGGGTGTTAAGAGGTCGAGCCGGCTATAGCGCATTTGAGGAGCGGGTCTGGGGAATTGGAATGAATACCGTACCGGAAAAGGACTACTGGGAATTCAGTTATCAACGCACTTTTGCGGAATCTCGGATCTATCGACAAATAAAAAACAACTGGTATGGCGGTCTTTCCATCAATTATAATAACACATTCAGGGTTCAATATTCAAAACCTATCACACCTGCATTCAATTATACCGACGGAGTTGCCGGGAGCACAGTTTTGGGCCTGGGTCCAGCCATCTTGTTGGAAAATCGGGATTATCCATTCAGCGCCAGAAAAGGAAGCTACTTCGAAGCCCTTTTTCAATCTTATCTGCCCGTAAGTTCCACTCCTTTCAGCTATCAGGAATGGATCATCGATTACCGAAAATTTTATCCGGTTGGCAAAGAAAATAGCTTTGGCTACCAATTCTTCACCCACAATACTTCGGGAAATGTTCCTCTGCGTGAGCTTCCGCGTGTTGGCAACGCCTCACTATTTCGGGGCTTCTTCGGAGGTCGCTATCGAAACAAGTCTCTCGCAGCTGCTCAAAGTGAATACAGATTCCAAGTATGGAAATGGGTACATGCCTCTTTCTTCACAGCCGGTGGCTTCTCCGCCTCCTCAATCGGCAACTACCACCTACCGGATTTTTTGTGGACAGGTGGCGCAGGACTTCGCTTTCTCGTCAACAAAAAGAACCGCATGTTTGTGCGCATGGATTATGCCCGCAACAGTACCATGGGGGGAGCTTTTTACTTACGGCTCAACGATGCATTCTAACTCATCAGTTAGATGTCTAACGCATGGTACTATTTTAAAACCCGGTCTATATTTAAATGAAATCAAACGAATTGCTTACATTCATTTCTTACTCTTTATACCACCACCGCCCAATCAAGTCGCCGTATGACGGATGGAAATAATTGTATTCAAGAAGTACACGGAAACAGTACCGAATCTATTTTATCAACCAGGGAACTAACTGCCCGTGTAAAAGCTGCAATAGATCGAACAAGAGAAATACCCACGCAATTTGATGTGATAGTTTTGGGGGTAGGAAGTATGGGTGCTGCCACCTGCTATCAACTGGCTGAAAGAGGATATAAGGTGTTGGGCCTGGAACAATTTGACATCCCACATGAACTGGGTTCACATGGCGGGCAAAGTCGCATTATACGGAAGGCCTATGCCGAACACCCGGATTATGTTCCCTTGCTGGAACGTGCTTACCAAAACTGGAAGTCGCTGGAAGCAATCACCGGGGAGCAAGTATATTTCAAAACGGGTCTTTTGTATTGCGGAAAAACCAATGACCCCTTCATCAAGGGAGTAAAAATATCTTCTGCAAAATACACCATTCCAGTAGAGGAATTATCACAGGAAGAGGCCATCAAAAGATACCCACAGTTCCAATTGCCGGAAGGATATGAGCAGTTGATAGAACCCGATGCCGGATTTATTACACCAGAAAGAAGCATCCTGCTTTTTACCGAACAAGCCATCAAAAAAGGAGCGTTGATTCGAACCAGAGAAAAGGTAAATGACTGGAAACGGGTGCAGGGAAGCATTACTGTTACTACAGATAAGGGACAATACTGTGCAAAAAAGCTGGTGATCACTGCAGGCCCCTGGGGTGGAAAAATGATTCCTCAATTAGCACGACACCTTACTGTTACCAAACAGGTAATTGCGTGGATGAAACCAAAAAAATGGAATGACTTCACGCTGGGCAACTTTCCCTGCTGGATCATTGAACACGGAGGGCATGATTACTATGGATTCCCTATACTTCCCGAAGACAAGCCGGGCGGTCCGTCAGGCATGAAGCTAGCAGTTCATTTCCCGCTGGGTGAACCCGCTGATCCTGATGCAGTGAACAGAAATATTCGGAATGTCGACGAGAGAGTGTTAATCGATGCCTTGCGGATACTGATACCCGATGGGTATGAATCAACCCTGTCGCTGAAGACCTGTCTTTATACCAATTCTCCCGATCAACATTTTATCATTGATCATCTTCCCGGCTACGAGAAGGATGTAGCGATTGCTGCCGGCTTCAGTGGGCATGGATTTAAGTTTGTTAGTGTAGTAGGAGAGGTCATGGCTGATCTTGCCATGAATGGTCACTGTAATTTGCCGATAGAATTTTTGAACATCGGTCGATTGAAGTAATTCATCTGCTTTAAAAAAACCAATCAATGCCGACTTAGTGACAAATTCTTTTCTACCTGTCGATGATGATGGGTAACATGGTAGCTGGTAAAATACAACATCTCGCGCATGGTTAACTTGCCTAACAATGGGTGAGGTAAAAGATACCGGTCTAGCTCCTCCTCAGTTAACCCATCAATGATATGACAAAGCCGGTCCACAGACTTTTCTAATTCCAGCAATCGCTTGATCGTATTCGCTGCTTTTGTAGGCACATAGGCAGAGGGCGATTTTCCGCCTTGCTGCAGTTTAGTTTGGTAGTCGCGCACCAGGGTATCATAATCTCTGCTCTTTCGCTTGGCGACACCAAAGAGCAAGCGGGGAATGAAACGGGGCAACTGAAAGGCAAGTAGAACGGGACGAAAACTTAAATAGATATGTTCTAGTTGTTGTGCGGGATTCCATTGATGAGGCTGTGACTGCTTTAGCTGATCGCCATTCAATTGGCCAATCAAATGAATAAATGATGCATGATTATTTCGCAGGCTTGTTGTAATTTCAGGTGAAGTCATAAAAACAATTGAAGGGTGAGCGACTTATCCGAAATTAAAAATTTTGGGCCATACATGGTCAAAATAATGCATGAGATTGGGATTTTTACAAAAGAAGATCTTATGAATGCCGATTACCGGCAAATCAAGACCGCTCTAATTAACAAAGGAATTCAGCCGCACCTGAATATTTTCTATTCGATCGAAATGGGATTACAAAATAGGGTATGGAGCGATATTACCCTTCAGGAAAAAAAAGAGATCCAGGAAATTGTTCAATAACACTGACCATCTACTATTCAATTTTCTCTTTGGTTGAAAGAGGAACAGGCAGTCTCAATGTATAAGCTCCTCTGACTACTTCCTCCTTGTATCAATCAGGTACTGAATCTTCCATTGTCCGTCCAGATTCACAAGACAAAACATGTTTACCCCGCTATGACTGAAGTTGCCATTGTATATAAACCGATAGGGCGTCCAAACAATGGCTAGCGGGCCGTCAATCTTAATGGTCTCAAATACAATCTGCTCATCAATCACTCCGGGCTTCTGCTTGGCAATGGAAGAAACGAATCTGCTCACCTGTTCTGTTTTCACTAACACTTTGCCGGCTTTATCCGTTGCAATGGTTTGCATGGTGCAGTCGGAACTAAATACCCCGGCCACAGCGGCAGAATCGGCATTGCGTTTACAGTCGATAAAATGAGGGTGGATTTGACAAGTTGCATAATTGAAAGTTTGATATATAAAAGCATGGGAATTGACACGCGTACTCATTGAGAAGAACAGAGGATTTTAATTACCTACGGGAGCATATCACCATCCGAGGCATTGGTATTTGATGCAAAAATGCTGAAACAAAGACCACTACAAAAACCCACTTCTGATCTATCACATCTAATGGTCGTTCAAGCCAGCTTTTTTGCCATTCACGTAATTCAAATTAGGGTGAATGAGTGCGCGCATAATTTTATGCTCAGATCTTATCCTTACTGTCATCATAAAAGAAGATGTTCAGGAAACAGTTTAAACTTCATACATGAAATTTTTTAAGGCCCAAATAGCATCCCTATATATTTTGCTATTCATTTTGACATGTTACAATGTGACTATGAGTCAAACACTACAACGCAGAGTTCAATTCGGTGCAAGAATTGAATACGTTACTGCCGACGAAATGAAGGGTTGTAAAGTTTTGCAGGTTATCGGGGCAACCAGTAAGGCCCTTGCGCTTCAGGAAAACGATCTAATCATTAAAATTGGTGATCGGTCATTTACCTCTACCAATGATTTTATTCAAAAATTCCTTTCTTATGTGCCAGATCAGGAGGTACAGGTAACTATTTTGCGTGAGCAGAAAAAGCTGATACTTAAAGCAAAGGCCGTGGCGCGACCATTCGAAACAGACGACAATGCATCTGTTGTATATGAAGCAGCACCTTTTAAAAAGGGGCACTTGCGCGTTATCATAAACAAGCCCTTCAAAAATAACAAGATGCCCGGAATGCTTTTCATTCCCGGCTATACCTGCAGCAGCATTGATGAACTACCGAACGAGCATCCGTATAAACGATTAATTGATGCATACGTTGATGCCGGGTATGTCACGTTGAGAATTGAAAAAAGCGGACTGGGTGATAGCAAAAACACTCCACCGTGTGAATCATGTGACTTAAAAGATGAGATCGAAAATTTTGAGGCAGGTTTAAAAAAATTAAAATCACTTTCATTCGTAGATACGAATAAAATCATCATAGTTGGACATTCGATGGGTGGCATTATCGCACCTGCACTAAGTGCAAAGCATAAGGTAGCAGGCGTTGTAGTTTATGGCACGACTGCAAAATCTTGGTTTGAAAATCAATTGGAAATGTACCGGGTACAGAATAAACTGGCAGGCATGAATCCGATTGAAGTAGAGGGCTCTGTAATCGAACAATATGACTTGAATTACCGCTATTTCGTAAAGAAGGAGAAGCTGGAAAATATAGCAAAGAACCCTAAAGCAGACAGTCTTTTACGGGCAACATGGGAATATGACGGAAAAGGGAAAATTTTTTCCAGAAATGCTGAATACTGGCGACAAATTCAGGACATACCCCACCTGATCAACTGGAAAAATACCGATGCCAAAGTATTGGTACAATTCGGAGAGTCTGATTTCCAGGCCTTTTCAAAATCTGACCACCAGCAAATTGTCAATACAGTGAATCATTTTCATCCGGGAAATGCTGAGCTTATCACTTACCCCCTAACCGATCATTTTTTTGCCAAATCGGGCACCATGCAGGAGGCTTTTAATAAGTTCCAAAATGGAAACCTACAACAGCTATTTGAAGAATATAATCGTGAGGTAGGTATTTCCGCGGTGCAATGGAGCAATAAAATACTTGGTCTTGAAGAATATAAAGTCGCCAAAAAAGGTTGGTTTAAATTAAATACTGAACGATATCCCGGGAAACAAGATGACATCGTATTTATCAATGAAATGACCGGCTGGTATGTGAATGGTTTTGGAAATATTTACCATACGCGTAATGGAGGAAATACCTGGACTAAACAACTTGAAAAGAAGGGCACTTTTTTCCGCTGTATTGCCTTTATCGATAGCCTGACGGGATTTGCCGGAACAGTAGGTACTGACTACTTTCCTAATGTAACAGATACAATACCACTGTATAGAACAACAGATGGCGGTAAAAGCTGGAGTCCGGTGCAATACAATGGCCCTTATGTAAAAGGTCTTTGTGCCATAGATGTTGTCAGGGAACAGTATATCAATCATGGAAAGATAGATTTCAAAATACATATTTATGCGGTGGGCCGAGTAGGATCACCAGCGAATATGATGGTTTCACACGATGGTGGAGCTACCTGGTCTTCGAAAAGCATGAACCAGGACTGTAAAATGCTGTTTGACATTAAAATGTTCAATAAAAAAGAAGGAATTGTTTGTGCCGGTACAAATGAAGATGTACAAAATTCAAACGCACTTATTTTGAAAACAACTGATGGAGGAGAGACTTGGACAAAAGTATATCAATCCAATAGGCCGTTTGAAAATACCTGGAAAGCTTCTTTCCCTTCTGACAAAATCGGATATGTAACCATCCAATCATACAATACCAATCCAACTGTAAAGCAGCAACGTATAGTAAAAACAACAGACGGAGGAAATACATGGCAGGAAATCAATTTGGTAGAAGACGCTGGTGCACGTGAATTTGGAATTGGATTTGTCGATGAAAATCATGGATTTGTGGGAACAATGAATAGCGGCTATGAGACAAAAGATGGAGGAAAGACTTGGAGTCCGGTTAACTTAGGAATGGCGTGTAACAAAATAAGAATCTATAAAAGTGAGAAAGGTGAAGTGTATGGTTATGCCATAGGTGTTGATGTTTTTAAAGGTTCGTTCTAAAGAAAAAAATAATTTTAAAAATATTTCTATGAAATTAAAGTCACTTTTGCTGATACTCTCGAGTACCCTGATGTTTTTTACACATGCACAGATTCTAAAAAGAAAACATGCAAATGGAATTATGTATCAGCCCCTATCCGCTTCAATCAATCTAGAAAAATCTTATAGCGGTGAAGGCGGTATACTGATAGATTCAGTTTTATCAAACTCAACATCTGAAAAGGGGGGAATAAAGAAAGGTGACATTTTGGTAGAAATAAATGGCATTAGGATAATGGATGAAAAAACATTTCTGAGTACCCCCTTGACAGAATTAAAAGAAGGCGATGAAATTGAATATAAAATATGGAGAAATAATAAATATATCTCGACAAAAACGATATCAAAAGCGAGGCCACGAAATTCGATAGAAGGTATTATATATGAATATGGCGAAATAAAAACTTCTTTCGGTTATTTAAGAACGTTGTTGTCAAAACCCTCCAAGTCTAAGGGGAAATTGCCTGCCATACTTTTTATTCAAGGCAATCTTTGTGAGTCGGTTATTGAATTGAATGAAGGTGACCCCTATGAGCAATTTTGTAACAAAATGTCGCTTCAGGGTTTCGCTGTTATGAGAATAGACAAACCGGGTGCCGGTGAAAGTGAAGGAAAAATAACGCGGTGCAAAGAAATGACTTTCCAGCAAGAACTTGAACAATACCAAACAGGTATAACTGCATTGCTTAATGATGTCTCAATTGATTCGAAAAATGTTTTTCTTTTCGGACATAGTCTGGGTGGAATCATTACTCCAATATTGGCCAGCAAAAATCCGGTGATTAAGGGGGCTATGGTATATGGTACATTGAGCAGCAATTATGGTAGCTATTACCCTGAAATTGTGTACAGAAGTCTTTTGATGAATGGTTATGGTGAAGCACAATCTTTACAGTATAAAAATTATCTCAAAGAGATAACTACAGATTTATTTGAAGGAAATAAATCTCCTCAACAAATAATTAGCACTAAGCCACAATACGAATCCCTTTTACGTCAGGTATTGGGTTGGAATGAAAAAGACAATACCATTCTATACAGATCACTAGTATTTAATAGAGAATTGAATGAAGTGAATCCAAGGCTTTATTGGGAAAAGGTGAATTGTCCCGTACTGTCTATTTATGGAACATCTGATTTTGAGGCCATTGATAAAGAGTATGCAACTGCGATGATCAACTGGATAAATCCCAAATTTTCCAGCAAGTCAACATCTATTATTTTGCCGGATACCGATCACGCTTTCGCACGCGTTGGCACAATGGAAGAGGGGGTAAAAATAAAACGGTCCGAAAAGTACCGTGAGATCATGCGAACAAATTTTAATCAATCTCTCATACAAAATGTTTCCGACTGGATCTCAACTCTTTAAGCAAGATATCGGATAATAACACTTTTTCATTTCGGTCGAATCTGGTTTTACAGAAGAAAATAGACGGCAATTTGTTTTATCAAAGAAGATCATTGCCGTGTATTCAAATTTATATTCAGCAATTTTTGAACGGCTGACTACTTCCTCCTTGTATCAATCAGGTACTGAATCTTCCATTGTCCGTCCAGATTCACAAGACAAAACATGTTTACCCCGCTATGTTGGAATCCTCAGTGCTCCTATCGTTCACACGTCAGGATGGGGCTAAGATCATGCTCATTCGACTTTTCCCCAAAGGCAATGACGGAGGTGGTGGTG
>JADBXP010000036.1 GCA_020403455.1 Chitinophagaceae bacterium
GGATTGTTGTTGAATAGGACGAATGTAGTTCGTACGGCTACGTATATGGTGACGCCACGGGCTGGTACTTGTGAGGGAGCTACGTTCTCTGTGACTGTGTTTGTGAATCCGACTCCTGAGGTGAGAGCGATGAGTACTACGGTATGTAGTGGTGTTACATTTGCTGTTACGCCTACTAATTTGACGAATGGTATAGTGCCTCAAAATATTATGTTTAGGTGGGGTGTACCTACGTATTCAGGTACAATGACGGGTGGGGAGTCGGCAGAGAATGTGCCGCTTGCTATCAGCGGTCGCTTGTTGAACCGTACGAATGCGATGTTGACGGCGGTGTATGAGGTAATACCAACTTCAGGTGCTTGTGATGGCGCAATGTTTACAGTAACGGTGTTTGTTAATCCGACACCGGAGATAGTAGCACTTACGACTGTGACATGTAGTGGAGTTGCTTTCAATGTGACCCCGTTGAATGATCGGGATGGTATAGTTCCGATGAGTACTAGGTATTCATGGGATGTTCCGAGCTACCAGGGTACGATTACGGGCGGTGCATCCGGAACGAATGTAACAGACAGAATATTTGGAAGGTTGTTGAATCGTACGAATGCGACTCGGACAGCGACCTATATAGTAAGGCCAAGTACAACGTTGAATTGTCAGGGCTTGCCATTTACCTTGACGGTGACAATACCACCGACACCTGAGGTGAGAGCAATGAGTGTTACGGTATGTAGTGGATTACCGTTTGCTGTTACGCCTACGGATATGGTAAATGGTATTGTTCCGAATCCGACGTTCTATCGTTGGGATGTACCGACCTATTCAGGTACGATGACGGGTGGTGAATCTGCAGAGAATATTCCGGTTGCAATCAGCGGTCTTTTGTGGAACAGGACGAATGTACTTCGTACGGCTACATATATGGTAACGCCGACGTCTGGCAATTGTGAGGGAGCTACGTTCTCAGTGACGGTATTTGTTAATCCGACACCTGAAGTAACTGAAATGAGCAGGGTAACTTGTAGCGGGGCTCCGTTTATAGTATCGCCTGTGAATAATACAAACGGTATAGTTCCAGTTGGAAGCAGGTATAGCTGGAATGAACCGGTAGTGACATCATCTTTGACCGGCGGAGCTTCAGGATCTAATCTATTGTTTGTATCAGGAACATTGACCAATAGTTCAGAAGAACAGCAGGTAGCAGTTTATACTGTTAACCCAATCGCAGGCATTTGTGCGGGATCACCATTTACGCTGACTGTATATGTAAATGCAACAGCTCTCATTTCGGAAATGACAACTGTAGTTTGTAGCGGATATCCATTTGTTGTTACCCCGGTTTCAGGCTTCAATGGAAACATCATACCGGAGGGTACCACTTACAGATGGAGTGTTCCGTCATACTCCGGTTCTTTAACCGGCGGTGTATCTGCTAGTGGACAACTCGATATAAATGGAAGATTGACCAATATTGGTAATACCACACAGACAGCTACTTATATTGTAACCCCTTCGACTGCAAGTTGTAACAATAGTCCTTCTTTCACGGTTACAGTAACAGTAACACCAACAGCAGTTATTAATCAAATTACTACTGTAATTTGTAGCGGATTAACATTCATGGTAACTCCAAACCATAATGTGAATGGTAATGTTGCTCCCGGTACCTTATACAGATGGGGTGTGCCGACAATGTCAGGAAGTCTGACAGGAGGCCAATCCGGTGAAAATTCATTGAATATATTTGGAACACTCATTAATCCTTCTATTACTGTTGAAGAGACTGCAACCTATACAGTAATACCAACAACCGGAGACTGTGAGGGTCGTCCATTCACCTTGGTTGTAAGAGTTAGTGTCAACTCAATGATTACTGAAATGTCTACAGTTATTTGTACAGGTGTTCCATTCGAAGTTTCTCCTGTCCATGTACTAAACGGAACTGTTCCTGCTAATACAACCTATAGTTGGGATGTTCCGAACATGTCAACTTCAATCTCTGGTGGACAATCAGCAACTGCAAGGCCATTTATTACCGGTATCCTTATAAACTCTTCTTCGGTTGAAAAAACTGCTACTTATACAGTTAGACCTCAGTCAGGTGGATGCACGGGCTTACCATTTACTTTGACAGTTTTTGTTAAGTCAGGAGCAACCATCTTTGAAATGTCGCTGGTTACTTGTAGCGGAATTCCTTTCGAGATCACGCCAACAGATGGCAACAATGGTGTTATTACTCCAGGTACAAATTTCAGGTGGTTCGCACCTACAGGTGTTGGCATCACTGGCGGCGTAACACAGACTGATTTTGTACCCAGCATATTCGGACTCTTGGAAAATACTACCAATATTACCAGGACTGCTACTTACCGTGTAGTTGCTAGTGTACCATTCTGTGGTGAGGTTGCCAGCTTCTCATTGACCGTATATGTTAATCCAATAGTTGCAATTAATACGATTAATACAGCAATATGTAGTGAGTTAACATTCACTGTCAATCCGACTGACATCATAAATGGTATCGTACCTGCCGGCACTACTTATACGTGGACAACCCCAGACGCCCCCAATATCACCGGTGGTGCTGCTGAATCTACGCCTTCACTCTTCATCAGCGGTAAACTCCGCAATGAAACTAGCTCAATACAAACAGCTACTTATACGGTGACACCAAATGCACCTGATTGTGGATTGGGTAATCCGTTCACACTAATCGTAACGGTTAATCCTCTGCCTGCATTGAATTCATTTAGTGTTACAACTTGTAGCGGTGTGCCATTTGCAGTATCACCTGTTGACGGAACAGATGGTATGATTCCGGCAATAACCAATTATTCCTGGAATGCTCCTGCATTTAGTGTTTCTGTAAGCGGTGGACAAACTGGTGTTGCGGCTACTCATGTTTTTGGAACTCTCTTCAATAACACCAATATTGCTCAAACCGCTGTTTATGTGGTTACTCCTAAAGCAGGTGATTGCGTTGGCGCCAGCTTCACAGTAGATGTGCTAATCAATCCTACTGCTGTTATCAACGAGATTACTACTGTAATCTGTAGCAGAGGCTCATTTGATATACTACCTGTTGATAAAGTAAATGGAATCGTACCTGCCGGAACCCTATATAGCTGGAGCACGCCTGCGATTTCAGCCTCTATTTCCGGTGGCCAGTCAGCGGAGAATCAAGCAACAGTTTTCGGAACTTTATTCAATACTTCGAACGAATTACAAACTGCTACCTACACGGTAATTCCGAATACACCACTTTGTGGTAATAACCAGGCATTCTCAGTAGTAGTGACAGTTAAACCTCTGGCTGAAATCAATGAGATCACAATTGTATCCTGTGGTGGAGCTACATTCACTGTTGAGCCAACTCAGGGCATAAACGGAATTGTGCCCAATGGAACAAATTATACCTGGCTAGACCCAATTGGTACCGGATTCATAGGAGGTATGTCTCAAACAACTCCTGTAAGTCGTATTCAGGGTAGATTAATTAATATAACCAGTGCCATTGTTACTGCTACCTATTATGTAACGCCAATTTCTGATGGCTGTGTGGGAGATGTGTTTACACTTACTGTTGAACTCAATCCTGTTGGGGTTATCAATGAAATGAGTGTGACTACCTGTGGTGGTGTACCATTCGCTGTGAGTCCTCAGGATGGCATTAATGGAGTGGTGCCAGCCAATACCAAGTATAGATGGGAAGCACCTACAGGCGCAGGATTTACCGGCGGTATGTCCCAGGTTACTTTCGTACCCGAAATAACTGGTACGCTGAGAAATACAGTTAACTATACTGTAACTGCTACATACGTGGTATACCCTGATGATCCTATTTGCGGATCTATTGCAAATCCATTTACCCTGACGGTATACCTCAATCCGGCTGCCTATGTTACAGCCATGACAGCAGAAACCTGTACCGGCGTTGTGTTTGCCGTTACCCCTGCCAATGGTCTGAATGGAATTATACCTGAGGGAACTACATATGTATGGTCTGAACCTCAGTACAGTGCTTATGTTTCCGGAGGAACTTCCGGTTCCGGAACTGCTATCACAGGAACACTTCTGAACAGCGCTGCTGTGCCTGCAACAGCTACTTACACTGTTACACCAATTACAACTCTTTGTGGTATCAATGAATCATTCTCCTTAGAGATAACTGTGAATCCATATCCAAGTATCAATGCCATTACGACAACTACTTGTACAGGTGTACCATTCATAGTAAGTCCTACAAATGGTATCAATGGATCCTTGTTGCCAACCACTACCTATACATGGGATGTTCCGTCTTATAGCTCTGCTTCGATGTCAGGTGGTGTATCTGCAACAGATAATCCATTTGTAACAGGAACCCTGGAGAACTTCACTGATGCCAGTCAATTTGGAACTTACATAGTATTCCCGACTTATAGAGGTTGTACCGGTGCATCTTTCACAGTGACTGCTGAGATACTGCCTATACCAAGGATGAAAGACATCACCATCCTAACAGGTGTGTCTCCTAAATATCCGTTTGTTTATACTCCAACTACCAATGCATTCTATGGTCAGGTACCGACAGGAACTATTTACAGATGGGATGTGCCAACTTATAATTCTGCCTCTCTGACAGGAGGAGAGTCTGCAGTGAACCAAACCAATTTGAATGGTAGACTGGAGCATAAGTCTACAGAGATTCTGAAGGCATTCTATACTGTAACTCCTTCAATAACATCATGTGGTGATGGCGCTCCATTCACGCTGACTGTTCGCGTAGCTCCATTGCCGTTCGTAGATGCAATGTCAGTGGTTACATGTAGTGAGTCTGCTTTTGCTATCACACCGACCAATGAAATCAATGGTATTATCCCAGACTTTACCACATACTCTTGGTCAGAGCCTATTGTGTCCGGTGGTCTGACAGGTGGTGCTTCTGCTGTAGATGCTTCTTACTTGTTTGGAAATCTGTATAACCCAACTAATACCGTTCAGACTGCTGTTTACATCGTTACGCCTAAGTCATTCTTTGGATATGAAGGTGCACCGTTCACATTAACAGTTACGGTTAATCCAATTGCAACCATCAGCGAGATGAGTACGGTGATTTGTGATAGAGTAACCTTCTCTGTAACTCCGACCCATGATGTCAACGGAGTAATACCCGAGGGTACATTGTATAGATGGAATGCTCCGGCAGGCACAGGATTTAGCAATGGACTGACACAAACAACGTATGTTCCGTTTATCAGTGGAACACTGACCAATGAAACGAACACTTTACAAACAGCTACTTATACTATACAGACACTATCAGGTGCTTGTGTGGGTAAGACATTCACAGTAGTGGTTAGTCTGGAGCCTTCAGCACGTATCAATCCAATTACACTTTCTTACTGTACCGGTGCTCCATTTACAATAACACCTACCAATGGTGCCTCCGGAATCGTTCCTGATGGTACATTGTACACCTGGTCTGAACCAACAGGTACCGGCTTCTCCGGTGGTGCATCTCAGACAACACCGGTGCCAAGTATCTTTGGTACTCTCAACAACTTCAATACCTATGAAGTATCTGCTACCTATACCGTAAACGCTATCAGTGGAAACTGTACCGGTGTAGTATTTACGACTACTATCCTCGTTCGTCCTGCTCCTCAGGTTCAGATAGCATTAGGTTCGCAAACGGTTTGTTTGAGTACCATACCAAGTACATTGTCTCTGAATATTGACGGTGGTGCAGGTACACCTTCTTATAGCTGGTATTACAATACAGTGAGCAGTTATGTTGGTGCCACACAGCTTTCTGAGACCAACAGCACATTCACTCCGCCTGCTCCGGATAACCTCAACAATAGGTACTATTTTGCGAAGGTTAGATTCTCTGCAGGTGAGTGTGAGGCAACATCCAGCAATATCCACGAACTTCGTGTGAACAGATATGCTACTGCCGATGATCTGAATGTTGATCCGGTTGCAGTTTGCTCTGGTTTACAAGCCACGCTCACAGGCGCCCTCAGCAGCACCAGCGATATTGTCAATCCAATCTACCGCTGGTACCGCGATAGCAATCTCGCTAACTTCGCCTTTGAAGGTCCTGCATATACTACTCCTGTATTGAATAACAACACATCCTTCTATGTGACTGTTAGAGGTACCAATGCATGTAATAACCTACCGGGTACAGCCCAGAAAGTAGATGTATCAGTTTCTACTTTCGCTCCGACCATTATCCAACCGACAGATGTTGTAACCTGCATTGGAAATGAAGTGGCTGTAGCCTTTACTTCAATCAATCCGGATGTAACCTTCACCTGGACCAATACCAATACTGCTATTGGCTTGACTGCTTCCGGAAATACAAATGGATTTAGCTTCATCGCAGAAAATGCAAACAGCGTTAATGAAATAGCTTACGTAACAGTTGTTCCATTTGTGAATGGTTGTAGCGGTGTAGCCAGAACATTTAGCATAACTGTTTCTCCTGCTGTTCCTGTGGTTGGAACACAGCAAATCTCTACACCTAGTGGCGAGCGCATTGTTTACAATCCAATTACACCACTCAACGGATACAGCTACACATGGAGTGCACCAAATATTTCCGGAATTACGAGCAGTGATCTGGTTGTAACTGCAAAAACAGAATCTTTCAATCCATTGTTGAATAACACGACCGGCAGTCCAATCATCGTTCCATTCACTGTCCAGCCATATGCTCCGGCACCTGGTTTCTGTGCAGGAACGCCATTTATGATCCTCGTAACCGTTAATCCGGTTCCATCTATACCTGATCAGATAGTGACAACTTGCAGTGGATTGCCAGTTGAGGTTAGTCCTGCAGGCGTTCCTGATCAGACTACTTATACATGGGATCTGCCGCTGATTATATCCGGAAATGTAACCGGTATGGTTGCCGAGGCATCACCAAATACCGCCTTCCGTCAGACGCTGACCAATACAGGTACTGTAGTTGCAGTACTTAGATACACGGTAGTTCCAACCAGCGGTGGTACTGTAGGAAGACCATTCACCATCACTGTTAGGGTTCAGCCAAATCCGACATTGGTGAATGCCAATCCGGTGGTTATCTGCAACCAGGTACCATTCAGCTACACGGCTCAGTCACTGACACCGGGAACAAGCTTCACATGGTCAAGAGCTGCTGTTAACAACATCAATAATCCTGCTGCTTCAGGTACCAATTCAATCAATGAAACACTCTTGAACACAGCTACTGATCCGGTACAGGTGAAATATGTATTCACATTGACTGCCAATGGCTGCTCGAATGTTCAGGAAATACCTGTATTAGTTTATCCGACTTATCGTCTTACATCACAACGAACAGCCACCATCTGTAGCAATACCACATTGAATTATACAGCAACATCGTCTACCAATGTGATCTTTGGATGGACCCGCGCTGCTGTTGCCGGAATTTCTAACCCTGCAGCCAGTGGCAGCACACCATTCCTGAGTGAAAAACTGATCAATACCACCAATGCTCCTGTACAGGTGAAATACATGTTCACGCTCAGTTCCGGACCATGCTCTAGTCTAGATAGTTTGGTGGTGACCGTTAATCCTGAACCGGTGGTAAATGCAATCGCTGATCAGCAATATTGTAGTGGATCAACCGCACAAATTCAGTTTACAGGTTCTGGCGTTGCCAATACCACGTACGAATGGACAAATACCTTTACAGGAATTGGATTGTTCACGAGAGGAACAGGCGATATATTGTTTGTTGCTATCAATAATACCAATGCACCTGTGAAGTCTAGAATCACCGTTACACCGGTGGCCAATGGTTGTCAGGGCACTGCTCGTCAATTCACAATTACTGTTAACCCGAACCCGGTATTGAATTCACAATTGACTATTCCGACAATTTGTAGTGGAACAGCTGTTCAATACACCCCAACAAGTGCAGTAGCAGGTGTTAGCTTTAGTTGGACTCGTCCTGCCGTACCGGGAATAGATAATCCTGCCAACAACGGAACCGGTTCTATCAATGAGGTGTTGACCAACAGTGCTTCTGCAGCTGTCAATGTAAGATATGTTTACACCATCACTGCCAACGGCTGCTCTAGTACACAAGCTGTAAATGTTAGAGTTAATCCTACTGTGCGTGTGAACAATCCGGGTTACCAGTTGGTATGCAGCAATTCGTCTAAACAGATTGTATTCAACGGTTCCACAGTAGCCGGAACACAGTATTTCTGGACGAATGACAATACTGCACTTGGTATACCTGCAAGTGGAATTGGAAACATCTTCTTCATTGCTAACAATACTACATCAGATTCTATCTCTTCTAATATCACTGTAACTCCACGAGCCAACGGATGTAATGGAACACCGGTAACCTTCCGCGTAACAATTAATCCGTTACCGGTTCTTACCAGCAGCCAGACTCCGGCAGCTGTCTGCAGCAACAATGATTTCAATTACATCCCGACATCTAATGTATCGCAGACCATATTCAATTGGGTAAGACCTGCAGTTAATGGTATATCTAATTCTCCTGCTGTTGGAACAGGGGCTATCAGTGAGCGTCTCATCAATACTACTACTGTACCTGTGATCGTAACTTATCAGATTACGATGATCAATAACGGTTGTATCAACCGCCAGAATGTAACGGTTGTGGTTAATCCATCACTTACCCTGAGCAATACCAATTACAACTTCTCTATCTGTTCTCGCCAGCCGTTCCGTTTTGTACCTCAGAGTGTGAATCCGCTGAATCAATTCCAGTGGCGCAGAGATGCTATACCTGGTATCAGCAATCCTACCGATAGCGGTTCCGGCATTATCGATGAAGTATTGATTAATACTACCAATGCTCCTATAGTTGTTACTTATAGATATTCATTGATCAATGCATCACCTTGTTCAGCAGATCAGCTGGTATTTGTGACGGTTCGTCCTTTACCATCTTTGATTAGTGCGAAGAGTGTATCAGTATGTAGCAATATACCAGTTGGGTACGATCCTCAAGCCAACATGGCCGGTAGTAGCTTTAGCTGGAGCAGGGCTGCAGTTAGCGGTATTGCGAATGCACCCGGTGTCGGATTGGTAAATATCAATGAGCGACTGATCAATACAACTGCTTCACCAATAGATGTGAGGTATATTTATACCATCGCTAATTCCAATGGTTGTAGCAATACAGACACAGTAGTGGTTCAGGTACGTCCTGTACCAGTAGCCGGATTTGTTGCTGACTTGTCTATCTGTGCTAATACAACTGCCGGACCAATCAACTTTAGCAGTAACCTGTCTGGAACCGTATTCAATTGGGTTAATTCAGAACCTGGAATTGGCCTGGATGCTAGTGGTATCGGTAATATACCGGCATTCGTAGCTGCTAACAACAGTAACAACCAGTTGAATGCAATCATCAATGTTACACCTGTGCTCAATGGATGTACCGGTAACACCATTACTGCAGCGAGAATTGCTGTAAATAGAGCTATTTCTAACTTCTCGATTCAATCTGCTCCGACCATTGCTTGTCCAGCTCAACCTGTTGGTCCTTTTGTGGGTACTGTTCCATTTGGTGGCGATGGCTATAGCTATACCTTCCAGTGGCAGAGTTCACCCAATGGAACAACCTTTACGGATATTCCGGGAGCTACTTCACGTCAAATGCCGGCTGCACCTGCAATCATTACCAACACCTGGTATCGTCTGGTGACTGTGTCGGGTGGTTGTGTAGGACAAACGGCTCCTGTACGCGTGAACCTGCAACCACCGGTAATTATTAGAATCACTAATAATGACAACTTTGTGATCAACATTGGAAACAGTACCCAGTTGTTTGCTTCACCTGCAAATGGTATAGCTTACGAGTGGACCCCCAGAAATCTGGTAAGTAACTACCAGTCCGCTAGTCCATTCGTTTCACCAACCAGTGATACCCGATTCACGGTGAGGGTAACTACTCAAGAGGGCTGTTCTGATACATTAGGAGTTCGAGTTTTTGTAAAAACCGATGGATATCAAATCTTCCCGAACAACGTACTCACACCTAATGGCGATGGTTACAACGATACCTGGAAGATCAAGAACATAGAGTTCTATCCGAACAACAGCATCAAGATATACAATGCCAATGGACAGCTGGTTAAACAACTGGGTGTGGGAGCTCCGGGATCAGCAGGCGGTTACGTGGGAGATTGGGATGGTAGAGTAAATGGTGTCAAACTGCCGACCGGTACCTACTATTATAACATTGACCTCAACAATGGTGCAGCAATTGTTAAAGGATTCTTAACGATACTCAACTAACGGAGATAAAATCAACCTATGAAAAAGAAAACACGATTTTTGACATTATTCCTTCTGTTGCATTTAGGTGCGATGGCTCAGAATAATTTTTTCAGTTCGAGCGTTTTTGAGAACAAGGTGGTGTTCAATCCATCGCAGTCGGGTTTGGGAGAGGTTTTGCGGTTGAATGGTGTATTTCGTTCACCGATGAATAATTCACAGCCGGGTTTGGCGAAGGAATATGCTGCTTCTGCGGACATGCCGATCAGCGAGACGGCGGGCATTGGGTTGATCATGACGCGCCAGAACATCGGGATATTGAATCAGTCTTTGTTCAATTTTTCGTATGCGTATGGTATGTCGTTCAAGAGTGGTATGAAGCTTCGCTTCGGAATAGGTGCAGGTTTTAGGAACACCCGTGTGGTAGAGAATTCTGGTTTGGGAGGCACGATCATCGGCGATCCCGGAGATCCGACGGTGCTGGCCTATAACAGTGTACCGCCTTCGTTTTTCAGTAGTTTTGGTATGACGTTGTATACGGAAAAGCTGGAGTTGCAGTTGGTGGCACCGAACCTGACGGCTGGTTTACAGAACAAGACCTTACAGACTTTGGATTATGTGATGATGCAGGGTGGTTTGGGGTATAAGTTGAATATGGGAGGGGGTAAGTTACTGGGTCCGGGGTCTTATGCGAAGGTATTTGCGGGAGCGATTATGTACAAGGAGACGGGCATGCTGATACAGGGGGGTGTTCAGGTGAATGCGAACAACTTGTTGTCGGCGAACTTGATTTATTCGACGTCAGGGATAATGACGGTTGGTGTAGGAGTTCCGATAGAGAATACGGCTCAGATCAACCTGAATTACTCGGTTGGGGGCTTGTATTCGAATGCGATATATGGTGGGTCGGGTTTGGCGGAGATACATTTTATGTATCGGTTCAAGAAGCGGTAGAGGGGTAGGAGTGGTGTTGGGTAGAAGTGCGGCGAGAGCCGGGATGAAAAAGGAATCAATAAAAACAGAGATATGAAAAACGGGGAAACACCTGCAAAAAAAAGGAAGTTTGATGTATTCAACTTTTTCTACAGTATCGGAGCTGTGGTTATCCTGATTGGGGTAATTGCGAAGTTTTTGGAGTGGAAGCTTCAGGACCCGCTGTTGTTGACGGGCTTGGGTGTGGAGGCATTGGTATTTACGATGTCGGCGATACAGTACAAGGAAGACAAGGTGGAGAAAGTGTACCACTGGGACCGCTTGTTTCCGGAGTTGGTGGATACGGCAGAGGGCGAGCCGGCGGCGGTATCTAGCATGCCTGGAATGCAGAAGAACATTGAGAATTTATCACGTCAGTACTATCAGGGTATGGCAGACTTCATGCAGCAGTTTGAGAGTCTGAACTATGGGATAGTGCAGGGGAGTAGCAAGTACCAGGAGTCCTTGGAGATGATGTCGAGGAATTTGTCGGAGTCGACGAAGGCGTTTTCTGACTTCAAGGTGAATGTGATGCGGGTGTCTGCATCGTTCATTGAGTTGCATGAGATCAGCGAAGACATCCGTGAGTTGCAGATCAACCTGCAGAAGATGGCGGCGATATCGGTGATATCATCCGACAAGATGAATTTGTTCCAGGAGCAGTTGGAGGGA
>JADBXP010000037.1 GCA_020403455.1 Chitinophagaceae bacterium
AGGTCCAACGAATGCTACTGGTAATATTACGGGTACGTTGACCAATAATACGAGTTCGACATTGACGGCGGTATATTTAGTGACGCCGTCGTTTGGAGCATGTTCTGGTTTGAGTTCAGGGGATGTGTTCAGTGTTACGGTATTTGTGAATCCTGCGCCAGCGATTACTACGATAAATCGTACGATCTGTACGGGTACGTCGTTTGTGGTAACACCTACCAATGGCACGGATGGATTTGTGCCTGATGGTACCCAATATACATGGGGTACTCCGGTTCATCAGAATGGATTAGTAGGAGGGGGTGTATCGAATGGTACCTTATCTGCTAATATATATGGAGGTCCGTTGACCAATACATCGAATGTGCCGTTGACTGTAAGTTATCCGGTGATACCGCGACAGGGTACATGTAATGGTGCTGCGTTTACGTTGGTGATTACGGTAGATCCGAAGCCACAGGTGAATGCGATGAGTACGGTAGTATGTAGTGGTGTAGGCTTTGTGGTGAGTCCTGTGGATGGTACGAATGGTTTGGTGCCTGTTGGAACTAATTACAGTTGGAATCAGCCATCTGTTTCCAATGCTTCATTGACAGGCGGTATTTCCCAAAGTGGCGCCACTGTATTCGGCACATTAACCAATCAAACCAATTTCCAACAAACTGCCACATATCTGGTTATACCATCCTATGGGACATGTTCCGGATTAACACAATCTGGTAATCCATTTACAGTAACTGTAAATGTTAATCCAGCGGCAATCATCAATACGATTAATACAACAGCTTGTTCCGGTCAACCTTTCCAGGTTAGTCCGACTACCCCCGCCAATGGTATCGTTCCCCAAGGGACCACATACCAATGGGATATTCCTTCCATGGAAAATGCTTCACTTACAGGCGGAGCTTCTGCATCTGCGGGTCAGTTACTTATAACAGGACAAATTGATAATCCGACTAATACCCGTTATTATGCGCGGTATTTTGTTGTACCTACAACAGGAGTATGTGTTGGGGCTACCTTTGTTGTCAATGCCTTTATTAATCCTATTCCTGTTATTACTCCTATGAGCACAGTGGTTTGTAGTGGTGAGCCTTTCTCCATTACACCCACCCACAACATCAACGGTTCGGTTCCGGTTGCTTCCAATATGTTCTATACGTGGAATAATCGGGTAGTTTCCAATCCTTTGTTAACTGGAACTGGTTCAGGTTCAAGTTCGCTTGGTAATTACTTTACCGGTGTGCTTACCAATGGCACTAATACAATTCAGACAGCTACATATCAGGTGACTCCTGTTTATAGAGCCGGTGGAGTAGATTGTGCGGGTACTGCATTTACAGCTACCATATTTGTAAAGGCTAAGGCAGTGATCAATACCATGACAACTGCCACATGTAGCGGGGTGCCATTTAATATTACTCCTACCAATGGTTCAAATGGTATTGTCCCTCCAAATACTAAGTTTACTTGGTTAACACCATCAATGACACCGGCACTGGACGGCGGAGAATCTGCTTCTACACCGCAAGAATCCATTTTTGGAAGACTAACAAGTACATCCAGTGGTTTCCAGACAGCAACTTATACTGTAACTCCCGTATTAGTCAATGAATGTGTTAGTAATTCATTTACATTAATTGTTACGATTTATCCTGAGCCATTGATCAATGCAATGAGTACCGTTACTTGTAGTGGTATTCCGTTTGCTGTATCTCCAGTGGATGTTACTAATGGACGTGTGCCACAATCCAATACCTATGAATGGGGACTTCCGACTCATAATAACAGTTTGTCAGGTGGGGAATCCAGAAGTGGACAAACATACATTTTCGGAACGCTGAATAGCTCATCCAATTTCATTGAAACTGCGACATATTCTGTTATTCCAACTTCTCAATTTAATTGTAAGGGCGCTGCTTTCACGGTAACTGTATTTGTTAATCCGGGTAGTTTTGTGAGCGATATGACAACCACTAGCTGTAGTGGAGTTATGTTTAATGTGACTCCGGTCAACGGTACCAACGGCGTTGTACCTGACAATACTGTTTATATCTGGGAAGCCCCTACTTATACTGGAACGGTAACCGGCGGAGCATCTTCCAATGGGGCACAATATGAAGGTATTTTTGGAACACTTTTCAATAGAACTAATACAATACAAACTGCAACTTATCGTGTAACTGCTATACCACCGGCGCAGAATTGTTCCTCTGGTCAATTTACACTCACCGTTACACTTTATCCTGCACCTCAGATTACTGAGATGAGTACGGTAGTTTGTAGTGGAACAGGTTTCAGTGTTGCTGCCACCCAAACTACCAATGGTATTGTACCTGTGAATACCCAATACATTTGGGATGCTCCAACACTCAGTACTGCCTCGTTGACTAATGGGGGAATTGGTAATAGTGTGTATGTAAATGCTATAACTGGATTACTCAATAATGCTACAAATATTCAGCAAACAGCGACATATCGTGTAACCCCTAGAGCACTTCTTTCATCCTGTGTGGGTGATCCATTTACTTTGACAGTATGGGTTAATCCTACACCTTCCGTAATTAATTTTAATAGAGTAATATGTACTAACACTGGATTCATTGTCACTCCATTTACCAATTATACCAATGGCATCGTTCCCAATAATACCAGTTATTCATGGCTGCCGCCAACATCTGCTACTATAAGTGGTCTATTTGGAGCAACGAATGTGAATTCTATTTCCGGAACGCTCTCGCACACAGAAAATAGTCAGCAGTTTGTTACATATCAGGTCGTGCCAAGAGCAGGCGTTTGTACGGGTGCTACTTTCGTAGTAAATGTTACTGTGAATCCAATACCGGTTATCAACGCCATGTCAACAGTAACTTGTAGTGGTGTTCAGTTTGAAATTTCACCTGCCAATGCTCGTAATGGTATAGTTCCCGCTGCATCTAATATGAGTTATGCATGGACATTCATAACTGCCTCTAACCCATCATTGACGGGTGGTTTAGGCGGCAACAGTGGTTATGGAAATCCAGTTACAGGAATATTAACCAATGGAACTAATATTCAGCAAACAGCTACTTATAACATAACTCCTACCTATTTGGGTAGTAGTGTTACCTGTGTTGGTCCTACCTTCTCTGCAGTGGTGTTTGTGAATCCTAATGCGGTGATCAATGCGTTGAGTACTACGATCTGTAGTGGTGCATCGTTTGAGGTAAGTCCTACGAACAGCAGGGATGGTATAGTTCCTTCGGATACACGTTATACATGGGTTACTGCCGGGG
>JADBXP010000038.1 GCA_020403455.1 Chitinophagaceae bacterium
AACTAAGGTTCGGGTGGATTCCCTATTGACTCTGTACCATCTTTTTCACACGAGGTATATCATGGCTATCATCTACGTTAAATCCGGTTCTACTGGTAATGGTTCGGCTTGGAATAATGCTTATGGCAGTTTAGCAAGTGCCATAACTGCGGCACAAGCTGGCGATGAGATTTGGGTGTCTGCGGGGACGTATAAACCCACGACGGGGACTGACAGAACCGCGAGTTTTACCCTAAAAAATAATGTCGGGATTTATGGCGGATTCGCCGGAACAGAAACCGCAGTAAATCAGCGTAATATTACCACTAATGTCACGATTTTAAGCGGTGAAATTGGTGTAGCGGGGATTGCGGATAATTCTTATCATGTTGTTACAGGAAGTAGTACGAATAATACAGCGATTCTCGACGGTTTTACGATTACGAAAGGGAATGCGAACGGTACGACGGGAAATCAGGGTACTGGTGGCGGAATGTACGTCAATAATGGCAGTCCTACCGTCAGAAATACAGTTTTTATTGATAATAATGCTACTTCTGGAGGTGGATTATACAACGAACAGGGTAGCAATCCTTTTCTGTCGGATGTACGGTTTGAATTTAATACTGCTACGGATGGAGCGGCGATTTATAATCGTTTGAGTAGTCCCTTCATTACTAATGCCACTTTTCGACTGAATACGGCGGTTAATAACGGTGGTGCGCTTTACAATGCTAGTAGTAGTAGTCCTACGGTGACTAATGCTGTTTTTACCCGAAATACAGCGACTACAGCCGATGGGGGTGCGGTTTACAATATCTCAAGTCTTCCTAATTTCACTAATACTGATTTTAGTGGGAATGTGGCGGCGCGAGGAGGCGCGATTTCTAATAATTCTAGTACCATTGGTTTAAGTAATAGTATTATCTACGGAAACCAAGATCGACGTGGTACAGGACCAGAAATTTTTAACAATGGCGGTACGATTAATACGAACAATAGCATCATTAAGGGGGGTGTCTTTAATGGTACGGATGTTGATCCCAAGTTTGTTAATGCGAGTGGGGATGATTTACGCTTATTAGCGGGTTCTCCTGCGATTGATGCTGGTAATTCTGCCTCATTACCAACGGATCGTCAAGATATTGACTCAGATGGCAATACTACAGAAGCTACGCCTTTAGATTTGGCGCGTAATCCCCGTATTGCTGGTTCTAGTGTGGATATTGGCGCGTTTGAGGGTGCAACTACACCACCAACTGCGACTAAGCGCATTATTTATGTGAACGCGGCAGCGACAGGGGGTAATAGTGGTACTTCTTGGACGAATGCGTTTACTGATTTACAAGCAGCGTTAAATGCTGCACCCTTATTAGGGGATGAAATTTGGGTGGCTGCGGGTACTTATAAACCGACAACCACCACTGACAGAACGGCAACTTTTACCCTGAAAAACCAAGTTAAGGTTTATGGGGGTTTTGCTGGAACTGAAACGACTTTAGAACAGCGAAATATTACCAATAATGTCACTACTTTAAGTGGCGATATTGGGGGAACAACGAATGCACAGGATAATGTTTATCACGTTGTTACTGCGAGTTTTACCAATAATACAACGGTGTTAGATGGGTTTACCATTGCAGCAGGTAATGCCAATGGTACGGGAACGGATCAAAATAATGGCGGTGGTATTTTTATCAATGATGGTACTCCGGTTTTGAGTAACCTAATTTTTGATAATAATAATGCTAGTAATCGTGGTGGGGGATTATATAACACAGGTGCGAGTAATCCTACCTTAACTAATGTTACTTTCCGTAATAATAATGCTGCCAATGGTGGAGGTATTTTTAACACGGGTAGCAGTAATCCTACCCTGACAAATGCGACATTTACTAGCAATAATGCCAGTAGTCAAGGTGGTGCTATCTATAACGAAAGTAGTAGTAATCCTACTCTCAATACTGCTACTTTTACCAACAATACAGCAACCAGTTACGGTGGTGCAATTGTCAATGCCAGTAGTAGTCCTACTCTCAATAATGTTACCTTTACTAATAACCGAACAACTGCTGGTGGTGGTGCTGGTGGTGCGCTTTACAATGGTAGTAGCAGTAATCCCACCCTCAATCAAGTTAGCTTTCAACAAAATAGTTCGAGTGATGGGGGTGCAATTTACAATACCAGTAGCAGTCCTATCCTAACTGATGTAACTTTTGGTAGTAATAGTGCTACTAATGGTGGTGCTATTTCTAACAACAGTAGCTATACAGCAGCGGGAACAAATTTTCATCTAACACGGGTTACTTTTACTAGCAATAGTGCTAGTAATGTGGGTGGAGCAATCTATAACTCCAGTAGTAATCCCAGAATGACTAATATAACCTTTACTGGAAATACGACTACTAATCCAGCATCGGGTGGAAGTGATTCAGGCGGGGCAATTTACAACACAAGTAGCAGTCCTACTATCAATAGCACTACATTTAGTCAGAACAGCGCAAATAGCGATGGTGGTGCTATTTATAATATCCTTAGTAGCCCAACTTTAACTGATATTACCTTCACCAACAACAGTAGCGTTAATGGTAGTGGTGGTGCAGTTTACAACACATATTCCAGCACTGCTACTTTAACCAATGCCAACTTTAATTTGAATAGTGCTAACAATGGTAATGGTGGCGCTATCTTGAATACTTTTTTTAGTGGTGTCGGTAGCAGTGGCAGTGTCATTAATCTAGTTCAGAATAGTTTCCAACAAAATAGTGCTAGTAGTGGTGGTGCGATTTACAACAGTAGTAGTAGTTCCAATCTGACCAATGTTAGCTTTAGTCAAAATGCTGCTAGTGGTAACGGTGGTGCTATTCTTTCTACAAGTAGCAATTCTAACCAAACTAATGTTACCTTCAGCCGCAATACTGCTATCAGTCAAGGAGGTGCATTTTGGATTAATGGAAGTGGTGCTAATACCTTAGTTAATACCAGTTTTTATGGCAATGCGTCCAGTAATGGTAGTGCCATCTTTAATGGTGGAACTGCTCCTACTCTCCGTAATAGCATCATTTGGGGACATGGAGGAACAGCTATTGTCGGAAGTCCTACCATCACCAATAGTATCGTACAGGGAGGATATACCGGAACAGGAAACGTCACCGTTGATCCTTTAACAACTCCTGCAACTGCAATATTTGTTGATCCCAACTTCGATGACTTACGCTTAAAAAGCGGTTCCCCTGCGATTGATGCAGGTAGCAATACTTTCCTCCCCGCAGACAGTCGAGACTTAGACAAAGACGGAAACACCACCGAACCCCTCTCCCAAGACTTAGGGAATAATCCTCGCGTTAACGGTACTACAGTTGATATAGGTGCTTATGAATTTACACCCCCCGTCAATCAACCTCCTGTTATCACCAATCAAACTTTTACCATTGCTAAAAGTATTGCGGTGGGTGCTACCGTTGGTACTGTCCCCATTAGTGACCCAGAAAATAACCCTTTTACCGTCACTATTACTAATGGTAATACTGACACAGATAACGACGGAACTCGTCCTTTTGCCATCAGTAACGCAGGAGTAATTACCGTTACTGACCCTGGTGATTTTGGCACAAATACAAGCTTTAATCTGACCATTGCTGCTAGTGATGGTAGCGCGACAGGAACAGGTAATGCAGTTATTAACTTAAATAGTCCGCCTACTGTTAATAACGCCACCTTCTCTATTGTTAACAACAGTGCGGTGGGTGCAACTGTTGGTACTGTCACCGCCAGCGACCCGGAAAACAATCCCTTGACATTTAGCATTACTAATGGTAATACGGACACAGATAATGACGGCACTCGTCCTTTTGCCATCAACAACTCAGGGGTAATTACCGTTACCGACCCCGGTGATTTTGGGACAAATAACAGCTTTAATTTAACCGTCACCGCGAATGATGGTAACGCCACAGGAAACGGTGCAATTGTTGTTAACCTAACCAGTCCTGTCAACCGTCCCCCAGTGGTTAATGATGCTGTGTTTAGCATTTCTAAAACCAGTCCTAACGGTACAGTCGTCGGGACAATTAACGCCACTGACCCCGACAATAACCCCTTAACCTACAGTATCACCGCCGGAAATCCCGATACTGATGGGGACACTATCAAAGCCTTTGCTATTAGTAATACTGGGGTAATTACCGTTACCGATGCTAATGATGTCAGCGCACAAACTAACCCCTTTAACCTGACAATTCAAGCCAGTGACGGCGCTTTAACCGATACGGGTATCGCTACCGTTAACCTCAGTAATGTCAATCCTCTCAGCTTCCAACTGAAACTGTATGAGGATAATAACGGGACAGTTGGTAATGAAATTACTGGGAATAATCCTATTCTCGGTAATAGCTTCTTTGCGGAAATCCTCGTCGGTGATATTCGTACCAATGCAGCCGGTTTAATCATTAACTCCCTTGATTTTGGCTTCGCCGCCGATGTTGCTCAAAATATCAACAACTTCGCTGATATTGGCAATGTCAACAGTCCCCTAGTTACTTCTAATTTCACCCTATTCCGAGACGGGACTTTAGACAATACTAACGGACTAATTGATAACTTAAGTGGCGGTTCCGTCCCGCAAGCAAGTTTAGGTACAGCCATTGGGGTTAATCAATTAAATCGCTTTAGTTTGCTACGATTTAACGTAGTCGGGACACGGGACAACTCCAACTTAAACCTCACCTTTGATCCTTCTCAAATTGGTTTTGCTGATGGCACATTTGCTGATCCTAATGGTACTTTAAGCTTAACCCGTAATATCATTATCAATGATGCTCCCATCGTCGGTAGTATTAACAACGTCAACCTCGCCGAAAGAAACGCAGCAGGTACAGTAGTAGTAGCCGGTAACTTAGTCGAAGCAACCGATGATAATTACGGACAAACTCCCACCTTTAGCCTCAGTACCTCTCCTAAAGATGGCTCAGGAAATGACCTTTTTGCTATCAATGCAACCACTGGAGAAATTACCCTCACTCAAGCAGGTTCTAATACCATTGACTATGAAAGTGGAGTAATATCCTATCAATTGGGAGTCAAAGCAACCGATGGTTATAAACTCTCTACGGAAAAGACATTTAACGTTAATATTACTAACGTTAATGAAGGGACAATCGTAGTAGATAAAAACGCCATCACCTTCGGCACAAAACTCTCCCAATACCGCCAAGGTGCAACCGATAGCCTCTTTGTCCGTCCCAATTTTGCTGACCGAACCCAATACATTGATATTACTAATACCGCAGTGGGAACTAACGATGTACTCGCCATTGCTGGTATTACTGTCAATGCACAAAATGTCACCACAGATGCCAATTTTGCCAATGGAGACATACTGCTAAACCCCGGACAAACTCGACGTATTGCTTTAGCATATACACCCAAAGCAGCGCGAGAAAACTTTAATTTGGCTAACGGTTTAGTCATCAACAGTAATGCTCAAAACAATTCCGCTTTGAACATTCAACTAACAGGGAAATCAACCTTTAACAGTGATATTTCCTACGATGGACGGGTGAATTTAACCGACTTAACTACCTTACAACGTCCGGGGTTATTTGGTAGTAGCAGTGGACAAACTAACTATGACCCTACTGCTGATATTACCGGAGATGGAAGAATTAATCTGTCCGAATTGGTTCCCTTAAATTCTGAATTTGGGTTAGTTATTTAGATTAACTCTGTAGGTTGGTTTGACCCAAGAAAACCCAACAATTCAGATTAATTATGATGGCTTTTGATTAGGTTTGATGGGTTAGCGCACTTCCTAACCCATCCTACAAAATAAAGGTTCAGGTAAGGGTTCATTATCTGCTTGATAAGCAATCATTAGCGATTCTATAGCTTATTTTCCATTAGCGACAGCTTCCTCATAAGTATCTCCATGAGTACGCCAATATTGCCCTGGAAAATCAGGCAATGCAGCCAAAAAACAATTATCTTCATCAGACCATTGAATCACCATGCGATATTTAATTTGTGCCATTTTCTTGATTCCTCTTAACTTCTTTTTCTTGATACAGTTTGGCATCGGTACTGTCTTTTCCAGAAACAGTAACTTTACCAGAGTACAAATGATGTACCCAGTTAGTGTGACTTCCCTTGCCGGGTTGTAGCATTTGTTTTAACTCACTAACTTTTTTAACTCAGGAGAACTACATTATGTCTAGTCTGACTACTCAATTCAACCTCAAAACTGATAATAGTGGCCTAGTGGGAACTATTATTAATAGTCCTCTCCGTGTAGGCGATAGATTTTTTGTAGAAATTTTAATGGAAAATAGTGATATTAATCCAGTCGGTATCACTAGCAGTGCCATTAATTTATCCTTCGATCCTCGCTCAATTCAAAACATCGATAATCCTTTCACTCCCTCAGATATCAATAGTCCTCTTGTTACCTCTAGGTTCCCCTTTGGACGGACGGGAATCTTAGACAATACCAATGGTTCAATTACTAACTTAGGCGGCGGTGCTTTCCCCTTAGCAGGCATTGGTTCACCTCTGGGAATTAATCAATTGGATACTTTTAGTTTATTGCACTTCCAAGTAATCGGCAATGGTAATTCTAGTCTGGTACTTAATATTGATTTATCTCAAACTGGTTTTAGCGATGGCAGTGTTGCCAGTTATTCTGGCAATCAAAGTCAGTTTATAAAAATAGTTCAAGTGGGTTCATCGACAGCTATTCCCGAACCTTCTACAATTTTGGCAATAGTAATATTAGGGTTAGGTGTATTGCTGTCTAAAAAGCGCAATCAAGACAATAGTAATGATGGTTAATTGATGTTTTTCGGGGACGTAAGCGATCGAGCTTACATCCCCGTGTGTAGTTTAGTCAACTTGGTTCATTATGCAAATCGATGTTACACTTAGCTGGAAACCCTATCCGGCAAGGAATTAATTCGGGGCTGCTGAAAAAGTTTTTCGTGGGGGCAGGGTGTGGGGTGTGGGGTGTGGGGTTTTACCCATTTTCAGGTGGTCAATTACCTAATTTTCAGGGAAAAAATCCCTAAATTTTCCCCCCAATCACTCCAATGGTAGGCACTTTTTCAGGGAAAAAAAGTCTAAAAGCCTT
>JADBXP010000039.1 GCA_020403455.1 Chitinophagaceae bacterium
GAGTGATTGGGGGGAAAATTTAGGGATTTTTTCCCTGAAAATTAGGTAATTGACCACCTGAAAATGGGTAAAACCCCACACCCCACACCCCACACCCCACACCCTGCCCCCACGAAAAACTTTTTCAGCAGCCCCTAATTGGTATTTCCACTAGATAAGTATTTTGACTCACGCTCCTTCCTCTTTTGAGACCTTGTGACCCTTAGGGTGCGGAATGTGGGATTTGAGCAACGCTAAGAGAGAAAAAGCGGCGGGTATCACATATCTGTATTAAGTGCTACAATAATCCAAGATTCCATTAAAGGTTAGATTATCAAACGACGACTCAGGACTATCAAGGTCGGAAAACCTCGTTCGATAGTCTGAGCAGAGGCAAGACAATCAGTTAGAACTAATTTACTATCTGAGACTGTCCAATCGTTGGAATCGACTTCGGGTATGAGTGAGGATATCGATCCGCAATTGTCAGGGTAATACCAAATCCCCCTGATCCAGTCCAGTTGACAACCCTTCTGGTTCGTAGTGACCACTTCAGTCGTCCCTGATGATAACTGGGTTTTGCTAACTGGATTGAGGATAAACCTGCCTTAGTGCGGTTTTGTCGTTACTTGTCTAACAATTGTTGCTATTTCACTAACTACCTTATTTTTCATGGTTAATAATTATGGCAAGCAAATCTTATTCGATGGTGCAAAATTCCCCAAGCGGAACAACCGGAACGGGACTAGATCAAACGGTTGAAAGAATTGGCAGAGATCCAGGACTTGCTGGTGCCAATCTCGGTACAAATATTACGGGTGGAATGACGGCAGCTAATGGATTAAATCAGTTAATCTTAGAAGCCAAACAAGCCACTGGAGTCGCTAGTAACGGCATTTTTACTGTCAGTGACGTAACCGCGATTAATGCCTGGATTCGTGCCAACCGTTTAGCAGAATTTACTGCTCTCCACGGCGATGATGACGGGACAACAGAAACAGGGTTTCATTTAGTCCAAAATGACGGAGCGACTCAACAGTATCGCAATCAGAATTTAGTTGATACGGTTTTTGATGGCATTTATCACATTGGTTTCCTAATTGAAAATGGCACCTTTGTCAATGAAGATGGTAACGCCAATGCCACAGTTGCTCAGGTAGCGGATTGGCTAACCCAATTTTATACAGATCGGGCAACAACTAATACCGGACTTGATCAGATTACGGAATTAATCATTGCTGATCAGGGTTTAGCGCAAAATATACCTTGGCAAGAAATTGCTGGCGGTGCTGATGCGGCCAATGGACTGAATGATTTATTAAAAACAGCGATTACCACCTACAATCTCGCCGCCGATGGTTCAATTTCCGAAAGCGATATTGCACAAATTAACAATTGGATTCGCTCTGATGCCACCCGTTATAATACTTTTGTTGTTCTGCATGGGGATGATGACGGCACAACAGAAACTGGCTTCCATTTAGTTCAAAATGACGGCGCTCAGACCACATATTTTGCGAAAAACCTAGTTAATACCGTTGCCGACGGAATCTATCATATTGGTTTTGAGATCCAAAATGGACGGTTTCTCAACGAAGATGGTGCGGCCAATGCCACAGTCAAGGACGTAGCAGATTGGGTAACATATTTTTACGTCGATCAGTCCACCACTGGCACCGGATTAGATAAAATTGTCGATACCATCAAAATTGATACTGGCTTAGCCAAGTGGACAAATGCGGGGGATATTAACGCTGGAGCCGCCGCCGCCGATGGACTTAACCATCTATTAGTCGATGGTATTACTGCTACAGGTATCGCTGCTGATGGCTGGATTACCAGCGATGATATTCGCACCCTCAATCAATGGGTTCGCACTAATCACTATGACGAATTTATCCTCCTCCACGGTGACGATGAGGGAAATGAGGAAACAGGCTACCACCTGGTACAAAATGACGGAGCGACAACCCAATACTTCGGTAAAAATTTAGTCAATACCGTAGCCGATGGACTCTATCATATTGGCTTTACCATCGAAGAAAATCGTCTCGTCAACGAAGACGGCGATGCCAATGCTCGCCTTAACGATGTTTCTAGTTGGCTCAACTATTTCTATCTTCAGAAAACCATTATTTACGGTGATAACTCTAGCGACACGATTACAGGTACGAATCTTGCTGAACACCTGATGGGTTACGGAGGAAATGATGTTCTCAGTGGTGGCGGCGGCGATGACCTAATCGATGGAGATTGGGGATGTGACAATTTATCGGGTGGAGTTGGTAATGACTTACTCTATGGCGGCGCAGACAATGACCAATTGGATGGAGGCGAAGGGTCAGACACTTATTATGTCTCCGGTAATCTAGCCGGAGGCTGGTCGAGTTTCCAAGGCTACGACATCTACACCGATACCGGCACCTCTGGTGTGGATAAAATTGTGGCTTTGGGTACAGGAGACGTGGACCTGGGGATTCTTTCCTTTAGCGCCAATAGTGGCATTGAAACCATCGACGGGACAGGAGTAACAGGAAAAGTAACAATCATCGGTGATTGGAGTGACAATACCCTCGACTTCTCTAATACTGCTTTCGTCGGTGACAATATCCAAATCCATGGCTATTGGGGGAATGATAATATCACTGGCACCACTGGTAATGATGTCATTATTGGTGGCGGTGGTGAGGACAAACTTAACGGTGGTAACGGTTCCGACAATTACCTTTATACCGGC
>JADBXP010000004.1 GCA_020403455.1 Chitinophagaceae bacterium
ATTGCCGGCCGAAGATTGATTTCCCCATGGCTTATCAGGGGCGACAAGTTTTAAAAAAAAAAGTAATGGCTTCCAATCAAAATCAGGTAAATGATACCACTTTCCAGACTTTATATCATAGACTGTATCAGAAAAAACTGTAGCTATCGTCAGTTCTTCACCAAGCCGAATCGTGTCCTTCAAAGGAGACACAGTATATGGAATAAGAAAGTCGAAATCTACCTTTTCATCACGGATAGTATTTTTGGAACATTGGCTCCCCCCCAATAAAGTCAATGTCACAAAGCAAAACAGCCCAGTCTTAATAATTCGCATAAGTCTTATTATCATTTATTTGTTAATTTCCATAACCAAATTCTCTTGCTAAATTCTCAATCTGCAAAGGTTGAACATTAACAGGTCTTTTGCTAATTAATCTTAACCGGAAATCTCCGGCTGTATTATTCGGAAATTGTAAGCATTTAAAAATACTATTAATGCTGTAACCAGAAAAATTATCATTAAGATGGAAATTATCAAGCTCTATATCATCATTCAAATCTTGTAAAAGACCTGCAGGTATCCAACCTCGATAAAAGTTATCATCTCGACCTCTTCCTTCCAAAAAAAGAGCATCATCAAGATCAAACTGGTGACGATCAAGGCGACGAATAGCTCTTCCTGCTAATTGTCTTGCTTCTGGACTACTCGCATATGTGCCTTGTAAATATTTACGCTCAAATGCTCTGTCACCAGCAAAAAATCCCCATGCCTCGATTATTCCGGTTCTTTCCGCACCATCCCTGTCCCGCTCACCATAACCACCGTTTTTTAAAACATATCTTATATTAGATAAATAATAATCTGTTCCTTCTCTGCCATTTTGCAATACTAACCCCCAGTAGTGTGAAGCATGACTGAACTCGTGCATGAAAGTATTATAAAAATTTTCTGAGGTCAAAGCCCAAGTTTTGTTATTACCAAAAAGACTATATCTTAATGTAATATCAGGTTTATTAGATTCGATGATACGCTTGTGTACTGCAAAATATGGGGCTGAAGCTAGTAAAAGTAAATCAGCAACAGCACTAAAAGTTGCTAATGAATGAGCTAAGAAGGTCCGTGACCCATAATCAGCAGAACTGAAAACATAATTTAACATTGGTGCAGAAGCCCATTGATCTATGCTTAAACCCCCATTACTAAGCCATACTTTCAAATGTGGGGGAGTTATAATTCCGTTTTCTCGATTAAATTCATCTGTATCCCAATAAGCATTCATCGTGGTAGCTCCTGTCCATGACCTGGTAGATAGCGATCTTTCATCCCTATCCATTATAAATGTATGCGTAATATTATTTATGTTATCTTTTGACCATGATCCTAAATTTTGCCTGATTGGAAAAACATATTGCCATGGCAGTAAAAGTCCTAAATATATTCCTCTGGTAGTAATGCGACTATTCTTAAATTTTACAATCACCGTAGCCTTGTTACGAAACTGTTTTGTCATTTGAAATCTTCCATTCCGATCAGTCTGCTTTATCTCGAGTTTTAAAAATCTTCGAGCTTTTACAGTTACGCCTTTTACCGGCTCGTCTATAGGCATTTCTGTGTTTCTAACCAATAACCTACCCGAGGGAACCCCAGGTATAGTATTTACATTACCACCACTGCCGCCGCCGCCACCGCTACCTCCCCCTCCCGGATCATACCAACGAATACTTATTAAATCCCGACCACCTGCCAACTCCATTGCAGTATTATATACCTCGGTTGGATTAAACTGATTGTGAAGTAAATAATCTGTCGCCTCAATTACGGGATCTCCGTTGCGCAAAACATAATCTTCAATGGTATTCAAAGATGTCAAATTATTTACTTGTCGACTTTGAAGCGACTCAGTATTTGCAGCATTCCCATTACTCCCAGACCAGTAATCAGGTAGCTGATATTCCCCGGGTGTCTCATTGAATAAAAAAATCTCGTCGAGAATCACAAATGGGATATTTGAGGGAAGAGGATAATCATAAGGAACCAGTGTATATTGATATGTTATTTGGTCATCCGGAATGGACGGGTCCTGATAAAATTCACCTTCTTGAATTATCTCAGACATCAATGGCACATCGAATAATTCCAATCCGGCATCTAAAAGTTGACTTAACTGCTCCACATCTGCAGGAGCAAACCTTACATATTTATGTGAAGGTGTTATGTCTTCAAACGATCGCATGATCTGGTTATCTGACATAGTCGCAACCCCTGATTCCTTTTTTTTATTCCGCAATTTTTCTAACGCCTTTTTTACAGTTGCAAAAGAAAAAGCGTTAGCTGTTTCGCTACCAATGACAGTTTCAGGAACATACGTTTTTTGAATTGGCTGAAAATCAGAATTCTTCTTACATCCCGAAATTATGGCAACAAAAAAGATTAGATAGATAAAAAAAAGTTGTGACTTTTTAAAAATGAGTTGTATCATATGTAATATTTTGATTAGAAAATTTCTTCTAGCCAAAATAAAAACTTGTCCTTTTTTAATCCAACAAGCTATAACTTGTTTTTTTGCGCCTCTTCCTCCTCATCAAGGTCAATTAAATACGTAAGAGAAACATTCATAGCCCTTGCAAGCTTAAACAAAGTCTCAATAGTTGATTTGTGCGCATTCCGCTCTATTTGCCCGTACGCTGAAGGACTAATATCCAGCCGATACGCAACCTCAGACTGACGCAGACCGGCTGCCTCCCTGATTTTTCTTATTCGTGTTGACAAATGATACATTATTTCATTGGTTTAATCTATCAAAAGGTATCGAACCAACCAACTTCCTTTTCTCATCCGCGGCCACACACTTATATCTAATTATGGAGTAAAGACCCTAATGCGCAATCAACTATGTGCACCATAATTTCTTCTGTAAATTGATATATAAATTCAAACAAAAATCATTTTTCCGCCAATTAAGAAAAATAATTACGGAAAACCGTAATTGCCCACCCCGTTTTTTGACTTAAAACATTGATTCTCAATAAACGAATTTTTTTAAATTCCCGAGTATCAATAAAAAATCAATGTCTTTTCCGAAATTATGCTGCAAAATATCGCAGACATTTTTTACGATTTATTTATTCAAGCACACTTTTCTCGTTCGTATGGTCTTTCGAATGAAATGAGAAGAATATGCGTGTGGATTTCAAACTAGACAAATTATTTTTTCATTCGTATATTTTGCTAAAGAATAGTGAAGAGAATGCTGATTAATATCTTGCAAATCACAAAGCCAGATCTCTGGACATTAATTTTTAGCAAAGGAGGAGTAAAGGTATCTGGTATGTTCCTGCGGAGCAGCGCCGCATGAATAACTTGAGCGTCAACGGAGCAATACTATATGGAGAAAGAATACTGACGAAATGCCCTCGTCTGTTGTCAGTATTTCTATGCACCAGAAAAAAATTGCACTCATTACCTGAACTTAGTATCCAGTAAAAAAGTTTCAACATATTTTGAAAAAAATGCGGAAACTGTAAAATGAAAGAGAAATTTTTATAGAAATCCGTAAATCCTAAACGAAAGAATTTTTTTACCTGATTTTTTTCAAGCAAATCTGTGTTTTATTACCAACGTTTTCTCGTACCCCATTTTTTACCCACTTCATTCAATTTAATATAGCCCACACACACCCAAAAAAACAGTATTTTCATTCCTCAAACTTTCGTATGCCTATCCGTACCTCACTTACTTTACTCCTACTCATTAGCTTCCTGTGCGATTCCTTCGCTCAAAACAATACCGCCGACCTCATCCTGCGCAATGGGCGCATCATCGACGGCACCGGTAACAGCTGGTTCAAAAGCAATATCGCCATCAGCAATGGAAAAATCGTCGCCATCGGTCAGCTGAAAGACTGGTCCGCCACCCGCACTATCGACGTGCAAAACCAAATCATCGCACCGGGATTTATCGACGTACATACCCACATCGAAGGCGATGAAAAAAGAAACCCGACCGCCGATAACTTCATCCTCGATGGCGTAACCACCGTAGTAACCGGCAACTGCGGCCTCTCCAAAACCAATATCGGCAGCTATTTCGCCATGCTCGATAGTCTGCAAACCAGCATCAATATCGCTTCCCTCATCGGTCACAACGACGTGCGCAAAGCCGCCATGGGCACCGCCAACCGTACCCCCACCGAATCAGAAATGCAACGCATGGAAGAAATCGTTGCCAATGCGATGAAAAATGGCGCAGTAGGTTTTTCTACCGGACTCATCTACATACCCGGCACCTATTCCAACACAGAAGAAGTGGTAAGACTGGCCAAAGTAGCTGCTCGCTTCAACGGTGTCTATGCCAGCCACATCCGCAGCGAAGGCGACAGCGTTGTTCCCGCCATCCGCGAAGCGATCAACATCGGCATCGAAGCGAATATACCCGTCGAAATTTCTCACTTCAAAGTAAGCGGTCAGCAAAACTGGGGCAGAAGCAAAGAAACGATTCAACTCGTGGAAGAAGCCCGCACCGCCGGTCATGACGTGACCATTGACCAATACCCCTATACCGCCAGCAGCACTTCCCTGAGCACCCTGCTGCCAGATTGGGTGCTGGCAGATGGCAATGACTCGATCAACGCCCGTCTCAACCGCCCGGAAATAAAGGAACAGGTGATCCAACACATGATTAAAAACCTAAAAAAACGCTCCCTGAAACATTTTAGCTATACAGTCGTTGCTTCCTACAAAGCCGATACCAGCTTCAATGGTCTCAGCATCGAAGCCATCAACCAGCGTTTGGGCAAACCCCATAAAGTTTACGCAGAATCCGAAACCATCATTGAAATGATGCTGAAAGGCGGCGCCAGCATGGTGTTCCATGGCATGAGCGAAAAAGATGTATCGAACATCATGAAAGTGCCTTACAACATGATCGCCAGCGATGCCGGTATTCGCGTTTTCGGATCGGGCAACCCGCACCCGCGGGGTTATGGCACCAACGCCCGCGTACTGGGTAAATATGTAAGAGAAAAAAATATCCTCTCCCTGGAAGAAGCCATTCGCAGAATGACCTCCCTGCCCGCCAGAAAATTCAACATCGAAAACCGAGGCATCCTTCGCGAAGGCGCCATCGCTGATATCGTGGTATTCGATGAAAAAACAGTAGATGACTTATCAACGTTTGAACAACCGCACCAATACAGCATTGGCTTTTCCTATGTTATCGTGAACGGTCAACTCACGGTTGACCAAGGAAAACATACCGGCACACGTGCCGGGAAAGTGATTCGCTGGGTTGGTGGAAAATAAACCCCTGAAATCAGAATATTCGATTACCGATTACAACCCATCACTGCTGAATTATAATTACCTTGGACCGCCATAATTTGTGTCGCTGAAAAGAAATGAATGAATAGTCAACCAACTGCTCCCTGCGCACTCTGCAAAAGTCCTGCCCGGTTAATGGAACAAAATTTTACCGGCTACAAAGTAGACATGCATTTCAGCATCTACCAGTGTTCGAATTGTCACACTTCTTTTCCACTGCCCCTCGTGAATGCCGATCAGATCTACGATTTCATCTATAAGAATGGAGAACGGGTGCCTGCTTATGACCGTTACTGGGGATACTTTAAACAGGTCAAAAATCAGATTAGTCCCTTAGCGTTCCTAGCCGACAGGGAAGAAGCTTATTGGGGAATCCGCGAAGCGCTGCAAGCAATAACAAAAAAGGTACAACAACCGAACATCTTAGAAGTGGGTTGCGGACTGGGCTATCTGACCTATGCACTAAAAACAGAGGGTTACCAAATACAGGGATTAGACATTTCTACAGAAGCCATAGAGAATGCTCGCCGGCATTTTGGCGATTTTTATATCTGCGATAATTTATTCTCATTTGTCAACGATCACCGGGAGACTTATGATGTAATCATTCTAACGGAAGTGATTGAACATGTCAATGACCCTCTTTCCTTCCTGCAAACGATTGCTGCCCTCTTAAAGAAAGGCGGGAAAGCCATCGTCACCACACCCAATCGAAGTCTGGTGCCAGATGACATTGCCTGGGATACAGAATTGCCTCCTGTACACCAATGGTGGTTCAGTGAGGAATCGATGCAATACATGGCGAACCAGCTTCACCTGAAATTAGATTTTGTTTCCTACCAGTCATTTTACAACCTTCATCCCAAAGAATACATCGTTAAGCGCAACAAGAAAAAATCGTTTCGGATTCCAATTATTGATGAAAACTGGCAGTTCTACAGTCATGCGTTAAGAAACGCACCGACCCTGCCCGAAATGCCGGCCCAACAATTTCCCGCACCTGCGGAAACAGTTTCAGCAAAAAACACTTTCAAGAAGATACTACTGCAAGTAAAAGCATTCTTCCTTCCTTCCACCATCGTTTGTGGTGAAAGGGGTAATACCTTGTGTGCCGTTTTTGAGAAGTAGATTTTGACTGTCCCTTGCACGTTGTTATTGCCCGAAAGTTTACCTTTATCATCGTAGTAAAATTGCACACATGAGGATTTACTTCTTACTGTTGTTGTTCCCGTTGCTTGCTGTGGGCCAGTCATCCGATCAAGTAGATGCCTCCATTGCACCCTTCCTCGCCAACAACCAATTCAGCGGCGTGGTCACCATTGCCCGGGAAGGAAAAATCATTTATCAGAAAACAACCGGCTACCGCGATTTCGCTTCCCGTACCCCGCTGAAAAAGACAGACCTGTTCGAACTGGCTTCCGTTAGCAAACAGTTCACCTCCATGGTGATCATGCTTCTGCAGGAAAAAGGGCAACTGCAATTCGATGACCCCGTTGAGCAGTACCTGGATATTCCCTATAAAAATATCACCATTCGTCATCTCCTTACGCACACTTCCGGATTACCCGATTACCAGGCCATCATGGACCAACATTGGGACAAATCGAAGGTGGCGAACAATGATGATATACTCGCTTATCTCAGGCGCTATGCACCTCCTACCCGATTTGTGGCGGGAAGCAAATATGAATACAGCAATACCGGCTATGTGCTGCTGGCGAGTATTGCAGAAAAAGCATCGGGAAGAGATTTTACCGAAATCTGCCGCACTGAAATCTTTCAACCCCTGGGGATGAAAGATACTGACCTGCGAACGCCAGCCGAAAGATCAGTGATCCCTCATTTTGCAAAAGGACATATCGCTGACCAAACGGGCACCAACTTCCTTCCTGCTGATTCCTTCCCTTCTTCCAACTATACCATCTGGTTAGGTCACCGGGAAGGCCCGGGCAGAATCAGCTCTACGACCAACGACTTGCTGAAATGGGATGCTGCCCTGCGGAACAACCGGCTCATAAAAAAAGAAACGCTGAACGAGGCATATACTCCCATGTTGTTGAACGATGGACAAATTTCTTACTATGGTTTTGGCTGGGACATTTTCGATAACCAACCCAACCATACCATCGTTGGTCACAACGGAGACAATCCTGGTTACAAAACGCAGATCATTCGCTCCGTTTTCAACGGAAAGACCCTGATCGTTCTTTCCAATAATGCTCCCGACAAATTCGACGAATTGGTCAAGACGCTGCAAAAACTGATTACAGAATAACTTCCTTATCATGAAACGAATTCTTCCCCTGCTGCTGCTTCCTTTACTGGCGCAAACTCAGTCGGTACAAAAGTTGCATAAAAAAGCTATTGTAGTTGATTCCCACAACGACATCATCACTGCTTGTATTGAGAAAAATGTGCGCATGGACCAGGACCTGAGGGGGAAGACCCATTCAGACCTGCAACGCATGAAGGAAGGCGGACTGGATGTGCAGATATTTTCTGTGTGGTGCGATGGAGAAAAACCTGCTCCCTTTCAATTTGCCAATAGGGAAATGGATTTGCTCGATGAAGTGATCAAGAACAATCCCGATAAGATCGCTCTGACACGCACTACTGCCGAGATGGAGCAGGCGGTAAAAGAAAAAAAGATTGCCGCCCTGTTTGGTGTGGAAGGCGGACACATGATTGAGAACAGTCTGGAAAAATTAGACCAGATCTTTTCTCGCGGAGCACGGTATATGACGCTTACCTGGAACAATTCGACTGACTGGGCGACTTCTGCCTGGGACGAAACCTATAAGAAAGACAGTCTGGCGAAAACACACAAAGGGCTCACCGATTTTGGCAGGGAGGTGGTGAAAAGAATGAATCGCCTGGGCATGATGGTAGACCTTTCGCATGTTGGAGAACAAACTTTTTGGGATGCCATTGCTACGACGCGTAGTCCGGTCATCGTCTCTCACAGCAATGCCTGGAGTATTTGTCCTGTACCCCGCAATTTAAAAGATGACCAGATCCTGGCGGTAGGAAAAAATGGTGGTGTGATAGCGTTGAATTTTTATTCCGGTTTTGTGGACAGTACCTATAAGAAGAAGGAAGCGCTTTTTCAAAAAGCCCACCGCAAGGAAATTGATTCACTGATTGCATCCGGTGTACAGACCGAGTATGCCCTTACACTGATAACAGAAAAATATGCTGCGGAAGCAAATGAAGCGCGCCCATCATTGGAGCAACTATTGGCACACCTCGATCATATTGTTCGGCTGATTGGCCCCGACTATGTTGGCATTGGTTCCGATTTTGATGGCATCAGTTCTTCCCCGAAGGGATTGGATGATGTGACCAGTTATCCGCTATTGACGGATGCATTGCTCAAAAGAGGTTTCACCAAAAAACAGATCACGAACATATTGGGTGGCAATATCATCCGTGTCTGGAAGGCCAATGAGGCGGGTGCAGGGAAGTGAGATGACGCGAAATAATCTACTTCGGGGTGTTGGAAGAAGAATAGGAATAAGTCCTATTGATTAATGCTATGTGACTGCAGAAAAAAGCAAACACCTGAATTTTATTGCAGGTAGCCGAGTAAGATGAATTGGCGGTGATATTGTTTTGACATATCAAGAGAATATTTTCGGCAGCTCTCTTTCGAATCTTAACGCCAGATTCTTTTTCTTTTCTGTAAATTGTTAGCTCAATCAACGAACGCTCATTTACATGAAAAAAATCTTCCTTCTCCTCTTCTTGCCCCTGCAACTCTGTGCCCAACTGACCATGCATGATTTTAAAAATTATGCCTTCCCCACCGAACTCAAAGCGGGCCGGGGAAATCGGATCGCCTGGGCAATGGATGAAAAGGGTGTTAGAAATGTGTATGCAGCCGCCGGTCCTGATTTTACCCCCAGGAAAGTAACCGCTTTCACTCAAAACGATGGACAGGAAATTACTTCTCTGCAATTTTCACCCAATGGAGAATGGATCGTATTCGTGCGGGGCGGTGACCATGGCGCTAACTATGATGCCTTGCAACCGATACAGGTAGCCGGTGAACCTCAACCTGCCAAAGTATCGGTCTGGTCGGTGCCTTTTGCAGGCGGAACTGCCCGTTTGTTATCTGAAGGTGATGGCCCCACCATCCATCCCAACAACCAACAAGTGAGCTTCATCAAATCGGGACAGGTTTTTCAGGTAGCCATTCAAGGTTCATCGGCTGCGAAATCACTTTTTACCACAAGGGGCAATGTGGGCGCGCTGGAATGGACTTCCGATTCTTCCAATACCAAATTGTTATTTGTGGCGAACAGAAATGATCACTCACTGATCGGAATGTATCGCAGCAAGGAAGACGTTATCCAATGGGTAGCCCCCTCCTTCAGCAGAGATCAATCTCCGCGCTGGTCACCCGACGGTAAAAAAATAGTATTCATCAGAAGACCGGGAACCGGGGGTCAACCCGATTCCATGTTAGTGAAACCTGCCACCCCCTGGAAAATTGTCATCGCAGACCCCGAAGCCGGCACCCATCGTACCGTTTGGGAATCCTCGGGTAAAGGAACGGCTTCCTTTCCCACCACCCACGGTGGTGCCAACCTGCACTGGGCAGCCGGTGATCAACTTGTTTTTCTTTCCTACCAGGATGGATGGCCGCATTTGTACCGCCTTCCCGCCACAGGCGGAAAAGAAACATTGCTCACACCGGGCAATTTCATGTGCGAGCACATCAGCCTGAGTGCAGATCGCACCACACTCACGTTCAGTGCCAATGCGGGAAAAGATGCCAACGATATCGAAAGAAGACATGCAGCAAGTGTTGCAGTGACCGGTGAACCCATGCAGGTGCTCACACCGGGAACCGATGCAGAATGGATGCCGGTAAGTTTATCGGATGGAAAATCGGTTGCCCTGATCAGCGCAACCGCCAGCAGACCTCCACTGCCTGCCATACTTCCACTGTCAGATAAAAAAATACAATTGCTGGGTGAGAAAGAATGGCTTTCACCGGAATTCCCATCAAAAGAATTCGTTACACCCATTCCTGTTACCTTCAAAGCAGCTGATGGCGTTCTTGTGCATGCACAATTGTTTCGGCAACCCGGCATCACCGGTAAAAGACCCGCTATCGTTTATGTTCATGGTGGTCCTCCCCGCCAAATGCTGCTGAGCTGGCATTATTCAGATTACTATTCCAATGCCTATGCCAGCAATCAATACCTTGCCCACCTCGGTTTTGTTGTTTTGTCTGTCAACTATCGGCTGGGCATCGGCTATGGATATGCTTTTCACCAACCTGCTAAAGGTGGTGCTATGGGGGCATCCGAATACCAGGACATCAAAGCAGCCGGTCAATGGTTGCAGCAACAAAGTTTTGTTGACCCGCAACGCATCGGCATCTATGGCGGATCCTATGGCGGCTATCTCACAGCTCTGGCTCTGGCGCGTGATTCAAAAATTTTTGCTGCCGGAGTAGATATACATGGCGTACACGACTGGACCATCCAGGCATCCATGAACGCACAAAATGATAAATTCGAGAAAGCCCCCGACAGAGAACTGGCATTGAAAATTGCCTGGACATCATCTCCCATCTCCGACCTGAGTAAATGGACTTCCCCCGTGATGATCATTCATGCCGATGATGACCGCAACGTTCGATTCAATCAAAGCGTTGACCTCGTGAACCGGCTGACGAAAAGAAAAATTCCCATGGAAACCATGATGATACCCGATGATACCCATCACTGGATGAACCACAACAATGCCGTAGGCGTTTATCAGTCCGCTGCAGAGTTCTTCGTTAAAAAACTTAAACCCTGATCACATGATCGCACCGATAAAAAAATGGGGCGGCAGTCTTTTGCTCTCCTCACTGTTTTTCATCTCCCATGCCCAAAGTTTTACTCCTGCAGAAATCTCCCGCTGGGAGAAAAGAGCTTCTGCCACCAACATCATCAGAGACAAGTGGGGCATTGCCCATGTTATGGGAAAAACGGATGCCGATGCAGTTTTCGGTTTGTTGTATGCCCAGTGTGAAGATGATTTTCCACGGGTTGAAATGAATTACATCGAAAAGCTGGGAAGAATGGCGGAAGTTACAGGAGAGAAAGACTTGTATGAAGATCTGCTGATACGACTGATCATCGATACCGCCGATGCCAAAAAAGATTTCCAAACGGCCCCTGTCTGGCTGAAATCATTGCTGCAAGCCTATGCCGATGGCATCAACTACTATTTGTACAAACACCCCGGTGTTCGTCCCGCCTTATTACAAAAATTCGAACCCTGGTTCCCACTGTTGTGGACCGACGGAAGCATTGGTGCCATTGATATTGCAGAGATAACCGTGAACGACCTGAAAAAATTCTATGGCAAGGGAGCAGTTGCGCTGAATACAGACACCAAAAAAACAGATCCGCCAACAGACGGCTCCAATGGCTTTGCTTTTGCACCTTCCATTACCGAATCGGGCAATGCCATTCTTTACATCAATCCGCACACCACTTTCTATTTCCGCCCGGAAATTTCCATGCAAAGTGATGAAGGCCTGCATGTATATGGTGCAGTCACCTGGGGACAATTCTTCATCTACCAGGGATTCAATGAACACTGCGGTTGGATGCATACATCCAGTTACAGCGATGTGGCAGATACCTATCTAGAGAAGGTCAGCAAAAACGAAAAAGGAGAATGGGTCTATGAATACAATGGCAAGACACGCCCCGTAACAAACAGGAACATTACTATTTATTACACAGATAAGGGGGTGAAAAAAGAGAAAACTTTTACCGGTTATTTCACGCACCACGGACCGGTGATGTCGGAAAAAAACGGACAGTGGATCAGCGTGAGAGCCAATAACCGCGATATCAAAGGATTGATTCAATCCTGGCAACGCACCAAGGCCACGAATTTTGCCGCCTTCAACCAGGCCATGTCTTTACTGGCCAATACTTCCAACAACACCGTGTATGCTGATGACAAAGGAAACATCGCCTACTGGCATGGAAACTTCATGCCGAAAAGAAATCCTGCTTTCAACTGGCAGCAACCCGTGGATGGTTCAGTAATAGCCACCGAATGGCAGGGATTGCATACACTGAATGAACTCATCACGATAAAAAATCCTGCCAACGGGTGGATACAAAACTGCAATTCCAGTCCCTTCACCGCTGCAGGTCCTCTTAGTCCGATAAAAGAGCGCTTCCCAAAATACATGGCACCCAATGGAGATAATTTCAGGGGCATACGGGCTGTACAATTGCTCACCCCTGCCAGGAAATACAATCTAGATAAGGTCATCGAAACGGGGTATGATACCCACCTGACTGCTTTTGATCTGTTGATACCGGCACTGGAAAAAGCCTGGCGCAAAGGTGACACGACTGAATACCTGTTAAGAGGGGTGATGCAAACTTTGCTGAGCTGGGACCGCCGCTCCTCTGTTAATTCGGTAGCAACAACAGTGGCCATTGAATGGGCACAAAAATTATGGCCCGTTATATTAAAGGGCAATGGAGATCCGGAAGAAGATCCGGATGTGGTGGAGAAAACAAAACGATTCTGCGATAAAGCCGATCCTGCTCAAATGTTGGTGCCTCTTCGTTCCACCATTGCAGAGTTGATGCGGAAGTTCGGAAGCTGGGAAAAGCCCTGGGGGGAAGTCAATCGCTTTCAGCGACTGACGGGCAATATCCGGGAGAGCTTCGATGACAACCAGCCATCCATACCCTGTGGCTTTGCTGCTTCCACCTGGGGATCTTTGCCTTCCTATGTAAGCAGATCTTATCCCAATACCCGCTTTAGATACGGTAATAGTGGAAATAGTTTTGTTTGTGCGGTTGAATTTGGAAAAAAGGTGAAAGCCCGTTCAGTTTTAGCGGGTGGCGTGAACGGAGTGCCTTCCTCTCCTTATTTCAATAACCAGGGAGAAATGTACACGAAAGGAGAATTCAAGGAAGTGTTGTTCTACAAGGAAGATATTCTGAACAATGCGGTGAAGCAATATCAACCGGGCAAAGAATAAAATATTCATCAATGAATTCCGCTACCCTGCAAGCTTTTCGGTGGATCAAGATCATTTCGGTGGGCTCACTGGGTCTCATGAGTATGCTGATCTTTCTCGGGAATACCACCGATTATAATTCCAACTACCAGTTCGTTGAACATGTGATGAAGATGGATACGGTATTTCCCAATAGCAGGTTACTGTACCGTTCGATACAACAACCCTGGGTATATCATACTGCCTATATTTTTTTGATCGCACTGGAACTCATCATTGCGCTCTTATGTATTCACGGCAGCAGGCAGATGTTCATCAAAAGACGCGAGCCTGCAGCAGTTTTCTTTGAAGCCAAACACCGGGCAGTCATGGGTCTGGGATTGGGCATCTTACTTTGGTTCACCGGCTTTGAAGTGATTGGCGGCGAATGGTTCGCCATGTGGCAAAGCAATACATGGAACGGACTTGATAGTGCGAACCGCATCATTTTATTCAAGATGCTCACGCTGATCCTGCTCTACCTGAAAGAACCTGAATACAAGACCACCAATATTTAGTTCTTTTGAAGCGTGATATGATATTCCTGTATGCGTGCAGGCGTTTCGGGTGTTAAGGTAAAGCTGATGCGGATGTTTCCCTTTTCACCCTTTTGTATGAAGTAACCCCGCAACTGATTTTCCGGAACCACCTCGCCGACTTCGAGTATACGACCTGCTGCTGTATAAATGGCTCTTGCTTCTTCGCGAAGTTTGCTCATGTAATAATCATCGAAAAAATTCTCTGCGAAGAAGCCGGTATTGGCAGCACCGTCCCACTCCGGTAAAAGGCGAACCAGAGCATCTCTTCTCTCCGTCAACACTTTCGAAGGTGGCAAGGTCATAGGTTGTAATCCGGATAAACGCAACAAGGTGTCCATCACTGCTACGTTGGCAAGACTGGTAGGGGCATAGGTCACATTCCCAAAGAACATCAATCCGATACCATATTCCGGTAACATGACCCAGTTGCTGCCAAAACCCGGCAACCCGCCGCTATGACCAACAGTTTTTCTTCCCTCACCATCTTCCGCATAACGAAGTCCATAACCATATGCTGCAGTTAACGGAATGGCTCTGCCGGAGGGATAGCGATAATTGGCATTCACAGAAGCCAGTCGCCAGGGTTGGTGCATTTCACGCAAACTGCTGCGCTTGAGTGGCCCAACTTCCGGGTTATTCCGTACCGGCCATGCCTGCAAATGAAAAGCTACATATTTACTGAGTGATTCGATGGAAGTCAGCATGCCACCCATAGCACCCCATACGCCATCACTGAGCAAGGCCTCTTCTTTCCAGTCATTGTTCACCCAGCGATAACCATGTGCCAACAAAGGCGCTGCCACTTTCTTGTATTCCCAGCTACTCTGTGCCATGCCTAATGGTTGCCAGATATTTTTTTCTATAAAAGTACTGTAGGGTTGTCCGCTAACTTTTTGAATGATGTATCCCAACAAAGCAAAACCGAGGTTGCTGTATTCATAGGCAATGCCGGGAACATTGGAGAAACTGATTTTTTGTCGCAACAACTCCAGTAATTGCTGATCGGTATCGGCCAGTTGCCGATCGCCCCAGGGATTGTCTTCGGGAAAGCCCGCGGAATGGGTCATCAGGTGCCGAACGGTAATTTCAGGTGCATCGGCAGTGAGTTGCTGTCCTTTTAATTCAGGAATATATTTGCTCACAGGATCATCTAATTGCAATTTACCCTGGTCTCTCAGTTGAAGGATGGCCATGGCGGTAAAGCTCTTACTCATAGATGCAATGCGAAAAACAGAGCGGGTGGTGGCAGGAACTTTTTTATTGATATCCGCCCAGCCGCCACTGCCTGAGAAGATCAGTTTACCATCGGCGACCACGCCGAATGCATAGCCCGGAAAATGATTCTTTTCAGCATACTCCCGGTACATTTTTTCTATCAGTGGAAAATAGGCCGTCAATTTTTTCACCCGGTCCTTATCAGCAAAGTAGGGCGTTGCATAATTGCCGGACTGAGCAGAAAGCTTTACGGCAGTGGTTGAAATCAAAGCGAAGCTGAAAAGCAGGGGGAGGAATGTTTTCCTAAGAAGTAGTGCCATACAAATAGAGTTGCTTAAAGCTACTCGTTTTTTTGTTGGCGGAAAAAAGGTATTGAGGTTACCCTTTATTAGAGTTGTTTTTAGGTCTTGATTTTTTTGAAACCGCCTTTTGGGCACTTGCTCTTGGTAGAGTTGCTTTTTTTACAGCAGCTTTTTTTGTAGCATTTCTTTGTGGTGTAGGTTTTTGGGAAGCGGTTTTTTTGGCTGTAGCTTTTTTGGCGGCAGCCTGATAAAACTTACAGGTATCTTGTAATCCACATGCAGCACATTTCGGATTGCGTGCCGTACACAAATAGCGACCATGGAGGATGAGCCAGTGATGTGCTTTGTGTACGAGGTGACGGGGAATGTGTTGAATCAGTTGTTTTTCTACTGCGAGGGGGGTGGTTGCTTTTGTGCTGACCAGGCCGATGCGCTTGCTCACGCGAAATACATGGGTATCTACCGCCATGTTGGGTTGCTGGTCGATGACGCTGGTAATAACGTTGGCGGTTTTTCTTCCCACCCCGGGCAGTTGTACCAATTCCTCGACAGTCAGAGGAACTTCGCCCTTGAATTTCTCCATCAGCAATTCAGCCATCCCGATCAGGTGTTTGCTTTTGTTGTTGGGGTAGGAAATGCTTCTGATCAGGGCAAAGACATCATCAAATGTGCCGGCGGCCAGTTTTTCCGGGGTAGGATATTTTTTAAATATAGCCGGTGTTACCATGTTCACCCGCTTGTCGGTGCATTGAGCGGAAAGAATAACTGCTACCAGCAATTCGTAGGGATTGCCGTAAGACAATTCGGTTTCAGCGATGGGGAATTGTTCATCGAGCCAGGAAAGGGCTTTCGCATATCGGTCTGCCAGCTTCATGCAGCAAAAATAGCCGATTCGAAGGAGGAATGATCAGTGGCCAACTACTACTTACCTGTTTTACGCGATGTGGACTTAATCCCTGCTTTTTGCAATAATTGTTGAATTGATGCCGGGGAAGGAGAGGGCAATTTCTTTAGTTCCAATTGATGGAGTGTTCCTTTGAGTTGATTCATGCGTTGAACTATGACCCCTTTCTTTTGGTTCAGCTCTTTTTCTATCAACGCTTTGAGCACGGGAGGTGCCTCGTTGTAGATATACAGTATAAGATCTTCATCCGTTATTTCCTTCATAGTTGCCCGACAATAATCAATGCCGTCGGGTTAGAACGGAGAATCTGCCCATGATATTGCAGAAAAGGGTTGTAAGGACTTCTTAAAACTGCGAACGAATTTTGGCCTTATTTAGTATTCAGAGCAGTAGAATCATCCAGAATGAACAAGTCTTCTCCCTCCCGCTTCATCATATAACGTTCCCGCGCATACTTTTCTATGGCAGCCGGATTGCTTTGTAAATCGGAGAGGGCACGGCCGGATTGCTCGATTTCTTTTTGATAAAAAGCTTTTTTGGCTTCCAGTTCCTTCAGCTCTTTTCGGCGCTGTAGTTGCTGAAAGATATCACGCTGGTCGAAGAACAACAGCCATACCAGGAAAAGGGTAACCGCCAGCAGGTATTTATTGGTAAGAAGTCGGGTATAGCGCTGCATGGTGGAATAGAATATTCAAAGTTAGTACAAACCAATTGCCACTACCCTGCAAAAAAATACACAGGTGTTAAAAAGCCCGCAATAAAAAACTTCTCGCAATAGTTCGCTTATTTACCAAAGCGAATCTTTCCCTTGGGATAGATACCCGTATCACCCAACTGTTCTTCAATGCGAATGAGCTGGTTGTATTTGGCAATACGATCTGTTCTTGAAGCAGAGCCGGTCTTGATCTGTCCGCAATTCAATGCCACAGCCAGGTCTGCGATGGTGGTATCTTCCGTTTCACCACTGCGGTGACTCATGATGGTTGTATATCCATTGTGCTGTGCCATGGTAACGGCATTGATGGTTTCGGTGAGTGTTCCGATCTGGTTCACTTTCACCAGCAATCCATTGGCTATGCCTTTATCAATACCTGTCTTCAGGCGGTCTACATTGGTTACAAAGAGGTCGTCACCCACCAGCTGGCATTTGCTACCAACGGCCTGTGTCAAGGCTTTCCAGCCATTCCAGTCATCTTCTGCCATGCCATCTTCGATGGAAATGATGGGATATTGCTTCACCCATTTTTCCCAATACTTCACCAGTTCATCGCTGCTGAGGATCTTTCCATTGCTCTTGTGGAATACATATTTTTTCTTCTTGGCATCCCAAAGTTCGCTGTTGGCGGCATCCATGGCGATAGCGATCTGTGATCCGGTCTTGTAGCCTGCGGCGCTGATGGCTTCCAATACGGTTTCAATGGCCTCCTCATTGCTTTGGATATTAGGAGCAAAGCCGCCTTCATCTCCTACGTTGGTAGAAAAACCTTTTTTCTTCAGTACGCTTTTCAGCACATGAAAGATTTCAACTCCCCAGCGAAGTCCTTCACTGAAGGAGTTAGCGCCTACGGGCATGATCATGAATTCCTGGAAATCTATTTTGTTGTCTGCATGCGCACCGCCATTCAGAATGTTCATCATGGGGATGGGCAGGGTTCGGGCATTGGTACCACCAATGTATCTGTACAGCGGCAGATCAGCTTCTTCAGCAGCAGCGCGGGCAACCGCCAGACTTACCGCCAGGATTGCATTGGCACCCAGTTTTGATTTGTTAGGAGTACCATCGAGTGCAAGCATTTCTCCATCGATGGCGGCCTGTTGGGTCACATCGTATCCATTGAGTACCGGAGCAATTTTTTCATTCACATTTTTCACGGCATTCAAAACTCCTTTGCCTGCATATTTCTTTTTATCGTTATCGCGCATTTCAACGGCTTCGTGCATTCCGGTGCTCGCACCACTGGGAACAGCAGCTCTTCCCACTACGCCTTCGTCGGTCACAACTTCGGCTTCTACTGTGGGGTTACCCCGGCTATCCAATACTTGTCTTGCATGTACATCAATAATGTAGCTCATGAATATTCATTTTTAGTTGGTCAGAATAAATTTTATTTGTGCCGCAAGGTAATTAATTGAAACTGGTTAGCGAAAAATACGGCCATTTTCATTGCAAAATGCGGATTTTGTTAGCTTGTAACGTCTACGGCTGCTGTGAAGTCAGCTGTCGAAATACATCTTCGAGTGATGATTCTTCCCGTTGGAAGGACAACAGTGTATATCCTTTTTGAACAGTCCATTGCATCAAAGCCCTGCTGAGCTGTTCTGCATCTTGCGTGCTGATGCGGTAACGGCCTCCGCCCATAGCAATTAACTGATGAACGCCGGGTACTTCCCTCCATTCCTGCTCTGCCACTTCCTCTCGCAATTGAACTTCCAGGACCTGTCCGGAGTTCTCTTCCTGCTGCAATTGGCGAATTCTGTTATCGGCCACTACTTTCCCCTGGTGGAGAATGATCACCCGATCACAGATGGCCTCCACTTCCTGCAAAATATGAGAAGAAAATAAAATGGTTTTGTCAGCACCCTGCTTTCGAATCACCTCCCTGATTTCTACAATCTGGTTGGGGTCTAGACCACTGGTAGGTTCATCTAATATCAATACCGGCGGATTATGCACCAGTGCTGCTGCCAGTCCGACCCGTTGCTTGTACCCTTTGGACAATTGTCCGCATTTTTTGTGTGCCTCGCGGGTAAGTCCGGTCATTTCGATGACCTGGTTGATCGCTTTCTCCGGAGCCGGCAGGTGATGAACACCGGCGATGAATTGCAGATATTCCCGAACATACATGTCGTAATACAGGGGGTTGGCTTCGGGTAAATACCCTATTTTTTTTCGCACTTCCAGCGGATGCTCTGCCACCGACAAGCCTTCTACCTGAATGGTGCCCGCATCGGGTTGAACGTACCCTGTGATCATTTTGAGTGTGGTGCTTTTTCCGGCACCGTTGGGACCTAAAAATCCGACGATCTCACCGCGTTGCAGTTCAAAGGACACGCCTCCAACAGCCAGTTGGTTACCATAGCGTTTTTGAATACCTGCAACAATAATGGACATGAAGTTGAATTATTGCCAAAAATACCGCAGAACCGTTGATTCATCGCTGATGAAAACAGATTCAGGGATAAAATAATGTGAAATTATCGATCGCCTGAACCAGGAGCATCCGATTCTTCGGGCAGGTGATCATAGGCACCCCGCAGTGCCAAAATGCCGAAGAAAACCATGCCTGCAGCGATGGGTAGCGCCACCAGCGTAAATATTCCCCATTGGATCCAGGTGTCTGCGACGGGTTTTTCGTGTATTTCAGCAGCTGCGGTTCGGAGGAGAAAATACATGGCAACCGGTCCCAGTGCTATCCAAAGAATGCCGGCATATCGCTTTACTAAATTCATAGAATAGTTGTTAGGGTTAGGAAGTAGCGTGCTGAGGGGCTTTATTGGAAAGATAGAGTGCGCCAATGACAAAGCATACACCGGAAATAATGATGGGATATTGAAGTCCGGCGAGTTTGTCATCGGTTTGTATGGTAGTGAGTAAAGTGGCAATAAAGGGGGTGAGACCGCCAAAGACACCATTGCCGATGTGATAGGGCAATGACATGGAAGTGTAGCGGATGCGGGTAGGGAAGAGTTCAACCAGGAAGGCAGCGATGGGTCCATATACCATGGTTACATAGAGAATCATGATGAACACCAAGAGTACCATTTTCCAATAGGCTTCATTGCCCAGTTTGATGGTATATTTTTTTTCGGGATGCAGTGTTGTTTTCAGTCCGCCACTGTACGCTGTGTCTTTGATCACTTCCGTGCGAACGGCTCCGGATGCAAAAAAATACTGGTGTGTTACTGTTCTTACAGTGTCACCTGTTGTGGGCAATGGCACGAGGTTTCTCTTGATTTGTTTCAGGTCTGCCAATTCAATTTGACCCTTGAGATCGGATAATTGTAGGAGTCCCTTGAACAACACAGGATAGGTAAGTACTGCCAGCAACATGCCTGTCAGCATGATCCATTTTCTGCCGATGCGGTCACTCCAGGCACCGAAGACGACGAAGAAGGGGGTGGCGAACAGGATGGCCCAGATGAGGAGGGTACGGGATTGGTCGAAATCTATTTTACAGACATTTTCTATGAAGGACTGCGCATAAAACTGACCGGTGTACCATACAACGCCTTGACCCATGGTTGCTCCGAACAGTGCCAGCAGTACCATTTTCAGGTTGGTGGTGTGACCGAAGCTTTCTTTGAGTGGGTTGACCGAGAGTTGACCGGCATCTTTGATTTGTTGAAAGAGGGGTGACTCTTTCATTTTAAGACGGATGTAAACAGAGACGATGACAAGGAAGATGGAGAGGAGGAAGGGGATGCGCCAGCCCCACTCATTGAATTTAGCGATGGAGCGGGTTTCGTTGGTATCGAGGGAGTGACGGGTAAGGAGAACAACGCCCAGAGAAACAAAGAGTCCGAGGGTAGCGGTGGTCTGAATCCAGGAGGTATAAAAACCCCGTTGGTGATCGGGTGCGTGTTCGGCGACATAGGTAGCGGCGCCGCCGTATTCACCACCCAGTGCGAGTCCTTGCAGCAAACGCAGCAATAGTACCAGCAAGGGTGCCAGGAAGCCGATGGATTCGAATGAGGGGATGAGACCGATCGCGAAGGTAGCGCCTCCCATGATGATGAGGGTGAGCAGGAAGGTATGTTTGCGACCGATGATGTCACCGAGTCTGCCGAATACGATGGCGCCGAAGGGACGTACGAGGAAGCCGGCAGCGAAGGTAGCGAGGGTGGAAAGCAGGGCAGCGGTGGGATTGGTTTTCGGGAAGAACTGACCTGCGAGTACGGTGGCGAGACTACCAAAGATGTAAAAATCGTACCATTCGATGAGGGTACCCAGGCTGGAGGCGCCGATTACTTTCCAAATTCCTTTTTGCTGCATGGTGTTGTTTGAATGAACGAAAGTCAACTTACGGCTTTTGTGTCATTTGGCAAAATACAGCTATCAATGAGGAGTGGAATGTGAAGTGAGTTTTTGATTTTCTCCTCCTCTTTTTCTCCGCAGGGTCTTTCTTACGGCTTGCGCGGAAGAAGACCCTGCGGCATGAAAGAGAATTAAGTATAACCTAGTATATCATTGATAATAATGATCTGCTTTTCCTTTGAAAATTTACAAATGTTTTTAAGAATATTCAAAGTAAAGGCATAGTCTTTCGAATGAAATGAGAAGACTGTGCGGGTGGATTCCATATACACCAACTAAAAAAGTTTCTGTAAATGATGTCTTGACAAAGCAATTGAAAAGTATCCCGCATAGTCCTCCAGCGCTGCGCTGCAGGAAGTGCGTGTGCGCCTATGGAGCAAGACTGTGCAGAGAAAGAAATTTCTCCTCCGCATAGTCTTTCGAATGAAATGAGAAGACTGTGCGGGTGGATTCCATATACACCAACTAAAAAAGTTTCTGTAAATGATGTCTTGACAAAGCAATTGAAAAGTATCCCGCATAGTCCTCCAGAGTTGCGCTGCAGGAAGAACTTGTGCGCCTATGGAGCAAGACCATCCGGAGGAAGTAGTATTAATGAACTCTCCCAACTATTATTTTCAAAACCGTTTCCCGATTGTAAACATAAGCTGAGAAATAGTATCGCCCTGCGTATCAAACTGAAGACCTGCTAAAACACCCAGACAAATATTACTTTTTAATGTGTAATTATAAACCAATTGTCCGCTCCCACCCAATGCCAGGGTTCTTAAAGGACTTAAATTTTGAAGTACAACAACTGGAAATGGCACGCCAGGGATATATTCGAGACTGACCGCATCCGGCAAAGAAGTAGATTGGTATCTTATCACGCTACCCAGGCGAAGCTGAAAGTCATGTTTTTGTGAGGCAATAAAACTATAGCCAATATGTGAAGCTGCCTGAAAACCCGCAGTTGCATAACGAATTGAACCATCACTTAGTTGACCTGAGGGTGTAGGGTAAAAAATTGAATAAAGTGTGCCATCATTAATAGTTCCTCCCAGTGAGTTAGACCAAGTAAGTTTCTTCTTAAATTTTTTACTGTACTCTGTAAAAAAACTAAACCCAAAGCTATCTCCTGTGCCATTAAAATTTGTCCCCGCTGAAAACTGTAAAAGTTTTGTCTGGGCATTGGTTTGACTGAGCAGGATGATTGCGACGAAAAGACTAGAAAAATATTTCATGAATTGTATTTAAAACCATTTTATGCCAGGGATCCTTCAGGCGAAAACAAAAACAGCAAATTGCTTGCCAAAGACAACATACACACTATCAGCTTCATTTATATTCCCTAGTAATTTTAGCTCTAATAATGAAACGATACTCCCTACTTGCCTTTCCAGAATCAAGCTTTAAAACCTTTACTGTAAATTCTTGATTTAGTCTCAATAAATAATCAATCTATGCTCTGTTTGAATAAATAAATGCGGAAAACCGTAATTACCTATCCCATTTTTTGACTTAAAACATTGATTTTCAATAAAGCGATTTTTGTGTTTTCTCCTCCGCATAGTCTTTCGAATGAAGTGAGAAGACTGTGTGGGTGGATTGTAAATCAACCAAATGAGTAGGTATCTGCATCGAGGGACAGAGCAATTGAAAAGCATGGCGCAAAGTCTCCGCCAAAGGCGGAAAGAAACGCACAGGCATACATGTATCTGCGGAGATCATTGAATTTTTTGTTCATTGCACGCCCTGCAGAGAAAAAAATGATCACGGAGTTTTTTACCGCCGCCTGACGGAAGCAGATTTACGGTCTTTCATGGAATTGATTAGCCCGGAGAAAACGGTGAGGGCTTGATTGGGCGGGTAAATAGAACAAGAGTTTATCTCTTTTTTAGAACTCTTATAAAGATGTTTTTTTAGTACATTTTTCTGGTTAAAGTATGAGACAGAATTCGAATATGAATACTATTATAAACAAAGTATCCTATGAGATTACGTCGTAACTACTTTAACGTAGTTTTATATTTAAAAAATATTAAACCAAGCAGACAGATTAATTATAAACTACTTGAAGTTGACTCTGTGTACCAAACAAGAAACATACTCCCCATTTTAAACCATACAACATTGATCGTAAAAGTGCTTAAATGGTTTCTGTATGATAGTTCCATAAACCCTTATAGTGTCCGTTACTTTGCATTAATTGATGATGAGACCCCTGCTCTACTAGCTTACCATGGCTCAATACCAATATATTGTCACAATTTCTAATGGTAGTTAGTCTGTGAGCTATAATAATAACAGTTTTGCCCTGAGCCTTAAACCAATTCATCGAATCCTGCACTTTTTGTTCACTTGCAGGGTCAAGACTACTGGTGGCTTCATCTAGAATTAGAATCTCCGGATTTCGGTATAAAGCTCTTACAATAGCGATGCGTTGTCGCTGTCCTCCAGATAAATTTACACCTTGCTCACTAACAATGCTATTATAAGTATTGGGAAGCTTTTCAATAAAATCATCAATACCAATCATTTTAGAAAGGGACAAAACTCTTTGCATATCCGGTTCATTGTCGCCAATGGCAATATTATCAATTATTGTACCAGTGAATAGATCAATATTTTGTGGTACCACACCCACCATTTGCCGCAAGCTGCGGTTGCTGATGTGTTGCAAATCCAGTCCACCAATGGTGATATTTCCCTCTTTTAACGGGTACATATTCTGTAGTAGTGAAAGCAGGGTAGATTTACCACTGCCGCTTTCACCTACAATGGCTGTACTTTGCCCTTTTGATATAGCAAGGTTCAATCCTTCGAATACGGTAGTTCTTGAACCGTAACGAAATGTTACGTTATTGAAATAAATATCGCCAATCTGTTCGGGTGTGAGCTCAATTTTATTTTCGTTGGATGATTCGGTCTCAAGATCAATGATTTCAAATAAACGGTCGGCGGCAATCAAGGCATCCTGAATGTTTTTGTTGGCTCCAATGAGTGATGAAGCAGGGCCGGTAAAATAACCCACTAATGCATAAAAAGAAAGTAGCTCACCCGGTGATAACTCTCTTTGTATGACAAAATAAGACCCGGCCCATAGCAGGATAATCGTAAAAAGTCTTGTGAAAAACTCTGACCCGGTACCAATGTATAAGGAATAAATACTTGTTTTATAAATAGTGCGGAGCAATGTTACAAACCTGACCTCTGTTTTATCATTGGCAAATGTTTCTAAGCCAAACCGCTTAATGGTGCCTACTGCATTTAAACTTTCCACCAACTGACTTTCTAATTCTGCACTTTCTTCCATTAAGCGACGCTGCCATTTCTTGTTAACCTTATTGCTTATCCAGTAAATAAGCAGGTAAACAGGAATAATGGCAAGCATGATTAACGCTAATTTCCAGTAGTAAAAAAACATGAGTACGATACTGAAAATCACAATTAGGCCGTTTACAATAAAGTTTAGTGCTACGTTGTTGATAAACTCCCGAATATTTACCGCATCATTTACCCTGCTGATGATTTCGCCCACCCGCATGGTGTCAAAAAAACGCTGGGGTAGTTTGAGCAAGTGCTTGTAATAACCCAGTATCAAACGGGCATCAATCATTTGTCCAGTTTGTAATCCAAATACTGTTTTATACCCGCCAATAATGAGTTGAAAAATAAGAATCACAATCATTGCTACACTCAGCAGGTTGAGTAGACGTATATTTCCTTCCACCAAAACAAAATCAATAATCTTTTGCATGTAGATGGAAGTGGATAAGCCAAGAATGGTATAAACTAAAGCACCGACCAATGCCTGAACCATGATAGCTGAATGTGGACGTATCAACTGCCAAAAGCGAGCCGCATTGCTGATTTTTTGTTTGCCGGTTACAAAACCATCATCGGGCAGTAAGAGCACGATGACGCCGCTCCATATCTCTTGAAACTTAGCCAATGAAACCGTATGAAAATCACCATCACCCGGATCCATATAGGCTAGTTTCTTCTTAGTAAACTTATAGATAACTACATAGTGATGTAAGCCATTTTTCAATACCACATGGGCAATAGCTGGCAATGGTACTTTGGCTAAACTTTCTAACTGGCCTTTAGCACCCTTAGCCTGAAAGCCCAAACGTTCAGCAGCCCCTATTAAACCCAATACATTGGTACCCCGCTTATCGGTACCGGCATATTGCCGAATGCGACTTACAGGCAACTGTAAGTTATAGTGCATAGCTATTGAGGCTAAGCAAGTTGCACCACAATCGGTGATATCTCTTTGCTTTATCCGTACACGTTTATTCATGGTTGCTTAGCTGTTCGGTGTGCAGGTGGCGCTGTGGGGTTGAGCCAATCATCTACTTTATCAAACAGTAATTGCCATAGTGTACGCTCTGCCACTACGAAACGTGCTTGAAAAGTAAGCCCCTTTTTTAATTCTCCTTTGTAGCCGTTTTTAAGTAAAAGCTGTGTGCTGTCGAAACTACAACGTACTTTAAAAACCAGCTTATTTTCTGCCATCGTAAAATCATTGTCAATAGCAATCACCTTACCGGTAAGTATGCCAAAATAATTATAATCAAAAGCATCTATCTGGAAGCGTACTGGCTGATGAAGTTTGAGTAAGCCTACATCCCTCGTGCTTACGTAACATTCTCCTATTAAATTGCTTTGCGGCGAAATGATGCAAAGTGTTTCTCCGGCTGAAATAAAACCACCCGCATAACGAGTGTTGATATTCTGTATTATACCAGAAACGGGTGCATAGATAAAATGATTTTTTTTATCGGTTTCAATTTGGTTGCGCTGCGCCGTAAATTGCGATATTTCTAGTTTATAACGTTGTAAATCATTTTGCCAATTGGTGATTTGTTCATTCTTAAATGCATTGAAAGAAGCCTGTAAGCGTTCAGCTTCTATTTCTTTATCAAAATGCTCCTTGGGTGCAATTACTTTGTCCTTGATTAATTGATTATTGATCTCCCGCTCTCTGTTTACCTTTTTAATTGCAGCCAGTTGATCGTTAAGTTGAAACAAAAACTTACTAAGTTGCTGGCGATAAAGTGGTGTCTGCAGTACTAGCGACTCGTAATTAATATTACTGGTAAGCTTTTCCAAATCGCTAATAAAGCCAAGCCGCTGGGTAAGCTCAAATTCATTAAGAATAAAGCGAGGTTCAGTGTTATTGTCTTTGATAGTTGCTATCAGTTGCCCTTGTAGTATCGTGTCGCCCTCTTTTACAAGCAAGGTGGCAATTATACCGGAAAGCACCGGTTTGAGCTCAGTGCGTTCATGATGTGGGCGGGTTAGGCCGGTGGATTTGACTGAGATATTAGTTTTTATTATTGGTAGTATGGAAACACTTAAAAGCACTAAGAATAAACTAAGAAGATATATACTATTACTCTGCTTAGGTTTTAAAAAATGAGTCTCTTTCAAATCGTAGTCAAACATTTCCTTCCTTTAAAAAATACCTTTTATGAATAATAAAAAGTAGCCCGATTTAATTAAAAACAGGGTACTTTCAAAGATTCTCTGCTATTTCTCATATAATGCTTTAGTATGAGCAACGCAAGCTCCAATAAGCATTCCTATTCCGAAAATGAAGGGCCAATATTTTCGTAAGCCAGAGAAACCTTCCTGAAAGAAATTTTCCATATTGTTCATTTTGTAGCCCACTGAACCATTTTGTAACAACCATAGCCAACAGCTGCCCCAACTAAAGGAATTCCGCAAACTGCAGCGCCTACTAATAATACTTTACCTGCAACTGCCCCAGATGTTACTATTGCTGGTGGTATAGCGCCTCCGTTTATTTCCTTCTCCTCTTCTACCGATAAAGAGGCCATTTTAATTTCACTTAAGGAAAATGAGTTATTTGTTTTCATTTTGCTTGTTAATAATAGGGATACAGAATATTCTTACTTCTTTATGACAAAATATTCACGTGGTAACTTTACTAACTGAATAACCAAAAGCCAGATATTAATTTATCAAATTCAAATAGTAATATCAAAATCAGGCTAACTTTAGCACATCATCTAGTATAAATGCATATGTATTGTAAATAGCATGTATAAAAAATGTATAAAAAAATCCTGATTTGCCTCGATTTATAAAATAAACATATACCCTACAAAAAATTATTCCGGCAAAAGTTGAATCAATAATTGTTAGAACATTATAGTTGTGAGTTATACCAAACAATAAAGAAGCAGAAAAAATCAATATGTACAGTTTTGAATTAGATTTCTTTCTAACAAACTTGTAAAAAAGGACTATTGGTAATGCTTGAAAAACTGCCGTTTCAATCAATGGTCCCCAAACCGAACCTATTAGGAATATTTTAAATAAAGTATCAGTATTTGTAAAATATTCTACTTTGCATTCACCGTTAGACAAAATATAAGGGCAAATAATTGAGAATAAATGCCCTAACATAATTAGGATTGCCAAATTTGAAAGAAAAAAAAGGGAGTCTGAATGATTATTCCATTTTGACATAAAATGAAAAAAAATGATTGCAATATCTAACTAAGATTATTGCAATCATATTTTTAAAAATTTTAACGATGTTGCCCTCTATTTTTTTAAATTTGGAGGTAAAGAGGCTTGAAATTCTGCAGCCATGGTGCAAACTTTGAAAAACCCTTCTGCAAAGTCTACACAATAACCAGCTAGCTTTCCGACGGCCTTACCAAGTTGTTTCCCAACGTCACCTCCATTAATATTTACAATTTCGTCTTTATTCAAATCACTTAGATTGAAGCTTTTCAAATTCAGGTTTTTGTTCATTTTTTAATTTTTTTACATAAATAATTAGATAGGATCTTTAGCATAAATTTTTTTTCAACTACCATGAACCAGTTGCACCATGGCCACGACTACCCCCACGAACTTCGTAATAACCCTCCTTGAAACCTTCACAAAAATCCATGAAAAAATCAACTATTCCAGCCTTTTCGACTACCCATTTCGTGCCATCCCAAATTTTTTTAAAGGGTATTCTTCCACCTTCAATGAATATAATTTCATCGTTTGCTAAAGGAATCAATCCCATTCTATTTAATTCCAAAGTTTGCATAAATTAAAGTTTTTTCATCACCTCTCTTTCGCTGTGGTGTAGATTATTTTTAATTCAGCGTCACGCAGAATTCCCGCTACCGTGAACTCGGTTTTTCCAGTTTTGCTTTTGGCCGGACTGTCTAATGTTAAACCCCGGGTTGTATCGTGCCAACCAACGTCCTTTTTTTATCCGCGGCCGCAGACATATGGCTAATGAAGGAGTAAAGCCCTGATTGCGCAATCAATCATGATCATAAGAATTCCTATCGCAATTTTTACATCTTTCATTACATACCAAAAAAATCAATCAATTATTTTTAAAATCTTGAAAAATAAATACGTAAAGACGTAATTACCTATCCCATTTTTTGACTTAAAACATTGATTTTCAATAAAGCGATTTTTGTGTTTTCTCCTCCGCATAGTCTTTCGAATGAAGTGAGATCACTGTGCGGGTGGATTGTAAATCAACCAAATGAGTAGGTATCTGCATCGAGGGACAGAGCAATTGAAAAGCATGGCGCAAAGTCTCCGCCAAAGGCGGAATACTTCGCGGAGGAAAAAAGAGGAGAAATTGAAAAATTATCCCGCATAGTCCTCCAGCGCTGCGCTGCAGGAAGAGCGTGTGCGCCTATGGAGCAAGACTGTGCAGAGAAAGAAATTACAATCTCCACAAGTGCAACTATTATTCTTTTCTTGCCTTCAGTTTCGCTCATGTAATGTAACTGAAAAATAAAGATTCGCTTTTTGATTTTTGCCAAACGAAAAAGGTCGAAAGGTCTTGGTAAAATACCTTGTCATAATTAATCCGTCTTCAAAATCAGAAGACAACCAACCTAGCAGAGATAAAGTGCTAACATCATTACTTTCATCAGTTGTACCAAGAAATTCAAAACCAATGAAACATCCACTTTCAGGTATATCAAATTCGAATTTTTTTAAATCAACATATGCAAGGTTTTCTCTAATTTCATTTAGAATAAATATATCTGTGGCATTTAATATTTCTTCGCCTATTGTCTTATCATCTTTTGCGGCAAATATCCTAATTCGAAATTTGCTGGCATTGTATTTTAATTTTGGCAGACTAACTCTCACAACTAATTCAGATAAAACATATGTTTTTTGCAGGTTAGGGTGAGAAAAATATTTTACTATCGTTAGACCAGACTCTGGTACATTCAAACGAAATTTTGAAGGCCCCGCCAATCTTCCGATTTCAATTTTTTTATTTTTTAACCAATCATAGTCCCCAACCACTACCGGACGTAGTGTTTTAAAAAAAGGAGATAGAAGTATTGTGTCTGGCCTATCCCTGTTGATAACAATTTTTTTGTCCGCATACCCAACACATGAAATATAGGCTGTATCATCTAAAATATCTTTAAACGAAAAAAAGCCTAGTGAATCAGTATAAGAACCAAATGAAAAACTACGGACAATGGCATATGGTACCGGCTTCTTTGTTATAGAGTCAAGTATTATCCCCTGAAAAGTATTTTGACCATATACAGAATGTGAAATTATTATAACAATGAAGAAGAAAATCTTTATAAAATATATTGTAACTCGTCGCATAATCGTAAAGATTAATTTGAAATCTTATGGTAAACATAAGGTTGATTTAAATCAATCAGCCCTGTCTTTTTAAAAGGAGAATTGTTTTATTAACTTACTCATTCAAAGTTTGTTGCACCAACAATATTAATAAAGTCTTTACAATTAATTGTAGTGAAGAGTTCGCATTAAACTTTGGATAAAATAATTCTGTTGCGTTTTCTACTGATGGGACACGTGCCATAGAAAAAAAGGAGGAATACTGACAAACCACATTCTTCGCAGCTGGAGCTTGTGCGCCTATGGAGTAATACTATTCGGAGTAAGAAAATTACAATCTCTGCAAACTTTCAACCATACTGGTGGTCAGATAATACACAGTTGCTATCACTAATAATTCTAAGATGATAATTCCTGCTAACCGCCAGTACCGATATGTATCATTCATGAACTTATCATCGCTTTTTTCTTTATCTCTTTCAGCATTGTAAATGTGCATAAACTCTTGGATAATAATGGCATTCAACACCATATATAACGAAAGTTGTAAAGCCACATTACCCGTTCTTTTAAACGTAACAAAACAAAGAATAACAATGATGAGCTGAATCGCATCTCTGGTTTTTTTCATAGATTTTTCTTTTTAAAGAATCAAACACCCAGCGAGTCCCACTGCCACGCCATAGGCGCCCCTGCAATGTCTCTATTTTTTTCAGATTTCCAATCAAAAATTGAATGACATCTTCGAAGTAACCTAACTACAATTTTATTTCTTTTCTCCTCCGCATAGTCTTTCGAATAAAATGAGAAGACTGTGCGGGTGAATTGCATACCAACCAAATGAGTAGGTATCTGCATCAATGTATGGACAGAGCAATTGAAAAGCATGCCGCAAAGTCTCCGCCAAAGGCGGAAGACTTCGCGGAGGAAAAATGACATCTTCGAAGTAACCTAACTACAATTTCATTTCTTCTTTCTCCTCCGCATAGTTTTTCGAATGAAATGAGAAGACTGTGCGGGTGGATTGTAAATGAACCAAATGAGTAGGTACCTGCATCGAGGGACAGAGCAATTGAAAAGCATGCCGCAAAGTCTCCGCCAAAGGCGGAAGACTTCGCGGAGGAAAAATCAGATATTCTCCTCCACACACGCCTCCGGCGCTGTGCCACAGAAAGAGCGTGTGCGCCTATGGAGCAAGACGATGCGGAAAACATAAAATGAACGAATGTCACCTTACATCATTTGTATGAATTGACCAAACGATGCGAAAGAGATAAATACAATTTTATGAATGAATTCGTATTCTTTTTTTATCCTTCCGTTTGTACCTTTAACCTCTTATCGCATTGCCATGTCTTACCCCTACCAGATCAAAAGTTTTGAAGTCTATCAAAGCACCTACCAACAAAGCATCGAAGACCCTGCCGGATTCTGGGCCGGCATCGCCGAACATTTTACCTGGAGAAAAAAATGGCATACCGCCCTGGAATGGAATTTCACCGAACCCAACGTCAAATGGTTCCAGGGTGGAAAAATGAACATCACCGAAAATTGTCTGGACCGCCACCTGGCAGAACGAGGCGAACAAGCCGCCATCATCTGGGAACCCAATCAACCCAATGAAGCGGCAAGAACACTTACCTACCGGGAACTGCATGAACAGGTATGTCAATTCGCACAGGTACTGCGCAACAACGGTGTTAGAAAAGGAGACCGTGTTTGTATTTACATGGGCATGATCCCCGAATTGGCCATCGCCGTACTCGCCTGTGCCCGCATCGGCGCCATCCACAGCGTAGTATTCGGCGGCTTCTCAGCACAAAGCATCTCCGACCGATTACAAGATGCGCAAGCAGCTTTCATCGTTACTTGTGACGGCGCATTCCGCGGAGCAAAAGACATCCCACTGAAAAATATCATCGACGACGCACTCATCGGCTACGATGGTATCGAACGTGTTATCGTATGCGCGCGCACCAATACCCCCGTATCAATGCTCAAAGGAAGAGACGTCTGGTGGGAAGAGGAAATGAACAAGGTTGCCGAATCAGGCACAACCGTCAACTTCGCCGAAGAAATGGATGCAGAAGATCCCCTTTTCATCCTCTACACCTCCGGCTCTACCGGTAAGCCCAAGGGTGTTGTGCATGCCTGCGGCGGATACATGGTCTATGCGAACTATACTTTTGTGAATGTCTTCCAATACCAGACCGGTCAGATACATTTCTGTACCGCCGACATCGGATGGATCACCGGCCACAGCTATATCCTGTACGGCCCACTGAGTGCCGGCGCCACCACACTGATGTTCGAAGGCATTCCTACCTGGCCTGATGCCGGTAGGTTCTGGGACATCATCGACAAATACCGTGTCAACATATTTTATACTGCACCCACCGCCATCAGAAGCCTCATGGGATTTGGTAAAGAACCCCTGCAAGGAAAAGACCTTTCATCACTGCAAGTATTGGGTACCGTTGGCGAGCCCATCAACGAAGAAGCCTGGCATTGGTACGATGAAAATGTAGGCAAGAAAAAATGTCCCATCGTCGATACCTGGTGGCAAACTGAAACAGGTGGCTGTCTCATCAGCAACTTGGCAGGCATTACTCCCGCCAAACCGAGCTGGGCCACCCTGCCACTGCCGGGCGTGCAATTGCTGTTGGTAGATGAAAACGGAAATGAAAAAACTGCTGTAGGCGATGAAACGATTGCAGGCAACCTCTGCATCAAAGCTCCCTGGCCATCCATACTTCGCACTACCTATGGCGACCATGAACGTTGCCGGCAAAATTACTTCGCCACCTATCCCGGACTTTATTTCACCGGCGATGGAGCATTGCGGGACAAAGATGGTTTCTATCGCATCACAGGCAGAGTTGATGACGTACTCAACGTGAGTGGTCACCGCATCGGAACAGCCGAAGTAGAGAATGCCATCAACATGCATGCAGGGGTGGTGGAGAGTGCCGTAGTTGGCTTCCCCCATGCCATCAAAGGACAGGGCATCTATGCCTTCGTCATTTATCAGGGATCACATGATCCACATGCGCATGGCTCAGATGACCTGATCCGCAACGACATCCTGCAAACAGTAACACGCGTAATCGGTCCCATCGCAAAACCCGATAAGATACAACTGGTATCAGGACTGCCCAAAACACGCAGTGGCAAAATCATGCGGCGCATTCTGCGGAAGATAGCCGAGGGGGAAACCGAGAACCTCGGTGATACCACCACCCTGCTTGATCCGGGTGTTGTGGAAGAAATCATGAAAGGAAAACTATGATACTGCCCGCTGCGCTTCCAGCTTGCTGATGGCAGGATGCATCACTTTAAAGAACAGTGGCGGGAAATGTGCCAGTATCAACATGCCGGGATAACCTGTCGGCATCTGTGGCGCCCCTTCCATGTGCCGCAATACCTGAAATTTTCTGCTGGCCATATAGTGGTGGTCGCTGTGGCGACTGAGTTCAAACAACATGATTCTGCCAATCACATGGTTGCTGTTCCAGCTGTGCCAGGGTTGCGGTCTTTCGAAACTTCCGGCAGCAGTGGGTTTTCTTTGTAACCCATAATGCTCGATGTAGTTAACTGATTCAAGCAACAAAATGCCGATGAGCGCTGCTACCGCATAACAGAGCAATATCTTTCCGCCGAAAAAATATCCGATGGCTACAACGAACAGCAATTGTACCAGGGTATATTGTATCATCTCATTGTGCCAGCTCAATACTTTTTTTCCCTTTTTCTTACAGGCCTCGCCGGCAATGTGCCAGGCACTGAGATAAGAACCTATAATGGTGCGAGGATAAAAGGCATAGAGTGATTCGCCATATCGCGCCGATGCAGGATCAAAAGGGGTCGCGACATTTTTGTGGTGCCCCTTGTTGTGTTCTACAAAGAAATGCATGTACTGAGAAGTAAGCAAGAGCATCTTGGCCATGAACTGCTCAATGCGGTCGTGGCGATGTCCTAATTCGTGGGCTACATTGATGCCAAACACACCGCAGAGCAGTCCCATCGCTATCACTCTTCCCGTCAGTGTCACCCAATCGAGTCCGGGTTCCTTCAAAGAGAAGAGAAAAGTTAGCAAGGCAACACAATGCATAACCACCGTGTCGTACAACAAGAAATCATAGGCCTTGTCTGCCCGCGCAATCTCTTCCTCTGCAGCCGATAAATTTTTATCGGAGGGACGGAAGAACAATTCTAACAGGGGTATGCAACCAAAAGTAAATAGCAGTGGAAGAAAACAGATCCAGCCCCGGCTGCTGAAAGCAACAAAAGACAAAATGAATACAATGAAGGGAGATAAATATTTGATGGACCGCCAGCGCATAATGATATTTTCTGTCTTAAAAATACAGAAAAGACAGCAGCTGAGTTCATTCTGTTTAACTCCGCATGATATTCAAGGGCTTACCCTCCCATCCGGGGAATAAACCCTCCGCCGATTTGAGGGAGAGATGTCCGGCAGCCACCGCGCTGAAAACAGACCGGAAATCGGTGGTGACGGGCACATCTCTTCCATCTTCCAGGTTCTCTTTGCTGAGCGATTTCATCTGGTGATACACCTGTCCGCCTTTTACATCATTCCCCAATACCCACAAACAACTGGCGCGTCCATGGTCTGTTCCTCCGGTTCCGTTCTGGTGTACTGTTCTGCCAAATTCTGTCATGGTCATAACAGTAACCTGTTCCTGATACGCTGCCAGGTCTTGCCAGAAAGCAGCAATGCTGTCACTGAAGTCTTTGAGGTTGCGGGCAAATGCTCCATTGAGTGTACCCTGATTGAAGTGCGTGTCCCAGCCTCCGCTTTCAGCAAATGCCAGTTCGAGGCCGATATTCATTTTTATCAATACTGCGATCTGGCGCAATGAATTCCCCAATGCAGTATTGGGATAGACAACACCTGCCGTTACCGGATAACTGTTTTTTCCTGCTTCACGCAACTGGCGCATGGCATCAAAGCTTTCTTTCGCTGTTTTATTCAGCAACTCACTGGTCGTTACATCGTACAGTTGTTCAAAGGAACCGGCAGTCATTTTCGTAGCCATGGGATTACCCCGTACTTGCAGCGCAAACTCCTGCAAATTATTGATGGCAAGTGCTTCCTGATCTCCATACATGCTGCGGGGCAATGCCGATGTGAGACTAACGGCTCTGAAAGGCGAAGGAGTTGCTGTTAGTTGTGCTGCCGTTCTGTTCAGCCAACCACTGGAAGTACTCTTGCTAAAAGGAGTACCCGATTCCATGTAATCCTGTGCATCAAAATGGCTGCGGGTATTGTTCGGACTTCCCACACCGTGAACTACAGCGAGTCGACCATCCGTGAAAAAAGGATGTAAAGACTGTAGAGAAGGATGCATGCCAAAACTTCCATTCATGTCAATGATTTTTCCTTCGTTCTCTGCGGGACTCATGAATAATCCCGGACGAAGGGCTTTCAATGCAGGATCCGTGAAAGGTGTAACGGCCATCAATCCGTCCATCGCCCCACGCTGAAAAATACATACCAGGGTTTTCTTTTTACCGGTGTAAGAGGAAAGGGTGGGCGTTGCTGCAGCCCGCATCAAAAATCCGGGAATGCCGCCCTGCAAGCCGGCAGCAAAGAGTGCCAGGGTACCGGACTTAATAAACGCTCTTCTCTTATTCATGTAATTCATTTAAAATTCGGTGATGGGATCAGCGCCGTTGAAATTCAGGAGAACCGATGATAATTCCGGCAACCTGTTGTAAAGTATTTTGTTGCACCGGCATTCCGGTAGAAGTGCGATTTTCTGCCATTGCTTCCTGTTGCCGTCTTCTTCTGCGCTCGGGCATTTCCTTCATTTCATTCGAAGCTTTGGCCATGCTATCTTCCATTGCAGGTGCCGGGTTATTCATGTCGGAGGCCTGCTTGATTTTTTCTTCCAACTGCTGCTCTTTGAGCAGAGCAGTGAGGCGGCGGATATTTTCTTCCTGGTTTCTTTCAGGCAGCAAGAGCTGACTATACACACGCAATGCATCTTCCGCACTCTCCGGTTCATGGTTGTCATTCAAAGCCAGCCAATTCATTTTTGCCCCCGGAATTCTTCCCGCAGCAAATGCGATTCCAAAATTCATGCGGTTCAACAATGAACCTGTATTGATCCAGAAATTGGCCCTGTCGGGATATCCTGTGGGAGCTGCATAACTGTAGAGTCGCTGCCCCATGCGGGTAATCCAGTTACTGATCTGCAAAGGTTGCTGTACATCTGCCTGAGAGGCACGGATGGCACTGATGGCAAGTTCGAAGGGAGATTTTACTTTTTCCCTGAGAGCAGTTGCTTCCCAAAAAGCAGGGTGATTCACCATAGTGATGAGCACAGAGCGAATATTGCCCTTGGTTTTTTGGAAAGTAGTGGCCATGGCCTGCACCAGATTCAGGGAGGGAGAATCACAGACAAAGCGAATCGCAATTTTTTTACAAATAAAGGTTGCAGTGGAAGGATGTTCTGCCAGGTGCTGTAAAACTTCCACCCCTTCCCGGTAGCCGGCTTTGCCGTCGAACGCTTTTCCTAATATTGTTTTCTCCCCCTCATCGTGTCTGTTGGCACGAAATAAAAAGTCACCCACTTCTACATTGTCTTTTTCAGCCAACGCAGCAGCACGTCCTGCCATTTCCCTTACCTGGTTCATGGGATTATCTGAGTTCAGCGGTCGGATGGTCCATCCTGTCAACGCACGTGCTACCTGGGTTACATCTTCCTGCGTATATCCGCCATCAACACCGAGGGTATGCAATTCCATTACCTCGCGGGCATAGTTTTCATTCAAGCCCTGCATGCGTGCACGATTGGCCAACTGCTGCATGGCTGCCTGATTGGGATTACTGGTGTCTTGTAATTTTTTTTCCAACTGCCTCCGCAATCGTTGCGCAGCTGCAGATTGTTCCCTGCGCCTGGAGAATTCGTTGTTGTTGCTCACACTACTAACATTATCTAGGTATTCGAGCATGGCGGGATGACGCGCGGTGGACAACAAAAGCTCTGTAAAATTTCCAACCACATTGGGTCGGATGGCATCGCGTTCATAGGTAAGGACATAACGCTGACTGGCACCCTTGGTGAGTGACACATTGAAATGATTGAACCAAAAGTCGGTCATCACTTCGTGCAGTTGATTCGATCCATAGGCGGCACGTACAATTTTCTGGTTCAGCAACTGGCGATTGAGATCCTGCTGATTTTCCAGTCCCTGCTCCTTCATCAATCGCTGTAACTGCTGTCGGTATTCAGGTTTCCCCAACTGGGCCACTGAATCTGCAGTGATGAGTTTGTTTTTCACTGCCAACCGTATGGCCTGTCCTGCATTTACATATTTAGCAACGATGGCTTCATTGCTCATGGTAAGGGCAGGATAATTGTCGGTGGGTAACCGACGGGCTACTTCTTCATCAGGTAGTGTGCCATCGAGCTGTTCAATGAACCATTTGTTCAATCCCTGGTCAACGACTGCCTTTACCTGATGTGGGGTGGCACCAAGGGTGAAGCGACTGAGCAAGTGTGCCGCTGCCTGTTCGTGTGAAAGTCCGGCTTTGCGGTAGGGCATCTTAACAGATTCGCGGCTGCCGGAATTCCCGGAATCGGTGAATCCGTAGATCACCAGGGGAACCAGCGCCGTCAGCAAAGCTTTTTTCGGAACAAAGCGCATAGAACTTGTTTTATCAATAGACCTCCACAATGAATGAACGTTTAATAACGATTGCATTCAAAACTGTTAAAGCCGGTAGCAAATCTTGCTCCCACCATTGTTCCTCTATTTTTTGGTAGCCACCCGGTAGAGAATCCATCCCATTAGGGCAAAAAATACAGTGCCGAGTAAGAAATAGCCTCCCTCACCAATCGATGACATGATTTTGTGTTCTGTATTCACGGCACCCAGCAATTTTTCACCACTGGCGGAGCCGGCCAAAAAGGCAATCAACACCCCGGCTACTGCACCTCCGGCAACCAGTCCTGTTGCAAACAAATTACCCCGGCCCAGTTCTTCTTCCTCCGGATTTACTTCTTGCTGGTCTTTTTTCTGGCGGCTTTCTACCAATCCACGAATCGCGCCACCGATGAAGATCGGTAATGTGGTAGCCAGGGGAAGGTAAACGCCAATAGCAAAGCTGAGGGCCTTGATGCCACAGAGTTCCATGGTCACTGCGAGGAATACGCCTACTACCACATATTGCCAATCGAGGTTTTGTGAAAGTATCCCTTTGATCAGTGTTGCCATCAGTGTGGCTTGTGGGGCAGGAAATTTTTCTGTGCCGATGGCATGTTGGATGCCTTGTTCCACCATTTCAGAAGAGGGCTTATCCAGAAATTTCACGGTGATGCCGATAACAATGGAAGAAACAATAGCACCCACGAACAATGCTATCTGTTGATTTCTGGGTGTCGCACCCACGATGAATCCACTTTTCAAATCCTGTGAGGTGGCGCCTGCATTGGCAGCAGCAATACAGATCATACCGCCGACAACCAACACCAGTGGCTCAAATGCTTGCCCCGTCCAACCCACTGCTAAGAAAATCAGACTGGTTCCCATCACAGTGGCGATGGTCATGCCGCTGATCGGACTATTAGAAGATCCGATCAATCCTACAATGCGGCTGGCAACTGTAACGAATAAGGCGCCGAATAAAAGTACAAGCACGCCCACGAGTAATTTTTGTACAAGACTGTCCCCGGGTATTTGTGGCAACAAGGTGATGAGTGCTACCAGTCCGAGACTTCCGAAGCCCACTATTTTTAAACTCAGGTCTTTTTCTGTTCTCAATACTGAAGCGGCAGAGGTTTCGCCTTCTGCTTTGAGCGATGCCATACTTCCTTTAACGGATTGGATGATGGTGGGGATGGTTTTGATCAGGGTAATGATACCTCCTGCTGCCACAGCACCGGCACCTATCTGACGAACATATGCATAGTAGATCGCACTGGAATAATCTCCAAAAGTCTTCGTAACAGGGTCCCATCCGCCCTTGCCACCGGCACGGGCGACATCCGCCAGATAACCCAGTTTTACCAACTGTGTAGCGATGACTTCTCCCGGCACGAGAGTACTCAGCAAGGGAATCAATACGAGCCAACTCAACACACTACCTGCTACCAGTACTCCGGCAATGCGCCAGCCGATGATATAACCCACACCGAGGTATTCGGGTGTGATCTCTCCGGAGATTTTGGCTGAAGGAAAAAATTTATTGATTTGTCGAGTAGCGTAATAAGGTGTTTCTGCAATCACGTGCAGTACTTTTTGCAGCAGTGCATAGAGGAAGGCCACGCCCAGTCCCCAGAAAGCCGTTCTGGCAAAATCCCCGCCCTTCTCTCCGGCTTTCAGTACGTCGCCACAGGCAGTACCTTCCGGATAAGGCAGGGTTTCGTGCTCATTAACGATAAGGGCTTTGCGCAGGGGAACCATTAACAAGGTACCCAACAATCCACCGACAATGGCGAGGATAAGAATGGTGAGGTAATTAAAATATTCCGCACTGGTGGGCGATGACAAAAACAGGAAGCCGGGCAGGGTGAAAGCAACACCGGCAGCGATGCTTTCTCCGGCTGAACCGGTGGTTTGAATAATATTGTTCTCGAGGATAGTAGTCTTCAGCAATTTTCTTCCCAGTGTGATAGCAATAACTGCAATAGGAATGGAAGCTGATACGGTCAATCCGGCTTTCAATGCCAGGTAAACAGTGGAAGCACCAAAGATGACGCCGAATAAACTACCTACTAAGATTGACTTAACGGTCAGTTCTTTCATGTTCGATTCAGGAGCCACATAGGGGCGGAAGGATTTTTTTGTAGCAGACATGGCAAGTATTTTTATGGTAGGGAAAACTGCAGCGGATAAATTCAGTTTCCGCTGTATCTTTCCAATATCTTTAAGTCCCAAAATACGACATATGAGTGAATTGCAGCAAGAAGTGAAGAAAACGGGTATGCCGCCGGCGGTTCCATACATCATTGGTAATGAGGCAGCAGAACGTTTCAGCTTTTATGGCATCCGTGCTATCATGACCACTTTTCTGGTAACACAGTTTTACAATCCTACCGCAGACCCGGCCTTACAGACTGTGGCAGAAGCAAAATCGAATGAGTTAACACACATTTTTGTATCTGTGGCTTATTTCATGCCGATGGTGGGAGGAATTCTGGCTGATTGGTTTTTTGGTAAGTACAAGGTAATACTCTACGTTTCTATATTGTATGCTTGCGGCAATCTGATGCTGGCGATGAACACCAATAATCTGACTTTGTTCTCCTGGGGACTGGTCATCATTGCCGTTGCTGCCGGAGGCATTAAGTCCTGCGTTTCTGCCAACGTAGGTGACCAGTTTGACAAATCGAATGAGCACTTGTTGAGTAAGATGTATGGCTGGTTTTATTTTACCATCAATTCGGGTTCTATTGTATCAACCGCCCTGATTCCGCTGGTCTATAAACATTGGGGGCCCAAGCTGGCTTTTGGAATTCCCGGTATTTTGATGGTGCTGGCAACTTTTATTTTCTGGCTGGGCAGAAAAAAGTATGTGCGGGTTCCGCCCTCCGGATATAAGCGGGAGAATTTCATGTCCATTACCTGGGCAGCACTGGTAGAGAGTTACAGAAGTCTTTTCCGATCGAAGGCAGCCAATGCGAATGAAGGGAGTTTTTGGGTTCGTATCCAAAACAGGCATCATTTTTCAGAGCAGGCAATAGAAGGTGTTCAGGCGGTTTACCGCATTTTAATGGTCTTTGCCTTTACGCCGGTTTTCTGGGCTTTGTGGGACCAAAACCTGGCGGAGTGGGTTTTACAATCCGCCAAGCTGGACCGCCATATTTTTGGCATTGAGCTACTGACAGAACAGGTACAAATCTTCAATCCAATCTTTTTGCTGAGCCTGATTCCGGTTTTCACTTACTGGATATTTCCGGCCATGGAGAAGGCAGGGTTCACCATTACTCCACTCAAGAAAATAGGTGCCGGTTTGTTTTTAACAGCCGCATCCTTTGTGATCATTGCCCTTATACAGCAAGAAATTGACCTCGGTAATAAGCCATCCGTATGGTGGCAGATCCTGGCATACCTCCTGCTAGCTGCAGCGGAAGTGTTGGTGTCGATTACCTGTCTGGAATATGCCTATACCCATTCGCCCAAGTCGATGAAAAGTACCATGAGTGCCCTCTATTTGCTGGGTATTTCATTGGGGAACATCTTCGTTAGTTTGGTCAACAACAGCATTGCCAATGGCGGATTTTTCGCTCAATACACGGGGGCAAGTTATTTCTGGTTGTTCACGGGTATCATGGTAGTGAATGCAGTATTGTTCCTGCTGGTTGCACGTCACCTTCCGGAAAAAAGATACGTGGGAGTGGAAGAAACTGCATAAACAGGGCTTCAATCCATCATCCCTTATTACCTTCGCCGCAAATAGATTTGGAATGAATATTTTGTTACTAGGATCCGGTGGACGAGAGCATGCGTTGGCCTGGAAAATAGCTGCCAGTCCGCACTGCAGCGGTTTATGGATAGCACCCGGTAATCCAGGTACGGCCCAACTGGGCACCAATTTACCGCTGGGGGTGAATGATTTTCCTGCCCTCAGGCAGGCATGCATCGAACAGCAGATAGACATGGTAGTGGTAGGACCGGAAGATCCGCTGGTGAATGGCATCTATGATTTTTTCAAGGCGGATGAAGCTACCAGCCATATCATTGTAGTTGGTCCTTCCCGCGCAGCGGCCCAATTGGAAGGAAGTAAATTCTTCAGCAAGCAATTCATGCATCGCCACGGCATTCCTACCGCCTCTTATGCCAGCTTTACTGCCGAAAATTATGAGGAAGGAAGGAAATATATCAGCAATCACCCGCTACCCGTGGTCATCAAGGCCGACGGACTCGCAGCCGGGAAGGGTGTGGTCGTGGCTGCCACCCACGAGGAAGCGCTCAGGGCTTATGAGCAGATGATCAAGGAAGAACAGTTCGGAGCTGCGGGAAACACGGTAGTGGTAGAGTCCTTTTTAACGGGTATTGAAGTCAGTGTTTTTGTCCTCACCGACGGGGAAAGTTATCAGATCATCGGGCATGCCAAGGATTATAAGCGGGTGGGGGAAGGAGATACCGGTCCCAACACCGGTGGTATGGGCTGTATCAGTCCGGTACCCTTTGTAGATGATGCCTTCATGCAAAAGGTTACTGAACGCATCATTGAGCCCACCATCGCGGGTATCAGGGCGGAAGAGTTGGTGTACAAGGGTTTTATCTTTTTCGGATTGATGAATGTGGGGGGAGAACCCTGGGTGATAGAATACAACTGTCGCATGGGTGACCCGGAAACAGAGATTGTGATGCCCCTGCTGCAGACCGATCTGGTGGCATTGCTCGCAGCGATGGACAATGGTACGTTGGGAGATGCCAATATCTCCTTTTATGATAAGAAGGGTGCTACCATTGTGGCGGTAAGTGAGGGTTATCCCGGTAACTATCCAAAAAATCGGGTGATCACCGGACTAGATACCATTGCAGCGGGTGGAGATACCCTGGTATTTCAGGCAGGAACAACCAACAAAGGAGAAGCAATAGTCACCTCCGGTGGAAGAGTGTTGGCAGTGACTGCTTTTGGTGATACACTGACATCGGCTGTACAACATGCCAGAACAACCTTAGATCGGATACATTTCGAGGGCATGTACTTCCGCAGCGATATCGGGTATGAATTTCCCGATCAGAAATGAATTGCCTGAAAGCCCTGAAAAATAAGGTGTTCCACTTTGTGATTCCGTTATTTTCAATCACCTTTGTATTGATTCTACAATAGAACAGAGAATACTAAAAAGAACATGTCGATTTTTAATTTTTTTACACAGGAAATAGCTATGGACCTGGGTACTGCCAATACCCTGATCATACACAACGATGAAGTAGTGGTGAATGAGCCTTCTATCATTGCCCTTAACCGCAACAACATGAAAGAGGTATTGGCGGTAGGAAGGAAGGCATTGTTGATGCATGAAAAGACACACGAAAGCATAAGAACTGTTCGACCGTTGAAAGATGGTGTTATTGCCGACTTCAATGCTGCCGAGTTGATGATTCGTGAGTTGATCAAAATGATCTATCCCAAGAAACCCTTGTTTCCTCCTGCCTGGAGAATGGTCATCTGTATTCCATCTTCCATCACCGAGGTAGAAAAAAGAGCAGTGCGCGATAGTGCAGAGCAAGCAGGTGCCAAAGAAGTGTACATGATCCATGAACCAATGGCTGCTGCGCTGGGTATTGGAATAGATGTGGAAGAGCCTGTAGGAAATATGATCATTGATATTGGTGGTGGTACTACCGGTATCACTGTTATTGCACTCGCAGGTATTGTATGTGATCAAAGTATCAGAATTGCAGGTGATGAATTCACGGCAGATATCATGGAAGCATTGCGCCGCTACCACAGTCTGCTGATCGGTGAACGTACTGCCGAGCAAATTAAAATCAATGTAGGTGCTGCGATGAAAGACCTCGACAATCCACCGGATGATATTCCTGTGAATGGAAGAGACCTGGTAACAGGCATTCCCAAACAAATCATGGTCAGCTACCAGGAAATTGCAGAAGCACTCGATAAAAGTATTTTCAAAATTGAGGAGGCGATTCTCAAAGCACTGGAAACTACACCCCCGGAACTGGCATCTGATATTTACAGAAGAGGACTTTATCTCACTGGCGGTGGTGCGCTGCTGCGCGGACTGGACAAGCGACTGAGTGCAAAAATCAAATTACCGGTACATGTGGCAGATGATCCGCTGAAGAGCGTGGTGCGCGGAACAGGATTGGCTTTGAAAAATTATCAGCGCTTCCCATTCATCATGCGCTAATGCAAGACTCGCCATGCATTCATGCATCCAAAACTGATTTTACCGGTCATTTCATTCACCATTTCTTTTTCTACATAGTATCTTAATTGGTAAAGGGCCTTGAGAAATATTTTTCTGTTCATACAACGTTACTTTACCTTCATCAGCTTTCTGGTGTTGCAGATAATCTGCATCATTTTATTGAGCAGGAGCAGTGAGAGCCACAATAGCTTCTTCTCCACAGCTGCTAATGAGGTTACCGGAAGGATTAATCGGCAGTACAGTGGCGTTACCCAATATTTCGCACTCAGAGAAACCAACAGACTGCTGGCAGAAGAAAATGCACAACTGCGCAACTTGCTAAAAGATAACTTCATCGATACGGTTGCGAAGTCCATCAATGTGACTGATAGCACGACAAGAGATTCCTCCGGAAGAACGAGGAAGTTTCGCTTTTTGCCGGCACATGTTATCGGCAACACTGTGACACTTCAAAATAATTATCTAACAATCGAAAGAGGCACCCTGCAAGGCGTGAAAAAAGGCATGGCTGTTACTTCCCCGCAAGGAATTGTGGGTGTTGTGGTGGATGCAGGACCCAATATCAGTCGAATCATGAGTTTGTTGCACCGCAAGAGCAAGGTAAGTGCCATGCTGAAAAAAGATGGGGTGGCAGGAAGTCTGGAATGGGATGGGGCTGATCCGAGTTACCTCCTTCTCACAGATATACCTAAGAGTTCGGTAATTAAAACCGGCGATACTGTTCTTACCAGTACTTATTCCTCTAATTTCCCTTCCAGGTTACCGATTGGTACGGTAAGTAAGATCAATTCAGACACTGAAAGTAATTTCTATACCCTACGCATCAAAACTGCCGTGAATTTCTTCAGTATCCAATATGTTTATCTGATTGACAATGCTTTTTACCAGGAACAATTCAACCTGGAACAATCAACCCCCAACAAACAATGAACCCGGTCATCAAACATATTTTCCGGTTTATCTTATTCATCCTCATTCAGGTATTTGTTTTGAATACCATTCCCCCGCTGCACCAGTTCATTGTTCCTTACCTCTATTTCCTCTTTATTTTATGGCTACCCATCGGCATCAACAGGGTGGCTTTGCTGCTAGTGGCGTTCCTGTTCGGTCTCTCGCTGGATTATTTTACAGGAACACCCGGACTGCATGCGTCACCCTGCGTGCTGATCGCCTACCTCAGGCCCTTCCTACTGCAATTGCTGCTGGCACAGGAAACGGCTGAAGCCGGATACAAGGAGCCGGGCCATGCAACCATGGGCTGGGTACCCTATATTACCTATGCCGGTATTCTTTCCCTGATTCACCATATCTGCCTCGTATTGATCGAATGGCTACAATTCGGAGACTTCTTTTATTTCATAGGAAAAGTAACGGGTACCACAGCAATCAGTCTGCTAATGATTCTGATAGCCGAGTTACTCATTCCCAGGAAAGAAGCCTCCCGTGCCGGAAAATAAAAAAGAGGCGAAGGAAAAATATTTCACCGAACTGACAAAAGATGTGCTGCATTTCATCAAATTTGCATCACAAGGATTACAGTTTACACCAATGAGGCGACATGTCGGTATTTAACCAAAGCAGGGGAAAAATTATTCAATTCATTTTTGCAGTTGTGGTGCTGGTGATATTGATCCAGTTGGCCAATCTTCAGATTTTTTCTGCCAAGTATAAACTGGCAGCAGAAAGCAACGCAGTGTATCGTAAGATCATTTATCCCGATCGGGGAATTATTTTCGACAGGAACCGAAAACCCATCCTGGAAAACATAATCATTTACGACCTGATGGTTGTTCCGGCAGATGCGAGGGGAAATGATACTGCCGGTCTTTGTGCCTTGCTGCAAATTGATACCACCGAGTACAAGAAAAGAATGCGCGACCTGATTTTTAAAACCGGGATGGTTCGTCCGGGAATCTTTGAGCCCATGCTCTCCCCGGAAATGTTCGCACGCCTCAATGAAAATCTCTATAAATTCAGCGGTTTCTCACTCAGTGAACGTTCTGTTCGCAATTATCCCTACCATGCAGCCGGACACCTGCTGGGATACATCGACGAGGTTGACACTACCTTTCTACGCGTTCACAAAGACGAGGGTTATCTAATGGGAGATTATGCAGGAAGAACCGGTTTGGAGCGTACGTATGAGAAAGTGCTGATGGGCCGCAGAGGAGTAAAAAACTATATCCGCGACAATAAGAGCCGCCTGCAAGGAGAATATGAGAAAGGCATGTATGATACGGCCGCAGTCGCGGGAAATAACATGTTCTCTTCACTGGATGTGGAGCTCCAAAAAATGGCGGAAGAATTGATGACCAATAAAGTGGGCAGCGTGGTAGCCATCGATCCGCAGACAGGAGGAATTCTGTGTATGGTGAGTGCACCTACTTTTGATCCGAACTATTTAACAGGCAATCAGCGAAGAAAGCATTTCGCTGAATTACTGAATGATCCCCGCAAACCTTTCAACAACCGGGCCATTCAAAATAACTATTCACCCGGCTCTACGTTTAAAACAATCGTTGGCATCATTGGTTTGTCGGAAGGAGTAATCGATGAAAAATTCACAGTAACCTGTCCGGGCTTCTTCACCGGCTGTGGAACGGGCAAACCAAAATGTTTGGATAAGGGTACTTTCGCTTTCAAAGAAGCAGTAGCCCACAGTGACAACAGTTATTTCTCCACTGTTTACAAAAGACTGCTTGACCAACCCAGGTACAAAACGACTGACAGTGCATTGAATGTATTCAATACCTATGCCGGTTCATTCGGGTTAGGCAAGCGCCTGGGCATTGATCTTCCATCTGAGAGGGGCGGACTTTTGCCCACTTCCGACTATTATAAAAAGATCTATGGCAATCGCTTCTTCCCCTGCAACATCATTTCCAATGCGATCGGACAGGGCGAGGTAAACACAACTATGTTACAGATGGCCAATGTAATGGCCATCATCGCCAACAAAGGGTGGTATTATACGCCCCACTTGATCGATTCTATTGAGGGAGGTGACGAAAACGGTTTGCTGGAATCATTCAAGGTAAAGAGGTGGGTAGACAAGCGAATTCCTGCCCAGGTGTTTGAGGCAGAACAAAACGCCATGCAGGCTGTAATGGAAATCGGAACTGCAGCAGCCTCTGCCGTTCCGGGCATCGTTGTCTGTGGAAAAACAGGTACGGTTGAGAATTACGCCCGCGTAAATGGCCGGGTAGAAAAACAACAGGACCACTCTTTCTTTAGTGCCTTTGCCCCGAAAGACAATCCGAAAATTGCCATTGCAGTGATCTGCGAAAACGCCGGACAGGGTGCCTGGGCGGCTGCGCCGATAGCGAGTTTGCTGATGGAAAAATACCTGAAAGATTCTATTACCGGCAAAGCCAGAAAAGACAAATATGACCTGATGGTCAACAAGAATCTCATTCCAAAACTAATGCGCCAGGAAATGATCAAAAATGATTCTCTGCGCAAAAAAAGAGAAGGGGAAATACAGAAAGCAAAAGAAGAGAAACTAAAAGCAAATCAACAAAACGCGGCCGGAAAAGTAACCACCGGAGTAGAAATGACTCCACCCAAAAACAACAGAAAGCCGGCTAACCCCTTCTCAACGCATGCAAAAAGTGAAGGAATTTTATCATCAACAGTAGAAAAAAGAAAAAAGACATACAATAGCTGATATGGCAAGTTCCCGCAACAATACATTGGCGAAAGGCATCGACTGGACAGTTGTCTGGTTATACGGAGCACTTGTAGCGGTGGGCGTATTGTGCATATTCATGGTGGAATACCAAACAGGAGATAGTCTGGCAGGAACCATCTTCAAAGGAAAGACCAACTATAGCAAACAGATCTTGTTTGCCGCCTTTTGTGCAGTAGTAGGAATGTTCATTGTCTTGACCGATAGCAAATTGTTCACAGCCCTGGCCAACCTTTCTTATGTAACAGGCATCTTACTGATGCTCGCGACCTTTGTAATAGGCAAGAACATCAATGGCTCTAAAAGCTGGATACCACTGGGAGGTGGCTTCAATCTGCAACCGGCAGAGTTGTGTAAAATTTTTGCAGCACTGGCATTGGCGAAATATTTGTCCCAACCCGAAACCATCTTTAAGAAGATACAATCACAATTACTGGCAGCTGCAATTGCTTTATTGCCGGCTGTATTATCCATCCTGCAGCATGAGTTGGGACTAGCACTTGTGTATACCGCATTTCTGATACCCATGTACCGGGAGGGTATGCCTGCTCAGATATTGGTAATCGCCATTTCATTTGGTGTATTGGTGATTGCATCCCTGATCATTGAACCCAATTTACTGGCAGGATTACTCACCCTGATAGCCATGATCATTTTATATGCTTTGAGAAAAGCCATTCGCAGGAATAAAAGGATCATTACAATTGTAATCGCAGCCTGGGTGTTGAGTGTCGGAACACAAAGAATTCTGGTGCCTTATATTTTCAATAATGTACTGGAATGTTATCAGAGTACGCGTATCTATAGCATGGTGGGAAAAGATTACGATTGCAGCCTGAATAAAAAATCTGCCAAGAAAGCCAAAGATAAAACAGTAAAAAAACCCGATGATTACAATGTAAGACAAAGTAAGATCGCTATTGGTTCAGGTGGAATTTTTGGCAAGGGTTTTCTAAAAGGAACTCAAACAAGGGGAAAATATGTACCGGCACAACACACCGACTTTATCTTTACTTCCCTGGGGGAGGCTTTTGGTTTTGCCGGATGCTGTCTTTTGCTGGGTCTGTATCTGTTTCTTTTGTTTCGAATGATACAAATGGGAGAGCGACAGCGAAGTACTTTCAGCAGGGTGTATGCCTATTCTGTTGCCAGCATTTTTTTCTTCCACATTGCCGTGAATGTGAGTATGACCATCGGATTGTTTCCGATTGTGGGTATTCCACTGCCACTGATCAGTTATGGAGGTTCTTCCCTACTGACTTTTACCATTTTACTTTTCATTTTACTGCGACTGGATGCCGACAGACAGATGGTTTTGCGTTAAAGAGGGTGAAGCATTAGCTTTGCACCATGCAAATCATACCCCTGTCGGAAGGCAGCTTTACCATTGATGCCACCAAACAATTTATACCATTTACGGTTGGAGAAGATGAGATGAAAGAGCGCAGCCGAGGCAGTCTTTTGGTTGAAATACAACCCTTCGCCATCGTTACAGAAAAAGATGTGGTACTGTTGGATACCGGACTGGGATTTTGTGATGAAGAAGGGGTGCCTGCCATCCACCGCAACTTGCAAAAAGCCGGCATTGAACCCTATCGAGTGACCAAAGTTTTGCTGAGTCATTTGCACCGCGACCATGCAGGAGGGATCAGTTTTCTCTCAAAAGATGAAAGCGAACGATTCATCAGTTTTCCTTACGCCACCTATTATTGCCAACGCAGAGAGTTCGAGTTGGCGATGAGCAAACAATCAGCCTCCTACCAACCGGAATATGTTCAATTGTTGGAGGAATACAGCCGTGTGAGCTGGCTGGAACAAGATGAGGGATGGATAGACGATTCCATTCATTACCAGTTAAGTGGTGGGCATAGCCGGTACCACCAGGTATTCAGCATACACGAAGGGGGTAAAATGATTTTTTTTGGAGGCGATGAAACACCTCAATTGCACCAACTGAAAAATAAATTCATTGCTAAATATGATGTCGACGGAAGAAAGGCGATGGAACTAAGAAAAAAATGGTGGGAGCAAGGAGCGAGCGACCATAGAACCTTCCTGTTCTATCATGACATACAAACTCCCTTATTCGCCCGGTAAATTTATTCCTGCTGCAAACGGCGGCCGGCTCTTTTCTGCATTTCCTCCCGAACCAGTTTAGCAAATTCCCGATCGATGGTATAGACTTTCTGTGCTCTTTCTTCCGAGCCCAGTATTCTCCTGAATTCAGGTTGGTACTTTTTACGGATGGCAAGAATTTTTTCTTCTGCCTCGATCACATCATCGGTATTATTCAACTTTGCTCGCTTGATTTCAGCAACATAGGGATAATAAACACGCCAAAAACCGGAGTCGGCTTGTGTGAGTTTTAAGTATCGATTAATGAATTCGATTTTCAACCCTTGTATTTGAGCCATTCTCTCTCCGGGCTGTAAACGCTGCGCCACAGCAGTAGATGAAATCCCCACTACAAAAAACAGTAGTAAGCACCCCATAACAAAATATCGTAGAGGTTTCCTTTGCATATACTTAATTTATTTCCTCCGGCTGCCATTCCACTGTTTCAGTAGATGTGTTTTCTTCCAGATAACGGTTGATCTCATCATCTGAAAGGGATTGCATTTTAAAAGAAATATCCTTGTACAGTTCATTATCGGGTGACAATATTGTGTGTGAAGCAGTAAGATTACCGGCCGAAAAACTTTCGCGGTTGATTCCTGCACGCTGGTCAGTAAATAAAAATGCGCCGGTAACCAAGATTCCCCCGAGCAGGGCAGCCGCTGCATAGGGCATTGCTTTTCTAAAAAAGAGACTGATTATTTTTCCGGAACTGCCTTCTTGGGAACTATTGTTGGAAGTATTGTTTTGCTCACCCTCTGCTGCAGAAAGTGCACGATTAACGATTTGTGAGGACAACTGATCAAAATAACCGTCAGGCACCTCATAAGGAACATCGATGGGCTTATTCAACGACAGGAGTGCATCTTCAGATATTCGGGCAGGCAGATTCTCAAAATAGCCGGCCGGAACATGGAAAGGCATTTCCCTGCCGGGCCATACCATACCCGGTGTCAACTCGTTCAATTCCTTTTCTATTTCAGTTGAATGTCTCATTTCATGTTATTAGATAGTCCGGCGCCTGCAAAGTTTAAGATTCACGGAGCATTTCCTCCAATTTTTTTACTGCATGGTGGTAGCTGGCCTTGAGCGCACCCTCGCTTGTCTGTAAAACCTCGCTCATTTCCCGGTACCCCATTTCATCAAAATACCGCAAATTAAATACAACCCGCTGTTTTTCAGGCAATTGCTGAATAGCCAGTTGTAGTTTCCATTCCAGCTTTTTCTCATCAAAATGAGGGTCTGCTTTCATTTGTTGCTGTGCCGTAGTGCCGACAACCTCCTCATCTAAATTCACCAAGCCCCTTCTTTTTTCTTTTTCGATAAAGCTTAGTGATTCATTGGTAGCAATCCGGTAGAGCCAGGTATAGAGGTTGCTTTCTTCCCTGAAATTCGCCAGCCCCTTCCACACTTTGAGGAAAACATTTTGCAAAACATCATCCGCATCGGCATGGTTGATGACCATTCTTCTGATGTGCCAATACAAGGGTTGCTGGTATTTAGATACCAATGCCGTAAAGCCCTTTTCCCGCGAAGCGGAAGTATTGTACCACTGCAATAAAACGGAATCTTCAGGATGCATGGATTTCAGTTAAAACGGCACTACTGTAAATGTAGACCGAACTTTTTACTATAAGTTTAATCACATTGACCCGTAAAAATTTCTTTAACAAGCTTCCAACATTTATTTTCCATCTTTCCAATCCCACAAGTGCAGGCAGGCATAGGTGCGAAAGGGTCGCCATTGCTCAGCGATTAGTTCCATTTCACGCAATAGAGCTTTTTTATTCAGGTGGTGCAGGTCATAGAGACGAACCATGGCGGACTGGATGCCACCGTCACCGGGAGCAAAAACATCGGGTCTGGCCAGGCCAAACATTAAAAACATCTGTACAGTCCAGGTACCTACCCCTTTGATGGCCGTCAACTGCGATAATAATTGTTCGTCTGATTGACGGGTGGCCTGTGCAGGGGTCAATGGGTGTTCCATAAAATACCGGGCTACCTCCTTGAGATACAAGGTTTTCGAATTGCTTAGTCCGGCAGCACGTAAAATGGCATCGGGTGTTGATACGATTTCTTCCGGTCGGGGAATTCTGCCGCTATAGATGTCCCGGATGCGTTGCCAGATGACGGCTGCCACACGGGTGCTCAGTTGCTGACTTACAATCGCAGACATTAAATAGGCAGGGATATTCCGCTTAATGGGTGTCAGTTCTTTTTGACCCCGCAACAGCGGTGCCAGTATAGGATCCTTTTTCAAGTGAAGGAGGTAGGACATATAATTTAGATCCTTGAAGGTAAGAACCGGTTATGAAATTCGTAGGCAAATTCATGTTTTGGCCTAAGGTCGGAGATTACACGCCAAAATTGCTGTACTTTAAGGGTACAAATCTATGTATGAAAAAAATATTCGTCTTCCTCTTTCTGAGCGCATATCTGCCAATCTGCGCGCAGGAATCTTTTGAGCAAGCCGCCAGGCGCATCCTGCAGCAGCAGGAAAAGGACTGGAACAATGGGAACATCGATGCATTTATGCAAAGCTATTGGAACAGTGATAGCTTGTTGTTTGTAGGCAGGAATGGCCCGGTCTATGGCTATACCGCCACGCTCAAAAACTACCACAAAAATTATCCTGATACCATTGCGATGGGTAAGCTACATTTCAACCTCATATCGATGAAAAGTGTAGGCGCAGAAGATGGATTCGTTTTGGGACAATTTATTCTTACGCGGAGGAATGACCGTCCAACCGGCTATTTTACCCTCTGGTTCAGAAAAATCAATGGCTCGTGGAAGATCGTGTCTGATCACACCAGCTAATGTATCTTTACATCGTATAATCAATTAAAAAAATGATACTTCTTATTATCGGACTTATTCTTGCAGTAGTTGGCAGAACTTTGAAAAACAAAAATGAAGACCTGAGCAGTGCCGGGAATGGCTTGTTTTGGGGCGGACTTGTGCTGGGTCTGTTCGGATTGCTCTGGTCAAGTGTGAAGCAAATTGACGCCGGAAAGATCGGGGTACAGTCATTGTTTGGAAAAGTGCAGAGCCAGGTGCTTCCCAGCGGACTCAACCTGATCAATCCTTTGATGGATGTATTGGAATTGGACATCAAAACACAGAACTATACCATGAGTGGGGTACATGATGAAGGGAACAAAGATGGAGATGACGCCATTCGTGTATTGACTGCCGATGGGTTGGAAGTAACCATTGACCTGACCGTTTTATATTCTTTGATACCTTCTGAAGCTCCACGATTGGTGAGAGAAACGGGGGTTGACTACCAGAATAAGATCATTCGTCCGCTCACCCGCACCAAGATGCGGGACAATGCTGTTTATTTTACAGCTGTTGACCTGTATTCTACCAAACGGGATATTTTTCAGTCTAAAATATTCAAAAGCATTGAGGAAGATTTTAAGAAGCGTGGACTCATCCTTGAACAACTATTGGTAAGAAATATCACCTTGCCTGCAACGGTAAAAAGCTCTATTGAAGAAAAAATCAAAGCCGAGCAGGAAGCACAGAAGATGGAATTTGTGTTACAAAAGGAAAAACAGGAAGCTGACAGAAAGCGGGTAGAGGCCCAGGGCATTGCAGACTACCAGCGCATCATCAGTTCCGGACTGGGTGATAAGCAATTACAGTATGAGCAGATACAGGCACTGAAAGGATTGATGACTTCACCCAATTCAAAGGTGATCATCATGAACGGAGGTAAGACGCCGGTGATACTGGATGGGAAGAATTAATGAGGTAAGGATGCCCAATAAAGTTCATACATTCTTCAGCGCTCAATTCAATGATACATTTCAATTAACTACTGTCAGTATTTAGGTGCTCAAAGTGATTATATATGATCAGAAAATCTAACAACAAACAGTTCAGTTATTGTAGCGCCGCACTGTTATTCCCATTATTACTCTGTAGTTTTTTCTTTTTGTCATTGTCTACACATGCGCATGGAAGAATGGGTGCAAAAATCTATTCATTATCAGAGCGTATTTTTTCACAAGGAATAGACACCACAAAACCACCCCCTCCACTCAGCATCAATGAACTGTTGGCAAATAAAGAACAAATAGTTTTTATTGATGGCCAGGAGACAGCTAATCAAAAAATCGTCAAGTCACTTAGGTACAGAGATATAGATGAAATGAAAATTTTAACCCCGGAAGAGGCAACCACAAAGTATGGGAGAAAAGGAAAAAAGGGGGTTATTGAAATTGCCACGAAAATAGACTCTGCATCATCGTTCCTCAATGACCCCAGAGATACGGCACACACAATTGTTGAGACGCCGGCAAGTTTTCCGGGTGGTTTGGAAGGTTGGATAAGATACCTGGAGCGCAACCTCGATAGCAATGTACCAGTGAGAAACAAAGCCGTTCCCGGAAAGTATACAGTAACTGTTTCATTTACAATCAATAAAGACGGAATTGTTAATGATATAATAGCCGACAATGATCCGGGGTATGGAACTGCTGAAGAAGCAAAAAGGATGTTTACAGACGGACCAAATTGGATTCCTGCTCTTAAAGGTGGGGTGAAAGTAAAAACATGGCAAAAACAGTCCATCACGTTTGTTGTTGTATATTAAAGATATTTTTGGAGATTCGCTAACCCTTAACTGTAGGATCAACAAGCAGTACGTTCATTTTCTTTTTCTACACCCGGCCATTCTCCCTCCGATTATTTATAGCACTTTTTAAAACAACTAGTTTTTTGTGGCAGCCCCGCATTTTATCTGGCAGGGGTTTTGTATTATTCTACATATTGCCAATAGTATGACCGGTAGAGATTCATCGATACCGGGAAGTGTGGTTGATTGCTGATATCTACCGGGTTAAGAAAAAAGATGGCAGTTATAGCTGTATTTTAACCCTTCAAAATATCATAGTTTATGTGCCAGAATTCATTGATGATTACAGCGGTAATCATTGCATTACAGCATATTGGAATTATTGAAAAAAATTCCGAAAAAATGAATGAAAAGTTAACTCCAGGCAAGAGGTAAAATCTATTTACGACTTACATTGACAAGAAAGACGATTACTTAACCTACATAGCCCGGCTTCGTTGGCGTTGTAATAATGCAAAGAAGGAGGTACTGATTTTTTAGACCAACCTATATTTTTAAATAAACTTATTTGAATTTTTTTGACAATTTCGGTAAAAATATAATGCCATTTATGGAAGTTAAATAATGCCAAATAAAGAAGTATTCTTATTCTGGACAGGCAATTATTCTTCATAGCTAATAGGATTCCGCCAAATGCGATAGATCCACCAGGAGAACAGGACCATACTGAAGAAAAACCAACTGTAAAAAATGATGTTGCTCAATTGGAAGGTGCCTTCCACCAATCCATAGCCGAACATGATGCCGGCTGTAGAGTTGATGGTCATCCACAACAAGCCGATACCGATGGTATTCAAAATGCGGAGCAGGTATTTTCTGATGCCGGGTTCCAATGTGCTAGTTTCAGATATTACAAATCGACATGCCTTTTGTTCGCAACCGGCCTAATCCATGCTCTGGTTGCTGGTCGCAGCTAACTTAAGTATGCGGTCGAACTGGGCCGGACTCAAATCATTGTAGAAAAAGTAGATGGGATCAACTTCGTTTCCGTTGTGAATTACCTCATAGTGCACATGGGGGCCTGTGCTTTTTCCTGTACTGCCTACATAACCAATGACTTCTCCTCTCTTCACCTGATCACCAACCCTGGCTTTGATGCGGTACATGTGACCATATAATGTTTGATAGCCAAAACCATGGTTAATAATAACCCTGTTTCCGTGCCCCCCTGTACTAAAGCCGGCATCCACCACTCTTCCATTTCCGGTCGCATAAATAGGTGTTCCGATAGGAGCAGCAAAATCTATCCCCTTGTGCTGACGGCGGTCTTTATAGACCGGATCAATGCGATAACCAAAGCCAGATCCTATGCGTGTGAGATTTTTGTTGCTGATCGGCTGAATGGAGGGCATAGATGCGAGCCATATTTCCTTGTTTTTTGCCAAGCGGCTGATCTCATCAAAAGACTTGATCTGATAGGCTTCCAACAAAGCCAGTCGATTCAATTGATTGTTGATACTCTCAATTAGTGCCGGTTCACCCATACTCTGCACGAGTTTCACCTCATTGCGACGCTCCATCTCTTTTACCCGGGCACTATCGGGAATAGGCGTGGCACCAAAGATGGTGCGGTAAACATTGTTGTCGCGGTTTTCAATTTCTTCCATCTGCAACTCAAGCTGGTTCACCCTTTCCATCAACAAGGTATAGTTTTCCTGCAGAGACTCATTTTGTTGTTTCAATACCTTTTCCCGTGGTGAAGCAAAATACCGGAAAGCAATGGTATAAATGAGAAGTCCCGTAACAATGGAGGCAGCAATGAAGCCAATTACCTGCAACAATCGAACACGAAGGGGCACTTCCAGTTTTTCATACCGAAGTGTGTGGGTATTGAAAAAATACTTGACCTTTTTCATGTTGTCACCTAAGAATTGAAACGGGTATTGTTGGGGAAGGCGATGCAGGACTTCCCGCTTTCAGGCTCCTTTCTCCCACATCAATTCCTTACCTTTGCCTACCCAAAACAGGCCCAAATATAGTTTCAAACGGGCTAAAAGGAATCGTAAACTTTTCTCGGATGATGACCAGTGCCCAGATCAGACAGCATTTTTTAGACTTTTTTAAGTCCAAACAGCACCATATCGTTCCATCTGCACCCATAGTAGTGAAAGATGACCCTACCCTGCTTTTCACCAATGCAGGAATGAATCAATTCAAAGACTATTTCCTGGGCAACAAAAAACCTGTGTACACCCGGGTGGCCGACACACAAAAATGTCTTCGCGTAAGTGGTAAACACAATGACCTAGAAGAAGTGGGGGTAGATACTTACCACCATACCATGTTTGAAATGCTGGGCAACTGGAGTTTTGGTGATTATTTCAAAGCCGAAGCCATTACCTGGAGCTGGGAACTGCTGACGGATGTATATAAGCTCGATAAGGACAGACTGTACATTACCGTATTCGAAGGAGATCCTTCGGAAGGATTACCGGCCTCCACCATCGCATTGGAAGAATGGAAAAAACTAGTGCCGGAAGACCGCATCCTCTTCGGAAACAAAAAAGATAATTTCTGGGAAATGGGCGACACCGGACCCTGCGGACCCTGTTCGGAAATTCATGTGGATTGCAGATCGGACGAAGAGAGAAAAAAAATTCCCGGAAAAGACCTAGTCAACAAAGATCATCCCCAGGTCATTGAAATCTGGAACAATGTTTTTATACAATACAACAGACTCAAAGATGGTTCTCTGCAGCCCTTACCCATGCGACATGTTGATACCGGCATGGGCTTCGAACGACTGGTGCGGGTGATCCAGGGCAAACAAAGCAACTATGATACCGATGTTTTCTCCGGCACCATCGCCGCTGTTGAAAAAATAACAGGCAAATCCTATGATGCCAGCGATAGCAAACAAGCCATCTCATTCAGGGTGTTGGCCGACCACATTCGGGCGATCTCATTCACCATTGCAGATGGACAATTACCATCGAACACCGGGGCAGGATATGTGATCAGACGAATCCTAAGAAGAGCAGTTAGATATTATTACTCCTGCCTGGATTATCATCAACCCTTGCTTTATCAACTGGTTCCATTGCTGGCCCGGCAATTTGAGTCGGTATTTCCTGAATTGATCCAACAACAAGATTTTGTATCGAAGGTTATTCGGGAAGAGGAGGAAGCTTTCTTGCGAACCCTCGAAAAGGGCCTGAAGAGAATGGATGATATTCTTGCCGGCAATACCACACAGATACCCGGTAAACAGGTTTTTGAATTATTCGATACCTATGGCTTTCCTCCCGACCTCACCCGATTGATTGCAGCTGAACAAGGCCGTACCATCGATGAGCAAGAATTCGAGCAGGAAATGCAACAACAGAAAAACAGAAGCCGGGCTGCCACTCAGATGGACACAGAGGACTGGGTTGTTTTGCAGAAAGATGCTGTTGCAGCCTTTGTTGGTTATGATTCTCTGAGCATTCCTACCCAATTGGTGCGCTACCGCAAAGTAAAAGCGAAAGGCAAAGAAAATTATCAACTCGTACTGGAAGCTACTCCATTCTATGCCGAGAGCGGTGGACAAGTAGGGGACAGGGGCACACTTACTTTCGGAGAAGATCAAATCATTCGGGTAATTGATACCAAGAAGGAGAACAATCTTATTCTTCATATCACCGAAGAACTTCCCAACCACCCCGATGCCCCGGTACTGGCAACAGTAGATGCAACAACTCGTCAATTAACCACAGTGCACCATAGCGCTACCCACCTCCTGCATGCAGCCCTTCGGCAAGTGCTGGGTACCCATGTGGCTCAAAAGGGAAGCTTGGTGAACGAGACACAATTGCGGTTCGATTTTTCTCATTTCAGTAAAATTGGAGATGAGGAAATACAGCGAATTGAAACAATTGTCAATGAAAAAATTCGGCACAACATCCCTGTTCAGATTCAAGAAATGGACAAGGAGCATGCAATGGCTGCAGGTGCAATGGCATTGTTTGGAGAAAAATATGGTGACCGTGTGCGCGTGGTAACCATGGACCCCCATTTTTCCATAGAACTCTGCGGAGGTACGCACGTGAATAACACAGGTGAAATGGGACTTTTCAAAATCAAACACGAATCTGCCATCGCTGCAGGTGTGAGAAGAATTGAAGCAGTGGGCGGGTCTGCAGCACTTGAGGCCATCAACACGGAAGTGGCAACTCTCGAACAAATCAGAACCGCATTGAAAAACCCCGCAGAAGTGCTACGAGCTGTACAACAACTGCAACTGGAGAACACAGAACTTAAAAAGAAACTCGAGGGATATGAAGCCAAACTGCTGCATCAACTCATTCCGGTATTGCTGCAACAAACGGAAAGTATAGGTAGCACCTCTTTCCTCGGGGCAGTAGTCGAAGTAAGCCAGGCAGATGCGCTGAAAAAAATATGCTTCCAATTAAAGGGTCATTTAAGTGATTACCTGGTAGTGCTCACTGCCAATATCGACGGTAAGGCACAGGTTGCCATCATGATCGATGAAACTACCGCAGCAGCAAAAAATTTAGACGCCGGGAAACTCATCAAGCAAGAAGTAGCCCCCCTGATCAAGGGTGGCGGTGGCGGGGCTCCCACACTCGCGACTGCCGGCGGTCAAGACAGCAGCCGATTGCAGGATGTGATAACTGCCATTCGGTCGAAATTGAGCTGATTGCCAAAATTTTAACAAATCCGAACAAATTCGTACATTGTAAATGCCCTAGTTTTGATGTACTAAACATTTCGTACATTAAAAACTGATCATTATGCGACTTCTTGTATTAACTACCCTCTGCATGCTGGGTCTGACTTCCTCGGCACAGCCACCGATACCGGCACAACCACCGGTACCACCCCTCCCCCCAAAAGGACCCTCCAAAATCATTGTGATTCGTGACGGCGACACCACCATAACTATGATGGAGCCTGGTCAAATGAGAATCAAACGCGAGATGTTTCGCAAAGAAGCACCCGATGAGCAGCTTAGACAGCTCGGAGAAGGCAGGATGTTATACATGATGCCCAATTTTGAGATGCCGGAAGAAAACAAGGCATTGCTGGGTGTAGCAACTGAAAAAGATGAAAAAGGAGCGCTCATTGTGGATGTCAATGCCGGTACACCCGCTGAAAAATGCGGTCTCCAAAAAGATGACATCATTACTGCGATCAATGGGTACAAAATCAGCGATCCGGAAAATCTCTATAAAGAAGTAGGTAAATACCTGCCCGAAGATAAAATCAAGATCGACTATCTCCGGAATGGTGAAGCCAAAACGACTACTGCAAAGTTGGCCCCCAATTTTCCCGTCGAGGGAAGAATGCCCGAAAGATTACAAGATTTAAATCTGCGATTATTTGGCGACGGAAATAACGCATGGGATTTATTGAATCGGATGGGCGGTCCAAAACCCAACCTGGGTCTGACCCTAACGGATACTGAAAAAGGACGGGGGGTTGAGGTTACCTCGGTGAAAGAAAATACGCCTGCAGCCAAGGCGGGTCTGCAAAAAACAGATCTCTTGCTCAGCATCAACGGGAAAGAATTAAAAGATGTAAATGATGTAAAAAAACTGAAATCTACCCTCAAAGAAGGCGACACCTGGAAGTTGGTCTACGAAAGATACGGCAAGAAAATGGAAACGGATATAAAGTTCCCCAAAAAACTAATGACGGCAGAGCTTTAACACATCACCGGTCTTTTTTAAAAATCTATGGAAGGGTATGTCTGAACGGCATGCCCTTCCTTTTTTTTAACCATACAATGTAGACAGAGATGCAACGTTTATAGAGTGAACCCCTTTTGACAATCAAATAAATCCAGCCTTGTATGAAAAAAAACATCGGTCTGCTTCTCCTGATACTGGCAGCAGCGTGCTCAAACGTTTCTGCCCAGGTATACCTGAAAAAAGAACCATTGGCACATACTTACTCCATCGTTGCCAGGGATGAGAAAACAGGTGATATGGCCGTTGCCGTACAAAGCCACTGGTTCAGTGTAGGCACCCTGGTTCCCTGGGTGGAAGCAGGCGTGGGTGTCGTTGCCACCCAGTCTTTCGTGAATAAATCGTATGGTCCTCAGGCTCTATCCATGCTGCGCAAAGGATATACACCTCAACAAGCACTCGACAGTCTCCTCAAAATAGATAGCTCCCGTGAAATGAGACAGGTAGCAATACTGGATATTAAGGGAAATATTGCAGTACACACGGGGTCTAAATGTATTCAGGTAGCCAAACACATCAAGGGAAGAAATTTCAGTGTACAGAGTAATATGATGCTGGGTGACTCGGTGTGCGAATACATGAAAAAGGCCTTTGAGTTAAGCCATCAACTGCCCTTTGTAGAACGTATATTATTAGCTCTGGAAGCCGCTGAAGCCGCCGGAGGTGATATCCGCGGCATGCAATCCGCTGCTCTCCTGGTAGTTCCTGGGCGCATCATGCTACCCTGGGATAAAACCCTCGTTGATTTGAGGGTAGATGATGCCAAAAAGCCATTGGAGGAATTGCGTCGACTTTATACTATGCAGTTGGCTTATGACCACATGAACAGCGGTGACCTGGCATACGAAAAAATGAATAACCTAAATCTCGCCCCTGAAAAGCAAGATATTACCGAAGCAATGAACGAATACAATGCTGCGATGCAACTATTCCCCGACAATTTGGAGATGCAGTTCTGGACAGCCGTAACACTTTGCAATAACAAGCAGTTGGCAAAAGCCCTTCCCATGTTCAAAAAAATATTCGTACGGGATAAAAAATGGAAGGAGCTTTTTCGTCGCCTGCAGCCGGTTGGAATGATCAACATTTCAAAAGAGGATATGCAGAAAGTACTGGCCCTCTGATTGTTGAGTTGTTTTAATTGTTTTTCCCTGCGAGTGGGGAAGGATGGCTAATTTTGTGCCAAATGAATGAATCCCCTGTATATGAGGTGGTAATTGGGCTGGAAATACATGCCCAGTTAGCGACTAAGTCGAAGCTTTTTTGCGGGGATAGTATTTCCTTCGGTGCTTCCCCCAATAGTCAGGTAAGTGCTATTTCTCTCGCCCATCCGGGTACCTTACCCAAAACCAACCGACAGGCGGTAGCATTGGCAGTTCAACTCGGACTTGCCTGTAACTGCGAGATTGAAGAAGAAAATTATTTTGCTCGAAAAAATTACTTCTATCCCGACCTTCCCAAAGGATACCAGATCTCACAACACACGAGTCCTATCTGTAAGGGCGGCTACCTTACCATTACAACCTCAACAGGTACGCGCAACATACAACTGAACCGCATCCATCTTGAAGAAGATGCCGGTAAAAGTTTACATGACCAGGATCCGCGCCGCAGTTTCATCGATTTGAACCGTGCCGGAACTCCTCTAGTAGAAATTGTTACCGAACCTACTATTTACTCTGCAGAAGAGGCTGCCCAGTTGGTAACAGAGATCCGAAAACTGGTTCGCTGGCTGGGTGTTTCTGATGGCAATATGGAGGAAGGCAGTCTTCGATGTGATGCCAATATTTCACTTCGCCCCAAAGGCACGACCCAACTTGGTACCAAAGTAGAAGTGAAAAATCTTAACTCCATCAGGCATCTGAAAAAAGCAATTGAGCATGAAGTGTCCAGAATGACAACTTTATTGTTGCAGGGTCAATCGATTCAGCAACAAACCAGAAGTTTCGATGCAACCACTGATACCACATTCTCGTTGCGCAACAAGGAGGCAGCCAACGACTACCGCTATTTCCCCGACCCTGATCTGGCACCCTTTACCATTACAAAAGCGTACCTGGCCCAGGTGCGCGCCAACATGCCCGAACTTCCCCAACAGCTGCTGGAAAGACTTTTACAAATAGACGGACTCACACCCTATGATGCAAGGCAGTTGAGCGAAGATATTACCACGGCAGGTTTTTTCGAGGCCACTGCAAAAATCTGTCACCAACCCAAATCGATAGCCAATTGGATATTGGGACCGATCAAGCAATGGATGAATGAACATCCTACTGATGATGTTTCCTTCCCTATAAGCCCCGATGAATTAGCTGTTCTGATTGAATTGGTTGAGACGGGACAAGTAAATTTTTCTGTTGCTTCCGGAAAATTATTGCCCGCCATCATCAGCACGCACAGGAATGCCCGGCAACTTGCTGTTGAAATGAACCTTTTGCAGACCAATGAAGCCGACGAACTTACAAGCTGGATCGAACAAGTTCTTCAACGTATGCCGGAAAAAGTACTGGAGTATAAAAAAGGAAAGAAAGGCCTGATTGGTTTATTTGTGGGAGAAGTGAAAAAAATAAGTGCCGGCAAGGCCAATCCCCAGGAAGTTACCCGTTTACTAGAAGAACAACTCAACCAATAAATCATCATTTACCACATTCTCCTGTTATGAAAAAAATCATCTTCATTGCGCTGGTCGCAATCATCTCCCAAAGCTGTACAGAAAAAAAGTTTGGCGCCTTCACTATTAGTGGACAAATAAAAAATGCCAATGAACAAAGGATTTTTCTGCAGGAATTGAGTCTTACCGACAAAGAGCCACTCAACCTTGATACCGCTACGATTGATAAAAAGGGAAATTTTATTTTAAGAGGTGTAGGAAAAGAAGAGGGGCTGTACCGGGTTTCTACAGAAAAAGGTACAGACTTCATCATCATCAATGACAATAATAACATCAAATTAATTGCCGATTTGAATGATTATGTTCATTATAAAGTAGAAGGCTCCGTTGCCAGCGCACAATTACATGCTTTTTTTGAAAACTATCGCCAGCAGGATTCAGCCATGGCTTCCTGTTTTATTCGACTGGATTCCCTGCAAAAAACAAACGCCTCTGATAGTATCTTGTTGCCCTGCCGCCAGGAAAGAGACCGCCGCATGGGGGACTTGAATGCATTGGTTACCAATTTCATCAATAAATCCGAAAGTCCGGCAGCCCGTATCTATGCTATAGGAATAGCATCAAGAACCTTGAAAAAAGAAGAGTTGCAACAATTAGTAAAAGCATCAGTGAATAAATTTCCGGAACACAGCAGCTTGCAAAAAGTTTCAACTATTTTGTCCGGAGCCACTCAACCTGAACCTGAAGAAATTTCAAAGGTTAATATGGAAGCACCGGATTTCACATTACCCGATCCCAATGGAAAAATGATTTCGCTAAAAAGTTTCCGGGGTAAGTATGTGCTGGTAGATTTTTGGGCGAGTTGGTGTGGTCCCTGCAGACAGGAAAATCCAACGGTAGTTGCTGCATTCAACCGGTTCAAAGACAAAAACTTCACTGTATTGGGGGTTTCGCTGGACGATAATAAAGCCAAGTGGCTTAAAGCAATTCAGGATGACAAATTAACCTGGACACATGTCAGTGACTTAAAGCAATGGGAAAGTATAGTAGTGCCTATGTACCAGATACAGGGAATCCCTTTCAATGTATTGGTTGATCCCAATGGAAAGGTAATTGCTTCAGAACTGAGAGGTGAGGATCTGGAGAAAACCCTCAGTAGCGTTCTGAAATAACTATTTCAACCTGCCTACTTCTTTTTTCCTCCGGGGGCAATACTAAGTATCAGTACCGGCAACAACACCAGATTGGTAAGTGTGCCCACGACTAGTGTCAAAGAAGTGAGCCAGCCCAGTGCCTTGGTGCCACCGAAGTCGCTCCAGCAGAAAATAATGAAGCCGGCGATCAACACCAATGAGGTATACAAAATACTGATGCCGGTATGTCGGATGGTCTGAACCAATGTTGCAGATACACTGTGGTCATGGTATGACAACTCTTGTTTGAAGTTGACAAGAAAACGAATGGTCACGTCTATAGCAATCCCCAGGGCAACAGAGAACACCAACACTGTTGAGGGCTTCAGCGCAATGCCAACCCATCCCATAACACCTGCAGTTATCACCAGAGGAACAAGATTAGGTATCAATGAGCAGATAAGAATGCGGAAGGACCGGAATAAATAAAGCATGCAGAGTGAAATCAGGAGGAATGCCCACATGATGCTTTCTTTCAAACCACGGATAATAAATCCAGATCCCTCAACAAATGAAACACTGCTGCCGGTGAAGGTGACGCGATACGCAGTAGTATCAAAAATCTGATTGGCTTTTTGCTGAAACTCGTCAAGTAAAACGGGTAGACGGGCACTGCCAATATCTTTCATATTAACACTGATGCGTGCCATCTGTCGATTGCTGTCAATGAAATTATTGAGGAGACCGGCCACACCTTTCGCTCCTGCCGTATCATGGGCTGATGCCGAGGTTTGGAGGTATGGTCCGATGAATGCCAGATCGGTTTCTGTTGGTATGGCATAACTACTGCTATCTCCATCAAAATATGCCTGCCGCACAAATTTCAATCCCTCGACAAAAGATAGTGGGCGGGCAGTTTCCGGATTTTGTTCGATGTATTCAGACAATTCATCCATTTTCTGGATGGTCTTCATGCGCATTACATTTTTTCGCTTTTTGGTATCTACAATGATTTCAAGTGGCATTACTCCGCCAAAATTTTTCTCAAACCATTTCAAATCCGTATAGATTTTATTGCTGCGGGGCAGGTCATCAACAATAAAGCCCTCGCTTTTGATGCGAAAAATACCCGCTACAGCAACAATCAGTGCGATGGCGGTTACTCCATATACCCAACCTGCATGTTGAAAAGCCCAGCGCTCAATACTAACCAGCAGCCGCTGCAACCATTTATTTTCCAGGTATCGCACATGTTTGGCTGCGGGGGGCGGCAAATAACTCAAAACAGCCGGGATAAAGAGAAGTGAAACAAAGAACAGGGCCATGATATTGATTCCGGCAACTACCCCGAATTCTTTGAGCAAATCGCTCTTGGTCAGAGCAAATACTGCGAACCCAATGGCAGCAGCAATGTTGCAAAACAAGGTAACGACACCCATTCTACCTACCATAGTAACCAGCGCTTCCTCTTTGTTTTTTGTTTCCAGGTAGACAGTATGGTATTTATTCAGAAAATAGATACAATTGGGAATTCCGATAACCACCACCAATGGCGGAATGAGTGCTGTAAGCAGGGTTATTTTATATCCAAACAAAACAAGAGTACCAAGACTCCAGATAACACCCATGCCGACTACTATTAAACTCATGAGGGTGGTACTGAATGACCAGAAAAAAAGAAAAAGGGTTACCACAGATAAGGCAAGTGAACCAATCAGGAACCAATTCATTTCAGCTTTGATTTTATTGCCTACAATGGTTCTTATGTAGGGAAGACCACTGACATACAATTCAGTACCGGTGGCTTTTTCAAATACACTTAGTTCAGCCAGAATATCATTCATCAAACGGGTTCGTCCCTTGCTATTCATGGTGTCCTTGTTGACGCTGATGCCCAATAAATAGCTTTTCGTGTCAGGATTATACAACAATGTCTGGTAAAATGGAAGTGACTCAAAAATCTGCCGGGCACTGTCCAGCTCCGCAGCATTGGAATAAGGTGGATGAAACAACCGCGTCGGAATTAATTTCCCCTCTGCGGTATCATTGACAAGTCCTACTGCCTCAGGAACTGATAAGACACCCGTAACCGCTTTAACCTTTTTCAGTCGCTGGTGCAAATCACTTACTTGATTAAAAAAAGCGGGATCATACATTTTATCTGTTTGTATGCCCACCACAACGGTATTTGCATCAGCGCCGAAAGTTCGGAGGAATTGCTGGTACTCCTGGTACTTCTGGTTATCGGTAGGAAGCGCGCGGGTAAAATCATAACTCAACTGAACCTGCGAGGCCTTCCAGCCCATGAACGCTGTAACGACCGTCAGCAAGAGCAACATTTGCAGTCGATACTTCAATATGAACTTACCCAAAGTGTACCACATAGACTTATATTGTATCGGCAAAGAAAAGAATAAATTTGGGAGTGTTGGTTGTATTTTACTGGGTCACCAACGAATATCGGCTTAGACTACCAAAAGATAGGCCAATAGTTGACAGATCATGCCTGATATAAGCCCGGCATAAACTTCTTTATTGCTATGATCACTGATGAGCAGGCGGGCCGAAGCAACTAATCCGACCAATAGAGTCACCGACAAGATATATATCCAAAGAGGCAAAGCATAAAACCATGAAAACAAGATAACTGCAGCAACAGCTCCTCCTGCTGCCATGCCATGCAGACTTATCTTCATGTAGTTATTGACGATGAGTCCGATAACCGTTGACAAAAAAATACCGAGGTAAAAGAACTTCAGTACAATGGGTTGATCTGTAAAATGGCGACTAAGATAATATTGCCACCAGTAAAAAAGCATCACCAGTACAAATGGTATGATGCGCTCGCGTTGTGTAAGCAACATTATACCATTGACAAATTGTAAGCGCCACAGTAGAAATATGGCAAATGCAGGTACGAATGCTGTCCACCAGAATACTGAGAACAATCGTAGCGTTAACTCCCAGGGGGTAATGCCTGCGAACTCATAAGGAACCACCTGCATTAAGAACAAAAAGATGTAGGTTGGAATGAACAAGGGATGAAACACCACAGAAATAAGATGAGCAAAGAACCGCAGGATGCGCATGGAAACAGTAATTTTTTCAGCAGAAGTTAACTGGGTAGGCATCGATGTTTGAGTAGTTGACATATTACAATTCTTTCCTGAGTCGAGCTACAGGTATATTTAATTGCTCGCGGTATTTGGCAACCGTTCTGCGGGCAATGTTGTATCCTTTGCCCTGTAACATTTCTGTGAGTAGGTCATCACTCAATGGTTTGCGCTTGTCTTCTGCTTCTACAAAATCGAGGAGTATTTTTTTCACCTCTTTGGTACTTACCTCTTCACCGCTATCCGTACTCAGCGATTCGCTGAAAAAATACTTGAGCCGGAAGTTGCCGAACTCAGTCTGCACGAATTTGCTATTGGCTACCCGGCTTACGGTTGAGATGTCGAGACCTGTTATTTCTGCAATGTCCTTCAGAATCATTGGCCGCAAAGTCGTTTCATCCCCGGAAAGAAAAAACGCTTGCTGGTGTTGAAGGATGGCACCCATGGTATTTAGCAGTGTTGCTTGGCGCTGCTGAATCATGTCAATGAACCATCGGGCTGCATCAATTTTTTGGCGAATGAATGTAACGGCTTCTTTCTGTCGCTTGTCCTTCTTGCTTCCCTTTTCATATTCCTTCATCATGTCCCTATATCCTTCACTAACGCGGAGGGCAGGTGCATTGCGGGCATTGAGAGTCAGCTCCAGTTTGCCATTGTTGTTTATAACATAAAAATCAGGGATGATAAAATTCTCTACCTGTGAGCCACTGGAAAAATTACCGCCGGGTTTGGGATTCAGGCGTATGATCTGGCCAATGATATCCTTCAACTGTACATCGGTAATGCCCATGCTGCGCTGGATACGGTCATAATGTTTTTTGGTGAACTCATCGAAATACTTACTAAGAATCTGTATGGCCTGCTTCACCGACTCTCCCTCTGATTCTTTTCTTTTGAGCTGTAACAACAAACACTCTTGCAAACTTCGGGCAGCTATACCCGGAGGATCAAATTGCTGAATCTGCAACAGCAAATCAGTAACTTCTTTCTCAGCAACTTCCAATCCCTGGCGAAAGGCCATATCATCCACCAGAGAGCTGATATCCGAACGCAGGTAGCCATCATCGTCGAGACTTCCAATGATTTGTTCGGCAATGGTGGTGTTTCGCTGATCGAGTTCCAACAATCCCAACTGATTCATCAGGTGCTCCTGAAAACTTACTTCAGCCCGTATAGGAATCACTTTATCGTCTCCCATTTCGGGGTAGTGATCATCCTTGGTTTTGTAATCGGCAATTTCACCGTCATCATCGAGCAAGTATTCATTGATATCGGGGGCATCCTGCTCTTCAGACTCGAACTCATCATCGCTTCGGTCTTCACTATCCTGCTGGTCCTCACTGTTGATATCGTATTCATCCGACTCAGCTTCGGCATCCATCTCTAAAGCCGGGTTCTCTTCAATTTCCTCCTTGATGCGCTCTTCCAGATTGGCTGTAGGTACCTGCAGCAACTTCATCAGCTGGATTTGCTGAGGCGAAAGCTTTTGAAGCAGTTTTTGCTGGAAGGACTGACTGAGGGCCATGTTTGCTGTTCAATGTTTTTTTCCTGTTGATGTATTTATAGGAACAACAGGAACTACTGTTCATTTTCGCTGTAAATTTACAGCAAATAAGGCAACCTCTTTTGAAAGCCAATTGTTTATTCTTATTGATTTTCTTTATTGTTCCTATGAGTCATGCGCAAACATGGGCTCCCGGAACTGAGGGGAAGGTCTACGCGAAAGATAGTTTAGTTAATGCCCCTATCCGGCTTGTTCCGGAAAACAATTATAGCAAAGGATTAACTTTTTTTTGCCGCAATGAATGGTTGTTGGAAAAGAAAACAGGCGTTTCTTTTCGTTTCCGGTTGGGCAGTGTTGATCAGGTAAATTGGCTGGAGGGAAAACAACGCAATTATATCAAGCCGCCTTCGCTGTATTATCTACCCAGCGAATCGAAAAACGTTCGGCGCAATCCCTGATGGTATTGATTATTTCTTTTTGCTGGTCGGCGGTAAAACGACGGGTATGCAGTCGATGGTAAAAATCGTTCTCTTCAAAAAACATCAGTTCATTGTCCTTCAGTAGTTTGATCATGGTAATTTCTTTCCACTGAAGCAATTCTGCTGGCGGTGCATCTTTTTCCAATCCATTAAAAGTATTCCACTGAACCTTGTCATCAGAAATTTCAACAAATATTGAAGCATCTTTCCGATTGGGCGGGTAAAACGTGACGATAAAAAATACACACATGAAAGCATCCATGATGTGCTTGAGCTTACTTTGATACTCCCAGAACAAAACAGTCCAAAAATAAAACAAAGCCAACAGAAAGAATGCCCATCTGAACCAGACCTTCCATTTGTCTGTTGGCTTGGGGAGTTGTTGGAATTTTAGCATAGGAAATTCTTGTTAATCGAAAATAAATTTATCTCTTCTTTCCATTCAGATTTTAGTTGATTCGAAAATGTCTTCGAAATCTTACTCCTGAAGACATTTACACCACTTCCTTTGTAAATGTATTCAGCAAATGCTTGTTTACTTAAGAATTGCTTATGCTCTTTTAGGTTTTACTTTTAGTTCAGCACCAACTGCATTCAATACTTTCACAATCGTCGAAAACTGAGGCCTTGCTCCTTCTGATAAGGCCTTGTATAAACTTGGTCTGCTCATCCCGGTTTCCTCGGCTATTTTAGACATCCCTATTGCCTTCGCTATATGACCTATTGCAGTAATAATTTGATCTTCAGATCCTTCCTCTAAAACAGTATTGAGATATTGCGCAATCATTTTTTTATTGTCTAAGTAATCAGCAATATCAAATTTAGAAGTTCGCATTTTTATTTTTTTATTTTTTTCCAAATACTTTTTGCTTTTTCAATGTCCTTTTGTTGTGTTGATTTATCACCCCCAATTAACAAAATGATGATTTTCCCTTCAGTTTCTTTCAAATAAACTCTATATCCTTTTGCATAATTAATTTTCAATTCCTTGATGCCATCCCCAACTGGTTCACAATCACCAAAATGTTCATCCCTTTCTAACTTTTGTAGGCGAAACAAAATCTTTGCCTTTGCCACCAGGTCGTTGAGTTTTCTCAACCACTTATCAAACTCCGGAGTTTTTTCCATCAAGTACATGCCAACAAGCTGTATTCAATTGGATACAAATTTATTGTTTTTTCTGGTATTTTCATGGCTAAAATATCGCTTCTTTTTTTGAGCTGATTAGCGAAACTGAATGTTATTATTTATAACTGAAAAACAGGCTGTAACCCGATCGTCTAGTTCATGCATTTGCCTTATCGTCTAAAAGCTGAAAAATAGAGGTAAAGCAGTAAAAGGAATAGACTGTACTTTTAAGTCATGTCAAAAGTCCACTCAATAAATTTCACTTTGAAGCACCTTCTAAATCAAGATCTACCCTACTACCTCCTTGATGGCAGCTGCTAATTTTTGTCCTTTCTCTTCCATCTGCTCCGGCGTCCATGCAAGTGAAACGGCCGTAGAAATGCACCTGCTGAGCAAGGCATCACTGGCGGGGTATTGTGCATGCTCTAATTGTTGAAGTGCTTTTTCTTGTGCAGCAGATAAGGGGAATAAGGAGGCCGCCTGTTTCAGGTGTTGCCATTTTCTGATGTAATGCCAGTTGTTTTGGTACCAGTAAAAATTACCCGCGAGTATTCCCTGGGCTTTGAGTTTTTCAACAACCGCTTCGGTCTGTCTTGCTTCAGGTAAGAACCAACTGATGAAACTGCAACTATCTACACCTGCTGCCGGCACCCGGCGAAAACTTACTTGCGGAATCGCTTCCAGGTGGGCTTTGAGGGCAGCATGGTTTCTTTTTTGTATCTCTAAAAACTGACCTAATTTTCTGATTTGTGCCAAACCCACAGCCGCATGTAACTCACTGATGCGATAATTGTATCCTATGAATGGATGAAGGTCTGCGCCTCTATCCACCCCGAGGTGATCATGTCCATGATCGGTATAGGCATCTGATTTTTCATACAGGTCCCTGCGATTGGTCATCACTACCCCTCCTTCGCCGCAGGTGATCATCTTGACAAAATCAAAAGAAAAAGTTCCTGCATCTCCCAGCGTTCCCAATGCCTTTCCCTGATAGGTGCCTCCGATACTCTGGCAGGCATCTTCCAGCAAACTAATGCTATTGTCACGGGCTATCGTCAATAAAGGATCCAGATCGGCCATGCTGCCGCACATGTGCACGGGCATGATGCATTTGGTGCGGGGTGTGATGGCTGAACGAACCGCTTCGGGGTCTAATGTAAGTGTGTCATCGACATCCACCAGCACCGGAATGGCACCTACACTCAGGACTGCTTCAAAGCTGGCAACAAAAGTAAAAGTGGGCATGATCACTTCATCTCCTGCACCCACCCCTAATGCAGCAAGTGCAGTTGACAAGGCTGCTGTACCGCTGGATGTTAGTTGGGCATATTGACAACCAAAAGTCTGACAAATCGCTTGTTCCAATTCTTTTGCCTTCCAAATTCCTTTGCGTGGTCCATCGAAACCATACCGCATGAGGATACCGGTGTTCAAAACATCGTTCACCTCTTTTCTTTCTTCATCTCCAAAAAGTTCAAAGCCGGGCATGCTGATAATTTTTAAGCTTATTAACTGATAACAGGGGCCAAAGATATTAAAGATTTAGCATCACACTGGTGCCGGGGTGCTACCTTTGCTGTATGGCTCCCACCCTTGTCTATTGTTATGACGCCTACTGTGGCTGGTGTTATGGTTTTAGTCCGGTTATGCAACAATTGGCAACCCGGTTTCCTCAATTACCCATCGAAGTGCTATCGGGAGGGATGATCTTACCCCAGACTCCTGTTCCCATCAGCAATACCGCCGCTTATATCAGAGAAGCATTGCCGCGTGTGGAATCGATGACCGGTGTGGAGTTCGGACCCGATTATCGTTGGCACATAGAAAATCCTGAGCTAAGTGATTGGTTTCCGCATTCATTAAAGCCGGCCATTGCACTTGCCGTATTCAGGTATTTTTACCCTGAGAGACAACTAGAATGGGCCGCTGATTTGCAATTCGCTCTTTTTGGGGAAGGAAGAGACCTGACAGATGACGAAGCCTACCGCCATCTGTTGGAAAAATATGAGCTACCGGTGGCAGATTTTTATGAAAAACTCCACAGCGACCATTTCCGCCAACTGGCGGAAGAAGACTTTGCCACCTGCCGGAAATTACAAGTAACCGGGTATCCTTGCTTACTGCTGCAACACAGCGAAGTTTCTTTCAGCTTATTGGCACGGGGATATACCGATGAAGCTACCCTCCTCCAACGCCTGGCTTCCGCACTGACAGAGCGGGCCTAGGGGTAATTCTACTCTTCCACTTCCACCACCATTTCCACTTCCACTGCCATACCCATGGGTAAAGAAGAAGTGCCTACCGCCGAACGGGCGTGTTTGCCCTTTTCTCCAAATACCTGCATCATCAGATCAGAAAATCCATTCATCACTTTGGGCTGATCGGTGAATTCAGGGATGGCATTGACAAAACCCAGCACTTTAACGATGCGCTTGACTTTATTGAGACTACCGAGATGAGATTTTAACACTGCCAGTTGTGAAATGGCTGTTAGCCGGGCCGCCTCGTATCCCTGTTCTATGGTCAGGTCCTTTCCCAATTTACCGGTAATGTATTTACCGTCAGGCAGCGCCGGACCTTTCCCTGACAAAAACAAGAGGTTGCCGGTTCTAACTACATGAACATAGTTCGCAATTGGATTGCCAATAGGTTGTAGTTGTATTCCGGCGGCAGCCAGTTTTTCTTCCGGTGTCTGCGCACAACATGTAACTGTGAGCAAAAGCAGAGCTGACAAGGAGAGCAGGGACTTCATACTTCTGAGTTTTATTGTTTGCTGAAAAGTTAATACATATTTTCCGGTCGACAACTGCTACCATAAATTTTTCAGGGAACCCCTCACTGTGGCTTCCTTCCATCAAAAAACAAAGAAAAACTATTCCGGCCAACTTATTCGGCACTCTATTTTTTTATCTTTACCTTGCACCTCCGAAAAGACAATTAAGACATGGAATACAGCAAATTGATATCCGTATCCGGCTTACCCGGATTATTCGAACTCATTGGCAGCAAAAATGATGGGGCGATAGCCCGTTCACTGGTTGATCAGCAAACCCGCTTTATCAGCAGCCGCCAACACCAGTTTTCACATCTTGAAAGCATAGAAGTATATACCACTCGCGACAATGTTAACCTAGCTGAGGTTTTCTTGGCCATGAAAAAAAGCCAGGAAGCCCTTCCCAATGAAAAAGATGACAAAGCTGTAAAAGCTTATTTTCAAAAGGCTTTCCCAAGCATTGATTTTGATCGTGTTTATGTAAGTGACCTGAGAAAAATGGTGAAGTGGTATGCCCTTCTCGACCGACACCAAATTGAGCCGGTATTGCCTGCTGCTGAAGAAGAATCCGGAGAAGAATAAAGGGTATTCCTCTCTGGCAGATTCAATAGATCGATTCGATCAGTATTTTCTTTTTTTCGCATACAATCCCTCATGGAATTCTTACCTTGTGTAACTGAATTTCCTACTATGCGCATTACCCGTTTATTTCTGGCTTCCATCTTGCTGATGTTGGGCCTTTCTGCTGATTCTCAATCCTTTTATGCCGAAACACCTGCTGCCAAAAAGTGGGTAAGAAAACAGTTCCGGCGCCTGAGCAAGGATGAACGCATCGCACAGTTGATGATCATCCGTGCCCATAGTAATCTTGGCGCCGATCATATTGCCCAAGTTACCAACCTGATCAGTCAATACAATGTGGGCGGACTTTGTTTCTTCCAGGGCGGTCCCGTTCGTCAGGCAAGACTCACCAACTTTTATCAATCTATTGCCAAAACTCCCCTGATGATCTCCATTGATGCTGAATGGGGCTTGGGTATGCGACTGGATAGTGTGACAGCTTTTCCCCGGCAACTGATGCAAGGTGCCGGCCCCAATGAAAATGTAATTTACGAGGTAGGTCAGGCCGTGGGTAGACAATGCAAGCGCATGGGCATTCATGTGAATTATGCGCCCGTAGTAGACCTGAACAACAACCCAATGAATCCAGTCATCAATGACCGGAGTTTTGGAGAAGATAAATTCAGGGTAACTAAAATGGCGGTAGCATTTGTAAAAGGTATACAGGAGCAAGGCATCATGGCAACCATCAAGCACTTCCCCGGGCATGGTGATGTTGCTGTTGACTCCCACAAAGATCTGCCTGTGATCAATAAGTCCAGAGCGGAACTTGAAGAGCTTGAATTGTTCCCTTTTCGTGAGTTGATCAAGGCCGGTGTCGGCAGTGTAATGATGGCGCACCTCTCTGTTCCTGCCATCGACAGTACAGAACACTTACCAAGTTCACTTTCCCCTGAACATGTTAATGGTCTATTACGTAAAGATCTAGGCTTTGAAGGCATCTCCTTCACAGATGCACTGGAAATGCAGGGCGTAAGCAAGTATTATCCGCGTGGAGAAGCAGCTCTTCGCTCCATCATAGCAGGAAACGATCTGCTTTGTCTCCCCGGTGATGTACCCGGAACCATTGCCGCTGTGCGGGAAGCCATAAAAAAAGGTGACCTTACCTGGAATGATATCTATAAAAAAGTAAAAAAAGTATTGCTGGCAAAATACCACCTTGGATTACATCGAGTGGATAGTATCTCTTATGATGGATTGGTCAATGACCTGAATGCATCTACTGATTCCATCCGGAAAAAAATCAGTGAACAAAGCATTACTGTAGTGAAAAAAGATAATCCGGCAGTATTCCCGCTGAAAGCCAATCAACGGATCGCCTATCTGAGCATCGGTGCGCCCGGTGAAAATACCATTACTGCTCAAATGCGCTCACAATTCAAAGCCGATGTATTCCTTTTTGGAAGCAAGGCAGTCATGGGCAAACAACTCATGGATGACCAAACATCAGTAACATTAGTAGAAAAAATAGATAGTGCAGCTGCCACTCAACTTCTGGCAACACTGGCTGAAGGAAAATACAATCAGATCATCGTTGGTCTTCATAATTTCAACCGGCGCCCTGCCAATCAATTCGGACTCACTGCTCCGGTATTGTATCTGATGAATGCCTTACAAAGTTATCAGAATATAACCCTGGTTTTTGGTAACCCCTATGCCCTTCAATATCTGCAGCAGCCACGAAATTTAGTTGCTTGCTATGAAGATGATAACATCACACAACAGGCGGCTGCGGATTTATTGAATGGAAAAATTGATGCCACCGGTGAACTACCTGTAAGTGTCAATGACAGTTTTCCCGCAGGTACCGGCATTAGCTGGCATCCTTATCTTCCCCCTGCAATACCTGAATCAGTTGGCATGAATGGAACTGTGCTGAAAAAAATAGATACAATTGTCACCAATGCTATTTCTAAGGGAGCATTTCCCGGTTGCGTTGTGTTGGTTGCGAAGAACAATGCAGTAGTCTATCACCAGGCATTTGGCTACACTGATTTGAACAGAAAAGAAAAAATGACTACCGATAAAGTTTTTGATCTGGCATCTGTAACAAAAATTTCAGCTACAACAGTATCCATCATGAAACTGGTAGAACAAGGAAAAATAGACCTGCAACAAACACTAGGGTTTTATCTTCCCTGGCTTCAAGGAACAGACAAAGCCAACTTAACTATTCGTCAGATCTTATTGCATGAAGCCGGATTGGTTCCCTTCATCACTTTTTACAAAGAGCTGGTAGATTCTGCAACCAAACAACCTAAGTCAGGTTACTTTACCATAACAGAAGATGCTGATCACAGCTATCGCGTAGCAAAAGGATTGTACCTGAGAAATGACTGGCAGGACAGTATCCGGGCGCGGATTGCTTCCAGTAAGTTAGGGCCTGCCGGTAAATATGTTTACAGCGACAACGATTTTATAATTTTAGGAAACATCGTTGAAGTGGTAAGCGGACAAACACTCGACAATTATGTTTTGAATACTTTCTACCGCCCTCTTAACATGAAGAGTACCGGATTTAAACCATCCGGTTATCTTCCCATGCTGAAAATTGTTCCTACTGAAACAGATAATTATTTCCGCCACCAGGTAATCAGAGGGGATGTGCATGATGAAGGTGCTGCGCTCATGGGTGGTGTTGCCGGTCATGCAGGATTATTCAGCAATGCCTACGATCTGGCACAACTGTATCAATTGCTTTTAAATGGAGGAGTTTTAAATGGTGTTCGGCTTTTCAAGCCGGAAACGATTCAACTATTTACTGCGTATGGAAGTGAGACGAGTCGACGTGGTTTGGGTTTTGATAAACCCGAGAAAGATAACAAAACCCGCAAAGACCCGTATCCCAGCAAGAATACCCCTGCGGAAACATTCGGACATACCGGTTTTACCGGCATTGGCGTCTGGGCCGATCCTGTGAACAACCTGCAGTACATTTTCATGTCTAACCGTGTGCATCCCACCCGCAACAACAACCTGATCAGCCAGCTCAATGTACGCTCACAAATACAGGATGCGATTTATGAAGCCATCATCCGCTAGCCGGATTAGATAAAAAATTCAATTTTTTCGCATATTTTCATATTCAATATCCTACTAACATGAAAAAATCATCTGCGTTTTGGTTAATTGCCGTATGGCTGATGTTTATGACAGCCTGTTCAAATAAGGCACGTAAAGTAGCTGCTTATATTCCTAAAGATGCCGCAATGGTAGCTGTTCTGGATGTAAAGGAAATGAATTCCCAACTGAAAAAAGGGAAATTAGATTTGGATTCCCTCATCGATATAGCTATCAATAATGAAATCGCTAGATATCAACGGGTCATAAAAGATTCTTTTACCACCTATATCCAAAAAACTGAAACACCTCTTGGTCCTATAACAAAATATGATAAAATATTTTTGTTTGTACAAACAAAAACCTTGGCAGACAATTCCGTTACTTTTTCAATCAATATGCTATCTGAAATTGAGGTTAGTGGCGATACCTCATCCGATACAACAGGTCAACAAATGTTGAAGCACCTGAATATTGAAAATGAAAAAACTTTTACTACACTCTACGACCCGATGTATAAACGCCGTTTGAGCTTTAATGATGAGATATTCATACTCACCTATTTCTTTCACGAGGTAAAACCTGTCTACGATACACTAGAGATGACCTTTAAAATGCCACAAGAACCCGATATTGTAAAAGAAAGCAAGTCCGAGGTCGCTGCATTTTTCAATCAATCGCTCGATCAATCATTGGCTTCTGTTGAACAATTCACAGATATGTTCAGCGAAAAAGCCGATGGATATTTATTTACCTCCAGCAATAGTTCAGTCGAAGCTTTAAAAAAGACTCCTTTCAACTTACCGAAACTGGAAGAATTACTGAAAGACAACTATACTGCGGCAACCCTGCACTTCGAGCAGGGAAAAGTGCGGATACAATCGACCAATTATTTCAATCCGACACTCAGCAGTCTGCTTCGACAATATGCCGGACCGGTTGTTAATTGGTCATTGGTAAATGATTATCCGGAAGGCGAAATCAACATGCTGGCACTCGCCTCTTTTCAGCCTGCTCTTATCGGAGGTATTCTTCAACACCTGGAACTCAAATCATTCGCAGATAATTTTCTGAGTAAAAGCGGATTGACACTGGACGAAGCTCTAAAAGCTTTTAAGGGTGAAATAGCTGTAGTAGTTTCAGACCTATCTGTACAAGAACCCGACCCCATGAAGCGAAAGGATGAGTTAACACTGCAAAGGGGATTACCCGGAGGTAAACTATTGGTTAGGTTACCGGTAGGTGAAAAAGCCAGTTATTTAAAATTAATGGAGACAGGGGTGAAAAATGGGTGGCTGGTTAAAAAAGGGACTACTTACAGTTCTGCCCCTGAATTCAGTGCGCTGGGATCTTTCCTAATAGCAGATGATCAAAATATTTATATAGCCAGCGACTCTTCGGTTTATTCCAATTATCTGGCTGCAGCAGGAAAGAAAAATAAATTCCTGAACAGCGCCAGTTTCCAGTCGTACAATGCAGCATCAACACTATTCTATATAAATATTGCATCCACCATTAAGGGTCTTACTAAGGCTGATGACAGTTATACATTTCATCAGGCTTCTTCCATCATTGCCAGCACTGTAAAAGAAATGACCATATCCAGTGATAATTTTGATGGCAAGTCCGTTCACAATAACCTGGAACTGACAATGCAAGATGCCAAAACCAATAGTTTAGTATCTCTGACAAAAATGATGTCAGGACTGGAGAAAGAATTCAACTGGCTCACAACCGATGATCGGATACCAATTGTTATACCGGAAGACAGCACCCGCAAAAATTAAAGCATGGATATCCGGCTGCAACATGTGATGCCCCGACCGCTGCAGGATCAACCATTGGCAAAAGATTCGGATATCTGGGGAAAGGACATCATACTGTCTGCCGGACAACAAATAAAAATCACAGCCCGAAGCGGAAGAGGGAAAACCAGCCTGGTTCATTTTCTGGCAGGATTGCGCAATGATTATACGGGGTCAATTTATATCGGCAACAAAAACCCAATGAACTGTGTGCCGGAGGATCTTGCTCAGTTGAGGAGGGAAGAATTGGGCATTGTATTTCAAGATCTCCGTTTATTCCCCGAACTCACTATCCGTGAAAACACTGAGGTAAAAAAGTTTTTACCCCGAATTCCTATCAGTGAAAACACCATAGAAGATATGGCTGCGGAATTGGGTATCGATGCCCTCCTAGGTACTCCGGCAGGTATCTGCAGTTATGGTGAACAACAAAGAGGAGCCATCCTGCGCACCCTGTCTCAACCTTTTCGCTGGCTGATTCTCGATGAACCCTTCAGTCACCTCGATGAAATCAACAAAGAAAAAGCGATCCAGCTCATTTCAACTACTGTCAATCAACGACAAGCGGGGATGATATTACTAGATCTCGAACCGGACAACTATTTCAAGTACCATCAACAGTTTCATTTATAATTCATGCAGCAGGAATTGAAATATTTGATGGGGAAGCTACTCAACAGCCGAACCGGCAAGTGGAGAGCCGGTATTGGTTCAGTCGGCTTATGGATTTCAGCTGTTCTTCTCTTGGCGGCCGTTCAATTACAAAGTAATTTCTCCTACTTACTCAATAAGGAAAATGTAGGCGATGCAGACACTGCCTATCTGGTCATTAACCGACAGTTGAACAGCAGCAATCTCAACAACACCACCCTGAAGGAAGAAGAAATCGAACAATTAAGCAAGTTACCGGAGGTGGCAGCTGTTGGCACTGTACAGCCCGCTTACTTCAAGGCCATCTTAAGTATCAATAACAGTCAATTTCCATTTCAGACAGATGCTTCCTTTGAAACAGTGCCTGCCAGTTTTATCGATCAATTGCCACCCAACTGGGATTGGAAAGAAGGGGATGAAATTGTTCCTATCATACTTCCCTCTTTGTATCTGGATCTTTACAATTTTCAATTTGCGCTGGCACAACAACTTCCCCAATTGAGTCCGGAAATCATTAAAATGCTCACCTTCAACATTGCTATCATCGGGTCCGGAGAATCCATTGTGCTCAAAGGAAGGGTGGTCGGACTGAGTGATCGGATTCAATCTTTGCTGGTACCTGCATCCTTTATGGACTGGGCAAATCAACGCTATGCAACAGAAAACAAACGAAAGCCCTCCCGTGTCATCATCAAAACCAATGACGCTTCCTCCCCTAACCTGAATCAGTTTCTGCAAAAAAATCAATTGCGAACCAACCAGGAAAAGACACGCTTTAGTCAGTACCGCCAGGTTGTCAACTGGGTAGCTGCTATTGCTGGCTTTTCTGGATTATTGCTGCTTGCTTTCGCCTTACTGGTATTATCTCTATTCATACAACTAAGCATAACCGGACGACAGGATCAAATTCAATTGTTGTTACAATTGGGCTCAAGCCCGGGGCAATTGTCTCAATTTTTGTTCAAAAAATTCTTCCCCCTACAAGCAGGCATGGTCATTCTTGCGCTGCTTACCATATCTATTTTGCAATGGATGCTGCAACAAGTATTGGTAAAACAAGCCATCTATCTTCCAGCTTTCATATCTACCTATACTTTAGGTACCGCTTTTTTACTGCTATTGGCCATCGGACTTATGAACCGGAGGGCCATCCAAACAACTATTCAGTCAAAGTAAGAAAGGTGGTTTCACAGTTTTACTTTGTAATTTTATCAACTCATGAGGAGACTTCCGATCATTGGTATCATTGTATGCTGGATCACCTGGCTGACCACACTTACATCCGTTGAGGCGCAACCTGCCTTGCAGCCCATCGGACAATGGCGCGATCACCTGAACTTTGCCGATACCAGACAAATTATACAAGGCGATCAATTGTACATCGCCACTCCTACCCATGTGTTTGCAATAGATACTGAAAAAGAAATCACCTCCTACAGCAAATCCAGCGGACTCAATGACATAGGCGTGGCAGCCATCGGATGGGATGGAACAACTTCTCAACTCATCATTGCCTATACCAATAGCAACCTGGATGTTGTGAATACAAAAGGGATTAGCAAAAACATTGGAGACATTCAACGCAGCAACTTTCCCGGCAACAAAAATATTCGCAGCATCTATTGTGAGAATGGCCTGGCTTATTTGTCTACCGGACTTGGAATTATTGTAGTGAATCTTTCAAAATATGAAATCAAAGATACCTGGATAATCGGTAGGTCTGGAACACAAACCGGCATCAACGGATTCACAAGACTGAACGATCAATTCTATGCTGCTTCAGAGGAAGGTCTTTTGCAAATAGCTGCTGCATCGATCAATCCTTCCAATTTTTCAAATTGGCAATTACTCAGTGGTAGCAACGGACTAAGTTCCGGAGCAATTCGACAGGTATTTGCGGTCAACAACCAACTGGTAGTTTGGAAAAATGATAGTTTGCTGTTACAAACCACCAGCGGATGGCAGCTCTTGTACCGTGATGCTAACTGGGGTATCACAGGCATCAGCAGCTCCAATAACCGCCTGCTGATTGGACAGCGAAACAACAATGGAAGTGCAAGGGTGATTCAACTAGCTACCAACGGACAAGTCGAAAAAATCACCACAGCTGCAGGTGTTATCTCATTGCCCAGGTCTTATCTGCTGGAAGGCACTACAATGTGGGTGGCTGACCAGTTTGGTGGTGTCTCTGCACATGGAACATCTGTTCAACGATTTATTCCAAATGGCCCACCTGGTATTGCTTCCGGGGCCATTACAGGCAATGCCCAACAAATGGTTATGGCAGCTGGCAGCATCAATGAAACCTGGAACTACCAATTCAACCGAAATGGTATTTATTTTTTCAATGGTGAGTGGTCAAGTAAGAGTTTCTTCAACCTGCCATTGCTGGATACGGTTCTGGATTTCATTTCAGTTGCCATCGATCCGACCGATCAATCAGTTTGGGCAGGCAGTTATGGTGGTGGGTTGGTACATTTTCGCAATGGTGCCGCTCCACTTATTTACAAACAAGGAAACAGCACGTTACAAGCAGCTGCCGGCGACCCGAGTAGTTTCAGAATTGGGGGCTTGACATTTGATAGCAAGAATCGATTGTGGGTAAGCAACTATGGCGCGGCCTCCAATTTACATGTAAGAAAAACCGATGGCAAATGGCTGGCTTTTAGTATTCCCTTTGTACTCAATGAGCTGGCAGCGGGACCACTGGTTTGCGATGACTATGATCAAATTTGGGTGGTGAGTCCGAAAAACAATGGTCTTATCTGTTATCAACCCAATGATCCCGACGCACTCAATGATGATCGCTGGAAAAAATATGAGACCGGATTGGGGAAGGGGAATCTTCCTTCCAACAATGTCTTATCGATCGCTAAAGACAGAACAGGAAATATTTGGGTAGGAACGGATCAGGGAGTAGGAATTGTTCGCTGCGCCGGTGAAGTTTTCAGTGCTGCTGGTTGTGATGCTTATCGGCCGGTTGTGCGACAAGGAAGTTTTGCGGGATTCTTATTGCGTGACCAATCAGTACAATGCATGGCAGTAGATGGTGCTAACCGCAAATGGATTGGTACAAAAAATGGTTTATGGCTGCTCTCTGAAAGTGCCGAAGACGTGATTCAATATTTTACCGCAACGAATAGTCCGTTGCTCTCTAACAATGTATTACAAGTGGGAATACAACCAGTAACAGGAGAAGTATTCGTGTTGACAGATGCAGGTATCTGCAGTTACCGCGGTACAGTTACCGATCCAAGACAAGAAGGAGATAAAGTGCTGGTATTCCCCAACCCTGTTCCGCCAGATTTCAATGGGACCATCGCCATTCGGGGATTGAAAGAAAATGTGGTTGTAAAAATTACTGAGCTCAGCGGAGCATTGGTATTCCAAACGCGTTCACAGGGAGGACAAGCCATCTGGAATGGAAAAAATTACAAAGGAGAGAAGCCGGCATCCGGAATTTACCTGGTGTTGGTAAGAGATGATGAGAATAATTTCCGCGAAGCGGCACGCATTATTCTTGTTTCGGGCAGGTAGGCATTAATCTCCGTCTCGATCTACCTTTTTCACAGGACGATAAAAAGCAGCCCTCCGCGGACCCGGAAAAGGAACATCACTGCCTTTCAATCCATGCCACAGCACACGGTTGAATTCAAGATCGGGGATGTCATCTTCTTTCGCAAAATTCATTTTCTCCGACAACCGCTGCCACTCATTCATCGCCGTATTTACTTCTTTTAAATTAACATTGGAAGGTCGACATACATAAGCGGTTGTATCCAGATTCGGGGAAAAACAGCGCCACATAGGTGTTGCAGCAGCATCGTATTGTGTCATAGGAGGAATTCCCAAAATCAATTCCATCGTGCGCAACATGGAAGAAGTGGTATAGGGCGTGTGGTCTACAAAGCGACGCTTGACAAAACCTCCTGCGAGGTAAGCTGTGCTGCGGTGCGCATCTACATGATCTGCTCCATTTTGTGCATCATCTTCAATAATGAATACAGCAGTTTCTTTCCAAATTGAACTCTTGCTGAGGTGTTCTACAAAAAGTCCTACCGCCAAATCATTGTCGGCTACATGGGCATACGGTGTAGGCCTTCCCTTTTTTAAACCCTCTGTATGATCATTACCAAAACGCACACTGTTGAAGCGAGGAACTGCATTTGCTGCCAGCAATGAATCAAATTCCTGCTTCCACTGATAGAAGCGCGAAGTATCGGGAAAAGAATTATCATAATCCCTGAAGTAAGGACAGACATGGCCTTCCAGTGAAGGAATGGTTGCGCGGTTCTTATTGGTGAACTCTCCATAAGTGCGATAGGTTACCCCTGCTTTTTTACAATGGTCCCATAAAAACCCACCCTTATTATTGGCCACCGCCCGATTTCCTTCCCCATCATAACTTCCGCCACGACCACCGTAACTGTTGACCCAGTTTTTCTCCAGAAAATCTGTGGCATAAGCACCCATGGTCCAGTTATGTCCATCCATGCTCACTTCCCCGTCTACATAAAAGTTGTCGAGTAAAACAAATTCACGTGCCAGTGCATGCTGATTGGGTGTGATTTTTTCTCCAAACAAAACGAGCGATGAATCTCCGTTGCCTTCCTTCATATCACCCAATACCTGATCATAGGTTCGATTTTCTTTGATCACATAGAAAACATATTTTATCGGACTGGCATCACCCACTTTTTGAGGGATGGGGTTACCGGCTTCACCACCGGCCAATAACTCTTTTTCTTTGTTATAGGGTGTGTTGCGGTATACTTGCCTGCTGTAGTTTTCCAGTTGAACTGTGCCGGGCATATCGAGTATGCTCATGGTACCCTGGAACAATCCAGCAATGTATTGAACGCCCTTGGGCTTATTGGGGTCGCCCTCGTGATGAAGTACAATTTGTTTGTTTCCAAATGGATTCGGGCCGTAAGGATTGGCAAGCGAATTAAATCCCTTCCCATTGGTGACAAATATTTTTTTCTTGGCAACTACCACCTTGGTTGGATACCAGCCCACAGGGATAAAACCCTTGCCTTTACTTTGGCCTCTTCGGCTAACATCGAAAACTGCGAGACAGTTGTTGTCTGCATTGGCGATGAAAAGTGTTTTTTCATCCTTACTCATGGCCATACCATTGGTGGTTGAACCACTGGGTGCATCAGGATAGAGACTGGTCTGTAAGGTCTCAATTACCCTGCGCGCTTTGGTATCGATGACTGAAACAGAATTATCATTGGCGTTGGCAACGAGTAAAAGATCTCCCTTCTTATTGAGCAGGAGCTCGTTGGGATTGTCACCCACCGGTATTTCTTTCACCATCTTCCGGCTTTCAGTTTCAAAAACATAGATTCGGTCGCATCCCCAGCAACTGATGTACAATTCACTTCGATCGGGTGAAAGCTCACAGGTATATGCTTCTCCTCCAAGCTGATATGTGGTAATCACCTCGCGGGTAGCAAGATCAACGAGGTATAACTGCTTATCGTCGCGGGTTACAACATATAAAATTTTTCGGGTGTCGTCAATTGCCATGCCGGCGGGACCGATGCGATTGGGCCATTTTTTACCCAACTGAATACTGTCTTTCAACTGAAGTTTGTCGTTCTCGGTGCTATAGACTAAAATACGGTTATCATGACCACCACCCACATAAAGCGTCTTATCATCACCACTGAAGGCAAGACCATACCAACTGCGGCTAACCACCAATCTGTCGAGTTCTTTCTCATTTACCGGATCAATCAACTGAATGCTTTGGATACTTTGACCATTGTTGGCTATTGCTAACCGATTTCCTGCATGGTTCAGTACCATGTTCAAGGGGAGGTCTCCCAGTGGAAGACTTCTTCCGGCGGGTGAGAGACTCCAGCCATTGGGCAGGGTTACCCGGTTAGCATCAAGAGCAGCATTTTTTTCCTGCGAAGCAGCCACAAAAAATAAGCAACAACAGCTGATGACAGCAATGAATTGTTTCATAAGGGAAAGATGAAGTTTACAATCAGTAAAAACACTGCTGCCACCACCCGTTAAATCACCAGTATTCGAGCAGGTATATTTATATAAAAATACACCAAAAAAAAGCAGTTACGGAACTGTTGATGTAAAATTAAAGAGGCGAAGACGCCGGATTACTGCTGACGAGCATAATCATAACTGCGGGCGACTTTGAATTTCAGCTCACCCCTTTCACCCATACCAACCCGGTACATCACTTGGCGGTACATGCCGGTTGGTTGCACATTGGTAGTATCTTGTGTATTGTATATTGGGAATCTTCTTACCAGATTACCCTCCATCAGAAAATATTCATCTCCCCCCCTGTAGCCAGGCTTAATTTTGGGGTCATCTAAGATGTCGGGGAAATAAATGGGAAGAAATCCTTGATTCTTATCCGAACTGACAGCAATGATATTGAGTTTTGGTTTGTCTCCCGGGAGATTAACATAAATGATCAAATCAGGGAATCCATCCATATTTAAATCGTCCACCTCAGCTTTGTTCACACGACCCTTCACATCGAAACTCGCGTCACGCGCTCCGTTTTCGAAGCCAACAGGTGCAATGGACAAATTGTTCTTTTCTGGATTTTTGTTGTTACAAGAAATCTTGAATCCTGCTTTTCCCAGTTTTAAGGTGGAGTCATAACGACGTGCCTGCTGAGCATGAACAGTAACAGCAGCTATTACAAAAAAAAGAATGCAGATAAAGTAACGCATGATCAAAATTACAGTTAAGTATTGAAATGAAAAAGTGCTGCTTAATTACATATTTCTTCTATATTGACCACCCACCTGGTACAATGCTTCGGTGATTTGACCGAGTGAACAGTATTTAACTGTTTCCATTAATTCGGTGAAAAGATTGCCATTGCTGAGTGCCACTTCCTGTAGCCGTTGCAGTGCTGCAGCTGCCATTGTAGAGTTGCGCTCCTGAAATGATTGCAGATTTGCAATCTGCTGGTCTTTTTCTTCTCTTGTACTTCGAATTACTTCAGCGGGAATGAGTGTCGGACTTCCCTTTTTACTCAGGAAGGTATTCACCCCGATGATTGGCAATTCACCCGTATGCTTCCGGGTTTCGTAGTACATGCTTTCCTCCTGTATTTTATGGCGTTGGTACATTCTTTCCATAGCACCGAGTACCCCTCCTCTCTCAGAAATTCGATCGAATTCAGCCAGCACAGCTTTCTCGACAAGGTCGGTCAACGCTTCCAGCATATAACTTCCCTGAATGAAATTATCAGCCAATGCTGTACCCAGTTCTCGGTTAATGATCAACTGAATGGCCATGGCCCTTCTTACACTTTCCTCTGTTGGAGTAGTGATGGCTTCATCATAGGCATTCGTGTGCAGGCTGTTACAATTGTCGTAAATGGCATACAAAGCCTGCAGGGTGGTACGAATGTCATTAAAATCAATTTCCTGCGCATGCAGACTACGACCACTGGTTTGAATATGATATTTTAATTTTTGAGAGCGGCTGTTTCCCTTGTATTTGTAGCGGATGGCTTTTGCCCAGATGCGGCGCGCCACGCGACCTATCACACTGTATTCAGGATCCATGCCATTGCTGAAAAAGAAAGACAAATTGCCGGCAAAGTCATCGATGGAAAGACCCCTGCTGAGAAAATATTCTACATACGTAAACCCATTCGCCAGCGTGAACGCCAGTTGTGTGATTGGATTGGCACCGGCTTCGGCAATGTGGTATCCGCTGATACTGATGCTGTAAAAATTTCTCACCTGATGTTCACTGAAATAAACCTGCACATCACCCATTAGTTGCAATGCAAATTCTGTTGAGAAGATGCAAGTATTTTGTGCCTGGTCTTCCTTGAGAATATCAGCCTGAACGGTACCTCTTACGAGGGAAAGTGTTCGCTCACGAATCTGCTCATAAATTTCTTGGGGCAATACCCGGTCACCACTGGTACCAAGTAAGCGCAAACCGAGTCCCGTATTGCCTTCCGGTAGCAGACCGGGTTGACGGGTATCAGAATAGATGGGACGTTGCCCTTCGGAAATATTTTTTTGCATCCATTGATCAACCCGGTTCCATTCCTTATGCTCCTCTATCCACTTTTCACATTGCTGATCGATGGCAGCATTTAAAAAGAAGGCCAACAAAATAGGGGCTGGACCATTGATGGTCATACTAACAGAGGTGCGGGGATCACAAAGATCGAATCCGCTGTATAATTTTTTAGCATCATCCAATGTTGCAATGCTAACACCACTGTTACCTACTTTACCGTAGATGTCTGGCCTCAGTGCCGGGTCTTCGCCATATAAGGTTACGCTGTCAAAAGCGGTGGACAAGCGAATTGCAGGCTGACCTTGAGAGAGATAATGAAATCTTTTGTTGGTGCGCTCAGGTGGTCCCTCGCCGGCAAACATTCGTGTAGGATCTTCATCTTTTCTTTTCAACTCAAATACGCCGGCTGTATACGGGAAGTATCCGGGAAGATTTTCCTGCATTTGCCAACGAACCCAATCACCCCAATCATTGAATCGTGGCAGTGCAACTCTTGAAATGGCTGTACCACTGAGGGTAGTAAACCGGAGAGGTTGCTGCAACTCCTGACCGCGAACTTTATAGGAAAGAACGGCACCGGAATATTGCTCCAACCGGGATGGCCAGGTTTTGACAAGTTCGATTGTTTCCGGCAGCAGCTGGCGATGAATTTCATCAATTTTTTCCTGCAGAACAACCAATGCCTGCTCGTTCACCGATTTTTCTTCCAGCAACTTTTTTGTGCCCTCCAATTGATACCATTGGGTAGCAAGTTTTGCCTGCTCATCCATTTGATGATCATAATTAGCAAGGGTGGCCGTAATTTCAGAAAGGTAGCGTGCACGGGCTGAGGGAATGATTTGAACCCTTGACATACCAGCTAAATCGGGCAACCGGTCTGCCAAATCGGGCAACAATTGTATGCCGGTTTTTTTCTCTACCAACATCATCAGTCGGGCGAATAATTGATCGACACCGGCATCATTGAATTGGGCGGCAATGGTTCCTACCACGGGCAGGTCTGCATCTTCATCCCAAATTTGGTGATTGCGTCTGTATTGTCTGCCAACATCACGAAGTGCATCTTCCGCACCAGGTTTATCAAATTTATTGATAGCAATCAGATCTGCGAAGTCAAGCATATTGATCTTCTCAAGTTGTGTCGCTGCTCCATACTCAGGGGTCATCACATACACACTTACATCTGAGCCTTCTACTATTGACGCATCACTTTGTCCCACCCCGGCTGACTCGACTATAATGGCATCAAATCCGGCTTTTTTACACAGCGCCACTGCTTCCGGTACATGCTGGCTCAAAGCTTTGTTGTCATTGCGGGTTGCCATGCTTCGCATGAATATGGAGGGATGGTGGATGGCATTCATCCGAATGCGGTCTCCCAATAAAGCGCCACCGGTTTTTTTTCTGGAAGGATCAACGGAAATGATGGCCAGCTTCTTGTCGCGTGTCTTTAATAAAAATCTTCTTACCAATTCATCTGTTACTGAACTCTTTCCGGCTCCCCCCGTTCCTGTTATTCCAATAACCGGAATGTGCCGCTTCCCGTCCGACTTAGTGGCCGACAATGAACCTCTCTCTGCCATGGTAATCCCGCGGGAAAGTTGTTTGATATGCGAACGGGCATCTCCCGCAGAACTATTCATATCAATATCGGGCAAGGAAAAATCACAATGCTGAATTACATCTTCGATCATGCCTTCCAACCCCATTGTCCTGCCATCATCCGGACTATACAAACGGGTAATGCCATATTGATGTAGTTGCTCAATTTCAGTAGGTAAGATGGTTCCGCCACCACCGCCAAAAATTTTAATGTGTCCGCAGCCCCATTCGTCCAGCAGGTCTTTCATGTACTTGAAAAATTCAAGGTGACCACCCTGGTAACTGGTGACAGCAATTCCCTGAACATCTTCCTGTATGGCACATTCAACGATCTCCTGAACACTTCGGTTGTGTCCCAAATGGATGATCTCCACCCCTTTGGACTGAAAAATTCTGCGCATGATGTTGATAGACGCATCATGTCCGTCGAACAAACTGGTGGCAGTTACCATGCGAATTGGATGGCGAGGTGTATAAGACATGCAGAATAAATTGAGTGCAAAAATAGCATTTTTGGTGACGACGTTAACGGTTGTTAGTTTTTTAACGGATTGCCTATCGAAGTGGCTTGCTGTTTTTGGCTTACTTTCGGTTATGGGCTTCTCAATTCAAATCAATGAAGAGCATGGACTGGTTGCAGTGGTGCTATCGGATGGTAATGGAACATCGGCAGAAATTTATTCATTGGGAGGTATTCTGAACAGATACAGTATCCCTGTAAAAGGTCATTCATGTAACCTGGTAGCTGGATTTAACAGCTTAGCAGAGTCGCGCGAAAAAATCGGAGAGGCATTTCAGGGAGCCCGTTTGAGTCCGTTTGTCTGCAGGATGCGCAATGGCACTTATACCTGGTTGGGCGTGACCTACCACATTGAAAAAAAATACCTGGGTGCCCATGCGATACATGGATTGATGTATGACTCGGTTTATACTGTTGTCGACACAAAGTCAGATGAGCAATCAGCAACAGTTGTTCTTGAGGGAAGCTATGATGGCTCTGACCCGGGTTACCCTTTTCCTTATCAGGTAAGGCTGGAATGGGTGCTCAGAAAGGAATCAACCTTAACTGTAACATCAACGATATGGCATGACAACGAAGAAATGATTCCTTTGGCGGAAGGTTGGCATCCTTACTTTTCATTGGGTGGAAGGACAGATGAATGGGAACTGCAGTTCAACACCAACAGGCAAATGGAATATGATACCGATTTGTTACCAACTGGTCAGCTGATTGCAGATGATCGATTTGTACCCGGATGTTTGCTGGAGGGCATTCATCTGGACAATGGATTTGTTTGGTCTGATGATGAGGATCAACCGTACAAATGCATCTTAAGAAGCAAGGAAATTGAGTTGACGGTACTACCCGATAAGTCTTTTCCGGTCCTGCAGGTATTTACGCCTGATGACCGCAAGAGCATTGCATTGGAAAATCTCAGCGGCGCACCCGACAACTTTAACAATCAACTTTTACTCATTAGCTTAGCCCCCGGAGAACAAAGGCATTTTTCCACCACCTACAGAGCCAGGGAGATACTATGATGCAAGGGCAATCACACTGATCTCTACATTAACCCCTTTGGGTAACCCTTTTACAGCAACAGTTTCACGAGCAGGGAATGCAGTAGTGAAGTAAGAACCATACACTTCATTCACTGCTGAGAACAATGACATATCGGAAAGAAATATGGTCGTTTTTACTACCTGATCCAAGCTGGTTCCGGCTGTATGCAGAATGGCCGTAAGGTTTTTCATTACCTGATGGGTTTCTGACTGGATGTTTTCCTGTTGTAGCTCGCCGGTTTCCGGGATGATAGCAACTTGTCCGCTGACAAACACAAGACCATTGGCCTTGATGGCCTGATTGTAGGGACCGATGGGGGCGGGTGCCGCCGGGGTAATGATGACTTCTTTTGACATAACAATAAAATATTCAGCAAATTGACTACATTTCGTTGAACCTGCCAACCTAATTTTGTCCAACAAAAAATCTTCCGCCAAAATGTTACTGGTAATTGACACGGCCCTGGAAAAAGCACATGTGGCATTGGTTCAGCCGGAGGGTTTATTGTCCCTGCGGGAAAATACCAATTCAAGGGAACATGCAGGTTTTGTTCCATCTGCGATTGATGAGATGTGTCGGGAAACAGGCATTGGATTAGCCGAAGTGGCCGGTGTGGTGGTAATGAATGGCCCGGGAAGTTATACCGGATTGCGTGTTGGCTTATCTGCTGCCAAGGGAATTTGCTTTGCGCTGGAAAAACCTCTGTATGCTCTGTCAACATTGGAGCTAATGGCAGCAGCCCTGATTAGACATGCCGGTGAGCAGGGTGTCAAGATTGATTCAAATTCAGTTTTTTGTCCAATGATCGATGCCCGCCGTTTAGAAGTCCTTACAGGTCTGTACCACCATAATTTGAGAACGGTGAGAGAGCCATTTGCACTCATTGCTGATGAGCAGGTATTGCAGGAACTTGTGGGAAATTCTACCACCCTGTTTTCCGGAAACGGGGTTCAGAAATTGTTGCATTTATTCCCCCCCGGCGTTATTACTTTCCCGGAACTTGTGTACGAACCTTCAGATCTTGCCAGGATCACAAACCAATTAGTTCCAAAAATTGAAGCTGCGGATCTTGCCTACATTGAGCCTTTTTATGTCAAGGATTTTTTCAATCCACTGAAAAGCATATCTTAAGTTTATATATTTTATTTATTAAAATATATATTAAAAACGGAAAAATATATATAACTTTATAAGCTATAAGTTTTAACCCCCCAAAAACTTTAATTTATTGTTATGAGCCAATCATTACAATCGATAGAATTGTTGAATGGAAATGTGCAGGTTAAGGTCGATTTCGTGCATACTAAAAAAGCTGCCCTTATTCTTCGCTCTATCAACCACAAGCTCCGTCAGCAAATCATCAAGCTTCTGGATGAAAACCAGAAAATGACTGTTACAGAAATTTATGTGAAGTTGCGACTGGAACAATCTGTTGCTTCGCAACACCTGGCCATTTTGCGCAGGGCCGGCATTGTTGCCACCACGCGCGATGGAAAGTTCATTTACTACTCTGTTAACTACACTCGTTTAGCTGAAGTTGTAAAGTTCGTAGAGACGCTGATCGCCTGATTTTTCAGTAACTTTGCGGTTGAATTTGCCACATGCTATTGAGTGTGGGTAAGATTTTTTTCCATTCAACCACCGAGTTATGTTCATCCGCCAACTTTACACGAGCTGCCTGAGCGAAGCTGCTTATTTCATAGAGAGCAATGGTGAGGCTGCCGTAATTGATCCCCTCAGAGACATTGAAGCTTATCTGGATCTTGCCCGAGAGCGAAAAGCAACCATTAAATTTATTTTTGAGACCCACTTCCATGCTGACTTTGTTAGCGGCCATTTGGATTTGGCTGCTGCAACCGGTGCTACCATTGTCTATGGTCCCTCATCTCGAACCAATTATCCTGTTCATCTTGCGAAAGATGGTGAGATCTTTTCATTGGGAAATATCAACCTTGAGGTGTTACATACTCCCGGACACACCATGGAAAGCAGTTGTTTCCTGTTAAAAGATGAGCAGGGAAAAAATCATGCAATTTTTACTGGTGACACGCTCTTCGTAGGTGATGTAGGTCGTCCGGATCTCGCACAAAAAGAAAATGTGATAACGATGGAAGACCTGGCAGGCATGTTGTATGATAGTCTGCAAACTAAAATCATTCCACTGGCTGATGATGTGATTGTTTATCCCGCCCACGGTGCAGGAAGTAGTTGTGGAAAGAATTTGGGACCGGAAACATTCAGTACCATTGGTGACCAGAAAAAAACCAATTATGCACTACAAGCACAGACCAAGGAGGAGTTCATTCGTGCAGTGACTGAAGGACTGGCTGAACCACCCCAATACTTTCCTATCAACGCACAAATCAATAAGCAGGGCTATAGCAATCTGGATGCAGTGTTGACAGCAGGGCTTCAACCCTTATCTGTCAGTGCATTCAAAGAAGCGGCTGCCCGAGAGGATGTCATAGTTTTAGATACCCGGCCATCATCAGAGTTTCCGGAAGGTTTTGTTCCCGGCTCGATTAGTATCGGCCTCGATGGTCGCTTTGCAGAATGGGCAGGCAGTCTGCTTTCCTTCAACCATCCAATTCTATTGATAACAACTCCCGGAAAAGAAAAGGAAACCATCGTGCGTCTGGCACGTGTAGGGTTTGATAAAATGATTGGTTATCTCGATGGAGGTATAGAGGCATGGCAACAAGCGGGAGAGTCCATTGACATGATCATAAATGTTGATGCTGATGAGCTCGCAATGGACATTCCATTCGATGATCATCTTGTGATAGTAGATGTTCGCAAAGAAACTGAGTTTGCCAATGGTCATCTGAAAGATGCAGTCAACCTGCCCCTGGATAGCTTAAAGGATCCGGGCTCTATGTCTGACCTGGATGACTCGCAAAATGTTTATGTTCACTGTCTCGGTGGTTACAGAAGCGTTATAGCAGCCTCACTCATAAAAAGAGAAGGGTTTCACAATATCCGCAATGTTGTAGGTGGATGGAATGCCATTAGCCAGCTAGGGGACAAAGTAACCATTGTAAAAGAAGCAGCTGTTCTCAACTAAACTTTCCTTTCGTCTGAACCCAATCTGCAGCATCAGGAAATTAATTTTTGTTTGGGATCTTGGGGGTTGTATTCCCATTTCCATCTGCGGTGACTCCACAAATAGTTGGAAGGATTCGCTCTTATAGCAGTTTCCAGATACCGTACATACATTTTGGTCAACTCTCCCTCAGGCAAGGATCTTGGATTTTCAGTAATCAATTCATACTGCAAATGGTAATGACCACGTCGGGGTTGTTGTATACTAATGAAGATTACTGCCGTGTCATTTGCTCTGGCACCGCGTTCCGGGCCTGAAGTAAATGCTGTTATCTTATCGAAAAAAGACACCCAATATGCCTTATCTATTCTGGCCGGGTTCTGATCAGCCACCAGTCCGAGTGCATATTTTCCTTTCACATAATCATGAAAACGATCTTTAAATTCAGCGGCAGGAATCAATATAGTATTGAATCTCTTCCGCATCCGATACATGATTCTATCAAAAGCTTTACTGGTAAATGACATGTAGACCCCTACAAAAGGGAACCTACTTTTTCGTGCTACCCCCAGGTTGATCATTTCCCAATTAAAAAAATGAGCTGTATGTAGTTGAACATTTTTCCCCGAGTCAATGTATCGGTTAAGTACCTCTGCATTTGAAGTCACTCGTTGATCGAATCGTTTATCAGACATAGCAATGAGCTGAATCGTTTCAACCATTGTATTGACAAACTGATGATAAAAGTCTTTGGCTATGCGAACTCGCTCTGCCGCTGTTTTTTCCGGAAAAGCAATCAACAGATTACTCATCACGACCTTTTTCCTGTAGCCAATGACATAGTAAGCGAGTACATATATACCATCACCGATGAAATACAACAAACGGTCGGGTAAAAGCGAAAGCAGGTACAGTAAACTATAATAGATGTAAAACATAGTCAACGATCAATCATGATAAAGATACAAACAATCTGTTGCAGGTATAGGCAGGGCATCATTAAAGTACGATATTCTGCAGCAGTGTGCTCTTTTCGCGGTGGTCGGTATTATAATGTAATCCACGGCTCTCCTTTCTAAACTGAGCACCCTTCACGATTAGGTAAGCTGAAGTAATTAGATTGCGCAATTCACAAAGTTGAGGCGACAAACGGGTAGTGCGGTAGAGTGCCTCGGTCTCTTCATACAATAGATCCATCCGCCGCATGGCACGCTGCAATCGTTCGTCTGTTCGAACAATGCCCACATAATCACTCATGATTTGTTGAAGTTCTTTTTTCGTCTGTGTTATCAAAATCATTTCCCGCGGATCAGTGGTCCCCTTAGCATTCCAATCAGGAATGTCATTCCTCCAATCAATTTGGTCAATTTGTGTCAGGCAATTTTCAAATGCCCGATGAGCAAAAACCATGGCCTCCAGTAAGCTATTGCTGGCAAGTCGATTGGCGCCATGCAAACCAGTGCTGGCACATTCCCCACAAGCATACAAATGATGGATAGAGGTTCTGCCCCACGCATCGGTCTTGATGCCTCCACAACTATAATGTGCTGCAGGGGCTACCGGTATCATTTGCTGCATCGCATCAATACCGATGGTCTTACAGCGAGCATCAATATTGGGAAAGTGCTCCTGAAATTTTTCGGCGTCGAGGTGTCGGCAATCCAGATAAACATGTTCGGTTCCTCCCACTTTCATTTCATTGTCGATGGCCCTGGCCACAATATCTCTTGGTGCAAGATCTTTCCTGTCATCATAGCGTGACATGAATGCTTCCCCGCTTTTGTTCCGAAGGATACCACCATCACCGCGAACAGCTTCTGTTATGAGGAAAGAAGGTGATACGCCGGGCTCAAACAAGGCCGTTGGATGGAATTGGATGAATTCCATGTTCTCGATTCGTCCTTTCGCGCGATAAACCATGGCAATGCCATCACCGGTAGCAATTTGAGGGTTGGTGGTTGTTCGGTAAACCTGACCGCATCCACCACTTGCCATCAAGGTGATCTTTGCCAATATTTTTTCTGTCTCTCCCGTAGCGAGGTTAAGCACATAAACTCCATAACAAGTGATATCCGTACTCGATTTGGTAACCAGATAACCCAGGTGGTGCTGCGTAATGATATCCACAACAAAACAATGGTGGAGCAATTGAATATTTGGCAGGGTCGACATCTCTTCCAGCAAAGCACGTTCCATTTCTTTTCCTGTCACATCTTTATAATGAAGTATGCGGTGAACACTGTGTCCGCCTTCTTTGCCCAAACTATAATCTCCGGTAGAAGTTTTATCGAATTCAGCACCATAACTGATGATTTCCCGAATGCGCTCGGGACCCTCGTGAACAACCAGGTTGACTATTTCCGGATTACAAAGACCGTCACCTGCAATCAGCGTATCAGCAATATGTTTTTCAAAACTATCAGTTGACTCATCCCAAACACCTGCGATCCCTCCCTGGGCATACTTGGTATTCGTTTCATCAGCTTGTGTCTTGGTGATAACGGCAACTGATTTATCTGGAAAAGCACGAGCAGTTTTAATTGCAAAAGTGAGTCCTGCGATTCCGGACCCGATCACTAAAAAGTCTGTCTTCTGAGGTGCTCTCATCATTACAAATTAAAGTATGGCAATAAAACTTGAACCATCAAGCACTTGCGGGCTCAATCCACGCATCGTGCTCTTTTAAGAGATTGATGAGCTCCTGCACGGCTATTTCACTGTCAATGTTGCGTTTCATAATATCCTTGCCTTTGTACAAGGTTATTTTACCGGGGCCGCTTCCCACATAACCAAAATCTGCATCCGCCATTTCACCTGGACCATTTACAATGCATCCCATGATGGCAATTTTAACACCCTTGAGGTGATGGGTTACTTTTCTTATACGGGCAGTTGTTTCCTGAAGATCAAACAATGTTCGTCCACAACTCGGACAACTAATGTATTCTGTCTTAGAGATGCGTGTGCGGGTAGCTTGCAATATTCCGAATGCAGTCGCATTCATAAATTCTTCCGGACCATTGAGTTGCACATAATTTCTCCCGCTGATAGTAGTTTGCTCTTTGCTGTTGATGGCATAGCTTTCAGTTGTCATGCCCAGACAAATGCCATCACCCATGCCATCTAATAAAAGTGCCCCACATTCTGTTGCAAAGTGTATGAGATGTTCATCCGTTGTCAGGTGATTGCTATCGCATATCAATATTACCGGGTTGTTGATTTTTCTGTTCATTAGTTCCATGAACATTCTTCTCACTGCAGGCATAGCTTGTCTGGAACGGCTACTGAGTGCCAGAACAACGGTTGGATCATTCGCCAATTCATCAAGACCGGTGAAATCATTGATATCGGAATTATCACTGAAGCAATCAACCATTACGATGTTCATGTGATTGCTTTTATGCGCAGCGGCTAAATATCCCGAAGTACTGAATAAGGGAACATACGATGAATGTTCTGCTACCTGTTCCCAGGTTGCAGGGTAAGTTACCACGCGAAGTGTACCCGGCAACTCAAAATTCAGCAGGGAATTTCCTGTGAAAATATAATCGGCTGCCGTATCACTGATGTTCCACTTGTCGGTAGTAGCATCATAGTTATACCCTACTTTTAGCAAATCAGCGGGTTCTATATTTTTCAGTCGACTTAAATCTGCAATTACAACAGGCACTTGCTGCTGTCCAATATTGCCTACTGCGAAGGATGTTCTTCTTTGGTAGGAGAAAGGATCATAAGGAATTTTCTGAACCGATGGTATCAAAGCAGTTTCGGTGGATGGGAACACATATCTTTTAACCAGATCCCTGCAAACAGGGATTTCGAATTCAGGGTCTTCTGTGAGACTAACACGAATTGTATCACCTATACCGTCTTCGAGAAGTGTTCCGATTCCGGCTGCGCTTTTAATTCTTCCGTCTTCCCCATCACCTGCTTCTGTCACCCCCAGGTGCAAGGGATAGCACTCGCCAAACGATGTCAGCATCTGTTGCACCAGTAATCGATATGCCTGCACCATCACCTTTGGATTACTGGCTTTCATGCTCAAAACAATCTGATGAAAATTTTCATCACGTGCAATGCGGAGGAATTCCATGGCACTTTCCACCATGCCAATCGGCGTATCGCCATAACGACTCATGATGCGATCACTGAGTGAGCCATGATTGGTTCCAATGCGCATGGCTGTTCCATATTCTTTACAAATGCGAACGAGTGGAGTAAATTTTTCTCTTATCCTGTCAATTTCTTCCAGGTACTCTGCATCCGTATAATCAATCTGTTCGAATTTCTTTTTATCAACATAGTTCCCGGGGTTAACCCTCACCTTCTCGACTATCCGGGCTGCTATCTCTGCTGCATTGGGCGTAAAGTGAATATCTGCCACCAATGGGGTGTGATATCCTCGCTTGCGTAGTTCATTTTTAATCAACAATAAGTTCTCTGCTTCTTTCTTACTGGGAGCTGTTATGCGCACCAATTCGGCGCCTGCCTCAATACAACGAATGGATTGTTCAACAGTGGCAAGGGTATCCATTGTATCGGTAGTAGTCATGGTCTGCACCCTGATCGGATGCCCATTGCCCATTAATAAACCACCAATCGATACTTCTCTGGTTTTGAGTCTGCTGATGGAAGTCAGGCTATTACAATAGAGTTGCATGATAAAATGTTATTTTATTAACACCCGGCTTGAGCATTGGTTCTGTTCCGGGGCCGCTATTTCTTTCCGGTCAGAAAACCTTGCTGAGTTAAAATGTTTTTTAACAAACTAATTTGGGTCTCAGGCGTTTCTTCACCATCCTTTCGTTGGGTATGAATAACGAAGAAATAAGGGTGCTTGTTTTCTTCCACCCAGCCAATCACCCAACCATTGGTCAATCCATTTTCGGTTTTTTGGCGTGACAGATAATAAGCCAGCTGGAAGGCGGCAGTGTTTTCCCGAATGAGTAGTTTCTTGACAATCTCCTGACTTCTTTTTTGAAAAGGCAATTGATTGAAATACAATTTTTTGATGAGCCCGAGTTGCTCATCGGGAGAAATGGTGATTGAAGAATCAGCGGCCTGTTCTACCAATCCATTGATTTTTTTTGATCCGTATTGAAGTGTATCAAGTATGATCTGTAATTTTTCTTTACCCATTGTTCGTGCCACTGTTGCAAAAAATGCGGGTATTGATTGCATGAGTGCTGAATCGGTCGAAACTTTGGTATTTGCCAGGGTATCAATTAATAGAGGTGTGCGTTCGTTGGCAATTACCCCTGTTTCCAGACCGGCAACAACAAGCACCGGTTCAAAAGTTTGGTTGGGCGCATACGCTGAATCACGGTATTGCTTGACATTGTATAAAGTAAAGGTTCCGGCTCCGTTGTGAAACATTCCGTAAGTCCCTTCAACACCTGCCTTATCAAAAACTTGGCCGATGGAATCATCAATACTGACATTATTGGGGGAACAGGCGGCGAATGCTGTTATAATGATGACACCCAAAGAAAAGGGCAATAAGCTGGAGAGATGAGCAACACGCTTCATAGCACGATAATTTGCGCAAAGGTACAGCTAAACATCCAAGCCAATAGCTGAAACCGACTATTTCACTACGCCCAACTGTTTTCCTACCTTAATGAAGGCGGCGATAGTAGTATCCAGGTGTTCACGGGTATGAGCGGCACTGAGTTGAACGCGTATCCTTGCTTTTCCCTTGGGTACAACCGGGAAAAAGAAGCCAATAACATAAACCCCTTCTTCCAGGAGTGCGGCTGCAAATTGCTGGGAGAGCACTGCATCATAGAGCATTATAGGTACAATCGGGTGATCTCCGGGCTTGATATCAAAGCCCGCGGCCGTCATTTGTGTCCGAAAATATTGGGTATTGGCTTCCAGGGTATCTCTTAGCTCAGTGGTTTCAGTTAGCATATCCAGAACAGCAATAGAACCACCTACGATACTGGGGGCAAGTGTATTGGAAAAAAGATAGGGCCGGCTGCGCTGGCGCAACATTTCAATAATGGCTTTTTTACCGGAAGTAAATCCGCCACTGGCTCCTCCTAGGGCTTTACCAAGGGTGCCTGTAATGATATCAACACGACCCATTACATTTCTATATTCGTGGGTTCCGCGACCGGTTTTTCCGATGAACCCTGATGAATGACATTCATCGGTCATTACTACAGCATCGTAGCGATCAGCGAGATCACAGATCTTATCGAGCTGAGCAATGGTTCCATCCATACTAAAAGAACCATCGGTAACAATAATTCTCGTTCTGCATCCGGCTGCCTCCTTGAGTTTTTCTTCCAGGTCAGCCATGTTGTTGTGCTCATAGCGAAACCGTTGTGCTTTGCACAACCTTACACCATCAATAATCGACGCATGGTTCAAGGCATCGCTGATGATGGCATCCTGCTCCTGAAAAAGGGGTTCGAAAACACCCCCATTCGCATCAAATGCAGCAGCATATAAAATAGTATCCTCTGTTCCTAAAAACCGTGACAATTTTTCTTCCAGCTCTTTGTGAATGTCTTGGGTACCACATATAAATCGTACGCTGCTCATGCCAAAACCCCTGCTGTCAATGGTTTTGTGCGCTGCTTCTATAACGCGCGGGTGAGAAGACAAACCCAAATAGTTATTGGCACAAAAGTTCAACACCTTCCTACCGTTCACCATGATCTCTGCTCCCTGTTCACTGGCGATGATGCGTTCCTGCTTGAATAGTCCGGCCTGGCGAATCTCTTCCAGCTCTTGCTCAATGCGGTTGACAAATGACTGATTCATGCGCTATGATTTTTGCTTACGAAAAATTATACATCTTATTAATTCTCAACTCCCAACAATTCAACTTCAAAGATCAGGGTTGCACCCGGGCCAATTGGTCCTCCTGTTCCGGCATCGCCGTAACCTAAATCTGAAGGGATGAAAAACTTCCACTTGCTGCCAACGGTCATTAATGGAAGTCCTTCCTGCCAACCGCGGATAACATTGCGTAAAGGAAACGTAATGGGCTCACCTTTGTCAACAGAGCTGTCAAAAACTTTTCCATCTATCAATGTGCCATGGTAATGACAGCGTACTTTGCTGTCAATAGTTGGTTTTATTGTATCCTTACCTGCCCTCATTACTTCATATTGCAAGCCATTGGGAAGGGTTACCACACCGAGGCGCTTTGCATTGGCAGCTAAGAAGGCAAGGCCTTCTTTCTTGTTGGCCATAACACGTTCCGCATTTTTTTGCTCCTGGTATTGGCCCAGACACTTATTGATCACCTCTTCGGTTAAAATAGGCTTGGCACCATTCTTTACATCGGTGAAAGCTTTTTTAATCATTTCGAAATTCAGGTCATCAAATCCCTGTGTTTTCAGGCTTTGTGCAATCTTAACGCCTACAGAATAACTAACACTATCGGACATGGTTTTGAGTCCGGCCACCGGGGCAACCACCGGTTTGGGTTTAGCTGCCGGAGCTGCCGGTTTTTTAACCTGGGCCCAAAGGCAAATTGGGAGAACGGCGATAGATAAAAAAAGAAGTGTCTTTTTCATGAAAATTCCGGTTTTGTCTCGCAAAGAAACAACATTTGATTAAAACCGGCACAGGTAAAATAACTATGAGTTGCCTGCTAATGTCCGAAGGCAATTGTTGACCCTTTCAAAAGGAAATTTCGCCAATACCTGCTGCATTTGTTCACGAATTTTATCGTTGCACAGTTGGCCGATCGATCCTGCATGGGTATGTTGAATAGTCCTAGATGGCTGAAAACTTCCATCAGCGATATCTTTTCCTATTTGCTGATAGGCCTCCCGGAAAGGAACTCCCCGTTGTACCAGGCGATTTACCTCTTCAACACTAAAGACAAACTTGTATTTATCCTCATCCAGAATATTGTCACGTACCTCTATGTTTGACAGCATCAGTCCCAGCATTTGCATACAATCTTTAATGGTTTGGAAGGCCGGGAACAAATGTTCTTTTAACAATTGCAAATCGCGGTGATAACCCGAGGGCAAATTCGTGGTGAGCATGGTGATTTCGTTGGGCAGTGCACGCAATCTATTTCCATGCGCACGAATTAACTCAAAAACATCGGGGTTTTTTTTGTGCGGCATGATGCTGGAACCTGTTGTAAGTTCTGAAGGAAAGGAGATAAAATCGAACTGTTGATTTAAGAACAAACAGGCATCCATGCTCATTCTGGCCATGGTATCAGCGAGATTAGCGAGGGCTGCCGCGATAATCCGTTCTGTCTTACCCCGGCCCATCTGCGCATATACAACATTGAAGTTAAGGGCATCGAATCCAAGTAATTGAGTGGTCATTGTTCGATTGATAGGAAAAGAAGAACCAAAACCGGCTGCAGATCCAAGTGGATTTTTATTCACGACACGATAAGCAGCTTCGAGTGTGATCAGATCGTCTACCAAGCTCTCTGCATAGGCTCCGAACCAGAGACCAAAAGAAGATGGCATGGCGAGTTGCAGGTGTGTATATCCGGGTATGAGCTGGTACTTATATCGTTCACTCTGCTGTTGCAAAAGTTCAAATAATGCAGAAGTTGATTCTACGATCTGCTCCAATTCATGGCGCATGAACAAACGAATATCGAGCAACACCTGATCATTCCTGCTTCTGGCTGCATGAATTTTTTTTCCGATGTCACCTAAGCGTTGGGTGAGTATTATTTCGATGTAAGAATGGATGTCCTCTACTTCAGCAGGCAGTTTTAGTTCTTGCCCCTGCATTTCTTGGTAGATTGTCCGCAATTCATTCATCAATACGGTCCCTTCTTCTTCACGCAGCAATTGAATTGATGTAAGCATCTGCACATGTGCTATAGAACCCAACACATCAAATGGTGCCAGGAAAAGATCCATTTCTCTGTCGCGACCCACCGTAAAAGATTCTACAGCTGCTGCCGTCTTAGTTGTATTTTTTGCCCATAGCTTCATATAACCTGATTCAGTAGTTGAATGTATGTATTGATTCCTTCCTCTATTTCATGTATAAAAACAAATTCGTCTGCCATGTGGCTGCGCATGGAGTCACCAGGCCCCATCTTGAGGGCAGGAAATGGCATCAATGCCTTATCGGATGTGGTAGGAGAGCCGTAACAATTCTTCCCCATTTGAATCCCTGCCTTTACCAACGGATGATCAGTAGAGATTGATGTGGATCTCAAACGGAGTGACCTGGGTACAACCTGACCTTTGACGTGCGATGAAATCACTGCCAGCACCTCCTCGGGTGAATACAATTCATTGATGCGTACATCTACAACCAGTTTACAGACGGCAGGAACGATATTGTGCGCCTTGTTGTCTGTTTCAATCACTGTTACGGTCATCTGCACCGGTCCGAGCAGGTTGGATACTTTTTCAAATTGGTAGTTTCTACACCAATCAATATCGGCAAGAGCTTTGTAGATGGCATTCTCACCTTCGCTGCGGGCTGCATGTCCTGCCCTTCCATTTATTTCTATGTCCAACACCATGAGTCCTCGTTCAGCGATTGCGAGTTCCAGCCGGGTGGGCTCACCAACAATTCCGGCAGCAATGGGTGGCAGGAGGGGTAACAGGGATTCTATTCCGTCTTTTCCAGAAATTTCTTCTTCTGCAGTTGCAGCAAATAGTAAGTTATATTTCAATCCCTGCTGATGATAAAAATGGAGAAAGGTAAAAAGGAGTGCAACCAGGGAGGCGCCTGCATCATTGCTGCCCAGACCAAATAATTTTCCATCGGCTACTTGTCCATCAAAAGGGTCTCTGGTATATCCGGAGTTGGGCTTTACGGTGTCGTGGTGAGAATTCAATAAAATGGTGGGCAGGGAGGGATCATAGTGTTGATTCAAGGCCCAAACATTGTTTAAATGACGCTGTACCGGCACACCCTTACTGGATAAAAACTGTTCAATTGATGTTGCAGTTACCTGCTCGTTCCTGCTAAAGGAAGGTGTACGAATGAGCGATTGGAGTAAGCCAATTGATTCCTGTATGATTGTATCGTCTGCGATATTACTCATGGGTCATGGTTGTACCTGCTTTGCCAGCAAGTAATTGGTTCAATTGAGTGGCGTCACCAATTATTACTTTGTCAACGCCCTTTGTAAGTGTTTGGAATGCATTTTCCAATTTGGGCAGCATGCCGCCGGTGATGACCTGATCTGCCAGTAACTGCTGATATAATTGGTGATTTATAGCGTGAATTACAGAAGTAGAATCGTGTGTATCTCTTAACACGCCTGCATGCTCAAATGCATAAACCAGTTCCACCTGGTACTTTTCAGCGAGTCCGGCAGCAAGAGATGCAGCAATGGTATCTGCATTGGTATTCAATAATTGTCCCGATGTATCACAAGTAATGGGCGCAATAACAGGAAGGAGTCCGTTTGCTAGTAAAGTCTGCAGGAAATTCACATTTACTGCGTCAATATCGCCAACCCATCCATAATCAATGGTGGGATGTTTTCTTTGGTGTGCCCTGATCAGTTGTCCATCAGCACCTGTAAGTCCGATGGATGTGGCGCCTTTTGCATTCAGTGCAGCCACCAGGTTTTTATTGATATGCCCTGCATATACCATGGTCACTATTTTAAGTGTGGCGTCATCTGTAATGCGTCGTCCATTGAGCATTTGTTGTTCGATACCCATTTGCCGGGCCATATCGGTAGCCAGCTTTCCTCCACCATGAACCAATATTTTATTTGCTTGGATAGAAGCGAATTGATGCAGGAATGTTTCCAGCGACTGCGGCTCATCGATGATGGCACCACCTATTTTTAGGATGATCAATTTTTCTTTCATCGGGCGGAAGCATCTTTAATCAATGAAGAAATTACTGCTTGGGCAGACCATACTCTGTTGGCTGCCTGACGTGTGACCAAACTGAAAGGTGCATCGAGTATTTCATCACTGAGCTCTACATTTCTTCTCACCGGTAGGCAATGCATAACTCCTGCCTGCCGGGTCGTTTGCCATTTTCTTTTATTCAACATCCAGCCGGGATCAGTTTCAAGCACCTTTCCATACGTCTGATAACTGCTCCAATTTTTTACATAAACAAAGTCAGCATCTTGCAGAGCTTCGTCTTGATGTTGAGTAATTTGAGCTCCTTCAGTGAATTGCTCATTCAACTCATATCCTTCGGGGTGTGTAATAACAAAATCAGCCTCTCCCCAAGAGTTAACCCATTCAGCAAAACTATTGGCAACACAATGGGGCAATGGTTTAATGTGGGGTGCCCAGGTCAAAACTACCTTTGGCTTTCGCTTACCCAGCCATCCAGCAGAATGCATGACTTCAGTCATTGTCAATAGGTCGGCGAGGGACTGTAACGGGTGAAGAGTGGCACTCTCCAAACTTAGAATAGGTATGCCCGCATAGCGGATGAACTGCTGTAATACTTGCTCACTGTAATCTTTTTCGCGATCGATTAATCCCGGAAAAGTTCGGATGGCCAGCACATCAAAATATTGACCGAGAACAGGTGCGGCATCTTTGACATGTTCAACTGAAGTGCCATCCATAACGATACCCTCTTGAAACTCCAGTGCCCATCCCTCTTTATCCATATTCAATACCATCACTTCCATGCCCAGGTTACGAGCAGCCAATTGAGTACTGATGCGTGTGCGAAGACTTGGATTCAGGAAGAGGAGTCCGATTTTCTTCCCCATGCCTAAGGATGAATGCAGCAAGGGTTGGGCTTTGAACTGCTGTGCTGTCTGTATCAGCGCATGGATGTCTTGCACATCTTTTACTGAAGTAAAATGTTGCATGGCGTTGGGTTAATTTTCCGGTTGCGGTTGATTAGATAACAGTGATTGAATTGCTTGCAAGAACATATCTGCTTCCCGGAGGGAAAGAGAAAGGGGTGGTAATAGTCTGATGACAGAAGGCTTTGCTTCACCTGTGAAAACATGGGTTTGGGAAAGCAACTCATTTTTCAATCCGGATAGTTCAGCCGGCACATCAAACCCAATCATGAGGCCACGACCTCTCACCTGCTGAAGTGACGGTATTCCCCTTAATTGTTCCATTAGGTAGTTGCCAACAGTTGTTGCGTTCACCATTAGATTTTCATCACGCATTACTTCTAATACTGCCAGTGCAGCAGCACATGCAAGAGGATTACCGCCAAATGTGGTACCCAACATTCCATGTTTGGGTTTGATGTGTGGGGCGATGAGAACACCTGCTACAGGAAATCCATTTCCCATGCCCTTCGCCATGGTATAGATGTCTGCTGAAATGCCGGCATAATCGTGCGCGAAGAAATTGCCGGTTCTGCCATAACCACATTGCACTGAATCGGCGATCATCAGTGCACCTGATTGATCACAATGTTCGCGTATTGATCGCAGAAAGGAATCAGCTGCCACTCTGATGCCACCCACTCCCTGAATACCCTCTGTTATGACAGCAGCAATTTCATCGCGATTGTTCTTGAAGCATTCAGCCAAAGCCTCCTCATCATTGAAAGGTAAAAAGATGATGGCATCTGTAACATTCACGGGAGCCAGTATAGCAGGATTGTCTGTGGCAGCTACTGCCAGAGATGTTCTTCCATGAAAGGAATGGCGGAAAGCAATGATTTTTTTTCTCCCGGTGTGAAATGAAGCCAGCTTCATAGCATTTTCATTGGCTTCGGCACCACTATTGCAGAGAAACAACTGGTAGTTTTTTTTTCCGCTTATGTGTAAAAGTAGCGATGCCAATTCTTCCTGAATGGGCAGGTGAACAGAATTCGAATAGAAAGCAATTTTTTCTAGCTGATCTTCGATTCTTTTTACCCAATGAGGATGGGTATGACCAATACTGATGACAGCATGACCGCCATACATGTCGAGGTAGCGAGTACCGTCATCACCCCAAACAAATGAACCGGCTGCTCGGGTGATGGTAACTGGTTGAAGTGGATATACATCAAATAATTTCATAGCAAAGAAGTTTAAAATGCTGCCGGTTTCAGCCGGAGGCCGGTTGTTTCACCTATACCAAGCAAAAGATTCATGTTTTGAACGGCCTGACCGCTGGCACCTTTCAACAGATTATCTATAGCGGAATGAATCGCCAGTTGATTGCCTTGTTTTTCTATTTGAATCAGGCATTTATTCGTGTTGACCACTTGCTTCAAGTGAATGGGCTCATCGCTGAGAAAGGTGAAGGGATGAGATTCATAAAAGCTATGGTACAATTGTTTCACTTCCTCCAATGGCAAGCCGCAGTCCAGGATTGTGCTACAGAAAATTCCCCGCGTGAAATCGCCGCGCCAGGGCACAAAATGAACATGCGTGCCGTCATTGCCCTGAAGCTGCTGCAGACTTTCATTCACTTCCTGCAGGTGCTGGTGTTGTAATACTTTGTATGGTTGGATATTACCTGCGCGCCAGCTGAAATGGGAGGTAGGGCTCAGCGACTGCCCGGCACCGGTGGAACCGGTGATACCTGTGGTATAAACATCGCCTAAAATACCTGCATCTGCAAGCGGCAAGAGAGCAAGTTGAATAGCTGTAGCAAAGCAACCCGGATTAGCGATGTTCCGGGCAGTCGCTATCGAAGTTCTATTCAGCTCCGGCAATCCATAAACAAATGAACGACTCCCCTGCTCAGCATTTTTCCGGTGTCGAAAATCCTGTGACAGATCAATGATTGAAGTAGTGCCGGGTATTGAATGGTTGCTCAAAAAAGCTGCTGCCTCTCCATGTGACATACATAGAAACATTACATCGACCTCTGTTGTCATCTCATCTGTAAACATTAATTCAGTTTCCCCCATCAAATCATTATGAACCTTGCTAATTGGCTGGCCCGACTGGCTATTGCTGAGGGCAAAGGAAATATTCACCTGTGGGTGATTCAATAACAAACGCATGAGCTCGCCACCTGTGTAACCGGCTGCTCCGGCAATACCAACACTGAATTTCTTTGGAAACTGGTCAGTTGTCATCTGGGTCAGATTTTTGTTGAAGTGATTCAATAGTTGTGTTGGCATTTACCTGACGGTAGATAGCCGTTTGGTTGCCGAAGATGCGGGTGAATCCCCTCACATCATCACCAGTCCAGCCGCTGTTCATCTCACCATATTTTCCAAATCGGCTACTCATCAAATCATGGTCGGATTCAATGCCGGTAACCTGAAAATAATGGGGGTGCAATTCAACGAATACTTTCCCTGACACCTGTTGCTGTGAGTGTTCAAAAAAAGCTTCGATGTCGCGCATAACAGGATCCAGAATCTGTCCCTCATGTAACCAGTTGCCATAGAATTGTGCCAGCTGGTCTTTCCAACTTAGTTGCCATTTGGTAAGTACATGTTTCTCGAGGGTGTGGTGTGATTTCAAAATTACCATGGGCGCGGCAGCCTCAAAACCCACTCTTCCTTTGATACCTATGATTGTATCCCCAACGTGTATGTCTCTTCCTATCCCGAAGGGAGCAGCAATCGATTGCAGGTATTGTATAGCGGCCGTAGGATGTGCAAATATTCGATCATCTATGGCTGTAAGTTCACCTCGGGAAAATGTAAGAATAACTTCCCGGGGTTCTGTAGCAGTTACCTGTGTAGGCCAGGCAGATGCCGGAATCATGCCCTTGCTTTGCAAGGTCTCTCTGCCGCCGATGCTGGTTCCCCATAACCCTTTGTTGATGGAATAGGCAGCTTTTTCAAAATTCATGTTTACCCCTTTCTGCTTGAGATAATTGATCTCTTCTTCTCTACTCAACTGTAAGTCACGGATGGGTGTAATGATTTTAATTCCCGGAAGCAGTATTTGAAAAATCAGGTCAAAACGTACCTGATCATTTCCGGCACCTGTGCTGCCATGTACAACGGCAATCGCCTCCAGCTTTTGAGCATGCTCGGCAATGTGCAATGCCTGACTCAACCTTTCTGCACTGACGCTTAGTGGATACGTGTTGTTTTTTAAAACATTACCGTAAATGAGATAGCGTACAATTCGATCATAATATGACTTTACAGCATCAATAGTAGTGTGAGATACTACCCCCAATGAACGGGCATGATTTTCGATTTGTTGTAGTTCTTCCTCTGTAAATCCTCCGGTGTTAACTATGACACTATGAACTTGACACTTTTTCTCTTCCGTTAGAAATTTCACACAGAAGGTAGTGTCCAGTCCGCCACTAAATCCTAGTACTACTTTGGCATGGGGAGGAATGTCGCTTAAATAATCCTGATTAAACATAGAGCAAAGTGATATATGATTGCGTGTGAGCAATAATTAATAAAAAAATGTCTTAATTGATTGGGGAATAGAACGGTTCTTCTTTTCTTCTTTTTTCCCAAATGTTCTTAGCAAGAGACGCTGCTTGAGTTGCATGAACCGCCCCCAGAGCTGAGATTTTTTGTTAAAAGTATTGGCTGTTTCTTCGGGCTGTGGATGATCTTTAGGATCGTAAAGCATTGCGGTACAAAGACAATTCTTTCTTTGCTTGCTCATGAGAATATCATAGTTGACACAGCTTTTGCAGCCAGCCCAAAATTCTTCATCGTCTGTTAATTCACTGTAGGTAACCGGCTGATAGCCTAAATCACTGTTGATTTTCATAACTGCCAGACCTGTTGTGAGGCCAAAAATTTTTGAGTCCGGATATTTTTTCCTGGATAAGTCAAAAATATTTTGTTTGATTTGTTTGGCTACGCCGGTTTTCCGGAAATCGGGTGCGACAATGAGTCCGCTGTTGGCTACGAATGTATCGTGCCCCCATGCCTCGATATAACAGAATCCAACCCAGGTACCGTCAGTTGTAACAGCAATTACTGCTTTGCCTTCCTCCATTTTCTGTGCAATGTATTCAGGTGATCTTTTTGCAATACCGGTTCCCCTGGCTTTTGCTGAAGATTCCATTTCTGAGGTTATAATGGAGGCATAATGTAGATCGTTGCTCGTCGCAACGCGAATGATAATAGTAGATTCCAACTTATAATTCTTTGATCAAGAAAATGAAAAATGCCGGCAGGCAAGGTAGATTTGCGGGGATTGTTTCACTGATAGGGGCAATTGCCAGCTGCTCGTCCTATCAGCATCCACGTCGGAAACGAGGGGATCTCAGCTCGATAGCGGGCATTGGCTCAACCTGTAGAGGGTTGATGGTAGAAGGTAAATGATATGCCTTGTTGAGTATCACTGTTTGTAGCGCTTTGTTGAAGCGATGACAAAAATAACAAAGATTATTAAAACAAGCACTTTTTTTAATACGCTCGAAATCAGACAACCCTGCTATGGATGAAAAAAAGTCAGCTGGTCATTTCTTTAAAACCCACCGCGTCGGTTATTACCACCACTGCCATTCATCATAAAACGCATGCCTTCATTACCGCGCATCATCATATTTCCTCCGCGCATAGACTGCTGTCCGGCGAAATTCCGAAGATTGTACGTGAAGGTGAGCATGAAATACTGTGTCAAATTGTTGGTGAGCGTATTCACGATTTGGTTGGCACTGGCAGAACTGGTGATGGCAAGGTTTTGTTTCAGTACATCAAAACAGCTTAAACGAAGTTCACCTGCTTTGTTTTTCAGGAATTGCTTGGCTATGGAAGGCGTGATCAGGAAAACAGATGTATTGAATCCTGCAGGTCGGTTACCATATTTGGTAAGATCAAAGTCGCTGGCAATCACCCAACCTTTGTCTGAGTAAAGGGTAAAATCTGCTGCCATTGACCAGGTAGTAAAATTGGTATTTTGATTGGGCGACAGCGTATTCCGTACCGGATTATAGGTGTAGGAGGTGCTGAGGTTCATGTCAAAATTCTTCTTCAGGTTGGTTGTCCATTTTACTGTTTGCCCCAGAATGGTATTTCTCGTAAAGTTATTAATGCCATTCAATAAAGACTGACTTTGTATATAAGAAATATTGGATTGAAGATTCAGGTTAGACTTTGGCTTTTTGATGGGGAACCCATAGTTGAAGTAACCCGAGATATTATAAGTACCATTCAGGTTGACATAGGTTGTTTTGCGACCACCTGTGGGCAACATGGTAACTGCACTCTGTATATCATGGTTGATAATGGTAGCGTTAACTGTTGCAAATATGATGCGTTGCGTAAATGGATCAAAAGAAGAATATAAAATACGCAAGCTATTGGTGAACTGAGGGCGAAGATTCGGATTACCTATTTGGAAGTTCACAGAGTCAGTAGTAGTCAAGATTGGCTGCAACTGGGTATTAGTAGGTTGGCCTGTACGTCCATTGTAGAACAAGCGCAGACTCTTGGTGCGGGTGAAATTGTAAGTGAAATTTGCCTGCGGAGTGAGGTTAACAAAACTGCGGGCAACCAAGACATTTTTGGTGGTATTCAGGCTGGTGAGGTCCATGAATTGAAGACCACTTCCGAAATTAAGGTTATACTTAGGTTGCTGGATGCGATAATTCAGATTAACTGTATTGGCACGAGAAGTAAAATCAAAAGCGTTGCTGAAGAGGCTGTCGAACTGGCTAAACTTACCCGTGACTGAGTTATAATTATATGTAGTTGTAGATGAAATATTATTGGTGTAGTTATGGCTATACCTGATTTCAATCATTTGGTTTCCTTTTTTGCCAATTGGTTCAGAAAAAGACACCGATGGATTGAGGTTGATGGACCTCGAGCTGTCGCGGTAATACTGGTTGATGGTATCTGTTCTCTTGATGGGCAAGTAGAATGAATTGACAGAATAAGTATATCCCTCTCCCTGATTCTGGCTACCGGAGAATCCCAACTCGAAAGAGAGTGTTCGGCCCTTCTTGGCGAAGCGGTGACGAAAACTGAGCGAAGATCCATTTACGTTGTAACCATTTCGAACGCTGTTGTTTCTGGACTGTGACTCATTCACCAAGACACCTTTTGGACCGGCAGTGGTTATATTAGATGAAACACTGGTGGGTTGACTATTTTGAAATACCAAGTTGGGACGGAAAATCAAAGTATTGTTGGAATCCATTCGGTTTTCCAAATTGAAGGTGAACCGATGGTTCTCATTACGGGTATCCGATTCAGATTGTGAGTTGTTGTAAATAGATGAATCTGCATTGAAGATATTCTGTGAATTGGTTTTCTGTGAGACGAATGTTTGAGGGCGATTATAAAAATAACTTCCGTAAGCATCGGTCTTCGGACTCCAGGCATCGCGGTAATTGATACCCCCTGCTAATACGGATGTGATACCACTTCCCGTACCACTTCCTCCTCCGAAACCACCGCCACCCATAGAAATAACAGTTACGCCACCCATTCCCCCGCCAAATCCTCTGCCACCACCAATGTTATTCTGACTAAAATTTTGTTTGTTGATGTTGTTGGCCTGTCCCAACAAGGTAATCTGGCGTTCACCTTTAACCAAACTTAGGTTTATGCTCTCATCATAGCGCTGATCAGAACCGATACCGGCAACTAATCTGCCAAAAGCACCGGTCTTCATGTTTTTCTTCGTTGTAATATTGATCGTTTTCACGCGATTACCATCATCAAATCCGGTGAACTTGGCTTGATCACTCTGATCATCGAATACCTGAATTTTATCGATAACATCGGGAGGAAGATTGCGGGTTGCCATCTTTGGATCATCTCCAAAGAACCGCTTACCGTTCACCAGCACCCGCTGTACTACTTCGCCCTGAGATTTGATCGTGCCATCTTTGTCCACTTCCATACCGGGTATCTTCTTCAAAAGATCTTCAGCTACGGCATTGGGTTTTGTTTTGAATGCACCCGCAGTGAACTCAACCGTGTCTTTTTTCATTTGAACAGGTGATGCGGTTACTGTTACTTCTCCCAGCGAACCTGCGGCAATTTTTAAGTATATATTTCCAATGTTAACAGTGGCATTTTCCTTAGAAAAGGTCAATTTTCTTTCCCATGGCTCATATCCTGCAAATTTTACCTGCAAAATCATAGCCCCAAAGGAGATGTTGGTAATGCTGAAACTTCCATCCGCAGCTGCCAATCCAAAAACTTCCAGCGTAGAATCACGCGCATCGAGAATGGCAATAGTCGCATCTTTAAGTGATTGCTTATTCACCGAATCAATCAATTTCCCCCTAACGGTACCCACAGTTTGGGCAGCACCCGGAAGAGAGAACACTGCTGCCAGGATGAAAAGAGTCAGAATGCGCATAAATGTTGATTTCATCATTTGCAAAGTTACAACCGATTCATCGCAAATCAGTCTTCTTACCATTCTAACGGAAAACTAGATGGATAGTTGGTGTTCAATTCCCTAAAATCGGTGAATCTGCCCTACGATTAGTTAAACGCCTGCAATATCTCTGAAAGATCATGGAAAAGCCATTGATAACCATAAATCATGATAACTTTGCTCTATCGAGTTGATAAAAAGAAATTTATTTCATTCAAACTGCCAATTATGAAAACCAGGAACCTTGCTTTCATTTGTAATACTGTAGTTGCCATCTTCATTTTCGCTGCCTGTCAATCAGGAACTACGCCCGCTACTGACCCCGGAACTGATACGACAATGCAGCAGGAAGTTGCTGCAACAAACTATGATTTGTCATTGGTGAACAATGCCAAAGACCCCGTCTGCGGTATGCCTGTTACAGCGGGCATTTCAGATACTGTTCATTACAAAAATGATGTTCTGGGATTTTGCTCTGCTGAGTGCAAAGAAGAGTTTCTGAAAAATCCGGAGTCAATGCTGGCTGCTGCAGAGATCAAGAAAAAATAGTCGCCAACTAATTCAAAAGCTTCAATCGGTTTAACTGAAGAGGTATTCCACATCCTCACGGGTAAGACTCTTGACAAAGCCCTCGTCGTCAGTGATCAGGTCTCTTGCAAGACTGCGTTTGCGTTCCTGTAATTTCAGGATTTTATCTTCGACCGTATCATTGCAAATCATGCGATAAGCAAATATATTTTTGGTTTGGCCGATTCTATGTGTTCTGTCAATGGCTTGCTGTTCTACTGCCGGATTCCACCAGGGGTCAACAATGTAAACATAATCTGCTGCTGTCAGATTCAATCCAACTCCACCTGCTTTCAATGAAATCAGAAATACACGACAACTATCATCGTCCTGAAAGCGGCGGATGGCGCGCTCCCTTTCATTGACAGTGCTGCTTCCATCAAAATATTCATAATCAACACCCAGTTCCTTCATCTTCTCTTTGATCAATGCCAGCATTCCCAGAAACTGAGAAAATACCAATGCCTTGTGGTTGCTGATGTTTTCAGTTATTTCCCTTCCGAGTTCTTCTAATTTAACGGAGTGGTTGGGAAATCTTTCTTCTTCCTTAACGATAGCCGGACTATCACAGATCTGGCGCAACTTCATCAACCCCTGTAGGATGGTCAGCTGTGATTTCTGTATGCCTTGCTCATCGACAATTCCAAGGATTCTATCGCGATAATCATTTCTGTAGGCATCGTAGATCTTGCGCTGTTCTTCTCCCATCTCACAAAACAAAACCATCTCCTGCTTCTCCGGCAGATCACGGGCTACCTGTTCTTTTGTTCTCCGCAAGATAAACGGATAGAGCAGTTTGCGCAGGTGCTCTTTTTGTTCTTTCTCTCCGAACTTATCAATGGGTATAGAAAATTCCTGTTTGAACATCTCCATCGAACCGAGCATACCCGGATTCAGGAAATTCATTTGCGCGAAAATGTCGAATGTATTGTTTTGTAGAGGCGTTCCACTGAGACAAAGTCTGTTGGCCGCTTTCAGGAGTCCTGCTGCACGTGTTACTTTGCTGCTCGGGTTTTTGATTGCCTGACTTTCATCCAGTACCACATAATCGAATGAAAGCTCAACCAGTTGTCTGATATCACTCCGCAAGGTACCATAGGTTGTAATGATGATATCAATTTCGTGCTTGCGAAGGAATTCCCGTGACCTTGAACTACCATGGTGTACATAAAAACTCAGGCCGGGTGTAAATTTTTGTATTTCATTCTGCCAGTTGAAAAGTAGGGTTGTAGGGCATACCACCAGTGCACGCAGGGTCCCATTTTCCTGTTTCAGGTGATGAAGAAAACTCAACGCCTGAATGGTCTTTCCCAATCCCATATCATCTGCCAAAATACCTCCCCATTTCACTTCGCGGAGATAATTCAGCCATTGAAATCCACTTTGTTGATAGGGCCGAAGTACTTCAATGAGATGGGCGGGCGGATCGATGGGCTGTATGGAATGATTCTCCCGAAGCCGCTCATATTTCTCCTCCAATTGGAAATACAACTCCTGTTCATCTCGCTGCAAATACAACTCCTCAATAACACTGAAGTGGTATTTACTAAGTTTCATGTTGCCGGCTTTCCCATCGCCGACCCTGAAAAGAAGGGCATATTTCTTTAACCACTCATCCGGCAAGATGCCCAGTGATCCGTCTTGCAATTGAACGAACTGCTGCTTATTGGCCAGTGCTTTTTTCACGTCATCGACCGTTATTTTTTGATGACCAAAGCTGATTTCAACTTTAGCATCGAACCAATCAGTATGACTGCTGATAAAAATTTTGGTGGATGGCTTCGACGTATTGAAACGGAAATTTTTCAAAGAATCAAGCCCCTGTATGGGAATGTTTTGCTCCTGTACAGCATCGACAAAAAGAAAAAACCAGTTGTTCTTAAGCACTTCAGAGCCTTTGAGCGCAAGCACTCCGTCGTCGGTTTTGAAGAATCCCTGGTGCAGGGATGCGATCTTATCATAGAAAGCGCGCTCAGCAGCTAGCTGTCGCTTGATAACGAGTAATCGGTCTTCCAATGGCAAGAAAATTTGTTCCTTGTCACCGGGCTTTACTTCATAACCACGATAAATGAAAACCGGCTGGAAAAGCAGGTTCTCTTTTTTCTCTCTGAGCACCACTTTCATCTGTGGCTTTTCATCTTTTACTTCTTCGCGTGGTAAATTGCCAAAGTTTACCCTGTATTCACGGGAGAGGGGGATAATGGTGGAAGTTAGAGCAGCAGACCATTCCCCTTGAGGTATGACTATTTTGCCTTCAGGCATGAATCGTGCAACCTGACTGATATCTTCTTTTTTCTGCCAGAGATAAAAGCGATCTTCCCGATTGAAGAAAAGGGGTGTACTCCATCCATTTTCTGCAATAGAAAACAAACCTTCGGGTGTGGGAACTTTACATAAAACTTCATACTGTCCATTCACATACTGTATGGAAAATTCAGGTGCTATTGGCTCAGCAGCAACTTCTGCCTTTTTCAATTGAGCAGTTGTAAAGGTTTTTCCTTTGGGCTGATGAAAAAAGAATGGGTTGTTCGTCAGGTGACGAAATAATTGGCGCATCCGGGGGAACATGTATTCAACCATCAGATCGAAGGTCTCATCGGGAAGTCCATCTTGTTGCTGGTGCACGATGTTTTCCCAAATTCCTGCAAAGGGAGAGTTTTTGTCGATGAACTTACTCACCTCTGAGGGCTGTAATTTTCTCAAATTCTCAAGTGTTAATCTATCTGTCTCATTGAGCTGATCTGCATTGACGTAGCGAGTAACATCGAGTCGGGTTACCTTGGAAACATAGCGGGTCTTATCTTCATCCGTCTCACCGGTAATGCCTATGAACTGAACAGGCTGAAACTGGTCTTTGTCCATTGCTATCACCACTCCCAGTTGTTGTGTTTCAGCTGAGGTTTGAGTAGCCTGAACAGCAGGCTCATTGATTTCGGTCGGTTTCTTAGAAGGGGCTTGTACCACCACTACTTCCTCTGATGAAATATTGCCGGCAGGTGTTGGCGCTACTCTTTTGATGCTGGAATCAAGCAACCGCAAAAATGGTTTTCCCTGGTTGTAGGTGAACTCAAATTTTCCGGTCAGATCATCACTCAGGGAGTACCCATACAGGGCCAGCAATTTATTTTTTTCTTTGTCCAGGTTGCGGATGGTATCAAAATAGCCGGCGCCAAAGTTGCGCAACAATTGAAGAAAAATGATGTTCTTATGAAGGCAGAGTGGGTGTGATTTCTCGGATTTACAATTGCAACTGGTATCAAAGTTGCGTTCCTCGTTTTTCTTGATCAATACTTGATAAGAAACCCCTTCCCAATCTACCCTTGCCTTGACACATTCATCTTTGGCTTCGAGTACATGGGCTCTTCCGGTGCGGAGAAAATCTTCTGCTGTTTCAAAGTTGGAGGGTGATGAAAACAAGCGAATCATTTTCAAATCCAACTGCTTCATTTTTACAACTGTGTGCCGCTGATCATATTCAAGTTCCTGATCACCCAGCATATTTTTATCCAGCAGGTCTTGCAGATAAAACAGTGCTCCGGCTTTGTGGCGACAGATTTCAGATAGGTTGTAAGGACAAGTACAACGGAGCGTTAGTGAAGCCGAATCCTTGTATTTATAAATATGAATTTTATAATAAGTAGTGTATCCGTCATCTTTTACCCGCATAACAACATGACCGGAAAGGTCATCGTATTCCACCAGCTCAATATTCCCAAGAGCATGGATTCGCTTGCCACGGCGAATTACTTCATCGGTGCCATTGTTATGGATGTGTTTGATGAGATAGGGTAATGCCATAATTCACAGATGTTGCTCAATTTTCGCCACATCCGGAAAAAAACCGGTCCGGATTTTCAAAAAAGGCAAGTTGCAAAAGTAACGAAAAGCGGCAGGCTTTCCCAATGGCATTCGGTCTTTTGCCCTCGGGTCAAGGGTTATTTAACAATTTGTGGAAAACTAGCTCCGGCGATGCACACCACCGCTCCACAATATGGATCAGCACCTCTGTCCAAATGATGATTTTAGTGATGGCCCGGCAAAATAGACGATCAGCCTCTAGCATGAACAATACTCCCCCAGCAGAAACGAGATGGAATAAACAGGACAAATGAATGGTGTTGGGAAATAACCTCCTGGTTACCCGTGCACAAGCAATTCTCCGTTTTTGTAGCGCGGCAACACATTGGCCACATCTTCTGAGATACAATACAAGAGATCTTTTTCTAGTCCATAAGAAGAGAGCCGATGCCAATGCGTAGTTTGACGCACCAAGGATGGCAAATCATCACGGTGTTGCAGGTAAAGATTTTCAGCCATCATGCTGCTGTCACAATGGATGGTAAAATGATTCTTGATGCGATGAATTACCGCACCGGCAAAAAGAGCATCTTCTATGTTAACTCTGTCTTTCCAGGCAGAACAACCCAAAAATACAGGCAGGTCTTGCCGGGTCAGATAATTACAAACAGCCGTCAGATTGGGGAAAGAGCCAGTAATTACATCTGCTGCCCCATTTTGAAGCGATTGATGCAGCAATCTGGTGCCGTTGGTAGTTGTTAAAACCAAGGTCTTATTTTCTATGAAAGACCGCGGATATTCTGCCGGGGAATTTCCATAGGAGAGCCCGGGGATCACTTTCCCATCGCGTTCGCCCGCAGTGATGCCTCCGGTATCGTTGCCAATACGAATGCACTGATCAACAGAATCTACAGGTATTACCCGTGCAGCCCCATTGTACAGGGCAGTAGCAATGGTGGACGTAGCCCGGAAAACATCGATGATAACAACGACAGCACCTGAAATATCATACAAGTCCAATAAACGAGGTGACAAAACCGTGTGAAGAGCAGGGGGTTGAGATGACATGCAGCAAAGATACTAACCATCCAATAAACAGCCCGACATGTCATTCTGCGCTTCTGCTTTGCGGACTGTTCAACTGCTTCAACAGCCACGGTACCGGCAACTACTTCTTCGACAAGATCAAAAGCTCATTGGCCTGGATCTCTGTAACACTCCGCTTGACACCCTGTTTATCGGTATACTGTTTGTTGACCAGCTTACCCTCCACAACTACTTCCGTTCCCTTAGAGAGAAATTTTTCGGCTATCTCTGCCAATTTACCCCAGGCAACAACGGAATGCCATTGTGTTTCCGTCACTTTCTCACCCTGAGCATTTTTGTACTGCTCATTCGTAGCCAAACTCATGTTGGCCACTTTCTTGTCTGCACCAAATGTCTTGATGTCGGGATCCTGCCCGAGATGTCCGATTAACTGGACCTTGTTTTTTACCTGATTCATACATGTTTGTTTTTTTCAACAATGGCAGCATGTGCTGCTGATGACGGAACAAATATGATGAGCCGGTAAAACGAAAAACGAATAATAATCACTTATAACCGAAACTAAGCACTTAAGAGAGATTAAGGTGGGTGTTTTTTGTGTGCTCATAACGTACAAATACGCTTGTAGCCGAATTGTCGGGCAACTATTTTCACCCTACTAAAATGAAGAATATGACAGACCAGGAAAGAAAATGCCTGACCTGCCAGAAAGAACTAAAAGGCAGATCAGATAAAAAATTCTGTAACGAATATTGCAGAAACGTATTCAACAACCGGTCATACAGTGAAACCAATCTGTATGTTCGCAACATCAATCAGAACCTGAGAAAGAACAGAAAAATTTTAGAAGGATTTCTAAGGAACAAGCACTTCATGGCCAGAGCACCCCAATACCGGCTCTTTAGTCAGGGTTTCAGGTTCCAGTTCTTTACCCATACTTATACCAATCGTCAGGGGAGGCAGTATTTCTTTTGTTATGAATATGGATACATGCTTCTCGATAAGGAGCGGGTTCTGATAGTAAAGAGAAAACCCCTGGCCGACCAGCCGGTCAGGTAATGTTTTACTACCTGAATGGTGGCTTCACCACCATAGCCTTAACAGGCTGTTGGCGAATAAGTATGTAAACGAAGCTGCCTTCTGCTGCATGTGAGGTATGCACATAGCCCATTCCAATCGCTTTGCCGAGTGAGGGCGATTGCGTTCCGCTGGTTACAATACCAATGGTGTTGCCCGTTTCATCCTGAATAGGATAATCATGGCGGGGTATGCCTCGATCCACCATTTCAAAACCTACCAGCTTCCTGGCTACACCGGCGGCTTTTTGTGCAGACAATATTTCGTGTGCCGTAAAGGGTTTACTAAATTTCGTAATCCATCCCAGACCTGCCTCCAGGGGAGAGGTAGTATCATTGATGTCATTCCCATACAAGCAATAACCCATTTCTAATCGCAATGTATCACGGGCACCTAACCCAATGGGTTTAAGTCCAAAAGGCTTTCCCGCTTCCATTAACGCGTTCCAGATGGTTACCGCAGCATCACCGGCATCCTCAAAATAAATTTCCACCCCTCCTGCACCGGTATATCCGGTGGCACTTATTATTACATTGGGCACACCTGCAACCTGACCACGAACAAAAGTGTAGTACTTCAGGTTCATGATTTCCGTTTCGGTTAACTGCTGCACAATTTTATTGGCCTCAGGCCCCTGGATCGCCAAAAGGCAAGTCTTGTCACTGATGTTGTGCATCTCCACACCCCGGTCATTGTGTTGTTGCAGCCATTGCCAGTCCTTTTCAATATTAGACGCATTGACAACAAGCATATAAGATTGATTGGGGGAAAGACAATACACTATCAAGTCATCAACAATTCCGCCCTGATCATTGGTGAAGCAACTATATTGTGCCTGACCCTCTGTTAAACGAGAAGCATCGTTCGTTGTCACCCGCTGAATCAAATCAAGGGCATCAGGTCCCTTGAGGATAAATTCCCCCATGTGACTCACATCAAATACGCCCGCCTGTTTCCTCACTGCCTGGTGTTCATCGTTGATACCGGTATAACTGATGGGCATATTGTATCCGGCAAATTCAGCCATCTTGGCTCCGAGAGCAATATGCTGGTGAGTAAAGGGCGTATTTTTCATCTATTTACAATTTTGGATGCAAAAATACGGCAAGTATGGGGGGTACAAAAATAAAAGGGCCCATCTAAAAAGACAGGCCCACTTTGCATAAAAACCAAACCTACATCATCTTACTATAAAATAACATCGCCGCTGTTGTTACTTTCTCCCGGGGAATATGCACTGTATGATCCCAAGCAGCTGTCATGCGGTAGAAAAAGCTCGTACCTGCGTTTTGTTGCGTGGAAGATTCCGACATCACTTTTTTGGTATCAGTTGCCTTATCCTGCTCCTTTTTTAGCTCTTCCAATTCTCGGTTTTTACGTTCTAACTCCCGCTCCAGTTGACGCCGCGATTTGCGGGAATCAGGAGAATTATACTCTTCATTGTCACCATTATCATCCCACTTTTTTTCTTCAACAGTCACGCCGGTTTTTTTCAAGCCGTTTTCTGTCATCACATATTCAACGCCGCTTCTCCATGTTTCTTCCGACTCTTCCATATCCCAATCATCACCCCCATCTACCTCAGCAAAATTGATGTTCGCCATATTCAGGTAAAAAAACTTATTCTTTACCGCTCTATCTATCATTACTTTCTTCCCCACCGGAACCTGGAGTGTGAGAATGATCTGCTGGTTGCGGAATTTTGATCCTGGCGGCAATATGATACCTCTATCAAGAACCAACACCGAATCGCGTTGTTGAAATCCAAACTGCATGGCTGCTAAGTTGGCTCCTGCTTTCGTGTCATCTTTACCACTACAGATGCGCGTTGAATTCAGGTGGTAAAGTGAGTCGGCACTTTTCTCGATGCGCAAATCAATGTTGCTGATCTGTATGCTGTCTTTATATAATCTGGCCAGACCACTCATGTTAATTCCGGGACCAAACTTGCGAACAATGTTGGCCTCTTTGAGTCGAACAAAAACTTTACCGGATGATGGTTGTACAAGTGTATTCTCCTGCTTGTCTCGCACCCTTACACTGTAGTCTTTTTTGATGGAAGATACCAGGAGCAGTCCGCTCAACAAACCCAATACCCACATTCCGGCAAAAGTATAGCCAATGTATTTGTTGCCTGACTTCACACCCATGATTCGGCGAATCAGAGAAGTAATTAATGCTATGATTGGCGTACCGAAGAACAAGAGTAAAAATAACCAGCCGAGGAACTGTTGGTTAAACCCATCCAGCAGAAAATTCTTAAGCGGGAAAACTGCTGCGCTTGCGAAAAGTATCGCAACCAGGGCAATCAACAGCACCAATGCTACTATTCCGAAAATGAACATGAAGAATGCTTTAAATACAATCCCTATTGCAGTCCCGATTCGGCTAATCCCAGACTTGGCTACCGGAGCAACAGTACTGCCCGCAGTTTGTGCTGATGTCTTGACAGTCTGCGTTACATCCTTGCCAAAGTCCTGTGCTTTTTCATTCACTTCCTTTCCCCATTTTTCAGCGCGGGCTGCAAAAGCATGCAGATCTTCCTGAATGGTTGTTTTAATGCTGTTGAGATCAACCTTTTCACCACGCATCTCCAATTTTTCAGAGGCAGATTTCGCTTCTGGAATGATTGCCCACAGTACGAGGTAAATAATTAGTAATGTACCACCAAAGGAAGAGAATACAATTCGGGAAATTGGCTCATCACTCCAATACCAAACATCAAATACCGTATTTATCAACGATGCTCCCAGTCCGGTAATCAGCGGCAGCGAAAAAATGAGTCGGGGTATCCAAACAGCTATATCAAAATAACTGGCAATACCACTGGCTACACCAGCCACCACTTTTTCATCAGGATTTCTAAAGAGTCGCTTGGTCCGTACGCCCGTTTGAGACTTTGAGCCGGGCAGTATGGCCCACAAAACTATGTACAATAAAGTACCTGAACCCCAACCAATAGTAGCAAGAACAAATGCTACCCGAACAATAGATGGATCTATTTTAAAATAGTTGGCTATTCCACTGCAGACACCACCTAGAATCTTGTCATTTTCATCGCGGAAAAGCTGACCCCGATTGGCAAAATTACCGGATCCACCACCCGTTTGTTGTCCGGAACTATTCTCCGTGCCGGTCGCAGCCGTGCCCTGTTCCAGGTCTTCAGGTCGACCCATGTTGTCTATAATCGCATTCACCTGATCATCGGTGATGCAAACGCTTCCCTTCTTCAGGGCTTCACCAAATAATTCGGCGATGCGACTTTCAATATCATTGATGATTTCATCTTTCCCTTCTTCCTGGGCGAAACAACGCCGCAGACTTTCAGTATAAGATTTCAGTAGTTCATAGGCGGATTCTTCTATTGGAATCACCCTGCCCTGAAAATTGATGTTGATTACCTTTTTCATGATAATATTTTTAAGGTCATTCTTTACCGTCTTCTGTCGATAAAGAGGTGGTGGTTTGGTTGGTTGAAATGGGTTCTGAATTTTCGTTGCTGGTTAATGTAGCTACAGCGTTGGCCAATTCCTGCCAGGTTGCTTCCAGTTCTTTGTAGAATTCAAGCCCCTGATCGGTCATGACAAAATATTTTCGGGGGGGACCGCTGTTGCTTTCAACCCAACGATAGGTGAGCACCCCTGCATTTTTAAGTCGCGTCAACAACGGATACAAGGTGCCTTCCAAGATGTTGAGGTTGGCTGCTTTCATTTTTTCCACCAGATCACTCGGGTAAACCTCGCCCTGCCTGATGATGGAAAGAATACAAAACTCAAGCACTCCTTTGCGCATCTGACTTTGGGTATTCTGAATGTCCATACTTTGATTTTTTGGGGTGAAAGAGTAGTTGAGTCTTACAGGGCAAAATGACGACGCACACTGCGGATTCTTCTGCTTCTCTCTAACTTCCAGAGATCAGCAACACCAAATACCTGGGGATGAACTGTCTCCATACGTGTCGCCGGTACAGAAGCAGGTACAAGGGTTGTTTCAGAATGATTGCGCTCGTTAGAGATGCTTTCGATGAGATTGAAATTGTTTTTCATGGTTGTTTTTTTTATTGTTGATAATTTTTTGTCTTTTCTGTTGCTTTGACAAGACAAAGATAGGGATAATTAAAGTACTATGCAATACAAAGTACCTACTTTTATTTAGTAATATGCTTGGGAAGGATATTGATATTGCATATATATTTGATTATCAATGATATATCAATTTGCAAGGCAATAAACCGGTTCAATAAAAAGGGATGAACGGTAAAATAAAAGGATGAATAATTCGAAAAGGGGAGGTTTCTACAGACAAATCAGGCGATTCGTCTCATCCCGCAGAGCAAAAAGGTGTCATTTCGATCTAAAAAGCCGGGAAACGTCCACTCAGGTATCAGGATTCTTTGGGTGAACCGGCAATGGCTTCAATAATTGAGGAAACAATACTGACAATAATGGAGAAAAACAATGCGGGCAACCAACCGTCGACCTGAAACCCTGGTACCAGACGAGTGGTCATATGAACAATAAAGTAATTAATAGCAATCAGAAACAATCCCAAGGTTATGACCGTAATTGGAATGGTCAATACGACCAGTATCGGCCGAATAAAACTATTGAGCAATCCCAGCACCACTGCCACCAATATAGCAGTTGGAACGTCCGCCACATGAACACCTTTCAGCACATAAGATGCAAAAAGTACGGCAACTGATGTCGATAATGTTTTTATAATAAAACGTGTCATACCCAATTCATTTCATCGATTCAACGAATATTCCATCAATCTTGCGACTTAGTAAAGGTATTTTTTTTTATCTAAAGAAAATTTGCTCAATCAAACCACCACCAACTCATAAAAAGTTTCTGGCTTCAGATACAAATTCGCCAACTCCTGTAAACGTTGGGGCGTCATATTCCTAATCGTAGCAACACTCTCATCAAAATAGTGATCGGGCAATTCATTCAACAGGTATGTCTTCCAGCGAGACATGATCTGAAAAGGTCCATCCAGATCACCCATCAGACCTCCGATCATGTAATTGCGCACATTGTCTAACTCTTCCTTGCCTACTTCCTCCTTGCGCAACAACTCCATTTCCTTGTAAATTTCCACGATGGCTGCCTCACAAACTTCCCTGCCTGCCTCAGTACTGATGTGCCAACTGCCTTCATGCAAATGACTGTGTATATAAGAATGAATGCCATAAGTATATCCTTTGTCTTCCCGGATATTACTCATTAAACGGGAACTGAAGTATCCACCTAGTATGTGATTCAATACCTGCAATCCCACGAAATCAGGATGCTTCCTGTAAGGAGAGGGACATGCCATTCTGATGGCCCCCTGAATTCCCTGTGCATCATTGATGATGCGATAAGTTCGCTGCTGCGCAGGAATCATTGCATGTGTCTTTTCCCCGGGCTTTTTTCCCTTCAATGGCAAATCACCCAAACAAGACTCCAATTGCTGCTGAAGATCTGCCGGCAATCTTCCCGATACCAAGATCATGCAGGAACCATGCACATAATACTTCTCATAGAACGACAGCAACTGCTCACGGGTGATTGCTTCATACCCTTCAGCAGTAGAAAACCTGCCATAGGGATGTTGCTCACCATATAGATAAACATCCATCAGCCGATTGGCTACAAAGTCACATTTCTGTAAATTGATGTTCAATCGTTGCAATTGGTTATTCCTGTATATCCCAAGTTCATCCTCAGGAAACACAGACTCAGTCAATATCTCTGATAAAACTGGCAACAACTCTGTTAAATGCTTTTTGAGACAATGTAGGGTGATGTTCGCCACATCATTGAAGCATCCCCGGTTGAGATAAGCACCATAGTATTCTACCTGTTCATTCAGCTGAAACGAGGTTTTGGTGCGGGTTCCATTTTTCAGCAAAAAATTGGTGGTTGCTGCCTGCAAAGGAAAATCTTCATGCCAGAGTCCGGCATAAAACAGTATTTCCACCTGAACAACATCCTGTGAGCCCGCTTCGATGGTGTAAACAGGGACACCGTTGCGCAGCGTGAATTGCTGATAGGGCGGCAAATGCAACTGCATTTCTGCAGCATTTTGTATAGTTGGCGGCTGTTTTCTGTTAAGCATGGGATGGCTTGCCGGCATGATAAAACATGGTATTGCTGTTTTCCTTGCGGAAGATATTATTTCCGGTATTGATTATATCCTCCACAGTCACTGAACGGTACCTGTCCAGTTCAGTATTCATCAAAGAAGCATCTCCCAACAATTCATAATGAGCAAGACTAGCGGCTCGATTGGTAAGACTCATGTCCTCAAACACAATCATGCTTTCTGTTTTGTTCTTCACCTTTTCAAGCTCTGCCTCAGGAATGGCGTTGTTAATTAGTCTATCCAATTCTGCTTCCAGCGCAGCTTTTGCTTTTTCATGACTTACCCCGTCAACCAACCGGGATTCCAATGCCACTAATCCTTTATCCGTGCTGCCAAAATGATGTACCTCCAGTGCAGAAAAAATCTTTTGTTCCTTGACCAATGCATGATATAGTCGGGACGAGTTGCCACCACCCAAAATCTCGGTGATCAAATCAGCTGCATAGTACCCCTGCTCCAACCGGGCGTCCATGTGCCAGGCCATGATCAATGCATTGGCAGGTACATCTGCAAAAACATCAGTATGCCTGGAAGCAGTTTGCACCGGCTCGGCAGGCAATGAACGAAGGTATTTTTCTCCGGAGGGGATGTTTCCGAACCACTTATTGGCCAATCCCTTTACCTGCTCCGTTGTAACCGCTCCTGCCACTACCAAAATTGCATTTGCAGGTCGATAATGTTTGAAAAAAAACGAACGCACGTCTTCCATAGATGCCTTCTCCACATGGCTGAGCTCTTGGCCGATCGTCATCCATCGATAGGGGTGTACCTGATAACAAAGTGCCCGCATGCGATGCCATATATCACCATAGGGTTTATTCAGGTAATGCTCCTTGAACTCTTCACAAACCACCTTGCGCTGAACGTTCAGGCTTTTCTTGGTAAATGCCAATTCCATCATCCGATCACTTTCAAGCCAGAAGGCAGTCTCCAGATTTTTGGCTGGCAGTTGACAATAATAATTAGTCAAATCATTGGTCGTATAGGCATTGTTCTCGCCTCCGGCTCTTTGTAACGGCTCATCATAATCAGGAATATTCTTGCTGCCTCCAAACATCAGGTGTTCAAATAAATGGGCGAAACCTGTTCTGTCCGGATGTTCGTCCCTCGCACCCACGTCATACATCACATTGACTACTGCCATGGGGGTATCATGGTCTTCGTGCACCAATACACGCAATCCGTTATCCAGCATGAACCTATCAAAATGAATCATATCACTGATTTCCTTTTCCGGTTGCGCAATTTACCTGCTTTCCGGCGAAAAAAAACTTTTTTACCTGCGCCGCGACTTCCTGATATCCTGCACATCCAAAGTTAATACCAATGGTTTCCCCTCCCTGATAACCATGACAGGCACCCGACCTAAACTGTTTTGAAACATATTCCGGTAGGTTCGAATGTCGCGGGTGATTGTCTTATCCACCGAAAAAATAATATCCCCCGGCTGAAATCCTGCTTTTTCTGCAGGCGATCCTACCATGATATCTTCTACCCGCACCTGCCCATTGTGAAGATAAAAGGCAAGACCGGTATAGGAATAATCAAAAGGCTCAATAAAATATCGGTTGGGGCGGATGTGAATGACTTGGTCCGGATAATTGATGATCATGTTGAATCGGCGCATGATATCATTGCCTATCAGTCCTCCCATCTGCGGGTAATTGGTCACATTGTAGTCATCAGAAAAAATATGTACAGGCACATTCTTGAATTTATAGTCTCCCACCCGTAGTTCTTTCAATAAACTCAATGTCATTTGCTTTTTTCCACCAAGCCCTTCTGCCTGTGTGGCATAGAAAACGCGCCCCTTTTTGAATACGCTGCTGTCGGAAACAAATTCCTCGGATAACAACATATTAAGACCTGCCCCTGTATCAAAAATAAATCGTCCTGTAATGGGTCGGTGGTCGTTCAGGAAGACCGGCTGCATCGGAAGGGTGGTAAACTGGGGTTTCAGTAAATATCCTCCTCTCGGATACTTTAGGGAGCCGGGTGTGAAAACCTCCAGCATTTCCTGCTCAAAGTCCACTTTCACAATATACCTACGTAGAAAACTAAAGCCAATGATACCATCAATGCGCAAGCCATATACCCTGCTGAGTAATTCATAATCATTTACATGAAAATCGAGATTCTCTACTTCCAAACCCGGAAGACGCAAAGTCTGACGAAGCACAAAATTCACCTGACGAAGGCCGTTCAGTCCGCGAATAATTCTGCCGGAAGGCGTTGAGGGAAGTTTCAGCCGGTCGACAGTTCCTGAATCGAGTGAAATTCCTCCACTGCCGGTATCCAAAACAAAATTGAGGGTGTCTGTTTTGCCGGATAGCAACCCCTGAAGAACAATGATGCCACCTCCTAATTGATAAAATGGGAAGCGGGTAATCATTGCGGCTTGAGGTTGTACAAACTCTTCCTGTGCCCGAAGCAACCCGGAACAAAGCAAACCTGCCAGTACCCCAACCCACCTGAACTTCATATCTGTAATTTACCTCTTCCAAGCAAAAATACCCTGAACCGGACTGTTAAAATAAAAAATCAATGGGCTGCTTTGACCGCAGGAGATTAACTTTGCGGCCCGGAGATCTTACCAACATGCAATTTGACGATTTATACCAACGAGCGTTGAACCTGGAGTTCCTGAGCAAAGAAGAAGGACAATACCTTTTCGAACAGGCACCATTGACAGAATTGATGCATGTAGCAGATGAGCTGAGGAAGAAACAAGTGCGGCATGGGTTTGTTACCTGGCAGATAGATAGAAATGTGAATACCACCAATGTGTGTGTCGCTAACTGTAAGTTCTGTAACTTTTACCGCATCCCCGGGCATCCTGAGTCTTATATCACTGATCTCCCTACCTACCGGAAAAAAATCGAGGAGACCATTCGCTATGGCGGTGACCAGCTTTTACTTCAAGGAGGGCACCATCCTGAATTGGGACTGGAATTTTATACCAACCTATTCAGACAACTCAAGCAGGAATATCCCACAATAAAATTACATGCGCTGGGCCCACCCGAAGTAGCCCATATTTGTAAAATTGACAAAATAAGTCACCGCGATGCCTTGCGGGAACTTCATGCTGCCGGACTCGATTCTTTACCCGGTGCAGGTGCTGAAATCCTGGTTGACAGGGTACGCAGACTGGTTTCCAATGGCAAATGTGGTGCGGATGAATGGCTGGATATCATGGCGGAAGCACACCAACAGCATATCACCACCAGTGCTACCATGATGTTTGGCCATGTTGAAACCGTCGAGGAGCGTTTCATACACCTGGAAAGAATTCGGGAAGTTCAAAGCCGGAAGCCGGCAGATGCCAAGGGATTCCTGGCATTCATCCCCTGGACCTTCCAAGATGTAGATACCCTGCTGGCTAAAATCAGGGGTGTTCAAAATCTCACAACAACAGATGAATATATCCGCATGATTGCTATCAGCCGCATCATGCTGCCGAACGTTCTCAATATCCAGGCAAGCTGGCTCACGGTTGGCAAACAAACTGCTCAGGTCTGCCTGCATGCCGGTGCCAATGACTTTGGTAGCATCATGCTGGAGGAAAATGTAGTGAGTGCTGCTGGTGCCCCTCATCGATTTACCTATAAATCTATCCAGGAAGCCATTCAAGAAGCCGGATTCGAGCCTCGCCTTCGCAACCAACAATATGAATTCAGGGAGATACCTGAGCAGATTCAGGAGCAGGTGATTGAATACTAATGTAAGTACACTTTCAGCCCCTTCCACACCCATCTTTGGCCGCTCATACCAGTATTTTCATAGCTTTTAGCTTTTGCCCCGATTTTTGTGTACCCGGCTGTAACTTAAAGCCTAGTTCATCGTCTAACAGATAACCAACAACCGGCTGCACGCATGACGGAGAAGCAATACAATGAAATGGTAAGCCTGCACGCAGACAATGTTTTTCGCTTTGTAGTGAAAAACATTCGCCATACAGAAGATGCCAGAGACATTGTTCAGACCGTTTATGAGAAACTCTGGGTCAACCGAGACAAAGTAGATCCTATAAAAGCCAAATCCTGGCTTTTTACAGTGGCTTATAATGGATTGATCGATCATTTGCGCAAAAGCAACAGAATCACTTATTCGGAAGAACTTCCGGAGGAAGGCACGAATTCAAACTATGGGAAAAAGGTACTGCAGGAACAATTACATGCTGCTCTTTCTCATTTAAATGAAGTACAAAGAAGTTTGGTATTGCTGAAAGATTATGAGGGATATAGCTATGAGGAGATAGGTCAGATTACCGGGCTGCATGAAAGCCAGGTGAAAGTTTATCTGCATAGGGCTCGACTAAAATTGCGCAACTTATTAGTAAGTACAGAGCAGGTATTTGAATAAAAAATAGTCATGATTAACCACGAGAACTTTGATATGTATTGCATGCGCTGCGCCGATGGAGAACTCTCTCCAGCGGAGTTGGAAGCATTCCATGCATATTTGGCCAGTCACCCCGAACTAAAGGGAGAGTGGGAAATCTGGCAACAACTGAAAATGCCTGTTGACTCATCTCTCATGCCTGACAAAGAGCAGTTGTTCAAAAAAGAACAGGTACTGCTTGAAGAAGAAAGGGCCTGGATGTTGATCGACGGTGAATTAGCTTCCCATGAAAAATTGGCAACGGAGCAATTGATAGCAAGCAATGAAGAAGCCGGCCAACTCGTCAATCACTTACGACAATTTGTTTTGGAACCAACAGCTATTGAATGTCCCAACAAACACCTGTTGCTGCGCAGCGCTGAACAACCCAGGGTAATCTGGATGCAACGCGTTGTTCGCTTTACAGCTGCAGCAGCAATTGTTGCGCTACTGCTTCAGGTTGCCATAACAAAAAGAACCGGCACCTCCTTGCCTGCTTCCACAACAGAATCAACAACCTTCAGTAAGCCCGCCACAACACCAGCCAGTAGTTTGCCGGTCAATGCGCCTGTAGTTGATGATGCAATCAATTCAACGGTGTCAACTGAAAAAAATAAGGAGCGTATCAAAAAGCCGCTTATCTCACCAACTGTTATTGAGAACTCAACCAACAATACACCAACTTCCGTTGTAGCTCAGGAAATACTTACAGCAATAGCATCTAATCCACCGGTGACAAAAGATCCAATTGTTGAGAAAATCAATGCGCCGGAAGAAAAAACTGGAATTGTTGCTGCAACATTATCCGATGATGATAGCCACACAACAAAGCCTTTGGCTCAACAAGTGATATATCGCGAACTGGATACAGAAAGTGAGCGAACCACCATCACCATTGGATCTGTCGAGATGCGTGAGGGCAAAGTAAGAGGAGTCTGGAGAAAACTCGGTGCTATCATCAAGAGTCCGGCACAACGCAACAACACCAGCGACAATAGCAGCATTACCACACAACAACCTTTGTAAAATTTAACTTGAAATTGATATGAACAGAGTAATTCTTCTCATCGGCCTGCTCAGTTTGAGCCAGCTGGCATTCGCTCAAAATGACAAAGACAGCAGCTATACAGTAAAAGATACTTTGAAAATAGGGGGTTTTCTTATTATCCGCGAACCATCAATTAATACGCCCCAGGAAAAAGTTTTGAAAAAAGTTGATCAATGGGGAAATACAGTCATTTCATACAAGAGATCCCCCAAGAAAAAAAATAAAAACATTTCTACCAATTGGTGGATAGTGGATTTGGGTTTTGCCAACTATCGTGATCTAACCGATTATACCCAGGCAAGGGCCGGCAGCTACCTAACTTTCATGCGTCCGGGTGACCCTGGGGTAAGTGAGGCAACCACCACCCTCAATACGGGCAGATCAAGCAATGTCAATCTCTGGATCTTCATGCAGCGACTGAACATCAGCAATCAAGTATTGAATCTTAAATACGGTTTGGGGTGGGAGATGTACAATTTCAGGTATGATAGTCGCATCAGCTTCCGTACTTCTCCACAACCGATGGCATTCTCCGACTCGATAGGATTTTCAAAAAATAAACTCTTTGCCCAATACATTACTATACCGCTCATGATCAATATCAATACACGCCCAACCACAAATCGCGGACTCATTATGAGTGCAGGTATAAGTGCAGGTTATCTGGTTGCCAGCAGGAACAAGCAAATCAGCAGCGAACGGGGAAAACAAAAATACAAAGGTGACCTCGCCATGCAACCCTGGCGATTGGCCGCCATTGGAGAGATCGGACTGGGTCCGGTTCGTTTGTATGGCTCTTATAGTTTAAACCGATTACAAAAAGAATATACCCGCATGGAACAGTATCCCTATACCATCGGTATTCGATTGAGCAGTTGGTGATTTATTTTCTCTATTTTGGTAAGCGCCCCCTTTCTAGGGGGTGTTTTTTTTGAAACAATCAGCGGAGGAATTCCTGCATTACTGCCTGCCATTTTTGTGGCTCTTTCTTCAGCAAGCTTTCATGACCGCTTTGATAGTATTTCATCATTGTGCGCTTATTGGTACCCAGTTGGGCAAACAGGGTATTGGTTTCATTTTCCGTTACACGCTTATCATTGAAACCCCATTGCAGAAGCACCGGACAACTTACCGCGCTAGCATCCTGTGCAGGTTGAAATCCAAAGGCCCAGAACCCGTGTTGAATACCGCCCCAAAAAGTAAGCAAGGTAGAGAGTGGCTCAGCAGGCAGCTGCATCATGCGGATCTTTCCTTTCACAGCATCATGTAGAGAAGCAAAAGGCATTTCCAGCATTAATCGTTCCGGCCGAACAGGGTAGTTGGCCATGGCATGTAAAGTCGTTGCAGCACCCAATGAGATGCCCCAGATAACGAGGTTCTTCTCCTTCAATTCCCTGCGGGCATAATCATAAACAGCTTTCACATCAAGGGATTCATTGGCTCCAATGGTACAAGCTTCACCACCGCTGTTGCCATGCGCCCTGAAATCAGTCAATACCACCTGCCAACCCATCGCATGAAAGGCCGTCGCTTCGCGAATAATGCCACTTTTGCTGCCCCCATGCCCATGGAACATGAGAATGGTACCTTTTGAAACCGAAAAAGAAGAGGGGGCAATCCAGCTCTCCAAAACAATTCCGTCATCGGTAGTAATAGAAACAGTACGATGGGGCACTTGAAAACTATCTACCACTTTACTTTTAGGAAGGGGCATTCCCAACAAGATGGACTTGGTCTTGGCGACCCCGCTCATCTCTTCCATTCGGGGAGGAGGCGGCACATTGGCAAAAAAGTGAGTCAGGTAATATGCATGACTCGCCACCATCACATTGAGCAATACAAACAGAGCAAGCAATAGATAGCCGGCTCTTTTTAGCCATTTCAATAGCATATATTTATTTTAGGATAAATTAATCCTGTCGCTGCCAAAATAGGGCTGCAAAACAGCAGGAATGCTGATGCCATCCCCTGACTGGTTATTTTCAAGCAAGCAAGCAAGGATCCTTGGCAATGCAAGTGCACTTCCATTGAGGGAGTGTGTGAGCTGCATCTTACCCTGCGCATCTTTGAACCGACATTTCATCCGGTTGGTTTGAAAATTTTCAAAATTGCTCACACTACTCACTTCCAGCCAACGTTGCTGAGCAGCACTGAATACTTCAAAATCATAGGTCAGCGCGCTGGCGAAACCCATATCACCGCCACAAAGCCGCAGAATGCGATAAGGTAATTCCAGTGATTGGATCAACTTCTCTACATGATCAACCATCTCCTCCAATACAGCGTAGCTCTTTTCCGGCTGTACGATTTGAATAATTTCCACCTTTTCAAATTGATGAACCCTGTTCAATCCGCGCACTTCTTTTCCAAAACTGCCTGCCTCTCTTCTGAAGCAGGGAGAATAGGCCGTCATACGGATGGGCAGTTCCTCTTCCTTAACGATGGTATCTCTGTATACATTGGTAACCGGAACCTCCGCAGTGGGAATCAGATAAAACTGATCTGCCTCCATGAAATACATCTGACCTTCTTTATCGGGCAATTGGCCGGTGGCAAAAGCAGAACTCTCATTGACCATGAAGGGAGGAAGATATTCTGTGTATCCTGCTGCGGTATTGAAATCGAGGAAATACTGCACTAAACTTCTTTGCAACTTTGCTCCTCTTCCTATATACAGAGGGAATCCGCGTCCGGTAATTTTTGCTCCCGTTTCAAAGTCAACCAACCGATAATTTTGGATGAGGTCCCAGTGTGGCTTTGCATCAGCAGACAAGGCAGGTTCTTTACCACCGGTCCGAACTACTTGATTGTCTTCCGCAGATTTTCCGGCGGGCACCTGTTGAGCTGGGAGATTGGGAAGAATTACCAGCGCGTCGTGCAACTGCTTTTCCAGTTGTTGCAATTGCTCTTTCAAAGGTTCGAGGGTTGCCTTCAGGTCGGCTACTTCAGCCTTCAATTGCTCCGCTTCTTCCTTTTTACCCGAACCCATGAGCATACCGATCTGCTTGGATGACTGATTCAGGCGAGCTTGGTTTTGATCAAAATCAAGTTGTGCTTTCTTGCGGCGGTCATCGAGTTCCAGAATGGTATCTACCCAGTCCGTCTCCTGAAATCCTTTTAGCAAGAGCCGCGCCTTGGCATGGGCCGGATCGTTTCTCAGTACACTCACCTGTAACATAAAAAAGGCAATTTTTCGCAAAGATAACTTTTGCCAGGGGAAGAAGGGCGGATTACCTTCATTACCTTTGCGGGGTTATGAGATTTACAGGAGATGATTTACAACAGCGGTGGTGGAACCTGGAAGCAGAGCTGACAGAGCGTTTTGGGAAAAAGCCTGACCTGGAAACCATTCTTTTTCTGATTGGCATTCAGGAAACGGGATTCATCCGGGAATCAATCAGCAAAGAACAAAAGCAGGACCTGATGCATGTGGCCATGTGTCGCGTTCTGAAAAGCAGTGGTTACTACCGGGAAGACGGGAAAGATGAGGATGGTTGGCCCCATTTCACGCAATTGAAGGAATTACCGGCACTTTCCTTACCGGAGCAGGAAAACTTTATCCGTGACCATATTTTACTTTACTTTGAGCAGGTGTCTTGAATTTCAACGCCAACCGAATGATTTTTTTACAATATTTGCATACAATTAATTTACTACCATGAATTATCCCGCCGAACTCCGCTACACCAAAGAACACGAATGGATCCGTATGGAAGGATCGGATGCCATCATTGGCATCACCGATTTTGCCCAGCATCAATTGGGGGACATCGTTTATGTTGACATCTCCACGGTCGGAAAAGCCCTTGGAGCCGACGAGGTTTTTGGAACAGTAGAGGCGGTGAAAACGGTGAGTGATCTTTTTCTGCCCGTAGCCGGCACCATTGTCTCAGTAAATCCCTTGTTGGAAAAACAACCTGAATTGGTGAACTCCGACCCTTATGGTGATGGCTGGATGATCAAGATGACGGTAGCTGACCCTGCGTCAGTTGAACAACTGATGAGCAGCGAAGCCTATGCTTCCATGGTAGGATAATTCATCGCGAGATGACCAATTCCCGCGCCGTTCAATTACAGCATTTTATTCCCGGACTCGTCTGGTGGGGTTTTACGATTTGGCTTTTTACCTTACCGGGCTCTTCGGTTCCCGCTTTTCCCTGGATGGCGAAAATTCATGCAGACAAGTTGGTGCACCTGGCTTTGTTTGCCGGTTGGTGTATACTTTTTTGCTGGCCTTTTCACAACAGTACTGTATCAAATGCCCGGCGACAACAATGGTTTCTGTTGATCGCACTGGCCGGTATTGTATATGGAATAGCAGTTGAATTTATTCAGCGGCAAATGAATATGGGCAGGGCATTTGAACTCAATGATGTGATTGCTGATGGTTTAGGCTGTGCTATCGGATATTGGTTCTCAAAAAAGTTTTTCGGGCAGTAAAAAAATCGGTCCCGATAGAAATCGGGACCTCAACCAAAACTAACTGCTTATGAGAAAAATTTTTATTACCTTTTTGATGGCTGCAAGAGAATGCAACAGAATAAAAATGGTATACTCTAAGTTACACTTTTTTGAAAGCGAACACATCAAAATGTGAAGCAATTATTTGTTAAATCAGGAACCACAATCAATGGCGGTTCCGGAGGTGCCTTTGTGCAAATAGGGACTAAGGAAGGGGATATTCAAATTCAAGCCTCTGATTATCAGGAGTATGCCAACTACGAGGGTGAATATACCCAAAATTCCATTGATACGAAACCGAAAGCGGACACCTAATTCTGAGAGTAGAAGCAGGGCAGGTGTAGTGGCGAGACCGAAAGCTGTCATAAAAACCATTCCACCCTGTATGCTGCCGGCTGCCATGGCGCCTGTGGCTGCCATGTACACCATGCTACAGGGTAAAAGACCATTGGCCATGCCCATTCCCCACGCCGAAGCAATTCCGGGTTGCCGCATGGAATGGGCTATGAAGCGGAATAGACCCTGTTGCATGGTGCGCAGCAGGGGTACTTTCTCAAGACTGAGCCTATACCTTCCCAGGAAAAACGTCAACAACAAAATCACCCCCAATACAATCGAGAACCCCTGCTGCCAGCCGGCAATGGATATACTTCTTCCCATTACCCCCAACAAAATACCAATCAACACATAGGTGGTCAAACGCCCCCCATGATAACCAATCCACCCCACCCATTTGCTGCTGCCCATGAACCCGGCTATTGGCGAGCTCAACACCAATGGCCCGCACATGCCTACACAATGCAGACTGCTCAATGTTCCCATCAATAAAGCCGTTAATAAGAACGAAGCGGGTAGCATTAAGGTAAATTTATTTCCTGTTCTGAATCATACTTTAATTGATCTGCCTCCCAGTGTAACTTAACAATGTATTTTCCTGCCGGATGAGCAGATAGATCAAAGCTGCGCACCAAAGCAGTATCAGACTTCAAGGGAAGCTTTACATCCAGCGCAGCATTCGTTTTGCAATACAACCATAACTCGCCACTGATGCTTTTCCCGGAAAGCTCAGCCGGCAACTCCACCAATAATTGCCGATTCCCTTCCGTCTTAATAATCACCTTGCTGATATCAGCTGCACGTCGCAAGCCATCAATCTTGTCCTGGTAATTTAATTCATCGCGATAATATTCCTTCGATACCAAATCGAAATGAGTGCCCGAAGCACGATAGACCAGATAACCCATGAATCCGGCAAACAAAACAAAAACAAGTAGTAAAGCTCTTCCCCAATTCATATCCTTAGTGATTTATTTATCTCCATGATCCTCTGACAGCGGTCCCAAAAAGCTGGTAATAGGCTCCGCAATAACGCCGTTCCCATGACCTACACTCAATTTTAGCGAAGTTTTTCGCTGGTGAATTTCTTCCACAGGTAGTACTACAAAAAAAGAAGCAGCAGCTTGCCCCTCTGCCGGTATTGTTACCTCCTGCTTTCCAATCATCTGTATACGCCCTCTCGTGCCTTCTAATCCAATAGTGATCTTTTCCTCCTGCATCGTTTTATTGATCAACTTCACATTGTACAGATTGGAAATACTATCGGCTCCCCTTTCCTGATAAAGCATCCCTGCAGTTCTTATCACCGTAACGTCAATGTCTTTTCTGGTAAACAATAAAAAGCCCAACACTACCAGCAACAAGGTACACAATCCGGTATAAAATTTCATGCGGGTTGTATACCGCAATGGCTGACCATGAGCAATGGCATTCTCCGAAGCATATCTTATCAATCCCTTTGGTTTTTTCATTTGCTCCATGATATGATCACAAGCATCAATACACGCTGTACAGCCAACACATTCCATTTGAACACCATTGCGGATATCGATGCCTGTCGGACAAACCTTCACACATTGATGACAATCGATACAGTCACCCAGATTAGATTCTACCCCCTTGTGTTGATGTCCACGAGGCTCTCCCCGCTTATAATCATACGCCACTATCATTGAATTCTTATCCAGCAAAACACTCTGCAGTCTTCCATAAGGACAAACCACTGTACATGCCTGCTCCCGGAAATAAGCATAAACAGCATAAAAAACAAGGCTAAACAAACACAGTGCCATGAAACCCACCACATGCTGCTGTACCGGTTCTGTGATAATCTTAACCAGTGCCTTCATACCTATGATATAGGAGAGGAAAAAATTAGCAATAATAAATGCTAACAGAAAAAAAGCCAGGTGCTTAGCCGACACTTTCATGATCTTACCCGAGGTCCAGGGTGACTTGGCTAATTGCCTTTGCGCCGGCGCATCACCCAAAATCCAAAACTCCACCTTACGAAACATCATTTCCATGAAATTCGTCTGCGGACAAGCCCAACCACAGAACAATCTTCCGAAAGCAGCTGTAAACAGAATAATAAAAAAAATAAACGTGATCATCGTAACCCCGAAGATGAAAAAATCCTGTGGCCAGAAAATCTTTCCAAACAAAATGAATTTCGCTTCGGGAATATTGAATTGAAACAGCGGCCGCCCATTGACTTCAACAAAGGGAAGTCCGAAAAACACCACAAAATAGACAACACTTAACAGGGTCCTTATACGGTAAAATTTACCGGAGGGCTGATAGGCATAAATCCAGTTTCGCTTCCCCTTCTCATTAACAGTTGCTATTCTATCGCGAAAACTCTCTGTAACCGGTTCATTGTGATGTATAATCTGACTCATATTCTTCTCCTTCGTTTTTACGGAATCGCATGTAACCTATAGAGTGCTCTGCACTTTGCTGCTGTCAGCAGCTGCCGGCTCCTTGCTTTCGATCAATGTACCCTGTGGCTCCTTGGGTTTAGATGGTTTTGTTCCATGTAGCGACTTGACATAACTCGAGAGTTGTGCAATCTGTGCCGGTGTATAATCATCTTGCCAGCTTTTCATTCCTTTTTCAGGATAACCATACTTGATGGTCTTGAAAATATCTTTGATATCATTTCCATGTAGAAAATAATCATCGGTAAGGTTCGGACCAACACTTCCGCCTCCATCTGCCAAATGGCAGGGCGCACAAGCAGTCACAAAAATTTTTTGTCCGCCTGCGAGGTAATCTGAAGAGGACTGATAGACTACCGTAGTTTCATCCACTTTATTGGCTGCTTTAGCGAGGTACGCTTCTTTTGCCTCGGCAGCTTTTGTAACAGCAATCTGGTATTCCTCCGCACTCAGGGCGCCGTTATGAGATACATGGTATCTCCATAAATAGACGCCCGCAAATACAATACAGGCGTAAAATCCATAGAGCCACCAAGGTGGAAGACGGTTATCCAATTCGCGAATACCATCATAATCGTGCCCCAAATCTATATTGGCTTCTTCCTGTACCGGACGGAACCTGTTGATTTGATCCCACCAGGCAGCGAAGCTGAAAGATGGCTTTGTAGATTTTACTACTTCCTTATCTTTTGAAAGCAATGATCTGAGGTTAATCAGCAAATAAAAAATTACACACAGCTCTAAGATGATAACAGCAATGAGTGTATTTAGAGAGGTCGATGACAATTCAGGAACTACTGCCTGAGACTGGTCCTGTGCCATAGCCGGTACTGACATCATTGAGCTGGTTAACAACAGCAACCAAACGCCAATTTTGCCCGAAGACTGCTTGGTCTCCTTGTATCGCTCGAGATACAATTCTGCAGCACCGGTTACTACATAAGCGAGCAATACAATAACCAGTAATAAGGCAACAATGATCCCTACCAATAACTGGGCGGTTGGGTTTTTCATCTCAGAGGGAACCGGTGGACCAGCCGCCCAAAGCGGGGTCTGAACCAGAAGCAATAGTCCCATCAAAAAGAGGACAACCGGCTTTTTCCATTTTGTGCATACGGATTTCATGTGATCTTTTTTTCAGGAGGTAATTAAGGTTGTAAGGGAATTTTTTTGAGCACATCGATGAAACGATCATCTGCCTTCCATGCCCAAATTGCCATAAAACAAAAAAGCACGAAGAAGATGAAAAGGGAAATCATACCTAAAATTCCGACACCGGTGATGCTTTCCAGATAATGAATGAATTTCATATTGAAAGTGTTTACGTGTTATTGAGCAGCTGCGGTTGATGGCAAAGCTTTGATATCTGTTCCCATGCGTTGCAGATAAGCGATCATGGCAATGATTTCTCTGTTGGCAGGTGTTTTTATTTTATCTGCTGCAAGCCGGCCCTTGATTTGCTCTGCCTGTTTCATTAAATCTGCATTGGCCACCTGATCATACCCTGCCGGATAGGGTACGCCCAGTTTTTGCATCGTCCTGATCTTGGCAGGAGTAGAAGCTGTATCAATGGTTGCATCCAGCATCCAGGGATAAGCAGGCATCACACTTCCCGGACTCATGCTTCCAGGCTCAAGCATGTGATTGTAATGCCAGCTGTCAGGATATTTATTTCCTATGCGCGCGAGATCCGGACCCGTTCTCTTACTTCCCCATTGAAAAGGATGATCGTACACAAACTCCCCCGCTTTGCTATACTCACCATAGCGGGCTACCTCATCTCGGAAAGGACGTATCATCTGAGAATGACATACATAACATCCGTTGGAGATGTACAAATCCCTGCCTTGTAATTCAAGTGGAGTATAAGGTTTCACAGAAGCGATGGTTGGAACATTGCTCTTGATCAGGAAGGTGGGTATCAACTCCAACAATCCACCAATCGCCACCAGCACAAAACTTGCTACCAACATCTGTACCGGTTTTCTTTCAATCCACTTGTGCCAATACTCCTTACCATAGACAGTATCCTGCGAAGCCATTGGAGGCGCCTGCGCCTCTTCCTCCGCCAATAAACTTCCGGCTTTCACAGTTTTTGCGAGGTTATAGATCATGATAAACATACCTATCAGGTACAACAATCCACCAATACTTCTTAAGATATAGAGGGGAAGAATATGGGTTACTGTTTCCAGAAACTGAAAAGCCAGCGTTCCTTCTTCGGTAAACTGTTTCCACATCATGGCCTGTGTGAATCCGGCCCAATACATGGGAACAGCATACAATACTATACCAATGGTTCCGATCCAGAAATGTGCTCCGGCCAATTTAAGAGAATAAAGAGGCGTTCTGTAAATTTTTGGTATCAACCAATAGAGAATACTAAAAGTGAGGAAGCCATTCCAACCCAATGCCCCCACATGCACATGCGCAATGATCCAGTCAGAAAAATGCGCAATAGCGTTGACAGATTTCAAGCTGAGCAACGGACCTTCAAAAGTAGCCATACCATAACAGGTAATAGCAACCACCATGAATTTAAGAACCGGATCCTCACGAACCCTGTCCCACGCACCTCTCAATGTGAACAAACCATTCAACATCCCTCCCCAGGAAGGAGCAATCAGCATCACACTGAAAACCACACCAAGACTTTGCGCCCAATCAGGAAGCGCAGTATATAACAGGTGGTGAGGTCCGGCCCAGATATAAATAAAAATCAGCGCCCAGAAGTGTATAATAGATAGGCGATAACTATATACCGGACGATTGGCTGCCTTTGGCAGAAAATAATACATGATACCGAGATAAGGTGTTGTCAGGAAGAAAGCAACGGCATTGTGCCCATACCACCATTGCACCAAGGCATCCTGAACACCTGCATACCAGCTATAACTTTTGAAAAGACTCACCGGCATTTCAAATGAATTGACGATGTGCAACATCGCAACCGTAATCCAGGTAGCGATGAAAAACCAGATAGCTACATATAAATGTTTTTCCCGGCGTTGAAGAATAGTGCCAAACATATTCACCCCAAACACTACCCATACCAAAGTAATGGCAATATCAATGGGCCACTCTAATTCAGCATATTCTTTACCGGTAGTATAGCCGGCCAACAAAGTGACTGCGGCAGCAACAATGATCAACTGCCATCCCCAGAAATGAATGGCACTAAGGGTTTTGCTGAACATGGGTGCCTTGCACAATCTTTGTAAAGAGTAGTAAACTCCCATGAAAATGCCATTGCCGACAAAGGCAAAAATGACCGCATTGGTGTGAAGAGGCCTTACCCTGCCAAAGGTGGTGATCGGCAGATTAAAGTTGGCGGCGGGTAAATACATCTGCACAGCTGCCAACAATCCTACCAGCATACCTACTGCACCCCAAAGAATGGTTGCAAAAGCAAAGTTCTTAACGATGCGATTGTCATAATGAAATGTTTCTGCTTGCATATAGAAGAATGGATTAAACGGTTGTTGCTTTGTTTTTTACTTAGTTTTTTACTTTGTTTTTAGAAGACTTATCCGGATTTACTTGATGCCGGGTCTGTTGAGATCCTGGCTTTTTATCGTCAAAAAGAATTCTGATTGCCGGTGCGGTCTCATCATCGTACTGTCCATTTTTCACATTCCAAATGAAGGCCAGCAGGAAAAGTCCGGCAATCGATATACTTGCAATCAGCAATAAAATAATTACACTCATTCCGGTCATTTATGAAAACAAAACTAAAAGCACGCCACCTGCCGAAGTATGATAAAAATCAGTTTTCAAAAATTTATTTCAGACCCAATCGGTTGCAATACCAATTGCTCAGGCCAAAGGCAATCAGCAAGATGCTCATACTGCTAACAGGCATCAAAATAGCCGCAATCATTGGATTCAACGTCCCCTGTACCGCAAAAAACAGTCCGACCAGATTGTAAATAATAGACACTACAAATGCCGAAAGCACAATTCGCTTATTGGCTTTAGCTACTCGAAGAAATAAGTCAAGCATGGGTAAGGCATCTGCCGACAAAATACAATCACTGGCAGGTGTAAACCGATTGCTGTCATCCGTAACTGCAATGCCAACGTCTGCCTGCAACAAAGCTCCGGCATCATTTAAGCCGTCCCCCACCATGATCACTCGCCTGCCTTGCCCCTGGATAGTTGCTACCACGTCTTGCTTATCTGTAGGTAATTGATCGAACATGAGCGGCACTTCACGTCCAAAGAGATGTTGCAACAATGATTGGTCGGCTGACTGATCACCACTCACCACCGTCATTGCATAGTGCTTTTTTAATGCGCTGATTAATCCATTTAGTCCCTCTCTGTATTCATTGCTGAAGGTAAACTTACCCAACACCCTCCCTTCCCATGAAAAATAAACTTCGGAGAAAGTACTGGTGGGATGCACCTCTCCCAATACAAACCGAGCAGATCCCAGGGCAAGTAAATCGTCTCCGACAAGCCCCTCTATGCCACTTCCAGGTATTTCATTGAATGACTTGACAGGAATTAATTGACTGATTGCTGCCCAGGTAACAATCGCTTTGCTAAGCGGGTGAGTCGACTGTGCCGCAAGACTCGCCAGGCACCTGCGTTGAAAAAATGTCAGCGGTTCACCATGATAGCGAACTTCAGTGAACTTGCCGGTAGACAATGTTCCTGTTTTATCAAAAAGTATGGTGTCAGCGGCTGCAAGATTTTCAAGGGTCTGTGCATTGCGCAAATAAAATTGATTGCGTGCCAACCTTCGCAAGATATTGCCATTGGTAAAAGTATTACTCAACAACAAGGCACATGGACAAGCAATTATCAACACAGCCGTAACTGCATTCAGCGCCCTGGAAGCATCCTGCATAAACCAATAAGTGCCCGCAGCCAATGCGATGGCAAAAACAACCCAGGTAAAATATTTGCTGAGGGCATGAACAAAAGATGGCTTTTCTTTGGCTACTTTTTTCTCTTCCTGACGATTCCATAACTGTGTTAGGTAACTCTGGGTTACCTCTCTGATCACCAGCAATTCCATATTCGCACCCAATTGCTTCCCGCCTGCATAGATAATTTCACCCATTTCTTTTTCTACCGGCATGCTCTCACCTGTTACGAAACTGTAATCTATCAGTGCCTTCCCGCGGGTAAGAATACCATCTGCCGGAATCAAATCGCCGTGGTGTATCAAGATCGTGTCATTCAGGGCTAGTTCCGGTAAGGGTACCGTCGTAACTCCTTCCGGTCTGACTACAGTAACTGCCATCGGAAAATAAGAAGTATAATCACGATCAAAACTTAATTGACGATACGTTTTATCCTGCAATACCCTGCCGAGTAACATGAAAAACACAATACCACTCATCGAATCAAAATACCCACCACCCGTTTGAGTCATCACCTCATAAACACTTCTGAAGAAAGTCACAACGATGGCTAAGGCAATAGGAGCGTCAATGTTGAGAAACCGAGAGCGAATGCCTGACCAGGCACTATGGAAAAACTCGCTGGCACTGTAAAAAAATACGGGTAAACTCAGCAAAAGATTAGCTGATCGAAACAACTGTTGCAGCGCTTGCTCCTGTGCATCAATGCCAAAATATTCAGGAAAACTCATCAACATAATGTTAGAAAAGCAAAAGCCGGCAACGCCCAGTTTAAAGATGCGCGAGCGATCCACCGGAGAAGATGCTGTCTTCAAATCATGCAGACTGAAATAGGGTTCGTAACCTACACTTGTCAGTAACTCGGCCAGCCGCCTCAAAGAAAGTTGGGTATGATCGTACACAACCTTTATCTGTTTGCGCTCAAAATGAACCTGTGAGCTGATGACAGCAGGATTGAGCCTGTGAAGGTTTTCAAGCAACCACAAACAACTGCTGCAGTGTATTTGAGGCAGATACAACTCCACATGGCTTTGGCTTTCATCCTTGAAACGAATAAGTCCCTGTTGAATTTTCTCATCATCCAGAAAAGAAAACTGATCATTCCGAATTTTCCTCAACTGATTGCCCGGATTTTTATCGAGGGTATAATAATCACACATACCTGCATGGTCCAAAATTTCATAGACCATCTTACAACCACTGCAGCAGAAAGACTTGTCCTCCCATGAAATGCCCTCCGAACCTACTTCCTCGCCACAATGGTAACAGACCTGAACCGACTGTGTTAATTGTTTTTTATCCATGGCTGCTTAATTTATACTGAACGATTGTAAAGAAGAGGGGTAAAGAATATTTTGTTCGACAAAAATCCACTGATGAATTTTTTTCTCTAGCTGAAAAAACTGTTGAACACAATGCTGCCATTCCCTACTGCAAGTGGGCTTCGTCTGAAAATGATTGAGGAGGTGACGAATTTTTTCGATGAGCGCTGCAATAACCCGTTGTGTATGTTCAATATATTTCCAGGCAGCCGGTGACAGAACAAACAGTCGTTGCTTACTTTTTATACCGGGAAAAATCAGGTTCTTTTCTTTGAGCAGCAAATGCTTCATCTCGTCCTCCATCTTGAAGAAGACGAGTTGAACCATCTCTGCTATGGGATCCAAAAATCCCAAATGGTCTTGCCGGCTAAAATATTCTGCTATGTCCTTGCAAATAGTAAGCAGCTCCGGATGACACTCCTGCTCAATCTGATGGCACAATTCGGAAGGTGCAATCGAATCACCCAGCTGTATATTCCAAAAACAGGTTGGCATACCCCCTACAATGAATGCGCTTTTAATACATCCGGAGGCAAGTACGCAAGAAGATACCTGTCAACAAATGACATTTGTCATCTTTGCTAACAAACGACTGATCTTCAATAAAAAATAAGGGAATTTTAATCCTGGAGATTGGCAGTCTTGAGAAGCTCCCGGGGTTGCATGATCTTAATCTTTTTACCTTCCAGTTCTATCAGCCCATCTTTCTTGAACTCACTCAGGAGTCGGATGGCCGATTCAGTAGCAGTACCCACCAGATTAGCTATATCTTCTCGCGACAGTCGAACATTTAAGGTAACGCCATCGGCTTCATAACCATATGTTTCCTTGATAAAAAGCAAGGTCTCTGCCAATCGTTCCCGAATAGGTTTTTGAGCAAGATGAGTAAGTTTTATTTCCGCCCTGTGTAATTCATCACTCAACAACTTCATCATTTCAAAAGCCAGGTTACTGTCAAGTTTCAACACTTTGATGAACAAATCCCTGGGTATGAAACATACTTGGGTATCTTCCAGTGCCTCAGCACTGGCACTGTATCTTTCGCCACTCAGGAGTGCACGGTAACCCAAAATATCACCAGCCTTAACAAGCCGGATGATCTGGTCCTTGCCATCATCGCCCATGTGCGACATTTTTATTTTCCCCTCACTGACACAAAAAACCCCCAACGGCCTGCCCCCCTCACTAAAAAGCACCTCTCCTCTTTTGAACACACTACACGATTTCTGCTCATTGATCTGGTTAATATGATCCTCGTGGGCCTTACAAAAGACAGAATTGAACCGCTGATTACAACTTTGACAGGTAGATGGATCCATAGCACTATTCATACCCCTAATTTATGCATTTTGTAAAAAAACAATTGGGGGGACCAACAAATGTAATATTAAAAATTTTTATGCGGTTTTCTTATCGTGCGATAATAGTAATTTTACACCGATGGCATATTTTAATTGGAACGACAGTCTGAACTGGTTATCGAAATTTACAGCCAGAAGAGGATGGAATGCAGCGAAGGTTTATGCCTCTTACCTCTTTTCCCAAATCAGTGGAAGACCTGTTCAATGGGGGCTGCCCATTGCAGTTTCTTTTGAACCCACCACCTCCTGCAACCTTCGGTGTCCGGAATGCCCCAGCGGGCTTCGGGCTTTTACCCGACCTACCGGCATGTTACAACAAGATTTTTTTCGCCAAACCATCGATGATATTTACCGCGACCTTTTCTATCTGACCTTTTATTTTCAAGGAGAGCCCTACCTAAATCCGGAATTCCTTTCCATGGTTCGGTATGCCAAACAGAAGGGTATTTATACAGCTACATCGACCAATGCCCATTACCTGACCGATGAAAAAGCCAAAGAAACCATTGAAAGTGGTCTCGACAGATTGATCATTTCTATTGATGGTACTACCCAGGAGGTGTATGAACAATACCGTGTGGGTGGACAATTGAATAAAGTATTGGAAGGTGCCCGCCGCATCGTACACTGGAAAAAACAATTGAACAGCAAAACTCCCTTCGTCTTTTTTCAGTTCCTCGTGGTTAAACCCAATGAACACCAATTAGACGAAGTTCGTCGCTTGGGAAAGGAAATAGGCGTTGACCAGGTTCGCTTCAAAACAGCGCAGGTCTATGACTATGAAAACGACCCCCATCAGTTAATCCCCCTCAACAATAAATACAGCAGATATAAAAAAGATAGCCGCGGAGTTACTCAAGTAAAGAATGGTCTGCAAAATAAGTGCTGGAAACTATGGCACGCCAATGTTATCACCTGGGATGGACTGGTAGTACCTTGCTGCTTCGATAAAGATGCCCTGCATCGCCTCGGTGATCTAAAGGAGAAGCCTTTCCGAGAAGTATGGCAGAGTGAAGTTTATCAGCAGTTCCGGCAACAATTGATGAATGGACGAAAGAACATTGATATTTGCGCCAACTGCAGCGAAGGTCTGCGGGTCTGGGAAAACTAATATTTTATCTTACGACATACCTACTATGATACAAAAAAAGATTTTTATTGGTCGCTTACTATTGGGTTTACTGATGACCCAATCCATCCTTTTATCAACAGCCCAAACAAAATCACCCAACTACGAATTCAGAGGGGTGTGGGTAGCCACTGTAGAAAACATTGACTGGCCAAGAAGCAAACAAATGTCTCCGGAAGAACAAAGAGCCTCTTTCATTCGGCTGCTAGATATGCACCAGAAGAATGGCATGAACGCTATTGTTATGCAGGTGAGACCCTCCGGGGACGCTTTCTATCCTTCGGCACTGGAACCCTGGAGCGAATACCTGACTGGACAACAAGGATTAGGCCCTAACCCATATTACGATCCATTGGAATTCATGATCAGAGAAACACATCTCAGAGGCATGGAATTTCATGCATGGCTAAACCCCTATCGGGCTGTATTCAATGTCACCCGATCTTCCGTAGCCCCCAATCACCCAACCCGCCTTCATCCGGAATGGTTCCTTACTTACGGAGATAAAAAATATTATAACCCCGGTTTACCGGAAGTTAGAAAGTTTACGGTAGCAGTAGTGAAAGACCTCATGAAACGATATGACATTGATGCCATTCACATGGATGACTACTTTTATCCTTATCGCATTCCCAACAAAGAATTTCCGGATGAAAAAACTTTTCGGGATTGGGGAAGTGGAATGAACAAAGATGACTGGCGGCGCAGCAATTGCGACAGCATCATTCTGAACCTGCACCAGGCAATTCGGGAAGTGAACCCTCAGGTAAAATTCGGCATCAGTCCTTTCGGAGTATGGCGCAATAGCAGCCAGGACCCCATGGGAAGTAATACCAAAGCCGGTCAAACCAATTATGATGACTTATATGCAGACATTCTTCTCTGGCTGCAAAAAGGTTGGATTGACTATGTAGTACCACAGTTGTACTGGGAACGCGGTCATGCATTAGCAGATTATTCAACTTTATTGAAATGGTGGAACGATAACAGCTATGGCCGTCACTTATTCATTGGCCATGGCTTTTACAGAGCAGGAAGTAATTCAGGATGGAAAAACCCGAATGAACTGCCTGCCCAAATAAAAGAGCTGCGTACCTTCCGGGCAACTCAGGGTAGCGTATATTTTAGCAGTAAATCTTTTGAAAACAACCCGAACGGCTGGTGTGATAGTCTTCAAAACAACTACTACCGATACCCTGCCCTTGTTCCGGCAGCTCCATGGTTAGATGACAGTAGTCCGGAATCACCCAAAATCGTCAAAAAGGAAACCGGAATTTTTGAAATCGCATATGGCGGCCAGGAAAAAATAAAAGGTATTGGTCTGCTGGTGCTTCCCCCGGGGAAAGAACCTCGCTTCATCGATGCGCAATTGATACAGATATTTCCTCAACGTACGCGGGTCAATATCCGTCTCAACGAATACCCTGAAACTATCGGCAATAGAACCTTTGTGGTTAGTATCGACAGAGGAAACAATGTGAGTCCGTTAACTGAACTCAAATAACCTGTTTCCTCTTATACAGCTTCGTTGGTCCATTTACCAAAAATAGATTCAACGCGCTGCGTTCTGTAGGAGAAAATATGCTGAAGCTGGCGCTTGACAAATAAAACGTGAGCTATATCACCAAGAAAACCTAGTGGTAACCGATAATGAACTATGTCGGTCATTTCCACACCCCCGGGAATTTCCTGAAAATGATGCTGGTGGTGCCACATACTGTAAGGTCCTACCCGTTGCTCGTCGATGAAATACTTCCTGTCCACCGCCTGCGTAATTTCTGTCATCCAATACAGGGGAATTCCAAATAAAGGCTTCACTTTATACTCTATGATCTGTCCGGCATACATTTGTTGTCCATGATGTTGCGATATGATCTTGAACCCAAGGTGTTCAGGAGTAATCAATTGGAGATTGTCGGGCCGACTGAAAAAATCCCAAGCCTTGTCCATTGCTACCGGGATACGTATAACAGTCTTGATAGAATAAGTTGCTGACATAATAGAAAGATGTATCCAAATAACACCAACCTAACAAGAATGTTCGAGGGCATTTGGGAAGAATAAGTTAACGCTGAACCAGACACGGGGTTACTTTCCATTCCGTATTCACCAATGAGCCGATTTCCTGCTACCTTTGCAAGGCATGAAAAAAATTGCTCCGGCCTCCTCTATTTGCTTTTTCCTGCTATTACTCCCTCTGCTGGGGGGATGGTTATTGATGGGATCCTGCGCTAATGTTATCCCTCCCGTCGGTGGGCCCAGAGATTCACTACCCCCAATGCTGATAATGGCTACGCCAAAAGATTCATCCCTGAACGTGCAGCCTAAACTTATCACCCTAACCTTCAATGAGTATGTGAGTGTTAGTGATATCTTCAAAAACCTGATAGTAAATCCTGAAATGACCAACCAGCCACAGGTAGACTATAAACTCAGAAACGTAACCATTAAAATAAAAGATAGCCTGCGCAGTAACACAACCTACTCTTTTCAGTTTGGAGAAGCGATTCGTGATGTAAATGAAAGCAATATTGCGCGCGACTTCACGTACACATTTTCTACCGGACCCCGTCTCGATACCCTTAACTATAAAGGGAAGGTAATTCTTGCAGCAAGCGGCAAAATCGACTCCACCCTTTGGGTGATCTTACACAAGGACTTATCTGATACCGCCGTCTTCAAACTCAAACCGCCCTACTCAACCAAACTGAACGGAAAGGGAGAATTTCAATTCAACTTCTTACCAAAAGACAGCTTTCAGGTTTTTGTAGTCAAAAGTGCTTTCAACAAAAAATATGATGACAGCACCCAGCTATTTGCGTTCCTGCCGCAAACCATTGTTCCGGGTGCCGGCAAGTCCGATACCCTGTATGCCTACCAAGCGTTGGAGCCAAAACCTGCAGCTTCCTCCAACACTCAAACTGCCGTTAAAGCATTGATAAATAAAGATGACAAACGCCTGCGCTATTCTACTACTCTTGATAATGGAAAACAGGACCTGCTGAAACCCCTTCAAATCAAATTGCAGCGAGGTATCCAACAAATCGACACAAGCGGTATAGTACTGTGCGATACCTTTTTCCGACCAGTAACCGGGTCGTCTTTGCTGATAGATAGTTCCCAAAAAACAATTACAGTCCAGTATCCTTTTAAAGAAAAGCAATCATTCCTTTTGCTGTTGAAAAAAGGAGCTATCACTGACTCTTTGGGAGGAACTCTTGTAAAGGGTGATACCATAAAAATCGGAACCAAAAAACAGGATGATTATGGCAGCATCCGCATCAAATTCATTAACCTGAACCTAAGCAAACGACCTGTTCTCCAGATCTATGAAGGAGATAAATTCATTGACGCCTACCCCATAACATCACAAGAATGGAAAAAGAATCTATTCTATCCGGGCAACTATGAAGTAAGGATATTGTTCGACTCCAATGGCAATGGCAAATGGGATCCGGGGCAATACCCCGGGAATAAAAAATTACCGGAAATAGTTCGGGTTATACCCAAGGAACTCTCTGTTAGAGCCGGGTGGGACAATGAAATGACCATACAACTCTGAGCCCCCTGAAAATATAATTGTACCTTTACGGGCATCACTTTCAGAGACCTTTTCACCATGCCACTTCCCTCGCAACTATTGGAAAACGCTGTCGCTGCCTTTGCCAAACTTCCCGGCATTGGTAGAAAAACAGCCCTGCGCCTTGTACTCCACCTGCTCAAACAGGAAGAAGAAACGGTGACTCACTTTTCTGAGACCATTGCCAAACTTCGCAGGGAAATTCAATTTTGTAGCCGTTGTCACAACATCAGTGACGGAAGCCTTTGTTCCATTTGCACCCAACAGAGCCGAAATCAACGGTTAATCTGTGTAGTCGAAAGCATTCGGGATGTAATCAGCATCGAAAACACCTCCCAGATGAACGGTACTTACCACGTGCTGGGTGGTATCATTTCTCCTTTAGATGGTGTAGGCCCGGAACAACTCAATATTACCGGACTTCTTAGCCGCATCGAAGAAGAACAAGTAGAAGAATTAATCTTCGCACTCAATCCCAATATTCAAGGAGATACAACTATCTATTATATTCAGAAAAAAATTGCCCACCTGCCCTGTAAAATAACCACCATTGCCAGGGGTATATCTTTCGGGGGAGAATTGGAGTTTGCAGACGAAATGACCCTTGCACGTAGCATTGCTCATAGATTACCGGTACAACAATATGTGAAGTAGCTTGCCTTATCAAGCCACTCCCCTCCACCGTATTGCCGGTTTAACATTTTCTGCCATTTTATTAGCAGGCAAATGAATATTTTTGTTGCTTACCGAAACAAACGCTTTCATGAAAAAATGGCTCAAATTTCTACTGGTTGCCGGTGGTATCGGACTTCTCGCCGGGTTAGCCCTCCTGTATTGGATCTTTAACAAACCTCATAGAGATGTATCCAAAGAAAAAGGGATACAACTCACTTCTCAGCAGCTATTCGAAGCCTTCCGAAAAGATGAAGCAGTAGCAAACGGACTATACCTCGACAAAGCCATTGAAATCTCAGGAACAGTTGCAGAAGTCAGCACCAACCAAGAAGGCCAAAAAGTAGTTAACTTCTCAACCGATGATCCTTTTTTCACCATCAATTGCACTTTCAAAACCGACCCCGGCAATCTCCAACCGGGTGACTCGATCGTTTTCAAAGGCATCTGCACAGGGTACATTCCCGATGCCAGTGTTGTTATCAATGAAGGTGTTTTAATAAAATAAATCCCTCCCATGAAGTATTTGTTTACAATCTGCTTGACCACATTCGCTTTGCTTTCTTTCCAGACCCTGAATGCACAAAAAACATTCGGCACAAGAAACGGGCAAATCATTTTCCAATCTCCGACCGATCAGGATGTCAAAGCCATCAACAACGAAGTGAATAGCCGCCTATCAGACAATGGCTCTCTCAGCTTTAGTCTGCTCATCAAAAGCTTTCGCTTTAAAATGGCAGAAATGCAGGATCACTTTAATACCGAATACCTGCACAGCAACCAATTCCCAAGAGGCGACTTCAAAGGCACTATTACCAACATCAAAACAGTGAACTTTAACCAAGATGGAATTTATCCGGTAGAAGTAACAGGCGACCTGACCCTCCATGGCGTAACAAAAAAAGTCAGCTCCAAAGGGAGCATCACCATTAAAAATGGAAAGCCTCTGGCAAAAGCCAGCTTCCCCATTATTGTCAAAGATTTTGGCATCAAAGCTGAAGATGTAACTGAGAAAGTAACCATTACCGTTAACTGCCAGTACCAATAGTTCAGTGTTTTTGAAAATCGGCTGCCACTTCGTAACTTTGCAGCCACATTCAGGTGGATTTGTTTATTGTTCAGCCTGTCGCTACTTCCCGTTGGGGGAAATATCGAACTAATAAACGTTGGGGAAAATTTGCTTCCCATTTGCAATTCTCAGCGTTGTTAGTAATGGATTTTATTGATCAATGAAAGACCGATACTACAACCATGGACATCAGGGAACTGCTTCAACAAAAGATACTCGTTATTGATGGCGCTATGGGTACCATGATACAGCGCCACCTCCTGACTGAAGAAGATTACAGAGGTGAACGCTTTAGCAACTGGCATACAGATGTTAAGGGGAACAATGATCTTCTATGCATTACGCAACCAAAAATCATTGAAGGCATTCACCTGCAATACCTAGAAGCGGGTGCTGATATCATTGAAACTAACACTTTCAGCAGCACACGCATTGCCATGGCTGACTATGAAATGCAAAGTCTGGCACATGAACTTAACATTGCTGCAGCACAATGTGCCCGGAATGCAGTTACTGACTTCCTCAAAAAAAATCCGGATGCCGGACCACGCTTTGTTGCAGGAGCAATCGGACCATTGAACAAAACACTTAGTCTTTCCCCCGATGTAAATAATCCCGGCTTCAGAGCCGTTACCTTTGAAGAGGTAGTAACTGCATATGAAGAGCAAATCAGCGGTCTGGTAGAAGGGGGCGTTGACCTATTGCTGATAGAAACTATTTTCGATACGCTGAATGCCAAAGCAGCCATCGCTGCAGCCAGTCGCTTCTTTAGAAAGAAAGGGACCGCTCCGCTCCCAATCATGATCAGCGGCACCATCACAGATGCCTCCGGTAGAACACTCAGCGGTCAGACCTTAGAAGCATTCTATATTTCAGTGATGCACGCCAGACCCCTGAGCATCGGACTAAACTGTGCGCTGGGAGCTGCCGAAATGAGACCCCATATTGAGGAACTATCTCAAATCGCTACCTGCTTTACTTCTGCTTATCCCAATGCCGGATTACCCAATGCAATGGGCGAATACGACGAACAACCACATGAAACAGCTCACTTCATAGAAGACTGGGCAAAAGAAGGATTCGTTAACATCGTCGGTGGCTGCTGCGGCACTACACCTGACCACATCCGACACATTGCTGAAGCCGTAAAAAAATTAAAACCCCGCAACCTTCCTGAAGTCCTGACAGCCTGATAGAACCTACCATGAGTACAATTCAAATTCATCCCTACCTGCGTTTGTCCGGATTAGAGCCATTGGTGATCAGACCGGAAACAAATTTTGTGAACATAGGCGAACGAACCAATGTAACCGGTTCCAAAAAATTCGCCCGCCTGATACGAGACAACCAACTGGAAGAAGCTCTATCTGTCGCCCGCCAACAAGTCGAAAGCGGAGCCCAAATACTGGATGTCAACATGGATGATGCCATGCTCGACGGAGTTGCTGCGATGACTCAATTCATCAATCTGCTGCAGAGTGAACCGGATATCGCCCGCATCCCCATCATGATCGACAGCTCAAAATTCGAGATCATTCAAGCCGGTCTGGAATGTATTCAGGGGAAATGTATTGTCAACTCCATTTCATTAAAAGAAGGAGAAGAAAAATTTCTTGAACAGGCACATATCTGTCGAGATTTCGGTGCTGCAGTAGTTGTAATGGCATTTGATGAACAAGGCCAGGCAGACACCTTACAGCGAAAAGTAGATATCTGTACACGTGCTTACCATATTCTAACACAACAGGCAGGATTTCCCCCGGAAGATATCATATTTGATCCCAATATTTTTGCCATTGCTACCGGTATCGAAGAGCACAACAACTATGCTGTAGACTTCATTGAAGCAACCAAAATCATCAAACAAACACTACCCCTCGCCAAAGTGAGTGGTGGCGTCTCCAATGTTTCCTTCTCTTTCCGCGGAAACGAACCGGTAAGAGAAGCCATTCACGCGGTTTTCTTATACCATGCCATACATGCAGGTATGGACATGGGTATTGTTAATGCCGGACAATTGGCGGTTTTCGATGAAATAGAGCCCGAACTGAAAAGACTTTGCGAAGATGTTATACTAAATCGCAACAACGATAATAACCAGGCCACTGAAGCACTGATTCGATACGCAGAAACTGTTAAGACAGAAGGCAAGGTACAAGTCAAAGATGAGGCCTGGAGAAATGAACCAATACAAAAAAGACTCGCACATGCTTTGATCAATGGCATAACTGAATACATCGAAGTCGATACCGAAGAAGCCCGACAAGCATATCCAACACCCTTAGAGGTAATTGAAGGGCCGTTGATGGAAGGCATGGGTATAGTAGGTGATCTCTTTGGTGCCGGAAAAATGTTTCTCCCACAGGTCGTTAAAAGCGCCCGCGTGATGAAAAAAAGTGTGGCAGTACTTACCCCTTATATTGAAGCAGAAAAAGAACAAAAAAAATTACAACAGCAAGTAGGAGATACCTCAGCAGCAGAAAGCGGGGCAGCAGCAAAAATCTTATTGGCAACTGTAAAAGGTGATGTACACGATATTGGAAAAAACATTGTTGGAGTTGTTCTCGGTTGCAATGGATATGATATCATCGATATGGGTGTAATGGTACCGGCAGAAAAAATTTTAGAAACCGCCCTACGGGAAAAAGTTGACATCATCGGATTAAGCGGTCTCATCACACCTTCATTGGATGAAATGGTGCACATAGCGAAAGAAATGAAAAGAAGGGGCATGAAACAACCCTTACTCATCGGCGGTGCCACCACCTCACGAATGCATACTGCTGTTAAAATTGCTCCTGAATACCCGGGTAAAGTAGTGCATGTGCTGGATGCATCGCGAAGTGTAACAGTAGCTGGCAGTTTACTGAGCAAAGAACAACAAAGCCAGTTTTTAGGAGGAATAGAAAAAGAGTATACCGAACTGAAATTTTCATTCGACAATAAAAAAACGGTTAAAGAATACCTGAGCTATCCTGATGCGCTGCAAAACAAAGTAAACATTGATTGGAATAATTACCACCCGGTTCAACCCGCTTTTACCGGAACCAAAGTAATTGAATCCTATGACCTCAATGAATTAAGATCATACATAGATTGGAAGCCGTTTTTCATTGCCTGGGAACTGCACGGCTCCTTCCCTGAAATTCTTTCTGATGCCGTTGTAGGCAAAGAAGCCAGTAAATTATACAAAGATGCCAATGAAATGCTCGATAACATAATTGCCGAGCAGTGGCTAACCGCAAAAGGTGTAGTTGGATTCTGGAAAGCCAGTAGTGATGGAGATGATGTTCAGGTAACTGATAACAGCGAAACACATCATCTTTCGTTCCTACGCCAACAAATAAAAAAGGCACCGGGACAACCCAACTTGTCATTGGCAGATTTTATTGCCCCCACAACAAGCGGATATAGTGATTATATCGGAGCATTTGCCGTAACCATTCACGGTATCGAGCCACACATCAAAAAAATGGAGGCTTCCCATGATGACTACAGCAAAATCATGTTGCAAGCCCTGGCAGATCGCTTAGCAGAAGCTTTCGCTGAGGCACTCCATCACCATACAAGAACTACCTGGTGGGGATATCAACCCAATGAACAGCTCAGCAATCAAGACCTCATTCAGGAAAAATACTTAGGAATACGCCCTGCACCTGGGTATCCCGCATGTCCGGATCACACAGAAAAACATAAATTGTTTTCGCTCTTGCGTGCCACCGAATCAACAGGTATCCAACTAACAGAAAACCTGGCTATGTACCCGGCTTCATCTGTTTGCGGATGGTACATAGCACATCCCAAAAGTCAATACTTTGGGGTAGGTAAAATTCAGCGCGACCAACTGGAAAGCTACTCTGCCAGAAAAAGTATGGCATTAGAGGAAGCAGAAAGATGGCTTCGCCCTAATTTAGAATAGTGCTATCCTTACCAGGTTCACTCAAGAATTTCTACCACTCATTTTTCTCATACCCTCTCTTGTTCAGCAAAAAAAAGATACAGAGAGAAAAGGGGAATTCTATTTCTCCCGGGGATATAACAAAGAATGGCACACACTAACTGACATAAAAGTCAACCAACCCGCACTGGGAAATCAATACCCTTTGCATCAGGCAAAATCTCATGTCAATGCGGGGTGGGACAAAGGAATTTCTACTATACCCTCCGCATCCCCCAATACAACTATTAACTGGAAATTTTTTCAATAAAAAAGAGGCCAAGCATTCGAAATCAATTGTGATCACACCAATCACATCATCCAAGACGGACAAACCATTCGCATTACGGGAAAACTAGGTAACAGGTCGATCGACAGCACAATTAATTTCAGCTCATCAAATGGCTTTTATTATTTCCTCAGCAACGGAGCCAACTTCTTGCTTTTTAATCTGGGGAAACGATGGCGCTTACATGAAGCCAGGAATAAAAATTTCATACTGGACGCAGTAGGCAAAGGTGGGATTGGACCATTGATTCCACATGTGGGAAACAGCATCTTTGTAATAAAAAAATGATGGGTTTCAACTGGGGGCCTGGAATATGGTAGTTGAAACGGGATTGAAAGCCCCCTTCCTTCAATACGTATTCATTGAAATGATGAATAAGGTAGATGATACCCTTTATTCCGGACTAAAAGTATATCAGGAAACGGCGAGTCAGGCGTTCGGCAACTATGAACTCATCCTAAGTCTTTGATTTACCTGCCCCGCAGGAAGAAAAATCAATCAGCAGCAACCTATCTTTTTTCAAACAACCACCACAATCTCTTGCGGGGTTTGACCTGGTAATTATCGCGTATATACGATTGAATAAACTGCATGGCCTCATCTACATCATCAGTCAATAGAAATAATTTTTTATCCTCAGCACTGATGGTACCTCGATCAATCATGGCATCAATTGCCTCCAGCATTGGCTTATAGTACTCCGTGCCGAACAACACCATAGGAAAATCATTGATAACCTTTGTCTGAATCAAAGTCAATGTTTCAAATAGTTCATCCATGGTACCAAAACCACCCGGCATAATGATAAAGCCATACGAGTACTTCACAAGCATCACTTTGCGAACAAAAAAATATTTGAAAGTGATCCATTTGTGCATGTACGGATTGGGATGCTGCTCGAAAGGCAACTCTATATTACATCCAACCGATGTGCCATTGTTTTCGAATGCGCCTCTGTTAGCAGCTTCCATGATACCAGGACCACCGCCTGTCATCGTAGTAAATCCGAGGTTGGCAATTTGCTTGCCAAATTCCCGTGCTTTCTGATAATAAAAATCGTCTTCTTTAAAACGTGCAGACCCAAAAACGGTAATACAAGGATCGAGAAAGTGCAAGTTTCGGAACCCCTTGATGAATTGCATGAACACATCCCAGCCAAAGAAAAATTCATTGATCCTGGGCTTAGGCCCCTCCAGGAAAACACTTTTTCTGGCGGGAATGATTCTCTCTAGATTAGACATACTTATGAATTGTTTTTAAAAAAGATGAATGCAGTTTTATTTGTAATATTACAATACATGAAACCAAACTTGTTAAAATTTTGTTGCTTCTTGCTTTTGGGGTGCTCAGTGGCAGGCTCTTCGTTGGCTCAACAACAAGTTGTATTAGAAGAAGTACGCTGCTACTCCGCTGTCGGACCACTTCCTGATTATTTAAGAGACCAGGGAATGAACCTTTCATTGGCTAGTCAATTACAACAAATACTATACCAGGAAAGATATTGGCAGCTAACAGATTCTCTCCAGCTACCCATAATCTTTCCTCAGCTAAACGAATTGAAAAAAGAGAAACCGCTTGTGATCAAAAACAGGAACAGTTCTCTATTGCATTTGTGGATAGATTTATTTGAAATGCAGCCATCAGCATTTTTTTCTACAACTGGTGAATATGGTCCGGATACGGTAATTGCCTCCAGATCATCATCAGTTATCAAAATAATTTTTTATCTGGTCAACTCCAAAAATGAATTGGTTGAAAAAAACGAACTTGACTTATCACTCACACAGGCAGAGTCGCCGGCCATAGGATTTCTATTCAATGGAATGCTTGCTGATGGCAGCCCCTACTTTTTAACAACTACTGCCAGGGGATTTCGCGAAGCAATCTTACAGGGAATGAAAATCATTTTTGATCGAGACAATACTGCATCACTGATTGAGTTGAAAGTACCTCCTGCTTTCTTTTACAATAATTTTATCCCTTCCGGTTCACAACAAGGTCCCGGCATTCTAAAACCGGAACTAAAAAATAATACTTTTCGGTTTACTTATAATAATGGCAGCCAAGTCCTCAGAAATGGCGAACCGGAAATAGCTGAAGTATGGGTAACAAATAAAAAAAAGGAGAATTTTCCCGGCTCAGTTTTTGACTCACTTAAACTTTTGAGGCAGTTAGGAGAAAACGATTTCGTTTGTCTCCAACATGTGATGAGAGATGTTCTCAATGACAAAACCTATGATGCCAGAATTTTCAGTATTGCCAACCAGGCAACAATAATGGAGGGAGCATTCCCGCTGGTTCAAAAACGCATACATTATCTCCTCCAAAACTCAGATACCGTTGCATACTTTTCGGTAAACAATAAACCCCGGCTAGATGAAACAGAGTTGATCTGGCTCAATCGTTCTTACAACGGAATTGATTCGGCCAAAGTTTTTAACCTCGAACCGGTATTCAGAAGCTATCCATTACCCACTGAAATAGAATTAAGCGGGGTTGTTTTTGGACAGCCCTTCTACATAAGAACTCGCGGTAGATTTAATTATTGGAAAGATATTGGACTCAATCATCAAATGGTTATGCGTGTGCAGGGAAAAAGTTTACCCGAAAGAATACTGATGACACAACCAATTTCTGACAGCCGAACAATGAATCTATTGTTATTATTGGCTTATTCGCCCGTATTCAATATGTTTTAAAAGTTGCTAACAGATGTTCGAAGCTGGAACACGACGAATTGATTATCTTGCTACCTGTAGTGTAAAGTAACTATGTCTACCATCCGCATCATCAGTTATAATGTCAATGGAATCCGGGCAGCCATGAACAAAGGGTTCATGGACTGGCTGGCAACTCATCCCGCAGATATCATTTGCTTACAAGAAATCAAAGCAGAAAAAGAGAACATAGATCTTGCTGCACTGTATGCATTGGGCTATGAGACACATCTTTTTTCTGCGCAAAAAAAAGGATATAGCGGGGTTGCGTTCCTTACCCGTATCAGTCCATTAAAAGTTACAAACGGGCATGGCGCTACTATCAGCGATGAAGAAGGAAGGGTTATAACTGCTGAATTCAAAGAATTCACGCTTATCAATGCCTACTTTCCATCTGGCACTAGCGGCGACCATCGGCAGTCATATAAATACCAATGGCTGGATGAATTCAATGATTACCTAAAGAAATTACGCAAAATCCATCCCCACTTAATCGTAGTAGGTGATTACAATATCGCACACAGAGAGATTGATATTCACGATCCAAAAGGGAATAAAAAATCATCCGGATTTTTACCGGAGGAACGTACCTGGATGGATCAATGGCTGACAGAAGGCTGGGTCGATACTTACAGGCACTGTCATCCTGAGCAGAAAGGCGCATATTCCTGGTGGAGTCAGCGTTTCCCGTCGGTTCGCTTACAAAATAAAGGATGGCGCATCGACTACATTTGTGTGACAGGTAACTTATCGGGTCACCTGAAAAAGGCAGCTATTTTACCTGATGTCAAACACAGCGATCACTGTCCGGTACTAGCTGAATTTAGTTTTACTCCTTAACCAGAAACATGCAACACCTTTATAACATTACTACACTGGTAGCTCATCCTATTGCAAAAGATTGGCTCAGATGGATGAAGGAAAAACATATCCCTGAAATCATGTGCTCTGGTTGCTTTCTGGAATACAGGTTATTACAACTCAAAGAACAGGATGAAACAGAGGGGCTAACGTATTCACTCCAACTGCTGGCAGGCAATAAGGAAGAATATGAAAGATACCTGCGGGAATTTGCGCCTGCCTTACGGGAAGATGCCCGCCAACATTGGGGCGAAAATGCACTCAGCTTCCGAACGCTCATGCAAGTTGTGAATTGATTGTGGATACTTTCTGTGCCAAGAAATCAACGCCAGGGAGCAATTGAAATGCCATTCTAGAGCGATCGGGGGAAGGCGCGATTAACCATAATTATCAAAAAACCTTACCAGCGTTGGGTTTCAGGCGATTTTATTCCAGGAATTCCACTTTACTCAAAAAGAACAAAGTGGCTCAAAGCCATATTTGATAAGGGTTTCAAGCGAATAAAAAAAATCAGAAAAATATTTTGCTGATTGATAAAAGCGAATAATTTTGTCGAGTTAATAAAACCATTAAAACAACTTCCATGAACAAAGCAGAATTGATCGCTCAAATCGCTGATGATGCAGGTATCTCTAAAACACAGGCCAACGCTGCCCTGGATTCTTTTGTAGGTGCTGTTACCAAAACACTGAAAAAAGGTGACAAAGTTACGCTGGTAGGTTTTGGAACATTCTCTGTTTCTAAGCGTGCTGCGCGTACCGGTCGCAATCCTCAAACTGGAGCTACTATCAAAATCAAAGCAAAGAAAGTAGCCAAATTTAAGGCCGGAAAAGAATTGAGCGCTAAGCTCTAATTTTTGACCAAAATTGAAAAAACCCCGTTTATTGCGGGGTTTTTTTATTTTTGCACTTACAAATTCAATAAATACATACTCATGGGAAAAGGTGACAAAAAAACAGCCAAGGGCAAAAGATTCAAAGGTTCCTTTGGTAAGACAAGGCCACAGAAAGCTTCTACATCTTCCAAAAAGAAAGTAAAGGCTTCCTGATCATTTCAAAAACCTGTTTACAAACAAAAAATAGAGCAGTCTGGTCAATCGATCAGCTGCCTTTATTTTTTTTAGCCGCAATGACCTCCAGCGCGCCTACCAGTTTATCTAACTCCTGCAAGCGGGTATATACATGGGGGGTCACTCTTACACAAGAAATATTTTCCCATACAATGCCTACTGTATGAATCTTGTATTGATTCATCAAAGCACTGTCTAATTCACCAGGTGTCATACCCTTCACACTTACCCCGGCTATTGCACAAGCATAGGCAGGTAAGAATGAAGTATGTATCTTAACCCCGGGGATATCCTTGGCTTTTGCGGCCCAATAATTTTTAAGGTAACGTATCCGCTCTTCTTTCCTCTTGCTGCCAATCGCTGTGTGAAAATTAATCGCCTCCCCAATTCCCTGTTCAATCGGAAAACTTCGTGTACCCAGTGTCTCAAATTTTCGGATATCACTGCTTCTGGGCTTATCATTGCATGTCAAAGGCCAAATCTTCTCAATTTTATCTTTTCTGATCCATAACATTCCGCTACCAATGGGGGCGCTTAAAAACTTGTGCAGACTGGTGCCAAAATAATCACATTCCAGCTCAGGTATTTTGAAATCAATCAATCCGAATGAATGAGCTCCATCCACAATAACTTCAATTCCACGAGCATGTGCCATGCGCGCAATCTTTGCCACCGGCATCACTTGTCCAACCCAATTGATTACATGCGTCACATGAATCACTTTTGTTTTAGGAGTGATGGCTTTTTCAAATGCTGCTACAATTGCATCATCGTCCTCTACAGGAAAATCAAAACTGATTTGCGTATATACAATTTTATCCCGCAATGCGCGCTGCCTCCAAGCCTGAATCATATTGGGATAATCCTGTAAAGTACCAATTACCTGATCTCCCGGTCGAAGATCCATTCCAAAAATTACCGTATTGAGGGCTTCAGTTGCATTCCGGTTGATGGCAATCTCGTCATCCGGACATCCCGCCAATTGCGCCAGTTTCTGTCGCAACGGCTCCCTTCCCTGATCCAATATGCGCCACATATAATAAGAAGGCCCTTCATTCGATAGCTTATTGTATCGCTCCACAGCTTCCTGAACTACACGGGGGGAAGGACTTACCCCACCATTATTCAAGTTGACGAGATTAGAATTTACAGTGTAAGCCTGCTGAATCGTCATCCAAAAATCCTCCTCCATTGCCACTTTCTCCGGAGTCAAATGCTCAATGCGCTGAGCCGCTTTCTCCCATTCAGCAGCATGTGTTTCATTGAACAAACTATAGGCAGAAAACGCTCCGGCCATTGCTCCCATCTTCCTGAGGAAGGATCTTCTCGGTTCCATAGAAAAAAGTTGAACAGAAATGTACAAATAATAACGCGATCGCCCATAAAAATCATGCTCTGGATCTTTCTTGCTAACTTTGCCAATCAAATCCCTACAATGAAGTTGAGGTTGGTTATCGGAACCTTCGTTTTACTGCTGTTGAACTTGGCCACGGCTACGGCACAATGCTCTATTTGTACCAAAACAGCCTCACAACTGGGAGAGGGACCAGCTGCCGCCCTGAATTCCGCCATCATCTACCTGGCACTCGCCCCTTTCGCCATAGTTGGTTACCTGGGCTGGCGCTGGTGGAAAAATGAAAAAAAGGTGATACAGGAAGAGAATTCCTAACTCCCTTCCAGCAATTTCCATCGAAAGCTAAATTGCCAACTATTCTTGAGCTGCGAAATCAAAGGAATTTGCCTGACCTTGTTGCAGTAGACTAGTTCTCTGTTGTGCATCAACCAGCGAAACAATTCCCGATTCATTTTTTTATGCAAGGAATCATTCCAACGCGTATACCCCTGATGAAAGAAATCAGCTTGTTCGGGAGAAAGAATTGAAAGTTGACTAAACGCCTTCAAGTGCTCTACCAATGTTAGCCGAAACGCATGTCGCTGCTGTGCTGCAGAAAGATGTTGGGGTAGGGTAACATTCCGGTCATGCACCCGTCGATATACCAGTATATCCGGCAAGAACTGTACCCGATCATTGGTCATTGCAACAACGGCCAGCCACCAATCATAATATACTCCCGCTGGGAGAGGAAAGGCAGTCGACAATAATTTTTTTCGTATCAACATAGCATGTCCACTGACCGTATTATAAACTGATATCTTTCTTGGATCAGACCCCTCGATCTTTATGTTTTTATTAGACGGGCGGGGGTTGACAGGTATGTTGTGAGAAAATTTGACAGAATCGCAATAAATTAGGCTGGCATCGGGAGCAAATGCTTCTACCAAACGCGCGACTTTTTCGGGATGCCAGACATCATCCTGATCAGCGGTAGCTATCAACTCTGAATTCGCCTGCTGCATGGCTTGTTGAAAATTGGCCGAAAACCCAATGTTTTTTTTCAGGCGTATGAACCGAATACGGGCATCCCGCAATGCCATCCGTTCAATTATATCAGGCGTTGTATCCGTAGATGCATCATCGGAGATTATTAACTCAGCAATCGGATAGGTCTGCTGCAAGATACTTTCCACCTGCTCCTCTAGAAAGCGAGCCCCATTAAAAGTACATAGCACAACAGATACAAACATGCAGCAGGAGGTTGATGCTTAAAGATACAATCTGCAAGGAAATTTGAGACAATTACTTTGATGTCAGATAGCGTTCCTTTATATATCTTTATAGCGCAACCCTAGAGTTTTTTTATAGCTGTAATATATCATGCCAACTGAAACCCTACCGCTCATTTCTGTAGTCATGGCGACTTATAACGGCGAGAAATATCTCGCACGGCAACTGGATAGTCTGTTGGCCCAGACTTACCCCAATGTAGAAATTGTTATCTGTGATGATGCCAGCACCGATGGCACCTCACTCTTGCTGGCTTCCTATGGTGCACTCCACAACAACATTCGTGTTTATCACAACAAAAAAAATCTGGGATACATCGGCAATTTTGAAAGAGCCATCACCTTATCCTCCGGAGCATTGGTAGCACTCTGCGACCAAGATGATGCCTGGCATCCGGAAAAACTCTCGGCACAATATCAAGCATTGGGCGATGCAGCACTTGTCTACTGTGATTCCCGTATCTGCGATGCCGACTTAGAACCAATCGGTCTATCTGTTTCAACCATTAGCAACTGTCAAAACTATACCAGTTGTCTGCAACAAGCGGTCTTTTGTCGTATCTATGGCAATACCATGCTTTTTAAAAAAAGCATCTTGCATGGCGCACTTCCCTTCCCCACAGTTATGCCGCATGACTGGTGGATCGCATTCCTTTCTGCTCATCGTGGTGGAATTGTTTATTGCGATCAGGCCTTGGTTGAATACAGACAACACGCCGATAACTTGATTGGAGCTGCCACCGGCAGCAGTCGTCTCATGAGCCGCGAAGAAAAAGCAGCAGCCAATGAAAAAGAAGTCAAAGACATAAGAGAGCGCATGGCTCTATTCTATGCTACCTGCCCCGAAGAACTTGTATTCGAGAAGAAAGCATTGGAACAACTCAACCGGTCGTACAGAAATTTTTCTCTTCCCTCCAATTTTTTACGGATTTACTGTTTCTTGAAATATAGTAAATGGCTGCTGGCAGTGAAACGCCGCTCTTCAATTCGAAAATTTCTTTTTTGCCTGAAGATGTTCGTAAAAATCAAATAGGGTCGCCGGCAACCCGATGATACACTTCTAAGTATTTCCTCGCAGCAGTATTCCAGCTAAATGACATGGCATGTTCTTTAATTGCCTTTGCCGGCGAATTTGACGCATAATGTTGGAGACCCAGCTCCAATACCTGTTGCATATCATCCGGATTGAACGACTCAAAATAATAGGCCTGACTGCCTCCAATCTCCGGCAAGGAAGTGCGTGTTGATAAAAATACCGGCTTCCCAAAATACATTGCCTCTAAAACCGGCATACCAAAACCTTCCGCCAGAGATGGAAAAACGAATGCCTTACATTGACTATAATACCATTGTTTCTCTTGTTCTGTAATTGCACCCGCAAAAATTACCCGATCGGTAACCCCGAAGCGCTTGGCTTCTGATTGTATGGCTGCCAAATAATTTTCATCCTGAATCAGGCCTGCTATGATCAATAAATCATCATTCTTTTCCAATAAAGCAGGAAGTACATGAAAGTTTTTTTTAGCTGCTACAGTCCCAATGGTGAAAAGAAAAGGACGACTCGGAACTGTCTTTGGTTCTGCTGGCAAAACAGAGGAAAAATTACAGCCATTATAAATGACCGATGTTGGAACAGAACCAATATTCAGATGCTCTCTCAGCTCTTGTTCAACAAATGCAGAAATCGTCACAATATGTTGAGCCCTGCTCACCTTCGCTTGCAATCTATCCAAAGCTCTCTTCACACTTAAGCTGCTTTTCCCGGGTTGATGTAAAAAATTGAGATCATGAACCGTAAGAACGGTAGGTATGATGCGGTGTCGGGGGTAATAATCACTGTCCTGTTGCATGGCATGCCAGACATCAATTCTTCCCAAAGCCGGCAAATATAATTTATGAAATATTTGCTGGGGCAGATAATTTACTTCCTTCCCAAAAAAGCCCTCCAGTTTACCGGGAAGATAAAAAGTCAATTCTTCTTGTTGAGTCCGGTTCGCCACCAAAGCTGTGCCGAGCTCTTTACAAAAATGGTATAGCCCCGTATGCGGATACTTCATCCGCTCGGCATCCAGCCAAATATGCAGCCGGGAATCAGACATCAGGAATGGAATTGTTGAGAGAGAAATTGAAAAAGATTAAACCCGGGATGAACCATTTGCTCCGCAATTTTTTCTACCAGTTTTTGTTTGCTGACATCACGCATCCTGTGTCGACTGATGAGCTGATACGCCTTCTCCGCCAACAACCATTTCTTGCGTTCCGGTGTTTCCTGTAACTGCTGGTGCTGTTCAATGGATTTGGCTAACGCTGCAATACCTGATTGTTGCGTAGCAATTGTTTTGAGTATAGGAATTTCCCAGTTACCGGGCACAAAAGAACCTGCCAACATACCGCGAAGATGTTTTACCAACTGGTCTGCATCAGGGCGGTCGCTTTTATTAACAACAAAAATGTCTGCAATCTCCATCAGTCCTGATTTCATCGTCTGCACCTCATCTCCCGCCTCAGGCACCAAAACTACTACAGTAGTATCTGCGAGTCCCGCAATCTCAATTTCACTCTGTCCGACCCCTACGGTCTCTATCAACAACTCATCAAAACCTGCTGCCTGCAAAATGGCACTGATCTCAATGATTTGAGGATGAAGTCCTCCTAGTGATCCTCTGGTAGCCAATGAACGGATATACACATTGGGATGATTGTACCAGGCACTCATGCGTATCCTGTCTCCCAACAAGGCCCCTAAATGGAAGGGAGATGAAGGATCGACGCAAACCACCCCCACCTTTTTTCCTTGATTGACCCACTGATGTATCAGCGCATCCGAGAGTGTACTTTTTCCGGCTCCGGGTGCACCCGTAACCCCGGTTATCAATGCTTTTCCCGGAGGCAGTTGCTGTAAAAAGGAAAGATACCCTTCAGCATGGTTTTCAACGAGTGAAATAGCACGCGCCAATGACTTGTAGGAATCATTCGACAAATCAGAAAGCAGAAATTGCCAGTCCATGCCGCTCGTTTGACGTAAATTTAGGCGATACCTTTTAGTTATTAAAATCTGCTTCTGCGTCTCAACCCAAGTTCAGTTAAAAATTCATGTTACAACAGACAATTAAAAGTCGCCTAGCAGCATCTGTTCCCTCAGCAATTGTATTGCTCATGCTGGCAGGTCTTCTCTTCAGCAGAGCAGCTTTGTCAATAAGTCACGGACTTTTCCTGCTGGTTTTCATTATCAACTACCGGCAAAACGACTTAACAACTTCTGGAATGTCGGGTTGGAGTCTTTGGGCCTTACTACTTCCTTTATTGGGTTGCTGGCAAATGCCTTTCACTACCCAACACTTCGATTTCTTACTTACCTGGTCAATGTATCCGATTGCTTTTCTTAGTGTTTCCCGACTGGATGAATCAACTTTACATCGTTTCATCCATTGGTGCCGACTGGCTGCATTCGCAGGAATTGTTTATGCTATCAGCAGCTACCTCTTGAGCCAGGCCGCCTGGGCTAAAGCATACGGCACCGGGCAGTCTTTGCCTACTTTCATGGATACCGACCATGTCAGGTTCGGACTTTTCCTCTGCGGTACCGGTTTGCTCACATGGCTTTCCAACAACTTATCTGTTCGTGTTAAATTCAGTTACCTGCTCTTATTGCTCTCCGCTATTTTATTCATGGCAGTAAGAACTGCCTGGATTGTCGCGATTATTGTATTGCTCACCTGTGCTTACTATTCAACAAATGGATCTGCTCTGCAACGCAGACTTCGTCCTTTTCTCATTTTGATAGCGATTCTGCTGGCAGCCTCTTTAGGATACCTGCTATTCCCAACAGTTCAACAGAAATGGGCTTACATGGTCTACGATTGGCAGCAATATGCAGCACAACCTGAACAACTGGGTTATTCCGACGGCGCCAGAAGATTCGTCAATTCCCTTGCATGGGAGGTTTCCGGCCAACATACGCTAACGGGTACGGGCTGGGCCAATATTGCGCCGACACTACAAACTGCCTTTGCCGAAAAATACCCGGGTCAGACACTTGGCTTCAGTTGGCCGTTTAATCAATGGCTTTTCTGGTGGTTGGGATCAGGCGTCATAGGAGTGGTATTGTTTTCTGCCTGGCTCCTTTACCCACTCATCAAAGGTTGGCAAGAAAAAAATTCCGGCATCGTTGCATGGACGCTTGCTATTACTGCTTCCTGCTGGGTGGAATCAACACTGAGTTTTCAATATGGAGTATGGTTACATGCCTGGATACTCGCACTTGCCTGGCAGCTAACTCAAAACAAAAAGACCTACTCAGAAATCAACGGATAAGTCTGTAATTCCGAAAATCAAAGGGGCGAATGCCGGTAATCTTTTCAAAGTAATATAGCACCCTGTCTTTAAGTGAAAATTTCTTTTTGGTGATATCTAATTCCAGTTTCCAATTTTTCTGCCGAATGCGATCATGCATCACTTCGGGATGTGTTCCCATGAATTTTTCCAAAGAATCATACGCTTCAAAATCCCATTCATCAGGGTTTGAAAGTACTCCTTTCATCTCTTCATCATTCAACCAGTAAGTACTCACATTTTTCTGCTTCTTCATCATCTGCTCCGGACTCTTCACCCAGCCGTAATGATAAACACTTGCATGGACAGGTTTCACTTTAATAGGCCGACCATTTCTCCTAAACCCTTGTGCATCTTTATAAGCGCGAATACTTTTGTCATTTCGAATAATGCGTACTTCCTTGTGGTACCACTTTCTGCTATCACCTATATAATCATAGGAACCATAAAAGTGTACATAGTCAAAAAGCAGGCCATCGACGCGCACATCCCCCAGATGCTCTTTACAGGCGCCCAGAATAGCATAATGGTACTTTTCATGAATTACCTCGTCTGCCTGTATGTAAAACGCCCAATCACTCTCCGGGTTAATCAGGTCTGCGGCTTTATCTGTTTCTACAGCCAATACCCTTCCGCCACTGCGCAAGGTCATATCCCAGGTGGAGTGATGAATTTTAATTTTCGGACTGCCGATTGCCTGTATAAGAGCTTCTGTTTGATCGGTAGAATCACCAATCAAAACGACCATTTCATCTACCACCGGAAGAATGCTGCGAATGGCCTCTACCACCGGATAATCATTCTCTACCGCATTACGGATGATAGTAAACCCTGAAATCAGCATAATCAAGGAAATTAATGCACAAAGAACCGAAAACTTTTGCATCTTGCCTATGCAAGTCGGTTTTAACCCATATTATTCAGTAAGCCATGACCAATTTTATTCCTCTTTTTCCATTGGGAATTGTTGTTTACCCGAGGGAATGGCTAAACCTGCACATCTTTGAGCCCCGCTACCGACAACTGATTCGGGAATGCAAAGAAGAAAACAAAGCATTCGGTATCCCGCCCGTGATAGCCAATCGAGTACAGGAAACCGGCTCCATCGTTGAAATCAAAGAGGTGGTGACTGAATACGATGATGGTAGAATGGATATTCGTGTACAGGGCATCCGTATATTTCGTATGCTGGAGGTAGTAAAAACAATTCCTGATAAACTGTATAGTGGTGCGATTGTTCATTATCCTGATAACAGGATGACATCCAACTCGGTTCTGCTAACAGGGGTGCTGGCCGCAATTAGAGAATTACACAGACGGTTGAATGTGACCAAGAAATTTCGGCTGCCCGATGAACAGTTGTGCAGCTATGACCTGGCGCACCATGCCGGATTATCGCTGGAGCAGGAATATGAATTGCTGGAATTAGTAGATGAATGGCAAAGACTGGAATATCTTCGCAGGCATCTGCAATCAGCACTGCCCATGATAGCTGAAATGGATAGCCTTCGGGAAAGAATTAACCTGAATGGCCATTTTAGAGAACTCAAAGGCTGGGATCCTGAATAAATTTTTTTATGCCAACAACCATCTGTTTTGACTTTGGAAATACAAGGCTGAAAGCCGGCATTTTCTCCGGAAAATTATTCCTGGAGGAAGTGGTCTTACCCGGCTCAGGAGCTGAAGATCTGCGACCACTGATGGAAAAAGTTAGGCCGGAAAAAACAATTTTGTCATCTGTTATCAATCATCCGGCGGAGACCAACGAATTGCTTGCGCAATTCGGAAGATTTCACTTGTTAAATCATGCAAGCCAATTGCCGATCACCACACCTGTTGGAAAGCCCGAGACCATCGGGGCAGACAGGTTGGCGATCTGTTCTGCAGCTGTCGATCTATTTCCACATCGCCATTGTCTTGTAATTGGACTGGGTACCTGTATCACCTATAATTTCATCAATGCAGAACATGAATTCCTGGGTGGCAGCATATCTCCCGGCATGAATATGCGCTTCCGTGCCATGCACGAACAAACAGCCCTACTTCCTATGGCCAAGCCCACCAAAAGATTTCCTTTGGTAGGATATGATACCATGACCAATCTCCAAAGCGGAGTCATTCAAGGCATGGCAGCAGAAATAGACGGCATCATACATGCCTACCGGAGTAAATACAATGAACTCCAAGTACTCATCACCGGTGGCGATCTGTTTTTCTTCGATTCTCTCTTATTGCACCCCATGCACCGCGATCCTTACTTGCTGTTCAGGGGCTTACACGCCATTTGTCAGGCGAATCTGCCGGATGAAGACTGATTCAAAAAAATCACCGAATTTTGAAGTCATGATCAACAATAGAAGGCAGCTACTGCTACTACTGGCTCTGCTATCAACAAGCTTAGGCTGCGAGAATGATATCACAGAGGTTCGGGAAATGGCTAAAAAATCGACGAATGTTGAAATTGGTACCAACATAGACACCTACATGAGTTTGGAAGGCAAAGCAAAAGCTCACCTGACCGCACCAAAGATCATCCGGTATGTGGGGGAAGGGCCCCGTAGATCAGAATTCCCCAACAGCTTACATGTTGACTTTTTCAATGACAGCAACAAAATTGAGAGCCGCATCGATGCCCAATATGGCAACTACAATGAAAATGAACAGAAAGTACTTTTAAAAAACAATGTTGTGGCTTCCAATATTTACGGTGACACTCTATTTTCAGATGAACTCTGGTGGGATCAGGTAGCTGAAAAATTATATACCGATAAGAAAGTTACCATCAGTAAAAACTATCGAAGAAATTACTTCGTCGCAAGCAAGGGATTGATCAGCAATCAAACCCTGACTGACATGAAATTATTTGAGATGGAAGACATGAGTTATTTTACCTACAAAGACAGTACAACTCAAGCCCCACAACCGCCACCGCCAACACCAGCAGCTGCCCCCGCTTTAAAGCCACGGAGGAATTGAACCTATGAATCAACAGTGTCGTATATTTGTATATATCAGGTAACGCAGGCATGACAGAATTGGCCATCATTTCCGGACTCTTTATTTCCTTGCTCTTCATTGCCTTCTTCGCGGGCTATGAGATTGCTTTTGTCACTGCCAACCGTTTTTCCATTGAATTAAAAAAGAAACAAGGAAGTAAGAAAGGTATAATACTTGCCGGATTCATCGAAAACCAGGCCAAATTCATCGGCTCATGCCTGGTCGGCTTGAATATCTTTCTGGTGGTTTACGGACTACTATTCGGTCATTTGCTCAAAATAACCGTCTGGAATCCTTGGAACATCGAAAACAAATACATCAAACTCATACTTGACACCCTGCTCTCTACCATGGTGGTATTGGTGCTGGGTGAGTTTTTACCCAAAGCGGTTTTCAGAGCGAAAAATGAACTGCTGCTGCCGGCATTTGCAGGCATAGCCCATTTCTTCTATACGCTTTTTGAGCCTGTCACTAACCTGCTCGTCAATATTGCCCAATGGATACTTCGTTACATCTTTAATGTAAGGGTCAATGAAAAGAATGAGGCATTTACCAAAATTGACCTTGAACATTTTTTTCAGCAAACCAAAGAACAGAGTGAAGAAAATACAGACCTGAACAAAGAGCTTTTTGAGAATGCCCTCAGCCTTCCCATGGTGAAGATCAGACAATGCCTCGTTCCACGAACAGAAATTGAAGCTTGTGAATTGCAGGCGCCAATCGAAACTTTACAGCAACAATTTGTCGCTACACAACTGAGTAAGTTGATCATTTATGATGACAACATAGATAACATTGTTGGCTATGTGCATCAACTTGATCTTTTCAAAAAGCCCGCAAACATTCAGTCTGTATTACATCCTATCATTGTAGTTCCCGAAGCCATGAGCGTTCCAGACCTGATGAATAAATTCACCAAAGAGAGAAAAAGCATCGCCTGGGTTGTTGATGAATTTGGAGGCACTTCCGGAATTGTTACCATGGAAGACCTGCTGGAAGAAATTTTCGGGGAAATACAAGATGAATACGATATCGAAGAAGTAAAAGACAAACTGGAAAATGATGAGTATACCTTCAGTGGCAGATTAGAACTGGACTACCTGAATGAAAAATATGGTCTGTCATTTCCCAATGGAAGCTCTGAAACACTTAGTGGTTACATCATTCAGCGAAATGAGGCCATCCCGAGACAAAAAGAGCAAATCATCATAGACAGGTACCGATTTGAAATTCTGGAGGTAAGTGATACCAGAATCGAAAAAGTAAAAATGAAAGTCCTCTAATATCCTACATCCGGCATTTCGAGCCATCATCGTACCTTTGTGCCCTCATAACAACAGAAAATGGCGCTGTTAGGCAATAAAAAGCAGGATACGCCTGCGGAAATGACCTTTATTGATCACCTCGAAGAACTTAGGGTGCGCATCATCAGAGCCGTATTGGCAATTCTGGTTATGGCCATCTTAATTTTTATTTACCGAGACTGGGTTTTTGATTACGTAGTGACAGGCCCAATCAACCCGGATTTTATTTCTTATCGATACCTCTGTAGTTTTAGTCATTGGGCACACCTGGGTGACACCCTCTGTATGCCACCGGTAGAAGTGAACATGCAGAGCAACACCTTCGGAGGGCAGTTCCTTGGAAGCATTTCAATGGCACTGATCGGGGGTATCATTGCCGCCTTCCCCTTCATTTTCTGGCAATTCTGGCTTTTTGTTAAACCTGCTCTCAAAGAAAACGAAAGCAAGAATACCCGCTACGTGATTTTTTGGGTTTCCTTTTTCTTTTTCCTAGGAGCTGCCTTCGGTTATTTTTTACTGGGGCCCTTTACCTTTAATTTTCTTGCAGGCTTTCAACTGGGAACGAAAGGCACCATCCGAACACTCCCTACCTTCACTGATTACATCGATAACCTGACCAACATCATTCTGGGTTGCGGTCTGGCTTTTGAACTGCCGGTACTTGCCCACATCCTTACCCGTGTCGGTATCGTCAGTCCAACCTTTCTGCGTTCCACCAGAAAATATGCCGTCGTGGTAATTCTGATAGTGGCTGCATTCATCACTCCCAGTCCGGACTGGATGAGTCAGTTGATTGTATTTACACCATTGTTCCTGCTGTATGAGTTGAGCATTTTGGTGTCAGCCAGGGTACATAAAGAGGCGGAGAAAGAGAATGAAGAGTGGAGCTAAATAACTCCTCATCCGCCGGCGTATTTTTTCATGACTCGAGCGTTGAAAGTTTTATCTTAGCACCCAATCTTCCCTTATGCCTGCCATTTTCTCTCCCGACTTACCCATTGCATTGGGTGCCGATCATGCCGGATTTGCCTATAAAAAAGAAATCATCAACTGGCTCAATGCACAAGGATTGGCCACTGAAGATTTGGGCACTTTTAGTGAAGACTCTGTTGATTATCCTGATTTCGCCCACCCCGTCTGCAACCTGGTTGAAAACGGAAAAGCTTCCTTTGGAATTTTGCTTTGCGGAAGTGCCAATGGTGTTGCCATGACAGCCAACAAACATGCCGGCATTCGTGCCGGACTTTGCTGGGTCAATGAAGTGGCCTCCCTTGTTAGACAACACAACAATGCGAACATATTGTGTATCCCTGCCCGGTTTGTGAGTCTGGAAGACGCCAAGACAATGGTCAACACTTTCATGACAACCGCATTCGAAGGGGGAAGACATGAAAAACGCGTCAATAAAATTGCTTGTTAAACTTAACCCCATCTATCAAATGAAAAAACAGTTACTTAGCTCAGTGCTTGCATTGCTGTCTTTAACCGGTTTGGCTCAGAAACCGGAAGACGCTGTGAAATACGCCTCTGTGATTACTGCTGAAGGCTTGAAACAAAAACTTACCATCCTAGCCGGACCCGAAATGGAAGGACGTGAAACAGCAACAGCCGGCGAAAGAAAAGCTGCTGCATTCATTGAAGAACATTTCAGAAAAATTGGCTTGAAGCCGGGCAATGGAGATAGCTACCGGCAACCCTTTACGGTTTATCAGGACATGCTCTCCGAAAAAAAACTAATGGTCAATGGAAAGAATTACCAGTGGGATCAGGATTATAGTTTTCCCATGTTCATGGTTTCGAGTGGGAATTGGAAGCACAATTCTGTAGTTTATGTAGGAAATGGCACAAAGGATTCAGCCAATAATGTCAATGATTTTGCAGGCATCGATGTGAAAGGGAAACTGGTGCTGATTGCAGATGTAGCCGCCAATGGAAAATCCCTGAACACGCCCTCCATGAGTAAAATGACCCTTTTACGTGGTATGGGTGCAGCAGGATTGCTGATGGTTTCATCAGACTTCCCCCGAAAAACTCCGAGTCAACTGAAGGGAAGAATGAGCATCAAGGCACCCGCAGCCACCGCTGGGAGCAATGACAATGGATTTATCACAGGAATGATTTCTCCCGAAGTCGCTTCTGCATTGGTGGGTAGAACTTTCACCATGTCGTTTGCAGAATGGAAAGAATTGCCCAAGGGGACCTATGTATCAGAAACTCAGGTGGCTGCCAAAAAAACCACTGAAGCCCTGGAAAGCAGCAACGTGATTGGTGTTTTACCGGGAACGGATAAAAAAGATGAGTACCTCTTTATAACCGGTCACTATGACCACTTGGGTAAAATTGGTGATGTGATCTGGTACGGCGCCGATGATGATGGCTCTGGTACAGTATCCGTCATGCAAATGGCAGAAGCATTTGCTGCAGCTGCTGCTAAAAGAAAAGGCCCCCGCAGAAGCATTGCCTTCATGGCGGTTAGTGGGGAGGAAAAAGGACTGCTTGGATCTGAATATTATTCTGACCATGCAATATATCCCATGGATAAAACAACTGCCAACCTGAACATCGATATGGTGGGTCGCGTTGATACAGAAAGAAAAACCGCTGACACACTGAATTATGTGTATGTTATTGGTCACGACAAGTTGAGCTCTGAACTACCCATTATCAATGAAGGCGTGAATAATCTATATACTCAACTGGTACTCGACTACAAATTTGATGACCCAAAGGATAAAAATCGCATCTATTTTAGAAGCGATCACTACAACTTCGCACGCAAAGGTGTACCCATTCTGTTCTTTTATGACGGAATGTTACAGGCCGATTACCACAAGCCCACCGACACAGTTGATAAGATCAACTTCCCCCTGATGGAGAAGAGAGTGAAAATGATTTTCCATACCGGCTGGGAAATGGCCAATCGAGAAAATATGCTTAAAAGAGATACCCCACTCAATATGGGCAGTCGCTGATAAAAACTTGACAGCAATAAAAAAGCCGTATTCTGAGGAATACGGCTTTTTTTATGGGAGGAACAATCGATTAATGTCCCAACAAATAAGCAAATATCAACGGTACGACTATGGTAGCATCACTTTCCACTATGAATTTAGGAGTATGGATATCGAGCTTACCCCAGGTTATTTTTTCATTAGGAACAGCTCCTGAATAGGATCCGTATGAAGTAGTTGAATCGCTGATCTGACAGAAATAACTCCAGAAAGGAACATCATGCCAGGAAAGATCCTGGTACATCATTGGCACAACACAGATGGGAAAATCTCCTGCAATACCCCCACCTATTTGGAAGAAACCAACTCCCTTTCCACCACTGTTTTGGCGGTACCAATCTGCCAGCCATACCATGTATTCAATACCACTCTTCATGGTAGATGCCTTTAACTCATTTTTGATAACATAAGAAGCAAAAATATTTCCCATGGTGCTGTCTTCCCATCCAGGAACAACTATTGGCAGATTCTTTTGAGCAGCAGCTAGCATCCAACTGTTGGCAGGATCGATCTCATAATATTGCTCCAGGTCACCACTCAACAACATCTGATACATGAATTCATGGGGAAAATATCTTTCACCCTTGTCTTCGGCAGCCTTCCATACCTGATGGATATGCTTTTGCAAACGACGAAACGCCTCTTCCTCTGGAATACAGGTATCTGTAACCCTGTTGTAATGATTTTCCAATAAATCCCACTCATCCTGTGGACTCAAATCGCGGTAATGAGGAACCCGCTTATAGTGACTGTGCGCCACCAGGTTCATAATATCCTCTTCCAGATTGGCACCCGTACAGCTGATGATAGCAACCTTATCCTGACGAATCATCTCTGCCAGACTGATACCCAACTCTGCTGTACTCATGGCACCTGCCAGACTTACCAGCATTTTTCCTCCCTCATTTAAATGGGTTTCATAACCTTTAGCAGCATCTACCAATGCAGCTGCATTGAAATGTCGGTATTGATGCTCAATGAATTGCGAAATAGGTCCTTTAGGCATATAGTCAGTATTTGAGGCGCAAAGTTAATTTTTTAATCGGCTTTCTGTGTCTTTGTAATAAAAAGCACTGTTCTATTTTCAGTATTTTCGCAGTTCCGATCCTGCTTCAACAGGTAAAACCGGAGGAATTTTCAGGTTATTGTCATGGATCAGGCCTATTATAAAGCATATTATCACCTGGAAAGGAAGCACTGGTGGTTCCTGGTGAGAAAAAAGATCATTGCTGAAAGAATACGAACCCTGCTGCGCAACCCCGCTAACTTACAATCGCTTAATGTCGGCGCAGCGACCGGAGCTACTTCTGATATGCTGACTGAATTCGGTTCAGTCATGAGCATTGAATACGATGCAACCTGCACCGAATTTGCCAAAACTTATATGACCACCCCCATCGAGCAGGGGTCGATACTAGGCCTACCCTATGAAGCCAATCAATATGATTTGGTTACTGCCCTCGATGTCATAGAACATGTCGAAGACCATCAACTGGCAGTGCAGGAGCTTTGGCGGGTATGTAAACCGGGTGGACACATCGTTATCACGGTTCCTGCATACCAATTTCTCTGGAGCCGCCATGATCTGATTAACCACCATTTCAGAAGATATACTTTGTCGCAACTGACCGACTTGTTCCAGCCCTTGCAGGGAAAATTTATCTATCAAACTTATTATAATTCTTTCCTTTTCCTTCCTATCGCTACCTATCGTTGGCTGATGAATGGACTGCAAAAATTACTGGGGAAAAAAGAAAAACCGGTGGGCAAATATGATTATGAAGTATTGGGCACAGGTGGCTGGCTCAATCAAATTTTATCTGGCATTTTTCACCTCGATTACCACTGCTTGAAAGGAGGTATCCGCTTCCCGGCAGGTGTGTCAATAATGATCTTCTTCCAAAAAGATGCTCCCACCTCACCCTGAGACAACAATGAGAACCAAACACATCCATTGGCTTTATCGCGAAATCACAGTTTTACCGGGGAAAAAATTTTACCTGGCTAATTTGATTTGGATATTACTCGCCTGTATTGCAGGGACAGCTGAAATAGCTAGGGGAATGACCTCTATTGATAATTTTCTCATCTATCGGGGAGTATTCAATCATGTTACCCAACTCAAAAATCTCTTTATTCTCTATCCGGATGAATACGAGTCATTCAACAACTATGGTCCGGCTTTCTCCCTGATCATTGCCCCATTTGCACTACTTCCTGTTTACCTGGGCTGCTGGCTCTGGGCTATGACCGGGGCAGTTGCATTACTGATAGCCATTCATCAACTCCCACTATCAATACAGCAGAGATTATTGATTGTCTGGATAGCCGCCATAGAAATGATGACCGCAACCCACAACGTTCAATTCAATACCCTGCTTACTGCATTTATTATCTTTTCATTTGTCTTTACCTTAAATGGTAAAGACTGGCTCGCAACACTTTTCATCGCAGCAGGAACACTCAGTAAGGTCTATGGCATTGCAGGACTTTTGTTTTTTTTCTTTTCGCGCAATAAAATCCAATTTATCGTATCATATATCTTCTGGATGGCAGTCTTTTTTTTCTTGCCCATGCTTTACTCCAGTTATGACTATATTCTCCAGACTTATGAAGATTGGTTCCGGCAGATCTTGAAACGAAATGACCAAAACGTATTCAATTCTACCTATGCCGGTATGCAAGACATTTCAATCATGGGAATGATTCGAAGAATATTTGGCTGGTACGATTTTCCGGAATTTAAATTAGTAGCAGCTGCCGGAGTTCTCCTGTTAATTCCCTTGGCTAAAATCCAACAATGGCAGAATCCATCCCTGCAACTCAGGTACCTGTCCCTGGCGCTACTCACAGTGGTTGTTTTTAGCTCTGCATCCGAAAGTCCGAGTTTTGTTCTGGCCGTTACCGGTGCCGGCATCTGGCTCTCACTACACCCAACTCCTTGGAAAAAATGGCTGATTGCCCTTGTGATTTTTCTTTTCTTATTCACTATTCTCTCACCAACCGACATCGTTCCTCCGTATATTCGAACGAACTTTATTCAGGCATATTCTCTTAAAGCTCTTCCCTGTGCTATAATCTGGGTATGTGTACTAATAGAAATTTATACAATTGCTTTTACTAAAAAACAACTACGATCAAATCAAATCGCATGAAAGTACTTGTAACCGGAGCAGACGGATTCATTGGCTCACACCTGACAGAAACACTGGTGCGCAGAGGATATGATGTGCGTGCCTTTGTCTATTATAACTCCTTCAACTCCTGGGGATGGCTGGATACTTGTGCTGCTGATGTTGCAGGAAAATTTGAAGTATTCAGCGGTGATATCAGAGATCCGCATGGAGTGAAAAAAGCCATGGAAGGATGTGGTGCTGTTTTGCACCTGGCAGCACTCATAGGAATTCCTTATTCCTATCATTCGCCCGACACCTATGTTGACACCAACGTAAAGGGAACCCTGAATGTTTTACAGGCGGCCCGTGAACTGAACCTCCAAAAAGTAGTACATACCTCCACCAGCGAGGTTTATGGTACTGCCATCTTCGTACCGATCACAGAAGACCATCCATTGCAGGGGCAGTCTCCCTATTCTGCCAGTAAGATCGGAGCAGACCAGATGGCTTTCTCCTTTTATTCTTCCTTCGAAACACCCGTTGCCATCATTCGACCATTCAATACCTATGGCCCCCGGCAATCCACCCGCGCAGTTATTCCTACCATCATCACTCAAATTGCTGCTGGGAAAAAACAAATTCAGTTGGGCGCTACTACACCTACCCGCGACTTCACTTTCGTAGAAGATACAGTAGAGGGATTCATCAAGGCACTTCATTCAGATGACGTTATCGGCAAAGTCACCAATCTGGGAAGTGGATTTGAAATCAGTATCGGCAAAACAGCCTCTACCATCGCATCTTTGATGGGGGCAACCATTGAATTCACAACCGATAGCCAGCGGATTCGTCCGGAGAGAAGTGAAGTTGAACGCCTCTTTGCGAGCTACACCAGAGCAGAAAAAAGAATGGGCTGGTCACCGGTATACGGAGGGGAAGATGGCTTTGAAAAAGGACTCTTAAAGACCATCGAATGGTTCAGCGACCCCAATAACCTGGCACGCTATAAAGCCAATCAATACGCTATTTGATGAACTTTACACTAAGATTATTGTAATTTCAGCTATGAAAAAGCAGGCAGTCATTTTATGTGGTGGTAAAGGAAAGCGTCTCCGCCCTTATACCATTGTTTTACCCAAGCCGCTGATGCCTGTGGGTGAATACCCTATTCTGGAAGTCATCATTCGCCAACTCGCACTGCAGGGATTCGATCAAATTACTTTAGCTGTTAACCACCAGGCAGAATTGATCACCGCCTTTTTTGGGAACGGAAGCAAATGGAACATTGCTATCAATTATTCACTGGAAGATGAGCCCCTGGGTACTATGGGACCTCTCAAACTGATCAATGATCTGCCCGAACATTTTTTGGTGATGAATGGCGATATTCTTACAGACCTTCCTTACAATCATTTTTTCGAGAATCACCTGCGCCAAAATGCAGTTTTCAGTATTTGTTCACACGAAAGAAAAGATAAAATTGATTATGGGGTTCTTGATACCCAGAACGGACAACTCACCGGATTCAGAGAAAAGCCTGAAACCACTTATGAAGTAAGCATGGGTATCTATATGGTGAGTCGGCGCGCAGTGGAAAATATTCCCACCAATCAACCCTACGGATTTGATCAGCTGATGCTGCAACTATTGAAGGATCAGCAATCTGTTCGCGTAGAAAAGTATACCGGCCTATGGTTAGACATTGGTCGTCCGGACGATTACCTGGAGGCAATAGAAAAATTCGATCAGCTGAAAGACAAAATTTTATATGCCTGATGCACTCATTTCCGGTGCCGGTGGATTCATAGGCAAGGCATTGGCAACAGCATTGCGCCTGAAGGACTTCTCGATCACTGAACTTTCACACGAAAAAGGGGACATAGCTGAATCTGCTACTTGGGAAGCAGCTCCTAGCCATCAATTGGTATTTCACCTGGCAGCAAAAACTTTTGTCCCCGACAGTTGGAGCAACCCTACAGCCTTCATTCATACCAATACCATCGGCACCTTACAAGCACTGGAGTATTGCCGAAAGCATGGTGCATCATTGGTCTATGTCAGCTCTTATCTCTATGGCAATCCGACCTCACTACCTATAGCAGAAACGGCACCCATTCAAACCCCCAACCCTTACGCCCTTAGCAAAAAAAATGCAGAAGACCTCTGCTTTTTTTACCACCAATGCTATGGTGTAAATGTTACTATCATTCGACCCTTCAATCTCTACGGTGAGGGGCAAAAAAACACTTTTCTGATTCCTCAACTAATTGAACAGGCTTTAGTAGAACATAGATTCCATGTAAAAGATCTTAGTCCCAAACGGGATTATCTTCACCTGGATGATTTCATCCGCGCATTGGTAGCGACCACCGAGCTCAATGGTTTACATATCATCAACCTGGGCTCAGGTGAAAGTTTTAGTGTAGAGGAAATTATTCAAACTATTTGCCGGCTGGAAGGGGAAAATTACCCCATCTTGAATGACAACATCCGCAGACAAAATGAAATCATGGATACCGTAGCAGATATTCGTGTTGCTAAAAAAGTACTGAATTGGGTGCCGGTTATTTCCCTGGAAACAGGCCTCCAAAGAATGCTACAACACCACCACCTCCTGCTTTCCTCCAAAAAAGGAACACATTAAAATTTAGTTTTACCTTTGAGGGAATGACCCCCCAATATCAAAGGTCCAGTCTGGCAATTGTTATTCCCGTCTGCAATGAACGAGGTAATCTGCCCTTGTTGATTTCCGAATTGGAAGAGGTATGTAATTCACTGCCCTATACTTATCAATTCATTTTTGTAGAAGACAGCAGCACCGATGGTACGCTGGAATACCTTCGTGAGCAATCTCAATTGCACCCACACATCTTTTATATATCACTTACCAAAAGCTTTGGACACCAAAATGCGCTCAAAGCCGGACTCGACAGGGCAGAGGCAGATGCTGTTATCACTATGGATGGCGACTTACAACACCCCCCGTCACTCATTCCTGAATTGGTACAACAATGGGAAGCGGGTTATGATATTGTATTCACCATCCGCAATGATCACAAAGACATAGCCCTTTGGAAAAAAAGAACCTCCCGGCTATTTTATGAAGTGATCAATAATCTTTCAGATATCGAAATTCAGCCAGGAACAGCAGACTTCCGGTTGATGGATAAAAAAACGATTCAGGTCTTCCGTCAATTCAATGAAGCAGATTTGTTCCTTCGCGGCCTGATTCAATGGATGGGATATCGCCGCATCGGTATAGAATATACTTCACGTCTCCGCCAAAGTGGTCAAACCAAGTACTCCTTAAATAAAATGGTTCGCTTTGCACTGCAGGGCATTACCTCCTTCAGTACAAAACCATTATACATCGCCGCATATCTGGGATTGTTTTTCTCTCTCTGTTCCGTCATCTTCATCCCCTATACCATTATCGGATACTTTTATGGACATGCGGTATCCGGCTGGGCATCCATTATCGCAACACTAGCGTTTTTTGGCGGACTTCAACTGATGATATTGGGCATCATCGGCATTTATATCGGCAAAATTTATATGCAGGGGAAAAATAGACCCCACTACATCGTCAAAGAAACCAACCTGCCATGAAAAACAGGTATGTACTGCTGAGTTTTGATGTGGAAGAATTTGATATGCCACTGGAATTCAGACAATCCATTACCCTCACTGAACAACTGGAAGCAGGTAAAAAAGGATTGGATGCTATTTCACCACTGCTTAACAATAGCAATCTTTCTACCACACTTTTCACGACTGCTTTCTTTGCTCAAACTTACCCGGAAGCCATTCGCAAACTTTCAAATCAACATGAAATCGCTTCCCATACTTTTTTTCATTCCTGGTTCAAAGAAGAACATCTCCTGGAATCAAAACAAGTACTTGAATCCATTACAGGTCAAGCTGTTTCCGGATTTCGTATGCCACGCATGAAAGCCATAGACATACAACATGTGGCCAAGGCCGGATATGCCTACGATTCTTCCATCCACCCCACCTGGATACCCGGAAAATACAATCACCTGCGGGCACCTCGCACCATGACTACTCTTTCAGGCATTCAACGAATGCCTGCATCTGTGAGTCCATACCTGCGCATCCCCTTGTTCTGGCTCAGTTTTAAAAACTTTCCCTACAGCTTCTACCGATATCTTGTGCAGCAGACCTTGAAAAAGGATGGCTACTGCTGTCTCTATTTTCACCCCTGGGAATTCATTTCACTCAGTGAATTCGGTTTGCCCAAATATACACATCGCATCGATGGCGATGCACTTACCGAAAGACTTGACAAACTAATTCAGGAATTAGAAAAAGAAGCAGATTTCATTTCCATGCGCAACTTTATCACTGAAAAGAAAAGCCACTAATCCCGTTCCCCCTAGTCATGAACTTTCTCGCACATGCTGTTTTATCCATGAACGACCCCGAAATTCTAACGGGTAATATGATCAGCGACCATGTGAAAGGACGTAAACAATATGATTTCAGTCCGGGCATACAAAGAGGAATTCGCCTGCACCGCGCCATTGATCAATACACAGATTTACATCCTATCACCAAAGAGGCGAAGATGATATTGTATCCGGCAGCCGGCCCTTATGCCGGTGCACTGATTGATATTGTGTACGATCATTTTCTTGCTTTAGATGAAAATGAAGAGCCGGATTCGGGCTGGCATGTATTCTCCCAAACAGTATACGCTGAACTAAATGCGCGCAATAGTCTGCTACCAATCAGCTTCCAAAAATTACTTCCTTACATGACCGAATACAATTGGCTGGTCAACTACCGCCACCTGCAACAGATTGAACAAAGTTTTCATGGTTTGGCGAGAAGGGCTAAGTATTTTAACACTTCCCGTGAATCCTTTGATTTGTTACAAGAGAATTATGCGCAATTTCAACAACACTACAATCTGTTTTTCCCTGATCTAAAAAAATTTGTCAGTCTTCAGTTTGACGAATCTGTTAGCGAATAGTCGTTTTTTCTTCATGATAATCACTCATCTTTGCACAAAGAGAAAGTATGAAAACAGCCACTACCTATGTTCATGCAGGCGCACAACCCGACCCGTCAACAGGGGCCATAATGACGCCCATTTTCCAAACTTCTACCTACGTGCAGGAGGCTCCCGGAAAAAATAAGGGCTTTGAATATGCAAGAAGTCAGAACCCCACACGCCAGGCATTGGAGACAGCACTCGCTGCACTGGAACATGGTCAATATGGACTTGCCTTTTCGAGTGGTGTAGCTGCAACCGATGCAGTTATTAAACTACTGGTGCCCGGTGACGAAGTAATCGCTCCCAACGACATGTATGGCGGTACTTACCGGTTGTTTTCAAAAATATTTGCCCCATTTGGCATCCGTTTTACCTATGTAGATACATCCGATATCAACAATATAGCAAAAGCAATTACTCCTCAGACCCGACTTATCTGGATTGAAACACCAACCAATCCACTGATGAGTATTACAGACATTGCAGCCACAGCTCAAATAGCCAAAGAATCTGGTGCATTGCTCTGCGTAGACAATACTTTTGCTTCTCCCTATCTTCAGAATCCACTGACACTGGGTGCAGACATCGTTATGCACTCCTCTACCAAATACCTGGGTGGTCACAGCGATGTGATACAAGGTTGTTTGGTAATGAACGATACCACCCTTCGCGATAAACTCTACTTCATTCAAAAAAGTTGTGGTGCTGTACCCGGACCAATGGACTGCTTTCTCGTACTAAGAGGCATCAAAACTCTTCATCTTCGGATGCAACGTCACTGCGAAAACGGAGAAAAAATTGCTCACTACTTGCGCAACCATCCAGGTATTTCAAAAGTATTCTGGTGTGGATTCAGCGACCATCCCAACTACGAAGTTGCCCGACGCCAAATGAACGGATTCGGTGGCATGATGAGTTTTGAACTAAAAGACAACCGACCTGAAAACGTTACACGCGTGCTCTCTTCAACGCACCTGTTTTCGCTGGCGGAGAGCCTCGGCGGTGTTGAATCTCTAATCAATCACCCGGCTACCATGACCCATGCATCCATTCCCAGAGAAGAAAGGATTAAAAACGGACTCACCGATAGCCTGATTCGCATCAGCGTTGGTATTGAAGATGCCGACGATCTGATAGAAGACCTGAACACAGCCATCGGCTAAACCCGATGCCGGGAAGAACCATGTCCTATGACAGCAACCAAAAAGAAGCTGAAAAAAAATGAGTTGCAAATCCTGCTCGATGATAGAGCAAGCAGATACAACCAAGCCGGATTCATACCTACTGACCCGATTAGTATACCACATCTCTTTAGTCGTCAACAAGACATAGAGATTGCGGGATTATTCGCTGCAGTGTTGGCATGGGGCAACCGAACTACGATTATCAACAAAAGCAGAGAATTATTGCAAAGAATGGACATGGCGCCTCATCAGTTTTGTCTGCAACATTCTTCCAAGGACCTTAAAAAATTACTGGAATTCAAACACCGCACTTTCAACGATACTGATTTACTTTATTTCATTGCTTTCCTGCACCAGCACTATCAGCATCACAATAGTCTGGAAACAGCCTTCATAGTCCCTGCCAATAGTTATACCTCCATTGCTGATCCGGCAGAAAAAAGATTGACTCATTTTCATCGGTATTTCTTTTCATTAGAAGACGCGCCTGCACGAACACGGAAACACATAGCAACTCCCGAAAGAGGTTCTGCCTGTAAAAGATTGAATATGTTTCTTCGCTGGATGGTGCGCAAAGACAAGCAGAGCGTTGATTTTGGAATATGGCACCACATTGCTGCTGCAGAACTCATTTGTCCGCTCGACCTCCATGTAGCTCGGGTGGCAAGAAAGCTGGGATTGCTTCAAAGGAAGTACGATGACTGGCAGGCAGCACTCGAGTTGACAAAAAAATTACGCATGTTAGACCCCAACGATCCTGTAAAATATGATTTTGCACTCTTCGGACTCGGTGTGATGGAAAAATTCTAAAATGCATTAAATTACTTCTCAACCTTACGCATGCAACAAGAAATCATTCGATGGGCAGGGATGAGTCCGGAAGAACTCTCCAATGAGATCAACCAACTAATTGTTCATGACTTTACTGCACTCGTTCAGATTCTTTATAGATTAGATGTGAGTGAGGCTAAACTCAAAATGGTATTGTCTGAAAATCCAAAAGAGGATGCCGGCAGATTAATAGCAGCACTGATCATCGAGCGGCTAAAAAAAAGAGAGGAAGTTAGAAAGCAATTCCCCACTCAGGAAAATATTCCGGAAGAAGATCGCTGGTGAATTCAATTTACCTAGGAGACAATAATTCATCAATGCGCCGGAAACGATAGCCCTCTTGCTTCACCATTTGAATGATGTCTCTCAGTTCATGGTAAAGCTTTTCTTTTCTTCTTGGATCAGTTCCTACATGAATCAATACAATGGCCCCATTCAATCCCGCTGGCTGTTCTTGCATTGTTTTTTCGAGTGTTGTTCGAATCTGCTTATTCGTCTTGTAGGAGGCGCCCATCTCCGGATAAGTATAATCAGCGGGCGTTCCCAGGCCTGGAGTACAACTGAAGAGCCGAACACCCGATTCATTCAACCAACCCGCTATTTCCTCATTCCACCACTCATAGGGAGGGATGTACCAGCCCCCTGCAAGTTCATCTGGTAATCCGGCTGTGCGCATGGCCGCAAGATTGTTGCGGAGGTCTTGTAGCAACGAGTCTTTTTTCACCAAAGTGCTGTCACGTTTTTTCCAGTCATTGTACAACAGATGTTGGTCTGAGTGCGGTCCAAGCAGGTGCCCAAATCGATGTAAGAGTTGTATTTCCTTTTGAAATGCTGCATTTCGATAAAACCTTCCTGTAAAGTAAAATGCCGCTTTTACATTTTCCTGCTGCAGTGTTGTTCGAATCTGCTGCATCCCTTCCCCCCATTCATCTCCCGTAAAAACAAGTGCCAATTCTTTTTTATTCCTGTCACCCCGAATTACTGAACCCTGAAGTTTTTCCTCTTTCGCCTCCTGATTCAACGGCAACGCCTGTCCCTGTAATGCCGCCAACAAATAAATTAAACTGGCAGTTCCGTCCATGGTGGGCTCATTCGTACTATAGTCCCCATAATCATCATGATAAACAGCCAGATCACTTTGAAAGGGGGCATATTCATCGGGCTCCATCAGTTGAATGCCAATCAGGTTTTTATAGATGGAAGTATATACCGGACCATCAATCAACCCCCCGTCAATCGGATAATTTTTTAAATGCGTGAAAGCAGAATGAGGATCAACAGGCGTGTCACCTTTTTCAGGCAATCCATATACCATGCTGGTTCCCCAGGGATTGCATCCAAAAAGCCAATCAATATTGGCCTGCTCCAATTCCAGAAAGGATGTATCACCGGTTAACTGCCTGTACCAGATGCATTGAATGACAAACTGTACCGTCAGGTTGTTGCTGCACCAAATGAATGGTATGCCGCGCAGGAAGGCGTTGTTATTGGCACGTTGCTGAATGATTGCAATGCCCTGGCGATAAAAGTTGGTGATCTCTTTTCTTGCGTTTCCCTTCATTGTAGACGCCAGTTCGGCATGTCCCTCATTGATAAAAGGATACCATTGATAATGGTTGGCCGTATCCCGAATCATCCAGGGTGTAACCGGCTCTTGTCTGGCATATAGAATTGCCTTTCTCTGCCAACCTGTATCTTTATGATGAGTCATTTTATACAAGGAAGCGGCAGCCAATTCCATATCATCAACAAAATTCTCTTCGGCATAAATGTAGGGCGATCGAACAGAAGCTGTTTGTGTGAATCCCGGCTTTTGAAGTGCATAGTCCCACGCAGAAAATGCTTTTGCAGTCAATTGCTTCGCGAACATAGAATCTGTTGATTGAAAAACAGCGGCGCCCAGTGCAAAGGCAGCAGAGAATTTTCCTGCAATGGAAGAAGTACCGGTAGTAGCATTCATGAAACGGCCCCGTTGCTGGGGACGACCATTGACAAAGTAAACAGGCCGCTCAAAGCCCTTACCATAATAAGGATCTTCTTTGGGTATGCGCATGTTGACATGATCCCTGTCATCCCCCAACTGATTGAACATCCAGTCAGCCCTGGGGTGCATTTTAAGTAGCCAGTCCATGCCCCAACGCGCTTCATCCAATACATCGGGCTTCCCGTTGGAGCCTGGCAATCCATTGGATTGGTGTTTGTCACTGAATACCTGCGGATAATCCCTGAAGGCAGCCAACAATTGCCAGGTAGCATTGGCACTGGTACTACTGTATTGCAAATAATCGCTGGCGTCATGCCATCCACCCGTCACATCAATATGGGTACTATCGGGCATCGGACCATACAGGGTATAACCATCGTGCGTATGACAACTATCTTTTAAATAAGGGTTAAAGCCACTTCTTTGTTGTCGCATATATCGGAGACAGAAATCTGCCGTTCCCTGATAAACTGTATCACTGATAGCAAAAACAGGCGATCGGCTATTGCCTGCCCGTAAAAAATATTTTCCGGGCTTGCGCCAAGATGAAAAGCCAAGTCTTGCAGTGGAAGTAAAAGGGCCATAAGCACCATATCCGGTAGTTGTTTTTCCTCTATAAACCACCTTGCCCGTAAGTGCATGCACCAATTCAAAAAAAACAGGAACATCCTTTGCCTTACTACACCAAACCGCATTCTTACTGGAACGGGTAGTATACCCCAATTGATTGATGCGAATCCAACTGCTGTCGGAAAGCATTTTCGCAGTCGCAGAAAAATTGACTCCCATCAAAATAAAAAGCGGCAGCCATCGCATAAAATAGATCATTGAATAAAAGTACAACTCTGCTGTGAGAAGCCGGATCAAAGTACTGTCCGCCAATATTTCAAAAACACATCAGAGATCACCCAACTGCGGGCGCAGCACTATCTCTTCTACAACGGCAGCAGGTGACAGCAAAGCGGCGGCAACCATCATACTGGCCACATCATTTGCCTGCATAATGCGATCAGGATGCACGCCCGATCCTTCCCAACTTGGACTCATAGTAGCTCCCGGGAAAACACCTGTGACTTTAATACCCTGAGTTTTCAGTTCCTCACGTAAGTTGGCAGTAAATCCCGCCAATGCATATTTGGAAATCCCATAGCTTCCTCCATGGGGATAAGCACGCAGGGAGGCAATCGAACAAAGATTAAAAATATGTCCCCTGCCCGCTTCTTTCATCGCAGGCAACAAAGCGCGCGTCAAATGATAGGCAGAAAATAGATTGACCTGCATCATTTGTTCAAGTGCACCCGCTGCCTCTTCTGAAATTGATCCCTGAATGAACTGGCCGGCATTATTCACCAATACATCCGGAACACCGAATGATAAGGTCCATTGAGCAAAAGCTTCTGCCTCCTGTTGCTGCGACATATCCGTTGGCCGCGCATACAGTTGACGTTCCGGGTATTTTGCCTGCAATTCCTCTAACGCATGGTAAAGCCTGACATCCCCACGACTGCAAAGAAATAAATCATAGCCGGCAGCTGCAAAATGATCGGCGATTGCTTTCCCAATACCTTGTGAGGCTCCGGTAATGACTGCTTTCATGTGAACTTGATTGATTGCAACAAAGTTGCGTGATTTTTACGGAATAAGAACGGCGAACGCCCATCAATGTGTAATTTGCAGCATGAAATACCGCCATATTTTTTTCGACCTGGATCATACCTTGTGGGACTTTGAGACCAATGCGCGGGAGTCACTTTCAGACCTTTACCAGACATTACAATTACAGCAAAAAGGCATTCATGATTTTAATGGATTTTATGAACGCTATTCACATCACAATCACCGCCTTTGGGAAAAATATACAAGGGGAGAAATCAAACAAGATGAACTGCGCTGGAAAAGAATGTGGCTTGCTCTCGTAGATCACAAACTGGCAGATGAAACGCTGGCAAGAAAAATGGCGGTAGATTTTTTGCACATACTACCTACCAAGAATAACCTGTTTCCGCATACGCGGGAAGTATTGCAGTACCTGACCAACAAAAACTACGCCCTACACCTGGTAACAAATGGTTTTGAGGAAGTACAACACAACAAACTAAGGAATGCCAACCTGACTACTTTTTTTCAGGTAGTAACTACCTCAGAAGCCAGTAACAGCTTGAAACCACAAAGAGAAATATTTGAGTATGCACTGCGCGAAGCCGGGGCAAAACGGGAGGAAAGCATTATGATCGGAGACAATCCGGAAGCTGATATACAGGGAGGCAACAACGCTGGCATGGATACGATACTAGTTAACCATACCGGACTAACAACCAATGTGCAACCCACCTACACAGTTTCGCATTTACAGGAATTGGAACAACTGCTATAAAATAGGGACACAAAAAATCCCCTTCGAATAGAAGAGGATTGAAGATTTTTTGTCAAACGGAATTACGCTTTCTTTGCTGTCTTGGGAGCAGTAGTAGCAGCTTTCTTGTCGCCTTTTTTGCAACATTCTTTCTTGCCACACTCTTTTTTATCTCCGCATTTTTTACCCTCGCAGGCGTTGGTTACACCAGTACCCAGTAAAAAGGCAGCAGCAGCTAAAACCAATACTTTTTTCATATTATATTGTTTTAATTTGTTGAGTAAAGATATGAAAATTTTACGATTCTTTAAAACAGGAATGTTAAAGCTTTGATTACCAGCTGGCTAAAACGGTCACGCCGCCCTGCACCACCTGGTTCAGACTTACCTGAACCTTGGTTCCTACCGGTAATAAAACATCTACCCGACTGCCAAATTTGATGAACCCGAATTCCTCCCCCTGAACAACCCGGGTACCTGTCGGCGTATAATTGCAGATCCGGCGGGCAAGGGCTCCGGCAATCTGTTTGTACAAAATCTCACCCCGGGAATGTCGGGTTACTACCGTCCATCTTTCATTATCGGTAGACGACTTGGGGTCCCAGGCAACCAGGTACTTTCCGGGATGATATTGATTATAAATGACTTCCCCTGAAACCGGATTGCGGTTGACATGTACATTGGCGGGACTCATGAAAATACTTACCTGAATGCGCTTGTCTTTAAAATATTCCACCTCGGTTACTTCCTCTATGACCACGACTTTCCCGTCCGCGGGACAAATGATCTGATTGTCATTGATGGTAAGAACCCGATTGGGAATTCTAAAAAAAGACACCAGAAAAAGGAATACCCCCAGTGTAAGTAAAAACAATACAATGGCTACTGTCGGATACTCATCACTTAGAAGTGAAAAACTGGTCAGGTTGAACAATCCAAACACTAATGCCCCTATAGCTATCGATTTGTACCCTTCCCGGTGTATAGTCATGATCAATAATTGAAGCGCAAAGATAATCGGGATTGATGAATAAAATTCTGCTGACTCAGTTCTATTCAAGTACTATACCGCAGACTGAAAACCAGTCCTACTGCAATAGCAGCGATTAAGAGCGAGTCAAACCGATCGAGAAATCCTCCATGACCCGGCATGATCTGTCCGCTGTCTTTCACGCCGGCCATGCGCTTGAGCTTACTTTCCAGCAAGTCGCCCCAGGTTCCCGCCAGTGCTGTCAGACAAGACAAGATTACAACTGAAATGCGGGGTAAATCAAAAAAATGCGTGGCAATAAATGTGACGGCCAGAACGGCTAAAACAAATCCACCCAAAGTTCCTTCGAGTGTTTTTTTGGGCGAGACGGAAGAAAGAGGAGTTTTACCTATCAGAGAGCCAACCAGATAGGCCATTGTATCGTTCACCCAAATGGTGGCAATAACAAGCAGGGGCATGGTGATATCCGGTTGAGCCGGAAACACCCTGTGACGGATATTGCCGAACATCAACATCATACAGTAGGAAGCCAACGAAATATAAAGAAATCCGCAGAAGGCGTATAACGGAAACCGATAACTATTGCTTTTGTTTCTCAGCACCTCATTCGTCATGAACAACAGCAAAAATGCCACTAAAATGTATTGACCCAAATCAGGCAAGACCAATTCACCTATTTGCAAGGAGTCCTGGCCTCCGGTCAACAGCAATCCAAAGCCAGCCAGTTGAATGCTGTTGTGATGAATGCTATTCATTTGCGCATAACTCGGATCTATCTTCAACAGCAATTGTTTGTATTCGTACCAACATCCAAAATGAATAACAGTGAACAACAATAAATAACTCCATTGATTCCAAAGCAAGCCTGTCAGCATGATTACTACAAAGAAAACAGCAGTAATGGCGCGGGTTTTTAAAACGGCAACTTGTAAAGGCATACGTTACAGGATCTTTATCAGTTCAATCGATTTCCTTCAATTATAAGTTCGGCAGCCGGCAACATTTTCAGGAGAACATAAATTTCGGCAGTACCCAGCAAGTAGGCACTGTCTTGCTTATTCAACAATTGCACCGGCAATCCATTTTCTTCCAATAAGCCCTTCAAAATAGAGGCTTCTGCAAGATTTTGTGTTTCATATACCCGTACCCATTGTTCAGACATTTTGCTCATTGTTGAGTTGAAACAATTCGGGTGATTCCTTCCAATAAGGGCTGCTGGCTTTAATAAAAAGTCGGAATAAGAAAACAATCGCTACAAAAGATACCAAACCCAAAACCCAGGGAACTTTTTCGTTGATTACTTCAGAAGCAGGTTTGCCATTTCGGCCTGCCCAAAACAAGGCAACAACTATCAATGCATTGTTGACGAAATGAAATAAAATTGACAACCAGATGTTCCTTCCATAATAGTAAACCAGTCCCAACAAAACGCCCAGCGCTACTCGAGAAATAAAGCCATAAATGGAAAAATGTATGGCACTGAAGAGCACAGAAGTTATCAAAATACCCCAAAACGGACTTCGGGTGATTCCCATGAATATGGGCTGAAGGCCGGCGCGGAACAAGAGTTCTTCCAGGATTGCAGGTGCAACTGCCACAGTTAAAAGTGCCAGGATAAAATCAATGATACGGGGCATATGCGCCATAGCCATCACCGTTTTCTCATAGCTTTCCTCTAATTCTTTTGCTTTCTGCTGCCAGTCTTTGGGCATGGGAAGGAGTTGGTTGAGCTCTGCCAATGCCCCGGAAAGTCCGATAGAGGCCAGTGCAATCAATATTACCCATCCAATCTGTAGCAAGTTCAAAGAGGAGTTAAATCCCAAGCGGCGCAATGGCTGATTGCCCAGTATTTTGGCAAAAATGAGTGGGGGAAGGCCGAAGGAAAGAATGGAGACAATTGTATTCAGCACTCTTGACAAGTTGGCATTTTCCGCCTTCGTCATCACATTGGCCAGTTGATCCATGGGTACATGAAAAAAGATCTGCCCCAACATTACCATAGCGGCACCGCTGACCATGAAACAAATTCCCGTAATGGCCAGTAACAGGGAGAGCTGGGTAGGGTAGCGCTGGAATAAAGGATTGGAAGGCATCATAGGTTAATCGCCGGAATTGTACCTTTGCAAATCTGGCTGAAAGATAAGAATGTTTTTTCAGCCGGCCCGATTAACATAGATGGTAAAAATCGACTCCATACAATTACCCGATTTTCCTTTGTTGCTGGCACCAATGGAAGATGTGAGTGACCCGCCCTTCCGTGCTGTTTGCAAAGACAATGGTGCCGACCTCATGTACACAGAATTTATCAGCAGCGAGGGATTGATACGCAATGCCATCAAAAGCCGGCAGAAGCTCGACATATTCGAGGAAGAGCGGCCTGTAGGCATCCAGATTTTTGGGGGAGATGAGGAAGCCATGGCCTTGAGTGCGGCCATTGTTGAAACGGTTCATCCCGATTTGCTCGATATCAATTTTGGTTGTCCGGTCAAGAAGGTGGTTACCAAGGGGGCAGGGGCTGGGGTATTGAAAGACCTCGATCTAATGGTATCACTCACCCGGGCAGTGGTCAACAGCACGAAGTTGCCTGTAACGGTAAAGACACGCCTTGGTTGGGATGAACAAAGCAAGAACATTGAAGAAGTTGCCGAGCGCCTGCAGGATGTAGGCATCAAAGCATTGGCAATTCATGGCAGAACGCGTGCGCAGATGTACAAGGGTGAGGCAGACTGGACGCTGATTGCCAAAGTAAAGAACAATCCCCGCATACACATTCCCATTTTTGGTAACGGGGATATTGATAGTCCGCAAAAAGCTGCCGAGTATAAAAACCGGTATGGGGTAGATGGCATTATGATCGGAAGGGCAGCGATCGGATACCCCTGGATATTTCGGGAGATCAAACATTATCTGCAAACCGGAGAGTTATTGGCACCTCCTACTTTAGAAGAGCGGATAGAGGTTTGCCGCAAGCACTTGCGCAAGTCGCTGGAGTGGAAGGGGCCCATGGTGGGTATTTTTGAGATGAGGAGGCATTATGCCAATTACCTGAAGGGATTACCCAACATCAAAGAGTTTCGCCAAAAGCTGGTTACATTAATGACGGAGGAAGAAATTGTAGAGGTGTTGAAGGAAGTACACAAGACTTATGAAGGCTATACTTTTGAAAGAGCGCCCATTGAGCTGATCAATTACCACGAGAAATGTCCGGTATAGCTGTTTCCTTTGGTAATTAGTCAAGTACAATTGTTCCCTAAGCTATTTTTTCAATTCAGGGAATTCTTCCCGCAGGAGTTTCATTGTATTAGAAGCTGCTTTTCTATAATCGAGAATGGTTGCGTTTCTCATACCGCGCAAAAGCAATAATAATTGACCTCCAATATTTGCTGCTTTATCTCTATTAATACTTGTCGTATTCTTGAGATATGGACGAGCAGTTTTAACCTGTTGATTAGTCAGGAAAGCATCCGTAACACTCAATTTTCCATCCAGTGTAAACTCATTGAGCCAGTCATAGTTTAAATGCTCAATACAAAAAGGTCGCAAGTAGTGAGTAATATAGTCCATTTCCCTTTCGTTTCGTAATTTGACAAAACTGATGCTGGATGAAAGATGGCTAATGGTATTTTGCAGTTGCTGATTTTTAAAGTACCTGCGACTCCCGGAGTTTTGCAGCTGATTAATGATTCCTTCACTGGGTTCAAAAAGTACACGTGATGACAAGCTTATATAGGCGAAGGACATGTAACGCATAGCTGTATCAGCTTCTCTGCTATAGTCAGCCGTGGTAAAATAATGTATCAAGTACTTAGTACATTGTTCTTTTTTATAGCGCATCTCCATGATTTTATCCAGTCGAACGGAATCTTCGACCAACTCCTCATAAAAACTCTTAGCCAGCTCTTTGGCCCGATCATTTTCAATCTTATGCTCCAGCATGTATTCTGCTAAGAACCCACAGAATACAGCCAGGAACAACATAAAAAACTCCCAGAAATACTCTTTCCATTTCTTGGGGTGGTGGGTGTGGTGGTGGACTTCCATGGTTTCTGAATTTTGATGAGTTTGGTTTATGGTGGAATATGTAGTAGCAGAAGACTGGTCAGGGCTGGCCTCTTCAGATTTAGATACCGAGTTTTCAGAAGTTTGTTATCTTGTATTTTCTTCCATAGAGTATAATCATTATTGGTATGATGGAGTACTTTGAAGTTTTACAACACAATTATACTATTTCGAAGCAAATCTACAGTCAGCTGGGTTAACTTGTTGGATACCGATGGTGCTGTACCTCTCCGCTAATCGATTTTATATTTACGCCTAATCTCTTTTTGCAGGTCCGTACAAAGGCTCATTACTTTCTTGGATAGGGTGAGATTCCGTAGTGAACCTCCCTTGAGAAATTGCAATTGAATAATCAAGCCGTTAATCGTATTTTCATTTGCCGTTATTAAGGAAGGATTGTCTGTTGGTTTGTTAATATTGTTTTTCGCATCCAGCATCCGGTAAAACACTTTTCCATCAAAAATCTTTTCCAGCGTTTCTCTGTACTTGGTATTTTGTTCATCCCAAAGAGAAAGCGTGGCTGTAAATTCTCTCATTTGATTTTCAAATGAACCAATTTGATTTACCAGGCTTGTATGCTCTATTAACCTGTAATTTCCTGAATATTTTAACTGTAAAATTGACGCATCTGAAGGAAAAAAATTGGGAGCTCTTACCAGTATTCTGGCAAAGTAATACAAATCATTCCCTTTTGATGAAAGTTCGTTACTTACCAATAGCTGAAGCAGTGTATCTATTCTTTCTATCCGCCGCTGCACATCAATACTGTATTTATGCAGATTTGCAGAGTCTTTAGATAAGTCTTGCATTAAATGGGTTATATATTTCTTTTCCCGTTGGCTTTCAATGTAGTGCTCTAGTTGAAGCTCTGCTAGAAACCCGCAAAAAACCGCCAGGAACAACATAAAAAACTCCCAGAAATATTCTCTCCATTTCTTCGGGTGGTGCGTGTGGTGATGGACTTCCATATACTTATTTAATGGTTGTTTGGTTAGCCTGTTTAAGTTTATACTCATCCTCAATCATTCGAATGAGTTTAAGTCCGTCTTTCTCCAGTTCCATTAAAGCCCACCGATATAGCCGTGCAGATAAAGAAACATTGATCCTCAAATTGGAAAATTTTTTAAAAACCAGTGGGTCTTTAGAGAGAAAGCGCGTATTCGTTGAAAAATATTTGCTGGGTTCAAGTATGAAAGGGTTCAATATGAAATCTGTCGAACTCTTTATTTTGGCAGAATCAATTTGCCACTGATCAAAGATCTGAACACCCAATTCACGGATCATATCCACCCGCTGCTCAACCCGGTTAGATATGGTCTTTATAGCTTGCTGCCAGGTCCAATATTGATCGATTTGCTTAGTTATACCAACAGATTTAATAAGTCTTAGATTTCCTGAGTTTCTTAATTGTGTGATGGTCTGATCTGTCAAAAGTGGGGTCAATAATGGATTATAATCGTCGTATAATCGATAAGCTATAGGCGCTTTTTCTTGGTAATCCGGCTGATTCAGCAAGGTAGTCAACGAATCATATCCCCGAAACTGACGTTCTGTTCTTAAGAGCTCACCGTGAATCCATGTGATGTCTTCATATATATCAGACACCAGGTCTGCCATATATTTTCTCTCCCGCTGGTGCTCCACATAATGCTCCACCTGTATCTCTGCTAGAAACCCGCAAAATACAGCCAGGAACAACATAAAAAACTCCCAGAAATACTCTTTCCATTTCTTCGGGTGGTGCGTGTGGTGGTGAACTTCCATAAATTATTAATGTGTCTATTAGTAAGGTAGAAATCAGCTGTAGATTAATGCTTTATTCATGAAACAGACAAGAAATTATTCAATGCTATAATCCCTTTTTATCATGCTAATCATACTAACTGCCTGCCGTTGCTGCCTTTTAATAACCTTTATACGAAGCATAGTATTTTGACGCAATTCATACAGTGTATTATAATACTGAAATAAAGCCTTCTCCTCGCCCGGCTTAAAAAGAATCACCTCGGGCTCCCTATTGATTGCTGCGGCAAAAGCAGTATCATTTTTCAATAAATAATAAAACTTTGAAGATAAAAACTGATTTCTGAGCGACCGCAGTTGCGGGAAAATATTATTGGTATAAAATTGCTCCACATCCTTCAAGCCATAAATAATTGAAGCATCATATTCAATCAATGTATCTGCAATGTCTTTTTTACGAATTAAACGAAAATTTCCGCCATTCTTCAATTGACTGATGGTTCGATCGTGATAAAAAAAAGTGTTGTTATAGGTTAAATTATTTGATAGTCTATAAATCAATGCATGATTCATCAATTGCGAGGGCTTTTCCAATTCAGCCCTCAGCGTATCAACCATTTGTATTGCCTCTTGCCAGTCAGGTAAATCGTTGTCAAAGTCATCTAAATCTCTTTGCAGATCTTCCAACAATGTATAAATATACTTTTTCTCCCGCTGGTGTTCAATGTAATGTTCCACTTGAATCTCTGCCAAAAACCCACAGAAGACGGCCAGGAACAACATAAAAAACTCCCAGAAATACTCTTTCCATTTCTTCGGGTGGTGGGTGTGGTGGTGGACTTCCATAAAAAAAGTACTGTTTTTAAAAAGGTATTAATCGATAGAAAATTCATCCTTTATTGAAAATGGGATAATGCCCCTGACTGATAATATATGACACAAAATAATACTATTCTACCGAAAATACCGGAGTACATGTATTAACAAAATCAAATCTTCAACTGAATGAAAAAAATGGCTATTGTAGCGCCGCCTGGAACTCGGGAGACAAAGGCTGCACCTGCGGAGCAAAATAATGCGTTAGTACGCCTTCCTTATTGATCAGGTATTTACTGAAATTCCATACAGGTGCCCGCTTACACCAGCCATTCTGTGCAGTATCACTCAACCACCTGAATACAGGATGCTGCTCCGGGCCTTTCACCACACTTACCTTAGACATGAGTGGAAAGGTCACTCCGTAATTGATCTTGCAAAACTGCTCTATCTCCGCATCCCCCTTTTTTTCCTGCTGCTTGAAATCATTGGCCGGAAAAGCCAGTATCACCAAATCTTTGTGCTGTTGATGAATTGACTCCAACTCCTCATACTGGGGCGTATACCCACAATCGCTGGCAGTATTCACAATCAACACCTGCTTGCCCTGGAATGCACTGAAATCAACCAGTTCACCCTTGTTGTTCTTCGCCTGCAAAGAATAAAAAGAAACAAGCGGCTGCTGTTGAGTTGTATTGGTCTGCTGAAACGATGGTTTCTTGAACCACTTGTCCTTCAATACAAACAAGGGATAAATGGCTCTCACCACCGACTGCTTCCAGCTCATGTTCTTCCGCTTCACCAGCAAAAGAAAAATAACCAGCAACAAAACTATTATTCCAACTTTTTTGAGCATCTGACTGAATTAATAATGGAACGATATTAGCGCAATAAGGTTTTGAGCAACCACAATTTTCCTTTGTAAGGAGGATATTTGATGTCCGGATCAAACCAGGTAGGCGTTTTCATCACCGATTTGGCATGGGAGAAAGTAATAAAACTCTGTCGGCCATGGTAACTGCCGATGCCACTGTTTCCTCTGCCACCAAAAGGCAACTCGAGGTTAGCGATGTGCAGATTGGCATTGTTCACACAGGCGCCACCTGCCGGAACAGCATCAAGCCAATAGGTTGCATTCGCCTTCGACTCAGTAAATACATAAAATGCCAGTGGATTCGGATTGCGGGCAATGATCTCTCTTGCCTGCTCACGACTAGAATAAGGTATCACAGGGAGAATAGGTCCGAATATCTCATCCCGCATCACCGGTGCATCTAACGAAACATCCGTCAACAACGTGGGCTCAATGAAAAGCTCATCTCTGTTGGTCTTACCGCCGAAAAGCACATTGCCTGAATGAAGATAAGTACTGAGCCGATCAAATTGTTTTTGATTGATGATGCGCCCATAATCTGCAGAAGCAGCCGCCTCTTTTCCATAAAATTTTTCTACACATTTTTTCATCTCCGCCGCAAATGGCTGCAACATCTCTTCCGGCACCAACACATAATCCGGCGCAATACAGGTTTGTCCTGCATTCATGAATTTTCCCAAAGTAATCCTTCTTGCAGTAACCGAAAGGTTGGCATCTTTCTCTATTACAGCCGGACTTTTACCACCCAACTCGAGCGTTACCGGTATCAATTGCTCAGCAGCCTTTTGGTACATGATCTTCCCAACATGGGTACTTCCCGTATAAAAAACATGATCAAATCGAAAAGCCTGCATCATTTCAGGTATTACCGTTGCGCCTTCCCCATCAACAAACAAAACATACTCAGGAGGGAAGGTCTTGGTAATGATTTTTCCAATTACCGCAGAAGTAGCAGGCGCAAACTCACTGGGCTTGACCACCGCACAATTACCTGCCGCCAATGCCCCGATCAAAGGAGTAAATGACAACTGAAAGGGGTAGTTCCAGGGTGCCACTATCAATACCACTCCCAACGGCTCACGCCGGATATAACTGCGCGAGGGCATGTTGAACAAAGCAGTAGAAACCAATTCCGGTGTCATCCAGTCTTTGAGGTGACGAAGTGATTCATTTAAATCGGTCAAGGTTAAACCATTCTCGCTGGCAAATGCTTCCTCCTTGCTTTTTCGCAAGTCTGAACGAAGGGCCTCATAGATCTCTTCCTCATGCGCTTCAATAGCACGCTTAAGTGCCAATAACTGCTCCCGCCGAAAAGCATAAGGAAGCGTAATGCCACTCTCAAAATAGCGGCGCATATTGTGCAGAGAAGCAGACTCCATATGGTAAGAATTTAAACTACAAGGTAATCAATAACAATGGTTTTCCCTGAATGTTGTCAGGCTCAAGGGAATAACCAGTGAAAAATCAATTTTTTGCGAAATTGTTTTATTGAAAAATAGTTACATTCATATCCCAAAATAGAAACAACCGCTTAGCATTATGAAAAAGAAAAGTCACCTCCCCGACGCAGCAGCCTCCCGCAGAAATTTTATCCGCAATGCAGCACTAACAGCTGCCGGATTTTATATCATTCCGCGTCACGTACTTGGAAAAGGATTTACTGCCCCCAGCGATAAACTAATTGTTGCAGGTGTCGGAGCCGGTGGAAAAGGCGAAAGCGATCTCTGGAATTTTTATAAGAGCGGAAAAGCAGAAATCGGCTTCCTCTGTGATGTGGACAGTAGACAAACTGCCCTCAGCCGCAAAAGATACCCGCAAGCAAAAGTATATACCGACTATCGTGAAATGCTGGATAAAGAACACAAATCTTTCGATGCCGTATCTGTATCTACGCCCGATCACATGCATGCCGTAATCGCAATGGGTGCCATGCAACTGAACAAACACGTATATGTGCAAAAGCCCCTGACACATGATATCTATGAGGCAAGGGTACTTACGAAGGCTGCACACGATTATAAAGTAGTAACTCAAATGGGTAACCAGGGTGCTTCCGGTGACGGTGTTCGTCAATTGCAGGATTGGTACAACGCTGGCATCATTGGTGATGTACATACCATCTATTGTTATACCGACCGGCCAGTTTGGCCACAAGGCATCGCCTGGTCAAAAGAAAAACCCCCGGTTCCTGCAGAACTGGATTGGAACCTGTGGTTGGGAACTGCTCCTTACCGCGATTACGTTGACAAACTAATTCCCTTTAACTGGAGAGGTTGGTGGGATTATGGTACCGGTGCTCTTGGTGACATGGCCTGCCATATCATGGCACCTGCGTTCGCCGTTCTGGGTCTGGGTTATCCTGTATCAGCAGAATGTAGTGTAGCCACTCCCTACATTGAAAACTGGACCCGCGGATTTTATCCCGATTCAGGTCCGGTTTCCTCCTACATCACACTTACTTTTAAAGGTGAGAATGGTAAGCCCGATGTGAAATTACATTGGATGGATGGCGGCCTTCAACCGGTTCGGCCGGAAGAGTTGGGCCCGAACGAAATCATGGGTGATGGTGGAAATGGCGCAATATTCCTGGGCACAAAAAGCAACATGATGTGTGGAACCTATGGAATGGTGCCGAAATTATTACCTACCTCCCGTACTGCTGAAACTAAAGTGCCACAAACTGTCGCCCGTGTTCCGAAAGGTGACAATGGGCACTATGCCGCCTGGGTGGAAGCTGCTCTCGAAGGTTATGGCAGCGAAAAAGCCAAGAACCTGAGTTCGCATTTTGATATTGCCGGTCCTTTAACCGAAAGCGTTCTGATGGGTAACCTCGCTATTCGAAGCTATTATGTGAGCAGAAAAGACGGAAGAGGTCGCGATACTTATCCCGGCAGAAACATCAAACTGATGTGGGATGGTCCGAACATGAAGGTGACCAATTTCGATGAAGCCAATCAATTTGTAAAACGCACCTACCGCGAAGGTTGGAGCCTGGGTGTATAAGCCATCGTAACATGAAAGCATTTCTAATCAAGTACAGAAGAGAAATTATTGTAGGGATACTTGTTTTTCTGGTTCTCGTCTTCAGAGATTTGATCAAATCAGTTCTCAGGTAAGCATCGAAAAATCTGAAGCAAACGCAATCAATAAAAAAGCCATCTGCCCAAGGCGGATGGCTTTTTTTATAACGATCAATAATTGGCTCATACGCGTAAAGCCCGCATATATCCTGCATTGGCATTCGCACTCTCTAACTGATTGGTTCCTGTGAACGCTTCCTGCTCAATAATAAAATAAGAGAGGCCGGCCTTAACGCCCTTGCTCAAAACAGTCGGGTAATCAATAGTTCCTCTGCCGATCTGCACAGACTCATGTCCTTTCTCTGTTTTCTTCAGATCTTTTACGTGACACAATTTAAAGCGTCCCGGGAATCTCTTGAACCATCTCAGCGGATCTTCTCCGGCTGCTGCTACCCAATAGATATCCATTTCAAAGTCCACCAGACTACTGTCGGTTTCTTTCATCATTACCTCTTGAGGAACCTGTCCGTCAATAGGCTTGAATGAATAGTCATGGTTATGATACGCGAAGCGAATACCATTTTTGCGACAGATCTCTCCTGCCTTATTAAAATCAGCTGCCGCTTTCTTGAACTCATCGATTGTTTTTTGCGGGCCCAGCCAGGGGCAGATCAGATACTGCATACCGATCTCGGCTGCTTCTGCCGCCTTGCGCTCAAAGTCATTTTGGTGCCTGCAGTGACTGGAAACGATTGTCATACCCAGATCATCCATGTATTTTTTAAATTCTTTATTGCTCCAGCCCCAGAACATTCCTTTACCGCCTTCAAAACTCTCTATCTGCTGATAACCATATCCGGCCAGCTTGGCCAGTGTATCCTTGGCATTGGCAGTCATGTCCTCTTTGACTGTCCACAATTGAATCCCAAAGGGTACTGCACCCGCAGTAATTGACGGCAATGAACCGGTGCTTTTGGCAAAAGACGGAAGTGCCCATCCGGCGGCAGCTGCCATCGCCGCATTTCTTACAAATGATCTTCTGTTGATAGACATACTAATTGATTTAATTGTTTCACGATATCGAAACACCCTTTTAGGTGGCCCAGGCCTTATCGCCTTTCTTGTAAGGAATACAACCCTCATATCTTCCGGGTACCGCCACATAACGCAGGGCTTGTGTTGCTCCTATTTCAGAAGTGAAAAAGCCCCACAAGGTCAGCTCCTTCATCATCCTGAAATAATGAGAAGATTCTTCAGGCTTTTTCTTTGACTGGAATTCCTTCTGTTCTTTATCGAGCACTACCAATAGATCATGCCTTTGCTCGGGGGTAGCTTCCATGAATGATTTTCCGCAGGCCTTTTTGCAGGCATCCTGCAATTGTTGCATCCCTTTCAGAAATACCTGCTGGTCTTTTTCTTCATAGCAGTCTTTCACGATCACTGTCATGAAATCACCCACTTTGGCAGCTTTTGCTCCGGGAGTTGATGTCGCCGGCAAAATGGTTTCCGCTACTTCGTTTAAAAAGCTGATGTCATCAGCAGAAAAATTGAGGGATGCATTGGCAGCCGGATTTTTACATCCGGATAAAAAAGCATCTGCACCCAGTAGGGTTCCGCCCAGCAAGAGGGTCACGGCAGATATCGCTTCTCTTCTATTCATAAATTATCTTTTTTCGGTGATTACAAATTTTGTTTTTTGAGTTCACTTACCGCATAATCAGCTGCTCTTGCAGTAAATGCCATGTAGGTGAGCGAAGGATTCACACAGGCAGCAGAGGTCATGAATGAACCATCGGTGATAAATACATTGGGAGCATCCCAAACCTGGTTGTATTTATTGACTACCGAAGTCTTCGGATCTGCACCCATGCGGGCTGTGCCCATTTCGTGAATTCCACGCCCTTGTATACCATTGGCATCATACCCTTTTACATCTTTAACACCCATGGCTTCCAGCATTTCAATTGCATCGGCCTGCATGTCTTTGCGCATCTTGAGTTCATTCTCTTTCAGCTCAGCATCGAAAGACAACACCGGCAAACCCCACTTGTCTTTTACATTTTTATCGAGTGTCACTTTGTTCGCATGATCGGGAATGATCTCTCCGAAGCCCATGATACCCATTGTCCAGGAACCCGGTTCTGTGAGAGCATCTTTATAGGCCCCACCGATACTCATCTCAGCCACTTCGTGGTGATATCCTTCTCTTCCGGCACCGCCCTGGTAACCAAAACCACGCAGGTAGTCGCGCTTGTCACCAAATAAATTCCTGAATCGGGGAATGTAAATACCGTTGGCTCTTCTGCCATAATAATATTTGTCCTCATACCCTTCCACTCTTCCATTCGCACCTACACCCAGGTGGTGGTCCATGATATTGTGTCCCAACTCACCACTGGAGCTTCCCAACCCGCCGGGCCAGATGTCCGTTGCAGAATTCATCAATATCCAGGTGGTATTGAATGTACTTGCATTGAGGAAAATAATCTTTGCATTGTACACATATGTCTTATTGGTTTCTGCATCCAGTACCTCAACGCCGGTAGCTTTCTTCTTGTCTTTGTCATAAATAACTTTGGTAACAATCGACCAAGGTCTCAAAGTAAGGTTGCCGGTTTTCATAGCAGCCGGCAGGGTAGAAGATTGTGTGCTGAAATAAGCACCGAAGGGACAACCCAACCAACATTTGTTCCTGAATTGACAATTGGTGCGACCCTCATGTGCAACAGTAAGATTGGCGGTTCTACCAATGATCATCTGGCGGGCACCCTTGTAATATTCTTTCAGTCTCTTGGCACCATCTTTCTCTACACAGGTCATGTCCATGGGTGGCAAAAACTGTCCATCCGGAAGTTGAACCAATCCGTCTCGGTTGCCACTGATACCTGCAAACCTTTCTACATAGTCATACCAGGCCTCTATTTCTTTGTAGCGGAGTGGCCAGTCAACAGCAATGCCGTCTTTGGCATTGGCCTCAAAGTCAAAGTCACTCCAACGATAACTCTGTCTTCCCCACATCAGGGAGCGCCCTCCTACATGGTATCCGCGGAACCAGTCGTATCTTTTTACCTCTGTGTATGGGCTTTCCTTATCCTTAACCCAATAGTCAAGATTGGTTTCGTTGAGTGGGTAATCCCTTTTCAGCACAGGATAATCTTTGATCATCTCTTGAGTTCTGGACCCGCGGTGCGGGAAGTCCCATGCTTCTTTGTTTGCGTTCACATAGTCTTTGATGTGTTCAATGTTTCTGCCTCTCTCCAGCAGCAACACTTTCAATCCTTTTTCTGTCAGTTCCTTGGCAGCCCAGCCTCCGCTGATGCCCGAGCCCACCACAATTGCGTCAAATGTTTGTTCGGCCATGATTCTTGGTATTTATTGATAGAAATGATTTACACGTCACAAATTTGAATGGCTTTGCGGAGTGATTCCAATTTATTTTGTTGTGCAGGAATGAATTCCTGAGCAACATAATTTTTAAACCCGGTAGCAAGTATCGCGCGCATGATGGCAGGATAAAATAGCTCCTGGCTTTCATCTATTTCATGCCGCCCGGGTACACCGGCTGTATGATAGTGTCCAATGTAGGGATGGTAATTCTGAATGGTGCGAATCACATCTCCCTCATCTATCTGCATGTGATAGATGTCGTACAACAATTTAAAATTAGGAGAACCTATGCGCTTGCATAGCTCCACACCCCAGGGCGTCTTATCACACATGTAATCTTTGTGGTCTATTTTGCTGTTGAGCAACTCCATGTGAATGACTACCCCCTTCTTTTCCGCCAGCGCCATGATCTTTTTAAGTCCGTCTGCACAATTTTGTAACCCTACCACATCAGCCATCCCTTCCCGGTTGCCACTAAAACATATCAGGTTGGTGTAGCCGGCAGCCGCTACCAAATCAATGTGCTCTGTATAATTTTTAATCAACTGCGCATGGTACTGTAGATTGTTCCATCCTTTGGTGAGACTAATCTCAGCGCCATTGCACATGGTTGAAATCAACTGGTGCTGTTTGAGTGTCGCCCAATCTTTTGGACCCACCAGGTCGATTCCTACCAGACCCATTTCCTTTGCTTCAACACAAAGTTGCTCCAGCGGCATGTCACCAAAACACCAGCGACAAACCGAATGCTTGACATTTCCTTTCAATGGCAGCCGGTCTTCGCGAACAGACTGCAAGCCCAGCAAGGGTGTGGCAGCAATGGCTGCAGAACCGGCCAGCATATTTTTGATGAGTTTTCTTCTGTTGTTGGACATAGCGCTGATTTATATACCCGACGTAGCCGTTCTTTTATTTCGCATGTACAAAAACAAAACTGTAAATGCGACAATCAAAACAACCGGTATCAACAACGTCACATTCAAGACCTCCGGACCGGCCAACTTCTTGGCTTCATTTAGTTGTTCTGCTGTAGCCTGTGCAACAGCAGTGCCTTCCGGCAGATGGTTGCCCAAAAGCTTATCATAATATCCTCCCATAAAATAGGTGTACACTGAAACAGCAAACATGCCGGCACCTCCCATCAGGTTTAATCCAACAGCGCCTGTTTCCGGCAGATTTTCAGATACAAATCCCAGCATGGTAGGCCAGAAATAACATACTCCCATTCCAAAAACAACGGCCCCCAGAAAAAGCATGTTTCCCGTATAGTTACCAAGCATGAAGAGTCCTGCTGCAGATAAAATGGCAGATAACAACAATACACCGGTTGGTGAAAACCGATGTACCACCGGACCCGCGAATCCGCGGCCGATGACCATGATACCTGTTTCTATCGTTAACAATAGAATCGCATTATCAGATACATTTTTCAGCAACACATCTATCCACTGACCGGTGAACAATTCTGTGATGGCTGTTCCGAACATCAATACAATCATCACGATAAACAAGGGGTTGAGAAGGGAGCGATACATCTGATCGGTCGTAATGCCGCTGGCCACCCGCTCGGTAACAGGAAAAGAAAGCCGGTTGAATAAAAATCCATATAACAAGGTGGGAATAGCCATGAGTCCAACCTGCACTTGCCAGCCAATACCAGCTTTGTCGAGGAAATACACCAACAAAGTACCAATCACAATTCCTCCGGGAAACCAAAGATGAAAATGATTCAGTTTGGTGGTCTTATCATCAGCATAAATGGTTGCCACCAGTGGATTACAGGCGGCTTCCACTGTACCATTCGCGATCCCGATGAGCAGGGTCGAAATGAAGAGGGTCCAATAACCCGTTGCAAAAACCGTCAATAAAATTCCCAGCAGGTGAAAGACAAATGCCAGCAACAAAAGTCGCTTCATGCCAATGATGTCAACAACCATTCCTCCAATAATCACCGCAAGCGGGAAGCCCCAAAAAGCAGTAGAGGCAATGGTTGCAAGTTGTGCATTGTTCAATTCAAATTCTACCCCTAATCGAGATAAAATACCTGCACGAATACCAAAAGAAAGGGAGGTTACCAGCAAGGCCAGACAACTGGCGACAAAAAGCTGATTACGGGAAATTGGGGTTTCCATTTTTTTCATACGGTTGGTGAAAAGAATCGTGGGTTAAATATAATTTATATTTTTATTCCCCGGAGAAATAATCCGGGCAACCTATTTTTACTCTGTTGGAATCATTAAAAAATTTATACTTACCAATTTCACTTTTCTATGCAACGTAAATTAAAGATGGGAATGATTGGCGGCGGACTGGATGCATTCATAGGCGCCATTCACCGCATGGCTGTTGGCATCGACGGCATGATTGAATTGTCTTGTGGCGCACTCAGTGCTCATCCCGAAACAGCCATTGCTTCGGGAAAGCATTTGTTGCTTCCGCCCGACCGTATCTATACAGACTACCGGGTAATGATAGAACGTGAAGCGCAGCTGCCCGAAGGTGAACGCATGGATTTCGTGACCATAGTCACCCCCAATTTTGTTCATTTCGCTCCCGCCATGATGGCACTCGAACATGGCTTTCATGTAGTAGTTGAAAAGCCAATGACCTTCACCCTTGAGGAGGCGAAGCAACTGGAGCAAAAAGCCCGCGAAAAAAATTTATTGCTGTGTCTGACACATACCTATTCAGGATATCCGATGGTAAAGCAGGCCCGCGCCATGTTCAGGGAAGGCGTTTTCGGAAAGATCAGAAAAGTTTGGGTGGAATATCCCCAGGGTTGGTTAAGTAAATTATCAGAAAGAGAGGGGAACGCCCAAGCGGCCTGGAGAACCGATCCCGGTAAATCAGGGAAAGCAGGATGTATGGGCGATATCGGAACCCACGCAGCCCACCTGGCCGAATATATTTCCGGATTACAAATTACCCACCTCTGTGCCGACCTCCAGATCATGGTTCCCGGAAGAGCACTCGACGATGACGGCAATGTACTCTTGCGGTTCAACAATGGTGCCACCGGCGTATTGATGGCTTCACAGGTCGCTGCCGGAGAAGAAAATGCCCTGAAGATTCGTGTATATGGCGAGAAGGGAGGTATTGAATGGGCTCAACAGGAACCCAATACCCTCATCGTAAAATGGCTCGATCAACCGACGCAACTCTTGCGTGCAGGCGGCAACTTCGGCGACCGACTATCTTCGTTTGCAGTTAAAAATTGTAGAACTCCGGCCGGCCATCCGGAAGGATATCTCGAGGCATTCGCTAATATCTATAAAAATTTTGCGCTAACACTTACAGCCCGCTTGACCGGCACAGAACCCAGCGCAGAAGCAATGGACTTCCCCACAGCTTCAGACGGTGTAAGGGGGATGGCCTTCATCGACCATGTAGTTGCCTCTTCTTCCTCAGAACAAAAATGGACACCCTTCCAGCTATAATCTTATCATCCGAATCTCTTTCATATGACTACCATCAAAGGACCTGCCATCTTCCTTGCTCAGTTCATGGGTGACGAAGCACCCTTCAATAATCTTTCCAATATCTGCCAATGGGCAGCTTCCCTCGGTTTTGTGGGTGTTCAGATTCCTTCCTGGGATAGCCGCTGTATCAACTTGCAACTCGCTGCAGAGAGTCAAACCTATGCAGATGAAATCAAAGGCATCGTTGCTTCGCACGGATTACAGATCACTGAACTCTCCACCCATTTGCAAGGTCAGCTCGTGGCAGTTCATCCAGCATATGATTCACTCTTTGATGGATTTGCCCCTGAAGCTGCGCGCAACAATCCCAAAGCCAGAACTGCCTGGGCCGTTCAGCAGCTGAAATATGCAGCACAGGCATCGCGCAATCTGGGCCTGGATGCACACGCCACTTTTAGCGGCGCCCTTCTCTGGCATACCGTTTATCCATGGCCACAAAGACCGGCAGGACTTGTAGATACAGGCTTCACCGAATTGGCCAATCGCTGGCTGCCCATCCTCAACGCCTTTGACGAAGCGGGTGTGGACCTCTGCTATGAAATTCATCCGGGGGAAGACCTGCATGACGGAATAAGCTATGAAATGTTCCTGGAAAAAGTGAACCGGCACCCACGCGCTTGTCTGCTCTACGACCCATCACACTTCGTTCTGCAATGCCTCGACTACCTAAGCTATATAGATCATTATCACGAACGCATCCGCATGTTCCATGTTAAAGATGCCGAATTCAACCCAACCGGGAAACAGGGTGTTTACGGCGGGTACCAGGGATGGGTGAACAGAGCCGGGCGCTTCCGTTCACTCGGCGATGGCCAGGTAGATTTCAAATCTATTTTCAGCAAACTGGCCGCCTATGGTTACAAGGGATGGGCTGTTTTGGAATGGGAATGTGCCATCAAGCATCCTGAAGCCGGTGCCGCCGAAGGAGCTCCCTTCATCAAGAACCATATTATTCGCGTAACAGAAAAAGCGTTTGACGACTTTGCAGGAACAGGAGCCGATGAGAAAACGAATCGAAGAATTTTAGGAATTGATTGATACCTTTATGCCGGAACAGAAAAATTGATGCCCGTGAAAAAAATTTGTATCGCACTCAGTGCTTGTGCCCTCTTGATTGCCTGTGGCAACCAGGGTGAAAAGAAAGACAACGCCTCCGCTCCCGGCAATTCATCAACCGCCAGCAACAACAACAGCAGCAACCCCGATTACCAAAAGGGATTGGAACTGGTGGCTAAATCAGACTGCCTTACCTGTCACAAAGTGGCCGACAAACTAATCGGTCCGGCTTATCAAGACATTGCCGCTAAGTATGAAGCTACCGACGAAAACATTGAAATGCTCGCCGGCAAGATCATCAAAGGCGGTCAAGGCGTGTGGGGTCAGATACCCATGACTGCACACCCACAATTATCAGAGCAGGACGCCCAACAAATGGTGAAATACATCCTGTTGCTGAAAAAAAATCCTTAATTTTTTACCATGCCCCCAGTTTCCGTTTTCAGTAGCGCTTTCCTGCTACTCATGTTCAGTATCGGACAAATTACATTTCCGGTAAAGAATCACCCGTCTATTCAGGAAAAGGAAAACACCCAACAGTGGCGTTCCCTTTTCAATGGCAAAGACCTAAGTGGCTGGCACACTTTCGGCAAAAACACCGTTAACCCATCCTGGAAAGTCGCTGATGGATGTATTTTTTATGATGCAGCCAGCAAAACGGCTGAAGAAAGAAAGGGGCCCGGCGATCTGGTTACCAATGATGAATTTGAAAACTTTCACCTGGAGCTCGAATGGAAAGTAAGTAAAAACGGGAACAGCGGTATTATTTTCTGGTCCAAAGAAGAGAATGACCGATTCAAAGAATCATGGCATACGGGACCTGAAATGCAGGTGCTGGATAATGACGGCCACCCCGATGGAAAAATTCCGAAGCACCGTGCCGGCAACCTCTACGATTTAATTGCATCCAAAGAGGGAGTTGTAAAACCCTTTGAACAGTGGAACAAAGCAGAGATCATTGCAGATCACGGATTGTTGATTTTCCGACTTAATGATGAAGAAGTGCTGCGCACTCGTTATGATGATGAAAATTGGAAGGTGCTGATTGCGGGAAGTAAATTCAAAACCAAAAAAGATTTCGGCACTTTTACCAAAGGCCACATCGTTTTACAAGACCATGGTGATAATGTATGGTACCGCAATATTCGGATTCGCTCACTTTAATTTCTTTATCAGCAGAATCGATTTTGCAGCAGTGAAACTTTCGATCTGATTCTTATATGCAACTTTCCATCCCGGACGACATTTATTTCATGCAGCAGGCACTTGTGCAGGCAAGAATGGCTTTTGAAGCCGATGAAGTGCCCGTGGGAGCTGTTGTAGTTATGCAGAACAGAATCATTGCCCGCGGACACAACCAGGTAGAACAACTCACCGATGCTACCGCACATGCAGAAATGCTCGCTCTCACCAGTGCCTTTCATCTTCTTGGTACCAAATACCTGCCCGATGCAACGCTCTACGTTACACTCGAACCCTGCCTGATGTGTTGCGGAGCACTTTTCTGGGGGAAAATTGGCAGGGTGGTTTACGGTGCTTCCGACCCCAAAAATGGATTCCGCTCCAAAACCAATCCCCACTGGCCATTGCATCCCTCCACCGAACTGCTCGGAGGTGTTCTGGAGGAACCCTGTGCTGCACTCATGACCAGCTTCTTCCGAAATAAACGCTGAGTAAGGTTAGTTTTGTCGAAATCTGGAACAATTCAGCCAACTTATCCCAATAAGTGAAGGAACCCTCCTAATTTTGCACCATCATTTACCTTTAAATCTATTGTATGTCTTTCACCTTAGCTCCTCTTCCCTACGCACATGATGCGCTGGAACCGCATATCGACACCCTGACCATGCAGATCCACCATGGAAAACATCACCAGGCCTATGTTGACAACCTGAATAAAGCCATTGCAGGTACGCCCAACGAAGGAAAGAGCCTGGTTGAATTGGTTGCCGTTGCTGGTAGCATCAGTGCCGCAGTAAGAAACAATGGCGGAGGTCACTGGAACCACACTTTCTTTTGGGAAAGCCTGGCACCAAATACAGGAGGAAATCCTTCGGGTGCCCTGGCTGATGCCATCACCGCTGCCTTCGGAAGCTTCGATGCTTTCAAAGAAAAACTGGCTGCCGCCGGCATGACCCGTTTTGGAAGTGGATGGGCCTGGCTGATTGTAAAGGAAGGAAAGCTCGAAGTTTGCTCTACCCCCAATCAGGACAATCCGCTGATGGATATCGCTGAAACAAAAGGTGCACCCATTCTGGGCGTGGATGTATGGGAACATGCCTACTATCTCAAATACCAAAACAGAAGAGCTGATTATCTGTCAGCCTTCTGGAACGTTGTTAATTGGAATAAAGTAGCGGAAAGATTCGCTGCTGCTCAATAAATCATTCTATCACCGGACTGCTGAAATTTTCAGCAGTCCTTATTTTTTTTTATGAAACCAATCATTGCCTGCCTAACCCTTCTCGTTTTTTTGAGTTCCTGTAGCAATAACCGCCTTGTCATCTTGAGCAAAGGTGCTCCTGAAATCAACGAAAAATCCGGAACCATCACCGGGAAAGACGGTGCAGGTCATGAAGAAACTTCTTTGTCAACAAGTCGCAGTGACTGGAAACTGGAATCCCCTGCCGGCAAGGGAACAGTAGATCTAAAAGAAAAAGGCCTTTATGTGTTGAATGTAAAAAATGACACCATCATCGGCAGCTTCCAGAACTATGTGGCTGCAGAAAATGCCGGTCAAGTGGTGACTCAGGAAACAGTCATCAAAAAATTAGATTCCCTGCGGCTATTGGTGGAAGCAAAAAACATTTCAGCAGCCAACAGAAATTTTTATATCCTACCCAACACTGCGGCACTCATCACTACTAACATCGAAGCTGAAATCGTAGGGCCGTATCATAAGATGACTTCCGCTTATGCAAAAGACGGAGCGGCACCGGAAGTATACCGGTTCTACAGCATTCGTGAGATCAGGGAAACCATCGGCAAGCTGGAAGCGCTGACACAGCCAATCAAAAAATAATCATTTCTCCGGAACCGGATCATACCCTTCTCCGCCCCCCGGGCGACAACTGCTGATTCGCTTGATTGCCAGCCATCCTCCCTTGAAAAGGCCGTGTCTTTTAAGTGCGGTCACTGTGTACTGAGAGCAGGTAGGCGTGTACCGACATTTCGGACCCATCAAAGGAGAAATGCCATATTGATACACTTTTACCAATGCTATGAATGGTAAGACAATGATGTTACCCAATGATCGGAGTAAGTTCACTATTTCGCTGGAGTTAATACAATATTTCTGTACTCAACCGGACCATGGTCTCCTTGCAAATAAATGGGGCCCGGCTCTCCCTCCTTGCTATCGAGCGCGCCACCGGTTATACCCGGAATGATCTGATCTACGATAATTGCTTTGCCGTTGGCAATAACTGTTACTCTTCTTCCGATGAGCGTGATGTCATACGTCTGCCACTCACCGGGCTTTTTGGCTGCCATTTCATTGGGGGTAAGGAATCCGTAGATACCCCCAAACAAAGTAGAAGAGGGTTCCAGTCCATAATTATCTTCTACCTGCACTTCATACCGACCTCTGAGATATACTCCACTATTACTTCCGGCAGGGTAACGAAATTCTATGTGCAACTTAAAATCAGTGAACTGCGCATCCGTAATGATATTAGAACCCGAACGCGGACTTTTCAGGATGCCATTTTCAGCCACCCATTGTTGTTCCTTACCCGACATGTGCCAGCCATCGAGATTTTTTCCATTGAAGAGTTGAATGGGCTTGCCCCACACTACCGGTGTTGTTCTTTTCAGCAATGGAGCCCGAACACCGGTAAAGGGATATCGTGCACCCCTTGGAGTGGTGATGAACCCGCTCAATTGATCATTCTCCAATGTTCCCTCAAAAACCATGGGGTTATTGCTAACATCCCACTGCGTGGGGATGGAAAAACTTACTTTACCATTGTCATATTTGACTTCAGCAATGGGACGTGCACTTCCGCCTTCCGCTACAAAATATCCAACCAAGGTTTTCAGTCCCGACAATTTCACTTCCAGCCAGGAAGGTGCTACCCGATCCATTTGAACTGTTAAGTCCCAGCGCCCGATGATGGGTCGGCTGTCTTTGATTTGTGCTAACAATTCACTCTTCGGGAAGGTCAACAAAAAAGCAACCAATAAAAAGCTCAGGAAGCGACGATACATATTAAAAAGTTTGGTAGAAAGTTAGTGAAATGTGACAACAAATTTCAGGTTTGTGATGAAAACTTCTCATAAAACGATTGAAGGAAATCAAAAAACGCCCGATTATTTAATTACATTTACCTAAGTACTTATTCATACAAATCATCTATATGAAAAAGAATCTATTGGTATGCATGATGGTCATCTTCCCCACTTTGTTATGGGCGCAGAAAAAACAAGATTCACTCTGGAAAGAAAGCTTAAAAAAATCCGCACTGGAACAAGTTCAGTTAAAAGCAAAAAATATTCAGGAGATGGTAGATATGGTATTCAGCTTCGGTGAGCTTGGATTCCAGGAATTTGAAACATCTCGTTACCTGACTGATATTCTGTCCAAAAATGGATTCGAAATACAAAAAGAAATTTCAGGAATTCCCACGGCATGGATGGCAAAATGGGGCTCCGGAAGTCCTGTAATTGCTTTGGGCAGTGACATAGATTGTATCCCCAAGGCCTCGCAAAAACCCGGAGTTGCTTTTAGATCTCCGATTGTTGATGGCGCACCCGGTCATGGAGAGGGGCACAATTCAGGGCAAGCTGTCATAATCTATGCTGCCATAGCAGTAAAGAAAATTATGGAAGAAAATAAGATTCCCGGCACCCTTGTTATTTGGCCGGGTGTTGCGGAAGAGTTGGTGGCAAGCAAGGCCTGGTACATTCGTGATGGCTATTTCAAAAATGTAGATGCCTGCATATTCACCCATGTAAGTAGTGATTTTTCAACTGATTATGGAGACAATGGCGGTAACGGACTGGTAAGTGTAAATTTTGATTTCGAGGGTGATGCAGCCCATGCAGCCGGAGCACCCTGGAGAGGGAAAAGTGCACTCGATGCAGTAGAACTGATGAATGTGGGTTGGAATTTCAAACGGGAACACTTAAAGCCCACACAAAGATCTCACTACGTTATTCGCGATGGCGGCGACCAACCGAATGTTGTTCCATCCAAAGCAAGTGTATGGTATTATTTTAGAGAAAGAACTTATGATGATATATTTAAAAATTATCAATCCGGTATCAAAATAGCGCAAGGCGCAGCTATGATGACCGATACTAAAATGTCATATAATATTCTTGGAACTGCCTGGCCCGGACATTTCAATAAGCCTTTAGCAGAAGCCATGCATAAAAATATTCTGCGGGTGGGTATGCCGGCTTGGTCAGAAGAAGACGAGCAACTGGCACTGGCTGTTCAAAAGCTGTTGGAGGCGCCTGAAAAAGACAACCAGGGAAGGCCCATCAAAGGAATGAGGAAAATAATTGATAGCCTGAAAGGTTCTGTTGCATTCTCCTGGGGAGGAGGATCGGATGATATTGCTGATATTTCCTGGAATGTTCCGACCATAGTTCTCCGCTATCCGGCGAATATTCAGGGAACAAAAGGTCATCATTGGGGGGATGCTATCGCAATGGCTACTCCCATCGCACACAAAGGATGTGTTGCGGGTGCCAAAGCAACAGCACTCACATTGATAGATCTGATGACCACCCCTGCAATCCTAACACAGGCAAAAGATTATTTCACAAATGTTCAGACTAAAAACCAACAATACATTCCATTTATTTCTGCCAAAGATCCGCCACCGGTTTATCTGAATAAGGAGATCATGGACAAGCACCGTGAAAAAATGAAACCCTTCTACTACGACCCAACAAAATACAATAGCTACCTGGAGCAATTGGGTATTCGCTATCCTACTTTGAGTCAACAATAGTAAAATCTTGTCCTTATTCCGGTGTTGCAACCGCAGTAACCGGCTTCTCCAGCAATTCTTTCTTTACAAGATAGATATAAGGATGATGGAAGTGGTGTACAAAAATTTGCTTGTCACTATCCGGAAATCTGCTGTAGTAATCAGCATCGGGTTGCAGAACAACAGTGATTCCCGTTCTTACATAATTAGAGCTATGCACAAAAGCCGGCACCTGCAGACCCTGCAGTTTCTCTTCCACCCGTTTACCCAATAATTTCCCCAAATACTTTTCAAAATTTCTTTGCGCTTTGCGTGTAGGTTTTTCTATACGATTGTACACATACCTCGCTGCCCAGCGGGTCGGAATTTTTTGCTTACTGATCATCTCATCTACTCCTTTAAATGGATTGACATCATTGGCATCTGTCACAGTTTGAACAGTAATGGGTAACTCAGGCACCCAATCGGCCGCATTCACCACATTCATCGCCCAACCACCTGCAGTTGCTGCTTCATAATCGTACGCAAAAAATAAGTTGCCCGGCTTAGGGGCGGCTGTCGAATACGTTTTCATCTGCCAGGCAGCAGGAAGTTCTCCCTTTTTTTGCTGCTGGCGCAGGAAGGCAGTTAACAGATAAGAGATGCCGCCCCCCTGACTGTGGCCTGTGATATATAACTGTCGGTATCCCTTAGCAAAAAGAGAATCAAGCCGGGGACGAATATCTCTGGAGAGATAGGCAGTGCTGATCATCCAGCCTACATGCACCGCTGCCCGCGGATGATCGGCGACCTGGTAATTCACCGTATCAGCACCCGGTAACACAATCGTGCCTTTCGCAGGTACCATGGCTGCATAAAAATTCACCAGCCAGCTATCCGGCTCAGGTACTGTTCCCCGAACGGTTATCACGGCAGTTGTCTTTCCGTCAGTCCATAATTCCCACTTGTTCATCAGACCCAACTCTGGTGAACTGTACGTTCGCTTGAAACGAGTAGGTGAAGCAACGTAATTGCTATCCGTGAAATAACGGGTTCCGCTACCCGTTCTTACTGATACCGATAAGATCTCTGCCAACTCTTCCCTGTTATAGCCGGGAGTTAATTGTTGCGCATGCATGTCATTCAACGAAAACATAACAAGCAAGAACCAACTACTTGCAATACTGATTTTCCTTTTCAAATACTTCATACATAATAATTGATAGCAGGATAGTTGTGCCATCCCTTAAAATTAAACTATTTCAGCGCGATCATTATTTAGTTATTCGGCTACCAGCATTCGGAGGTGCTCAAGTATCCGGTGCATGGCAAATGTATCCATGGCACAATAGTCTTCCAATGCCTTTCGCACTGCCACAATTTTTTCCGGATTGGTCTCCCATTGCAGGCGAAAAAAAGCAGCACCTGCATTCATACCATTGTTGATGGTGAGTTGGGTATGATTATCCTCCGGGGATATGGCTGCCAGTACTGTCTTGAGAGTAAGAGAACTTCCCATAGCTGTATGGTAATAATACCCCTTCGCAACTACTTCCATTAAGTCTACCAGTCGTTGAACCAACGACTGAATAGCAGCTTCTTTTTCGGGATATTCCCGCACATATTCCAGCAACCTGGTTCTTTCAAATACCGCGTTATATACAACTATTGATCCCGTATCGCCCATCACTTTCAGCAGATGATCTAGTAAAAGCTGAGAAGATTCATATATGTCGCCGGCGAGATAATGGTGGTGTTCCAGTTCACTCCCCGGCTCCCTTTGAATGTAGACATCGAACTGGAAACATACCGCCCTGAAAGGCCAATGTCCATCTTGTAATGGAATGGGAGAATTCCATGCTTCAAAATCAAAATAATAAACCGGGTACTGTATCGTAGCCAGAAAATTTTTCACTGCATCAAGCTGAATACTGGTCTCGCGAATCAATTGCAGGGGCGCGGCTTCGCCTGCATGACAGTGCGTATAAAAATCACAGCGATAGGGTCGGGTACACTGGGGACCCGGCAGAATATCTACCGGCTCAATCTTGTCAATGAGCATTTGTTTGAGCGCCATTGCTTTTTCACCAATAATAGTTTGTCGGGCAATCAGGTCAGCCGTGAGGTCTTCAGTTGCAAACAATTCGGTCAACTGCAATGCCCCTTTTCTTATATACTGGTTGTTTACATATACCAGCGAAAATGCCTTCAGCGATAATCCGGAGGAAGTAATCACATAGTATTGAAAAGCTGCGTCCTGCTTGTATACCTCTTTAACCTGGGTACTGCTCTTCACTTCATATGCATACCAGTGCCCATCTTTTTTCACCAGGATGTCTACTGCGCACAACAATCCTTCATACTGAAAAGCTGCCTCATAAATCACCGGCACTCCTGCAGCAATCAACTCCGCAGTTTTTTTCACCGACAGAGCATACTGATAAGCTTCCGGAGGCGAAGCATCGTATCCTCCGGGAAACAAATCCCTTGCCAGCATCCCAAGTCGGGTGCCTGCATCAAATAATTGCTGTTGTCCTTCGTCGATCGGGTCTTTGAGGCCCGGATGAAATTTATGTAACCAGAGACGGAGACTACATTGGCTGCCGTACAGGTAAGTCGATTTGGAAAGTATATGTTTAGGAGGCAGATTCATTGGCGGGCGGAAGTTCGGAAGATTCCTCCGGAGTTTGCCGGATTAGCTTTTCCGGTATTTGCTTGGTGGCATTGGCTCCCATTTTTTTCAATTCCTCTGCCCGGTTAATCATGCTACCCCTACCGGTATAGAATTGCTTATACGCTTCATCGAAGGTAGTATTGGCATCCTGAAGTTTTTTCTTTACTCCCTCCATATTATCTAAAAACCCAAAAAACTTATCATAGAGGGCTCCCGCCTTTTCAGCAATTTGGATGGCATTAAGGTTTTGCTTTTCAATGCGCCAGAGATCAGCAACAATTTTTAATACTGCCATGAGGTTGGTGGGACTCACCAGCATGATATTTTTATCATAGGCTCTTTTCCAAAGCGAATCATCTTTCTTCAAGGATTCCAAAAAAGCCGGTTCAATGGGCACAAACATCAATACATAATCCAGCGCTTCTGCATAGCGACCATATTTCTTTTTAGAAAGGCCCTCTATGTGCCGGTACATCGAGGCCAGGTGTTCCTGCAGGGCTTTCTCCTTTTCAAGCGTGTCGGTAGCTTTAACATATTTGTCCCATGCTACCAATGAGACCTTGGCATCAATAATCACCTTGCGCTGATCCGGATAAACAATCATCACATCGGGTTGTAACATATTGCCCTCCTCATCCTTAATGACCTTTCCGGAAGCATCCCGTAGGTATTGTTGCACAAAGTAATTACGGTCCTTGATGAGTCCGCTATGTTCCAACAGTGTCTCCAATACCATCTCGCCCCAGTCACCCATGGTCTTTGAATTTCCCTTCAGGGCTGTTGCCAGGTTATTCGCCTCTTCACTCACCCGCACAGAACTTTGCACCAATTTTTCTATCTCTTTGGAAAGACTGAATCTTTCATTGGACTCTTTTTGATAGGCATCCTGAACGGCTTTCTTAAAACCCGTCAGCTCTTGTTGCAAGGGTTGTAATAACTGACCCAGCTTCTCTTCATTCTTTGAAACCAGTTGCTGCGTATTCCCACTGATCAACCGGGTTGCCAATAATTCTATTTCATTCTTCATGGCATCGCTGATCTGTTGTTGTGCCTTTTTGGCTTCCTCCAGTTGCTGACGGGTGGTATTCAATCTTTCATCCAACAAAAGACCCTGTTTTTCAGCAGCTTCCAAGCGGGCACGAACGGACTCATGCGCTGCTTTTTCTACCCGAAGCAATTCGTCGAGGCGAAGGACATTTTCTTGCAGCAATTGGCGGGAAGATTTTTGCAGTTGATAAGCAATCAGGTAACCCAGCAAAACGCCTACAAGGGCAATAACAACATAAATCAAAGCGGTAGATTCCATATATATTATTTAGAGCACAAACGTAAAGGTACGCTCTACCACCTATTGATAGACTGACTGCATCTGCTGAATAATTTCCTTGATTTTATCTCTTAAAGATGCCGGCGCCTTTACTTCGACCCCATTCCCGTAACCCAGCAGGGTCATCAATAATTCAGGCGTATCATATACCATCAACTCAATGACTACCCCATTGGGAGTACTTTCTACCACCTGCTGGGAATGATGGAGGGGCTGTGCCAAGATATAGGGGGACTGGGCCTTATCGAATGCCAGCACAATTTTTTCCGGCTGGGCACCGTGGATATGTGTGATACCAAAAGAATACTGGAAATAATCATCCGGCTGAAAGCCGGGTGCATCGTAAAAAGACTGGGTAGACTTGTGCACATCGGTAATTCTGTCGAGAGAGAAAATCAATACATTTCTCCGAGTAGTGGAGTACCCGACTACATACCAGCGGTTTCTGTAGGCCTTGATCAGATAGGGCGATAAGGTATGCACCTTGGGGGAAGCACCGTAGCGGGCATAGGTTATTTCGAGGGCTCGACGATTGACAATTGCCCGCAGCAAGGGCTCCAGCCACTCGTTGCCACCTGTCTTCACCGGCTCTTCCACCTGTATCAATTGTTTTTCAGATTTCCCCAGCAATTTGCTCACCCGGTAACCTTCAATGAGCCGGTTGATGGCGGACTCGAACTGTTCGAAGATGCGGCTCCCTTTCAATTGCTGCAGCAATGCTGTAGAATAATCGAGGGCAGCAATCTGCTCTTCCGATAAGGGCAATTTCTTGATGGAATATCCCTGCTGCTCATAGCAATAACCCCTTCTGATTTTATCATATTTGATGGGTGCATCATACAAATCGCGCATCTGCGCCAAATCTTTATTCAACATGGAAACAGAAATATCTATCTCCAACTGCCGCATCACATGTCGACGAATCTGTTCGAGATCAGGATAAGGTCTCATGCTGTTGTTGAGGCAGGCATCTATGGCATAATAGCGTAAAAGGGCATTTTTATTGACCGGCATAAAAAATTTTTGAGACTACCAATAGATTACAGAGTGAGTATCCAGCTTTGCATCATGATCCGGCGGCAGGCATGGGGCAGCAGGGGGGTGTAGCAAGTCGCCGGATCATTTTTCGTCCACTAAAATAGTAAGTTTTTAAGCAGTATTCTTCCGAATGGATGATACTTGTCAAAATACATCTCCGTCCATACCATTGACCACTTTACCAACATAGGTTCTGCCAATCTCTTCCAACAAACTTTCCAGACTGCTTCCGAAAGTCAGTTGATGGGTCAACACCAACAATCCGGGCTTCACCTCCTGAGCAATCCTTGCCAACTGACCGGTAGAAGTATGAAAGGTAGAATGATAGCGCTGCCAGCGGTCCTCTCTTTTTTGTAGCCCGGCTTCAGAAAAAACTTCATGTACCAAAATATCACATCCTCTTGCCATAGCGATCAATGACTCACTGTAGGTGCAATCTCCCGATACTACAATCACTTTGTCTTTGGTGGTAAACCGATAGCCCAACGCATGCCGCCAGTTGCCATGTTTTACTTCGAATGCTTCCACTACACAATTCTCATCGCGGTACACTTCTCCCTTGGTGACTTCTTTGACTTCAACTTTATATCCATCGGCATTTCCCATTTCCAATCCTTTGATCCGTATTTCCATGTCCTCCGAATAAGCTTTCATCAATAGTTTCGTCATGCGACGGATGCCCGGAGGTCCGATCACTTGTAGGGGCTGGTTTCTGTCGAGTACGGCAGGTGTAAAAATAAAATCGCTGTAGCCGGCAGTATGATCGGAATGTAAGTGCGTGATGAAAAGGCGCGTGAGTCGATCGGGCTTCAATGCAGGCAGTTGACGCTTTTGTGCAACAGCTGCGGCACGTCGCACAACTCCCGGACCGCAATCCACTATGTATGCTGTTTCATTGACAACGACGGCCAGTGAGGGGCCAGAACGATCGGGATCGGCAAAAGGAGTTCCGGTTCCGAGCATTACCAATTTTGTACTACCCGCATGGTTCTGTGCTAACAGAATGATGGGCTGCAAGAGCATTATGAGGAAAAGCCGCTGAAAGAAAATGTTTTTCACGGACAAAAGATACAATTATTTGAGCGGCAGGAAGAGAGTACCAGCAACTAAATGGGTATGTGCAGCAGGATCTGTGTTCCCTTGCCCGGGGCCGTGTTCACTTTAGCCATACCACCAACCAGGGTCACCCGGTTGAAGATATTCATGAGTCCGAGCCCGCTGGTAGCTGTTCTTTCTGAATTGAATTCAAAGCCCCTGCCATCATCCTGAATGGAAATATCGAAGCCCTTGGGCATATACGTGAAGGCAACTTTTACATGGGCTGCCTGTGCATGCTTAATGATATTTTGGAAGCACTCCTGGATCACCCTGAAGATGACCAGTTGTTTTTGATGATCGGGCTCTTGCCTCTCTCCATCGCTACTAACTTCTACACTTAATGAACCGGCTCTGCTGATGCGCTCGGCTTCCTGGATGACTGAATCGTACAAGCCCAATACTTTGATGCGGTCGCTGCTCATCCCCTTGGCCAGATCACGCAGATCTGACATGGCCTTGCTGATATTGTCTTTGGTTTCCTCAATCAACTGTGGGTTTTTTTCAGGCGATTCAGCTATCAGGTTCAATTGCATTTTAGCCAGACTGAGTAACTGACCGACGTTGTCATGTATTTCCTGGCTAATGGTGTTGAGGGTAAGCTGCTGAATTTCATTGCGGGCATTGTTGACTTCTTCGGCAATCTGAGCTTCGAGTTGTAATCTCTCGTCGCGCATTTTATATAACTTCCTAAAATATCTTACAAAAAGGATAAAAATAAGTACAAAGAAAAGTGCAAAAAAAACCACCCCAAGAACAATTGGATTCATTTTTGACTCCAGTAAAATAATGTTCATTTTCCCTTGGTAGTTTTAAAAATTGCAATTGAAAATACGAAACTTTGAATAAAAAGTACTAGATTATGTCCATACAACCACAAGTGAAATGGATGTAAATATCTTTTTTGAGCCACAATATTGCCTTGTAAATAAGAAAAAAGTGACCAAACAATTACGCATATTGTTGCGTAAAAAAACAAGCAAGTAATGAACCAAAATTCTGTCTTAGCAAAAACATTTTGGCTTCGCATAGATGTCATTTCCTCATTCAAATACCCAACTGAATTAAATAAAATATAAAACGAAAATAAAATATAAAAAAAGGGATTCAAATTTGTTTGAAAAATAAATTTCCAGAAGATTACTGCAATAGATAAATAAATAATTATAAAAAGCTTGTTGATTAAAAGAAGATACTTTGAGTCATGTAGTTGTTGAAAGAAGAAAAATAACGGGATTACAATTAAAAATGGGATTGAATTGTATAGCCATGTATTATTTTGTAAAAGAAAAATCAATGCGGTTGTAGATAAAGTAGAAAATGAAAAAATTAGATAGAATAGAAAAATCCATCTTTTTGATGGCGAATCAATTTCATTATATTTCAAAATAATACAAACAAATGCCAGAATAAGACCCAAAGAATCAGAGTATCCAGCAAACAAATCAAATATTTTAAATAGACTATTAGAGGAGCTCATTATTTGAATCAAGTTTTTTTAAGTACCTGTTTGTTTTGATAAATATTTTCGTGAAAAGCAACCAATCAATAAAGCAAAAAAATAGTGGCAAGCAATTTTAACAAAAGCATGCCACTATTATTTAATTTTTAAATTCAAAAAAAACACTGAATTAATTTCTAGAATCCTTGGGTTTACCAGGAGGTACTGGCCATCCGTATTCTTCTCTTGATGCCATGATTTAAATTTTAGGTGAAAAAATTAAAGTCCAGATTTATGAATGATTTTGAGCAACAAATAAATTGAATATTCTAATAACTCTATTTAGAAGCAACCTTGTCATCAACATCACTTGATACCGACACCCAGACTCTTTGATCATCGCCAATGCCCAGGGAAATTCTTACCAAACCACCGGAGCGAACATCAGCCAAAACTTCTACTACTCTTTTCCGAGGAATAGCGAAGGAGAGTTGCTGGGCAAATGATGATGGTCCAACCACGTGATCTGGTGTTGCTGCTGCTACCCAAATCTTTTGTTGATAGTCGATACCAAAGGAAATTTTAATGTCCTCATGCTCCGGGGTATCTCTTGCGACCCTTTGCAAACTTTGTTTGTCCATCGCAAAATTAAGTCGCTGAACAATTTTCGGAGGAGAGCTTTTCTTGACTGGCTTCATATTTTTTTTATTTTGAATCAAAAGTTAAACAAATATATTCACCCGGTCAATTCAATTTTTCAGGCTTTTTCCTGTTTTTACTATGTCTTTCATTGCGTATCAAATACAGATAAACGCGCATGAATCTTGCCCTTACAAGCACATCATTAAATTTATTCCACAATAAAATATTGAAAATTAAACTGTTACCCGAAGTTGGACAATGAGTATTGATTTCTTCGGGTGAAGATTAGTTTACCAGCCCTTTTCTCCGCATATCGCTCAAACAAGCCCGCACATGCGCAGCCGCCTTGCGCCGGGCTGACACCTCATAAGGATTGCTGTCATAACCCACCAAACGGGTGTGCCGGTCATACTCTTTCTGGTGAACATTGGAACGAATCTCTAAAAAATGTACGTACTCATGCAAGATCGTATCAGTGAGATGCGCAATGCCGGGATGGTTATTCACGTAAATCAAAATCGCCTTTCCCGCAGAATAATATACGCCATGTCGCTTACGGTGCGGATAATAAGAGATCTTTACTTCAGGTGCCCGTACACCCCTGGCTGGTTCTCCCAAATGCTGTCGGCACCAACTCAACACCTCCCTGACATATGCCGCCTTGCTCACCATCAGTTGGGGCGCACCATCCTTCTTGTCATGCTGCTTTCCGGCCTTTTTTTGCTTCCAATCAGGCCACTCCACCTTCCACAACCAAAGAAATCCCAGCAATAAAAAATACAGAAATAGAGAGCGTTCAAAAACTCCTGCACGACTCCACACATTCGTCACCATTCGGAAAAAAGCACTTTCACTCAGATCAGGGAATACATACAAAAGTGAAGCCAATGATGGCATAGGGCTGCAAATTAATACTGTAACAATTGCTGAATACTTGCTTCGAGTCGGCTTTCTGCTAAATAATTTTTCTCCAACAGCACGTTAAAAGGTACGGGCGTATCTAAAGACGCACAGCGCAACACTGGCGCATCGAGCAATTCAAAACAATGCTCCGAAATCCAGGCAGCTATTTCACCACCGATGCCACCCACCAGATTGTCCTCGTGCAAGACCAATATCTTTCCGGTCTTGGCCACCGACAAACGAATGGCCTCATAATCCAACGGAAGTAAGCTGCGCAGGTCAACAACATAGAGAGAAACCTCCGGATGACTTCGCTGATAGTCCATCGCCCAGTGTACCCCTGCACCATAGGTGATCACCGTAATATCTTCCCCCTCTTGCACTATCCTGGCTTTCCCGATCTCTATCTCATAATAGGCATCAGGTACCGGTTCGGACTGGCTGCGGTAGAGTACTTTGTGCTCAAAGTACATCACGGGATTGGGATCCTGAATTGCCGCATTGAGCAAGCCCTTGGCATCGTATGCCCCTGAGGGATAAACTACTTTTAATCCGGGTACATGTGTAAACCAGGCCTCGTTGCTCTGCGAGTGAAAAGGACCTGCCCCTACCCCCGCACCTGTAGGCATGCGAATCACCACGGGAGCAGACTGCCCCCATCGGTAATGAATCTTGGCCAGGTTATTGACGATCTGATTGAACCCAACGGTTACAAAATCAGCGAACTGCATTTCCATTACACTGGGTATGCCTTCCAGTGCGAGTCCTAAGGTAACCCCAACGATTGCACTCTCACAAAGCGGTGTATTGCGCACACGGTGTTTTCCAAAACGCGCCATCAATCCCTCTGTTACTTTAAATGCACCCCCATACTCTGCGATGTCTTGTCCCATCAACACCAAACGGGAATCTCTTTCCATGCTTTGCTCCAGCGCTTCTCTGATGGCATCCAGCATGCGCTTCTCTTTGATATCGGTGTCTCGCGGATCTGGTTCAGGAAGCAATACCGGTGTCGATTGCCGAGCGGCATACACATCCTGAACTTCTTCCGAAGTATCGGGAATCATTGGCTGCACCTGCTCGGCCAGCTGCAATTCGTTATCGATATAGGCCTTGTGTTCATGTCGTATGGAAGCAACTTCCATCTCTGTCAACACACCTTCCTGCACCAGAAACTGTTCATAATTTTTGATGGGGTCCTTGCGGCTCCATTCTTCCATCAATTCCTTGGGAACATACTTCGTACCACTTGCTTCCTCATGTCCGCGCATGCGGAAAGTCATGCACTCTATCAGGTATGGCTTCTTTTCGCGCAGACAGTAATCCCGCACTCCGCGAATGGTATCGTGCACTGCCAATAAATTGTTACCGTCGATCACCACCGTTTCCATACCATACCCTACTCCCTTATCCGCCAATTGGCGGCAACGGTACTGCTCACTAACGGGCGTACTCAGGCCATATCCATTGTTTTCAATGATAAAAATGACCGGCAGGTTCCAAACTGCTGCTACATTAAGTGCTTCATGAAAATCTCCCTCACTCGTTCCGCCATCCCCCGTGAAAGCTACTGCTACCAGCGGCTCTTCCTTCAATTGATGTGCCAGAGCTGCTCCATCCGCCAGCGCCAGCTGGGGACCCAAATGAGAGATCATACCACAGATGCGATGATCACTACTGCCAAAATGAAAACTGCGCTCCCGCCCCTTGCTGTACCCTTCCTTGTGTCCCTGCCATTGCTGGAACAAGCGATGCAATGGCATATCGCGGGAGGTAAACACACCCAGGTTGCGGTGCAGGGGCATGATCCAGTCCCGCTTGTTCAGGGCAGCAGTCACTCCCACGGCTATTGCTTCCTGTCCAATTCCACTGAACCACTTACTGATTTTTCCCTGGCGCAACAATACCAGCATCTTTTCTTCGATCATACGGGGCAAGAGGATTTGCCGATAAAGATGAATCAGTTCCTGGTTGCTGTAATTGTTGCGTTGGAATTGCATGATAGGTATTGTACTACAAATCTACAAGATGCTTTGCTCTCTATGGCATTTGTGTCGCATAAAAAAAGCCACCGCATGGGTGGCTTCAAATATTTTGTTGCAATATGATTAGTCTCTGCGGGCAAGCTTACTGAGCAAGCGCAGTATCTCCATGTACAACCATATAATGGTAACCATGAGACCAAATGCACCGTACCATTCCATGTCAGCGGGCAACCCACGGTCTGCCCCCTGCTCGATCATATCAAAATCGAGAATCAGGTTCAGTGCAGCGATGGTCACCACAAACAAGCTGATACCAATGCTCAGCATACTGCTGTCACTCATGAAACTAACGTTCACGCCAAACCAACCCAAAATCATCGTCAGCAGGTAAAAAAGTGCTATGCCCATTGTAGCTGAGATGATCACTGAGCGGAACCGTTTTGTTGCACGAATAACACGGAAATTATACAGCAAAAACACAGAGATGGCGACACCAAATGTCAGTCCCACCGCCTGCATGATCAATCCCGGATATTTCTCGGCAAATGCTTCATTCAGAATGACAGAAATACCTCCGATAAAGAGACCTTCCAGAATGGCATAGAGAGGAGCAATGTATTTTGCCCATCCCGGCTTAAAAATAATGGCGATTGCCAGTATCAGTCCGCCAAATATACCCACCATCATTAGGGTTTGCATGGTAGCTGGTTTACCCTCCTGAAAGAGGTGCCAATTGAAGGCAGCAGCCGCAATCAACAATGCCAGCATGAAGCCAAATTTCAGGATGGTACCACGAACGGTCATCACACCCTGACGGGCTGCATCCATGGACAATGCCTTGTCAAACATCTTTTCGGTCAGTGTCGGATTGCCAGATTCAAATAGTGCCATAATTATTCGATTTTGTTCTACAAATATACTGAATTTAAACGGGTCGGAGGCGGAGTGGCCACCGCAGAATTTGTTAAATCAAGCCCCGGTTGCCTACCCACCCGAATACCCTTCCTACCCAAAAAACATACCAGTTCCGGAGGGCTGACAGGCTGGCGGAAACACAGAAAAAAGCCTTGAGCTGAAAGGCAAGAAATATTATCTTTATACACTTTTATTTTATAACATATCAACATGAAAGAGACGATTTTACAGGATGTGGTGATCAAGTTTGCAGGAGACAGTGGAGATGGAATGCAGTTGACGGGACAACAGTTTACCAATAACACAGCGTTGATGGGAATTGATCTGGCTACCTTCCCGGACTTCCCTGCAGAGATCAGAGCCCCTATCGGAACGCTGCCGGGTGTGAGTGGTTTCCAGTTGCACTTCTCTTCTAATAAAGTATTCACACCGGGTGATATTGCCGACGTATTGGTAGCGATGAATGCTGCTGCGCTGAAAGTAAATTTAAAAGCGATCAAACCCGGCGGCAAGATCATTGTCAACATCGACGGCTTTGATGCCAAAAACCTGCGCCTGGCCAATTATCCGGATGGTGTCAACCCGCTGGAAGACGGCAGTCTTGATAGTTATGAAGTAATCAAAGTAGATGTTACCAAACTAACCAGAGAAGCCCTGAAGGAATTTACCGAATTGGGCAACAAAGAGAGAGACCGCGCTAAGAACATGTTCGTGCTGGGCTTTATCTATTGGATGTACAACCGGAACCTGGATAGTACCATCAGCTTCCTGCGCGAAAAATTCGGCAAGAAAGAAGTCATTCTGAACAGCAACATAAAAGTATTGCAGGCAGGTTATCACTATGGTGAAACAACGGAAGCCTATGCCTCCCGCTATGTGGTAGAGAAAGCCAAAATGAAGCCCGGAACTTATCGCAGTATCATGGGCAACCAGGCACTATCCATGGGTCTGGTAGCTGCCAGTGAAAAAAGCGGTTTGCCCATTTTCCTGGGTGCTTACCCCATCACACCGGCTTCTGACATTTTGCATGAAATGAGCCGCTATAAAAATTTTGGCGTAAAAACTTTCCAGGGGGAAGATGAAATTGCTGCCATCACTGCTGCCATTGGTGCCAGCTATGGAGGAAACCTCGGTGTTACTACCACCTCCGGACCGGGTATGGCTTTGAAGACAGAAGCCATGGGATTGGCAGTGATGCTGGAAATACCCCTGGTGATTGTGAACATTCAACGCGGAGGTCCTTCCACGGGTTTGCCCACCAAGACAGAGCAAAGTGATTTGCTGCAAGCATACTACGGAAGAAACGGTGAATGTCCAATGCCCGTTATTGCCTGCTCAACTCCCAGCGAATGTTTCAATATGGCCTATGAGGCAGTGCGTATTTCGGTGCAACATATGACACCGGTAATTCTGCTCAGCGATGGATACATTGCCAATGGTGCCGAACCCTGGCGTTTTCCGCAATCTGCGGATTTGCCTGAGATCAAAGTGAATTTCAAAAAAGGATTGGATGAAGATGAACCCAAATTTCAACCCTACCGCAGAGATGAAAAATTGGCTCGCCCCTGGGCCATTCCGGGAACACCCGGACTGGAGCACCGCATCGGTGGTATCGAAAAACAAGATATAACCGGCAACATCAGCTATGATCCGGAAAACCACCAGCACATGGTGAATGTGCGTCAAAGCAAGGTGGACAAGATCGCACATTATATACCACAGCAGGAATTAGAATGTGGTCCGGAGAAAGGAAAGGTATTGGTGCTCGGTTGGGGCTCTACCTATGGTGCCATCAAGAGTGCAGTTCTTCAACTGTTGGGTGAGGGCTATGCTGTGAGTCATGCTCATTTGCGTTACCTGCGTCCCTTCCCTGCTAACTTGGGTGATATATTGAAAAACTTCGATAAAGTGTTGATACCGGAAATCAACAATGGTCAGGTGATCAAAATTATTCGTGACCAGTACCTCGTAGATGCACAGCCCTATAACAAGGTAATGGGTGTACCCATTACCAAAGGCGAGCTGGTCGAGGTAATTCGCAAAATGTTGTAATTGGAAAAAGCCCTTACCTCAAGGGCTTTTTCATTTTTATACCTTTCTTACAAGAAGTAGTTCCTAAATGTGACAACATATGTGGAAGCACTTGTCAAGTTTGTGCTTGCTCGTTTTTACTTTTTCTGAAGTGAAATCGCAAAGGATTTTTGCTGTCAACTATGCTTCTCAAGCAGACATCAAAGTGTGGGTTGCTCAATATGAACACCAGTCCGACCTGAAAGTTTTCAAGGTAAAATACAGACACCAGGCAGAAGGTAATGAGGGCAAATGGCACTTCACTGACTATGCCCATCAGGCACAGAAAAAGATTTACTACGTACAATATAGACACCAGGCCGACCTTGTTGTTTTCTTTGTTCCTTATGCCCACCGCGCCGGGTGGAGAGACAATTCTAAAAAACATTTATTGTATTGAAGCAATATGGACAAATAGGCTGGCTTTATTTTTTCTGCTATTTTTCTGTCCCTGTCCGTTTTTCAACCCGGTTCTTCAAAATAATCTTGAAAGGAAAAGTTAGCTGCATTGGTCGTCACTGATTAACAAAACATTTCAAAAAAATCTTATTACTTCGTTCTGCCAAATCAATGCTTATGTCTTTTACCCGACAGCTTTTCGTCTATTGTGTGCTTGTGTTGTTTTTTCCGTTGCAGGCAGTTAGTCAAATAATGATGAATGACAAAACGGGACCACCCAGAAAAAATGAAATACGGGTAAATCTGTTTACAGGTTTGTTGGGATTGCCCGAGCTGAATTATGAACGTTTGTTGAATGACAACAGCGGTCTGGGTCTTGCAGCAAGTGTGGCGTTGGAAAACAAAGAAATGATGGCCACACGCGCCCTAGTATTGCCTTACTATCGCATGTATTTCGGCAAAGGTTATGCCTCCGGGTTTTTTATTGAAGGGAACATGGGTCTCTCATTCGAACAACAGCGACAATACAATTGGTCGATCTGGCCACTTCCTCCCGTGCAATACAAATCAGGCGTATATTATGGGTTAGGTTCTGCAATCGGCGTGAAGCTGGAGAACAGGAACCGATTGATCGGTGAAGTTTTTCTTGGGGGCGGAAGACTTTTTGGAGATAGTTATGATGGTGGTTACTTACGGATGGGTGTTTGCCTGGGGGGAAGATGGTAAAAGTTTCTTCTGTTTGATGACATCCAACTAGAAACGCACATCCTGCGGTAAACAACCAACTGTCAGCGCTCAAATTCGATGATGTGCTCAGAGGCATACGAGTCATCGCCCGGCTTGATTCGCTTTACATAAAATCTTGCCCGCTTACCCAAACGAAGACAGGTGTATTTTTCACGCATGCTCTCCGGTTCATTCAGTGGCTGCAAGGATGGGTACCACAAAATGTATCCTGGCTTTTGAAACAAAAGTTGCGGCTTCGTCCAGTCCTGACTGTTGGCTCCCTCACCTAAATCTTTGTGGCGGTTGAATGAAATGTAAATTTTATCTCCCCTCCAGGATTTTCCTTCCACATGCCCCATGAGCATTACCCAACAATTGAGGTAAGTATTCCAGCTAACAGATGGCCCCCAGTGAAATCCTCCTCCGGGTGAAGAAGCCGGACCGCCACCATGTTTTCGATCTATCTGTAATGCCTTTACCGGCTGTCCGATACCATTGTGTGGTTGTGTAAATGCTTTCCCATCCCAACGACGTGCCTTCCCCTCCGGGGAATCCAGATCTTGCAAAGCTATTCTTGCGACACTGATACACTGACCACTCCATTCCGTATCGGCATTGTAAGTGGCAGAATCATAAACACCCGGATATCCATACTCACCATAAAAAAGATAAAGATAGTCGCCACTGGCAACAGCAGAGGGATCTCCGACACCTCCGGCAAAAGTATTGGAACTGTTCTGTGGCTTTAAAATCATGCGGGCATCGAGGTCTTCAATGAACAAACCTTTGTTTTCCCAGCTTTTTCCACCATCAATAGATTTCATCACACCAATGCGACAAACTGCTGCCGGACTTTCAGGACCTGTTAATCCCTGTGGCCATCTTTTATTGTGGTATCCTTGTCCAGTAACACTATCATAAGGCAATGTCTCCGGATAATTTTCATTGTGATAAATGCCGTAAAGTGTTTTGCCGGATGCATCTTTTTTATCCTGATATACGGTTTCAAACCATACAGCTCCGTGCAGACCGGGTTGACCGATGGGAGCGTTGAGAGGCATGGAAGGATTGGTGAACCTATCCCTGGAATGAGAGAATACTTCCTCGGGATTCAATCCATCGGCATATTTCAGATCGCGGGCATATCCCCACAACGGATCTTCACCATATTTGCCGGGAAAAATGCGAAATGTATCACCTATCCAGGCCTCTGCCATGTTGCAGTCCACAAAAGAATTGAATGTTACCCTGGGGGCAGGTTTAAGTTCGAACCTGGGGGAAAATTTTTCTTCCTGCCGACAGGAAAGCAGGAAACCAATGGCAAACAATGTGCCTGCAACAGAGTATCGCATAACAATATTTTTTTAAAGAAAGAAAAACGACACTGCTTAATATTTCTTCAGCTCCTTGATTATGGCACGAACATCGCGATCAATCTTCTCATCAGAAATCCTTTTTCCATAAATCTCAGAGCTTGTCCATCCCTGCCATATTGCTTTATCAGTCACCGGGTTCATCATACTCAATGTAAGGGTTCCCTCCCTCACCTGACGGGTAGCCGTATTGAACCCCACGAGATTGGAAGGATAAAAAATCGGCACCCAGCGGCGGGTAGCAGGATTAAAAAACCAACTGGTAGTAGGCTGCGAGTAAACGGGCACATTTACATTCTGTTGGGATTGATCAACGACTACGTCAAAAACCAGAAAAACATCGGGGTTGGCATTGTTGATCTTCCACCCATGTTCCTGTAAGTATTTGTCAATGGTTCTTTTAATTTTAGAATCTCGAATGCTGTTCAGATTTCTGCGCTTGGTGTCAAAGTTTTTATCATCATCGGCATCTGCCCAGGCATAAGTAGAAACGCTGGTCAGGTCGAATGAGTCATCGTGTTGGTGGTAAGCCCGCTGTGAGCAGGAGGAAAGTAAAACCGCAATGAGAACACAACCGAACAAATTGGATAAAAATTTCATAATAATACGTTGTGATGTAAGCTTATTGCAATGTACAAAAATTATCAGTTAAGCAAATAGAGTTGGGAAGACCATTTTTATCTTTGGCCTACTATTTCAGATATTTAAGGTATGAAAAAAATATTGCTCCCGCTGGTCATAGTTCTGCTCTTTGTGCAAATGCCCATGGCAGGACATTGCCAATGGAAATTGTACCACAATGCAAAAATATTTACAGCCAACAAAGCAAAACCTTTTGCCTCAGCGATTGCGATTGCCGGCAATAAAATTATTGCAGTAGGAACTGAAGCTGAAGTTAGGCGACAACTCAGAGGACCGGGCACCAGCATTGACTGCAAAGGGGGTTTTATGATGCCCGGATTACTGGATGCGCACATGCATGCACTTTCAGGTGGGAATAACCTCTTATTCGCCAATGTAGAAGACCAGGATCTGACCATTGATCAATTGGTTACCTATGCAGAAAAATGCTACCTGAATAAGGAAGGTATGTCGGGTGATGTTCTGGTGATTTATGGAATTAACATTACTACCTGGTCACAACTCGATGCGGTTGCGTCGAAATTCAATAGCGGTGCATTTAAAGAAATCCCTTTGGTGTTGAGTGGCTCAGACGGACATACCTCCTGGGCCAATCGTGCCATGATGGGCCGGGCAGGATTGAATAAAACATTTCTGTCAAGACAGCCCGCAGATAAACAAATTTATTACGGAAAGGATGCCGCTGGTAATCCCACAGGATTTGTGAGTGAGGAAGGACAAAACATCATTGAGGCAGCTATACCGGTAAAGCCGGGATTGAAAGCTGCCGGCCGAAAAGCCATGGAATATTCCGCCCGTTTGGGCATCACCGGATGGTTGGATCCAAGTGCCGGAAAAACATCTTCCGAAAGTTCGCATCATTTAGAGGCCTATCGCTGGCTCAGCAACAATGGATTATTGAATGTACACATTGCTACAACATTGGTAGCTGATCCGAATCAACCTGCACAACCTCAATTGAACAGGTTGGCATTGATACAAAAGAAGTACTCAGCCAGGAATCTTTCAGTGATCGGAGTTAAAATCTTTGCAGATGGTGTTCTGGAACATCCTACTCAAACAGCAGCAATTTCCCTCCCATATACAGGTACTACATCGAAAGGAGTACTGCTGTTCGAGCCCCCTGCTTTTGCCCGCTTCGCAACCTTGGCAGACAAAGCAAATTGGTTGGTGCACGTTCATGCTATCGGCGACAGGGCGGTGACAGAATCACTGAATGGGTTTGCTGCCATGCGGAAGGCCAACGGCCATTCGGGAATACCTCATACCATCACACACCTGCAACTGGTACAACCGGCTGATGTTATCCGCATGGGGTCACTCAAAATTATGGCGGCAGTTCAACTCTTGTGGGCTTTTGGTGATGCAACCACTATTGATATTGTTCAACCTTATATTCATCCTTCACTGTATCAATGGCAATATCCAGCCAGAAGCATGAAAAATGCCGGAGTAATGATTGCAGGGGCAAGTGATTGGCCTGTTTCCAGCGCCAATCCTTTTCAGGCAATGTATAGGGCTGTTACTCGCAAAGGGCCCAAGGGCGTGCTAGATAGTTCACAAACTTTATCATTAGAAGATATGCTCTATGCCTACACTTTGCACGCTGCCAAAGCGATGCGGGCTGATACGATGATTGGCTCTCTGGAAGCAGGCAAGTATGCAGATATGATCAGAGTAGATAAGAACCTGCTGGAAATACCTATCGAAGAAGTAGAAAAAGCAATCGTACTGGAAACCATCTTCGAAGGAAAAGTGATTTACAGAAAAGCAGGCAACTAATTATGCCAGCGGAACGCTGATGGTCACCCTTGTTCCAGCCCCCTGCTCGCTATCAAGCAGCAGCTCACCCCCTGTAAGTTGAACCCGGTGCTGCATGTTCATCAATCCCAGACCGCCAGTTCTTTTTTCCTTCTCAGGCATAAATCCTTTGCCGTTGTCTTTTACTTCAATTTGAAGAAGATGCGGCTGATAATTGAAAAAAATATCAATGCGGGTAGCGCTCGCATGCTTGAAAACATTTTGCAGACTTTCCTGAATAACCCGGAAAAGGATGATTTCTTTTTGATGATCCATTGATTGAACAGTACCCTCACATTGAGTACTCACCTCACAAGATCCGCTGCGTTGAATGCGCTGGGCCTCCTGCTCCACCGAACCGAATAGTCCGAGTAGTTTGATGCGATCACTGCTCATACCCCGGGCCATGTCACGGAGGTCACGCATGGCGCGGCCAATATTTTCCTGGGCATCTGCAATCAATTGGTCTTCTGTGCCACCTTTGGCAGCTACCTGGTTCAATTGCATGCGAACCAAACTTAACAACTGTCCGACATTGTCATGAATTTCCTGACTAACATGGTTCAGCGTTTGCTCCTGTATCTTTTGCTGGTTGTTGTACAGCTCACCTAAAATACGGGTATATTCTTCCAGCCTAGTTTTTGCCTGACGCAGTGTTGCAGTCATCTTATTGAAGTTGGTAGTAAGTAAGCCGATTTCATCCTGGTACATTACCGGCAGCTGCACATTCAGATTATCTGCATTAACTTTTCTAACTGCCCTGAGCACTTGTTTGAGCGGGGTAGTAAGTGTTTTCCGCAACAAGGAGGGCAATAACAGGATAATGATTACGGTAGCGCTCAGAGAAATAAGAAAAATCTTTCTTAACCCATCCTGCTGAGCAATGCGTTTGTCGATTTCTTCCGGCAAAGTGGGTGGAAAAAAGATGAGGGTACAGATTGTTAGAAATAAAACAACAGAAGCAAAACTGTAGCCAGTTATTTTCACCTGAAAGCTGACAAATACTTCGGAGAAATATAAATAAGTAATTATCAGACCAATCTCGCCCATCCAAACAAAAATGAAATAAGTCCAATACCCAATCGTCGAATAAAGACCGTAAATAACACAGATGATAGAAAGGGTAAAAAAACTGGCGCTTATGGCGGCTAAGATAAGATGGGCTTGGTATCCACCTTTATTGGTTGACTTAAAGCTAATCGCTTTTCGAATGGCAATTGAAAGAGTAGCAACATTAGATATGATTCCCCAAACAAATGAGATTACCTGAAAAGTGTACGTATCGCTGTTGTTACCCAATTCATTCCAGCCAATTAGTCCCAATAATAAAATTGAGAAGGGCACCATCAACATCATTACCCATTTTCTTTCCGTATCAAATCTGGGTTGGATGAACTGATAATAGATCTGCAAATTCGCCAGCATTTGTGCTACGAGAACCGGACCATATATAAATGTTGTTTCAAGTTTGTACACCCAGGACCCTTCTGTTCCGGGATAGAGACTAAAACGTACCATCTGATCGAGATACCATGTTGAGGAGGCGATGTAATTAAGTAATAACCATTTTCGAATGGGTATGACAGACCTACTTTTAAAAAGAAACCAGGTCATCCCCAACTGCGTAACTGCAATGATAAATGCGATTGCAGAATGTGTATGTAAAAGAATCCACGAATTCATAAGTCAATCTTTTATTTTTCTATACCCCTATCCATTCAATTTCAGTTATTCATTTTTTTTTTCGAGATTTACATCGTTTTCCAGCCCAACTCTAACATCCTAAGTGCATTCCCGCTGAAAATTTTGGTGATCTGTTCCTCGGTTAACCTTGCTCTCATTTTTTCCAACAGATTTCCCATCTGCTCATATAAATAAAGATCGGGCGGCGTATTAGTAAACCCATCGAAGTCCGTTCCAATAGAAAGAGAACTGAAATCTTTTTTCTCGGTCTGCTCATTAATATCAAAAATGGTTTCTATCACGCAATCAATTCCTGTCAATTCCCAGCCCTCGAATTCCGGTAACCGGGTGTCAACACCTGTCAGCCACCATCTTTCTATGATGATGCCAATCACGCCACCACTTCGCTCTATTGCAAGTATGTCCTCGCTGCTTGCACCATAATATTTGTGGTGACTGTATTTGGTCACGCCGGTTTCTTGGTGGTACTTTTCATGTAATGCTCGCGAGCCTCCATGTGAAAACGTAATTGGTCTTGGTTCGTTCGGATGATTTTTAATCCATTCATCATGGAGCTCATATACTTGCCTGCGCGCTGCATCTGTACTATGCATGAGGTCAATTATCATTCCGAGCTCAAGCATCTTTTTTACTACCTCTTTACCAAGTGGGGATAGCCCCTTGTTCATTTCTTCATTAACAGGATCATACACCCTGTCATACTTAAAACTATTCACTTTGGGAAACTCTGCAATTCCTTCAACACAGTCAGAAATTTCATTGGGGAATAAATAGGCCAGTGTAAGCATACAAACGCCCCGGTGCTTGAGTGCAACCAGGTTATCGAGGTATCGGTCATACTCTTTACCCTTCCCATATCCCCTTCCCATTACCCCTTTAACCGGTTGATGATGTTTGCCTGGCTTGCGAGGTATGAAAATTACTTCCGGCTTCTCGTTTCGCCCCAATGCATGTGACCCTTCAATGGCATGCACAAAAACTATTTTCCCCTGCGTTCTGGCAAACATCAAATCTTCAAAAGAACGCGCTATTACGAATGTTTCACTTCCCAACTTTCGGTTGGTGATATAAATCTGCTCCTCAAATAAATTAATGATCTTATTGATCTGGGTAAAATTGCTAAAATCCTCGTGCTCCATTTTATCGAACCACCTGTTCAAAAGACGTATCACATAGCTCAAAAACTTGAACTGTCGACGCATGGCACCGACCGGTATGTCATGTGGAACTATCATTACCCCCACATGACCACATCTTAACCTGTGAAAATCTACCTGCATTCCCCACATAGATAAAAACCCATCGCCGTGTGCCGGAGTATGGGATTTCCAGAATTTTTTCCCCCAGATATTCATTTTCATGGAGACGTGTGTATGAATATCCACCAGGTATTGCGGGCGTACCTTGATCTCAGGTTTTTCATCCAGTGGTGGGGGTTCCTTGGCAAACAAAAAGGAAGCGAATAAATTCTTCCATCCCACGCTATTGGTATCGTTGGGTGCGGCCAGGGACATAGTCAGGTATAATATTAACTTTTTTAAAATACTGATTTTTAAGTACTTATTGTGTACTTATCACCCATTGAAATACATGTCACTAATATAACTTGCATAATATATTGTTTATCAAGTTATTATTGGCTTTCGGTGAATTCAGGATTTTTCCTGTTTCTTATGAACAGATTTTAACGTACTAAAAGGTGGTATCCATAAAAACTATAATTATATATCAGTTTGTAAATAGATTGCAGAGCGAGCACTGAATTTGCACACCCTATGATTCATCAATAAAAGGAACGTATAGGAATATATGATGGGTACCAACGATATACTGGATGTTAACTGGCAATTTGCCCGGGCTTTTCCCGAACCCCGCCTGCAGCCGCATCTACGACTGCTGGCAAAAAAATTACAGGAAGGGCATATATGCATAGACGCAACACCTGCTACAACGGAGGAAGATGCCTTAACAGGCATTAATTACTTGCCGGAAAAAGATTTATCTGAACTCAAGCCCTGGGTGGGCAACGCCACTACCATTTCACCCTTCATCCTACACCGCCGACGCCTCTACCTGCACCGGTACTTCCACTATGAGACCTCGCTGCTGAGTAACATCCAACGCCTGCTTTCAACTGAAAAACTATACCGGACCGATTACCTGAACAAACTGCAAGAACAAACTGCACTGATGAAGGAACTTGCTGCAACGCATGCTGTTGACGGACTCCCTCCACATCTGGCGGCGGACTGGCAGTTGGCAGCGGCATTGATGGCAGCCATACAACACCTGACCATCATAACCGGTGGTCCGGGCACCGGAAAAACTACGACTGTAGCCAAAATCATCTGGCTGCTGCTGTCTATACAACCTTCTCTCCGCATCGCCCTGGCAGCGCCAACCGGAAAAGCAGCCACACGGATGGCTGAATCACTGCAATCCACCACACTTCCGCTGCCTGGTGCGGTTAAATCCATACTCGAACAACTGAAACCATCCACCCTGCATCGCTTGCTTGGATATAAGCAGGACAGTATTTATTTCCGTTATAATGAAGAACAGCCCCTTCCTTATGACCTGGTAATCGTAGATGAATGTTCTATGATCGATGTGACCATCTTCGCCAAACTGCTTTCCGCCATCGGACCAAAGACACGGCTGTTGCTTCTCGGAGATAAAAATCAACTGGCATCCGTGGAAGCCGGCAGCATGTTTGGTGACCTGTGTAACCAAACCGAAGCCATCAACAATTTCACCGATACAACCCGAACCCTGCTCAATGATTGCATTCCGGATGCGAAACGCAAAATTCCAACTTCCACTCCGAATGCACATCCACTCGCTGAACACATCATCGAACTGCAATACAGCCACCGCTTTAACATCAACAGCGGCATCGGTCGTTTCAGTCATGCAGTATTGCACAACCAGACAGATATACTGGAAAGCTTCCTGAACCAACCCCCCAATGCAGAAGTGCAAGTAATAAATCCACCGCATGAAACAGCATTGGAGCAGTTTCTCACCGGATACAAGGACTATATCCAGGCAGCTGATATCAGCGAAGCTTTGCGGTTATTCCAACAACAACGAATCCTCTGTGCTACCAGGGAAGGCAAGGGCGGACTCTATGACAGCAATCAAGTTGCAGAGGCCTGGTTGAAAAAACAACAATTATTGCAACCTGATAATGGATTCTATGAGAACAGGCCCATCCTCATTACGCGCAACAGCCAACAACTGAATCTTATCAATGGCGATATCGGTATCGTTCGTACGATCAATGGACAGAAAAAAGTGTGGTTCGATGTTGGTAATGGTCAGGTGCGCGGCGTCAGCATTCATTATATACAAAACGCCGAGACCGTTTTTGCCATGACCATCCACAAGAGCCAAGGATCAGAATACAACCGTGTACTGGTAAGGCTACCAGACAATACACATCTTCCACTACTAACCCGAGAGTTATTGTACACCGCTGTCACTCGTGCCAAACAGCAAGCGATCATTCTGTCCTCTCGGGAAGTTTTGAAAGCTGCAACTGCTGCTAGTGTATCAAGAGCATCAGGCATCAACGCCAGAATGGATGAAATTTAATTGTACCCGGAATGTCATACCAACTCTACATATCTAACTCCCTGGAACAACTCTCCCACTTGCTTGCCGATAACCTTGGCAAAGAATCGCCGGATGTATTCCAGCAACAACACATCATTACCCAAACACAGGGAATGAACAAATGGCTCACGGGTCAGATAGCTATCCAACAGGGCATCACAGCTCAAATTGCTTTTCATACACCCAACGATATAATCGGACTCCTCCACGAGTGGTTATCTGAAAAAGCATCACCCGTTATCACCGCCGAAAAAATCCGCTGGCAAATCTGGAAAGAATTGAATCAGCCGGAATTCCAACAAACATTTCCTGCCATCGCACAATACTACCGGGAACATCCTGTCCGTCAGATTGCTCTGGCCGTTGAACTGGCAGACCTTTTTGATCAATACCAGATCTACCGCCACAGCACCATCAATGATTGGAATGACACCGCTTCCGCAACAGACTTTCAACAATACCTCTGGAAAAAGCTCCATGCATATTATAAGGAGCGCGTGCTGGATAAACCCGGTATTGTAAAAAAGCTGAAGAAAGCACTTGCCAACAAAGATCAGTTGCAACTGCTCAGGAATCGGGTGAAGGGATTGCATTTCTTTGGCATCGCGGTAATTACACCCCTCCACCTCGAGCTTTTCAAAACTTTGGCTGAACACATTCCCTTGCATTTCTACCTCATGAATCCGGCACCTCTTTATTACTGGATGGATGATGAAACCGAAAAAGCGCAGATCAAAAGGAAGCAAAAAAACAAGTTGAATATGCCCTCCGGCGATTTCAACCGCCCGGGTAATTCACTCCTGCTGGGGTGGGGAACCGTGATCAAAGACAGTTTTGCACTTCTATTCCAACAAGAAGAATTGATCAATGAATTATATGATGACTGGGTGGTAACCCCTGAAAATCCAACCACCTTGTTACAAAAAATTCAGGCAGACATATTCAAAAATGCCTGGGGAGAAGATCGCCATATAATCAATGAAACAGACCTCCGCGATAAGTCATTGGTCGTTAACAGTTGTTTTACCCCTGCCAGAGAGGTGGAGGTTTTATACAATGAACTGGTTCAATTAGTAGAAGCGAGACCCGGAGAAATTGCACCTCGCGAGATACTGGTGCTCTGCTCCAATATAGACGTCTACGCCCCCTACATCCAGGCAGTATTTGACAATGCCCCCTACACATTTCCCTATACCATCTCTGATGAAAAAGTTTCACAGGGTCAGAATTTATTCGGTCAATTGCAACACTTGTTGCAGTTGGAAGAAGAATCCATGATTGCTGAAGAAATACTAGACCTCGCTGAATCGAAATTCATTCGCCGGCGATTCGGCATCAGCAACACAACACTGATACGCGAAACCCTCCAGGCAGCTAATATCCGTCGTGACATCGCAGGTCAGCAGCAGAATGACACCCGATTGGTAAGTTGGGAATATGGATTGCAACGCATTGCCTATGGCTGGTGCATCAGCGGCTCTCCGCTCTATAAGACTCCAGAAGGCGATACACTGATTCCACTCGATTCCATTGAAGGTGATAATATATTTGAATTGGTAAGACTACATGCACTGGTGAAAGAGCTCATCACTCATCTTGAGGAAAGAAAAAGGAACAGACCCGTGGGCGAGTGGATCAACTATGTTCGTGCGATGATCACTGACCTCTTTTCCATCAACGAAGAAGAAGACGGCGATGATTACCAGGAACTCATTGCACACTTAGACCAGTATGCAACTTATGCCGAAGATGTAACCGACGCGGTATCTTATGAAGTTTTCAACCATCACTTCAGTGCATCCCTTGAATCAGTGACCCGTTTACAAAATTTCGGCAGAGGAGGTGTTCTCTTTTGTTCCCTCATCCCGATGCGGAGTATTCCGCACAAAGTAGTCGCTATGCTTGGCATGAACTACGATGAGTTCCCTAGAAAAGACAGACGACCTGATTTCGATCTGCAGAAACAACATCCCGCAAGGGGGGATCGCAACATCCGCAACAACGACAAACACCTGTTACTGGAAACCCTGCTTTCCGCCAGGGAACACCTCATCATCAGCTACCAGGGACAGGATGCGAAACAAAATCAGGCCATCCCCCCCTCCGCGCTGGTTGATGAACTCATCAACTATATCATCGAAGGAATTCCGGGTGCAGATTATCGAAAAAGAAAAGATTTCATAGTACAACATCCACTGCATGGATTCAGTGGAAGATACGGCAATGGCGGTCCCAATCAACTGATTACTTATTTGCAACCACTTCAAACATGGGTTCCGGCTAAAAAAACACCAATGCCTGCTGCAACACCGAAACGCAGTACCATTGAACTATATGACTTGTGTACATTCATTAAGAGTCCATTCACCTGGTATCTCCAGAAAAAATGGCAACTCTATCTGTACGAGGAAGAGATATTACTGGAGGATGCCGAAATTTTTGAATTAGGAAAGCAAGGCGAAAAGAATTTGCTCAATGAACTGCTCGATTACCCGCCCTCAACTTATGATGCGCTGTACAAGAAGATGCTTCTACTGGGTCGGCTCCCGCTCAGCAACCGCGGAAGAATCATCTTCGATGGCATTGCTGCTGAAGCAAAAACCTTATATGAAGAGTTAGATGGCATTCGAATGGGACAGCCCATACAGTCAATTTCGATCAATCTGGAACTCTCAGTCGCTACCCTCAAAGGTGTGGTGGATGTTTATGGCGACCGGTTGATAGTGCGGCAAAAAAACTCCAAACTAAAAAAAGAATTGTTTCCGGCATTTACCCGATACTGCTGTTTACGTGCACAAAATTTGCCTATCAGTTTTCATTGTAGAAAAAAAGATAAGTTGATAACTATCGATGCCGCTCAGTTATCTCCGGAGCAAGCAATGAGCTGGCTGGAATTTGTTGCCAAAGGAATGATCGAGGGAACAGAGAAACCCTTCCTGCTTTTCCCCGAATGGAAAAATGCGAAAACTGAGCATTACTTTGATAACGGAAAAGATGGCATTGTAGAAGCCTTACAGGCTGAATTGCAGTATAGTCAGGATCAGTACCTCGCCAAAGCAAATGAATGGGGCTACTTCGGACCCGCATATTTTGATGAGTTAAAAGCCAACACTGAATTTGCATGGGGGTTTCTGAACAATATTGATAAAAATTTGATCAAAGAAAAATAGAGCTGCATGCAAAAATTTGAAGTAGAGGAAGTAGTACTGGAAAAGAGCAATGTGATAGAGGCCGGTGCAGGCACCGGAAAAACCTATTCCATAGGCATTCTGGTACTGCGGCTGATACTGGAAAAGCACTTGCCGGTGCAGGAAATTTTGATGGTAACTTTTACCAAGGCAGCCGTGGCTGAACTAGAAACGCGCATTCGAGAATTCATCAACCTGGCTTATCAGTCAGCCATGGGAAAAGATATCGGAGATGCAACGATTGAACGGATGGTGGAAAGATCCATCAATCAACAGGGACAGGAGGAAACGCGTAGGTTATTAAAAGAAGCCCTGACACTGATGGATGAAACATCCATCCAAACCATCCATAGCTTTTGTCAGAAAATCCTGCAGGAATTCGCCTTTGAAACAAAACAGGTTTTTGGTGCTCAAGCATTGTCCCCGGAACAGATGCAGGAAATGATGCTGCAGGCAGTCAATGATGAATGGAGAACATACATCACCACCTTATCATTGGAATTACTCAAACACATCAACAGTATATTAGACAGGTCCATATTGTTGAACATGGTAAAAGAGGTACTGGGAGGAAAAAAGTTTCATATACAAGTTGCTCCCAGAACACCTTTGCTCGATGCCACGCACCAACAAGAGCTACTCGACGAAATTGATGCAGCGGTGAATGCCAGTGATGCTTTATGGCAAAAAATGTTGGATCACCTCAATGATAACCTGGCTGACTACCTGGCAGCTATCGCGAACAACGGTAGGGCAAGACAGTATCTGTCCAATTTTACTACGGCAGATGAAATTTTAGATTATATTAAACACAGGACTGATAAAATTTATGTAACGCAAGTTTTTGCTGACATGATCAGCGACCTGATAGCTTGGAACAACTTGCGGGAGATCTACTCGAATACCAAGGCTCAGGTAGCAAATCGCATCTACTCGTGGCTGCTGAATGAAATCGTTCAAAAACTGGCAGAAAAAAAGGAGAGACGCTCTGTGCTCAGCTTTGATGACATGATTGAACTCCTGCACAAAGCTGTCTGCATAGACAAGCATGCCGGACTGATTCAATCCCTGCGAAAAAAGTACAAGGCAGTATTCATAGATGAGTTTCAGGATACCGACCGTCTGCAATATGAAATATTTTCTGTAGTATTTACCCAACAACCCGACACCATCTCTTTTCTGATAGGTGACCCGAAACAATCAATCTATGGATGGAGGAAAGCAGATCTTTTCACCTATTTCAAAGCAGCGAAAGAAGCGAACAATCAGTTTGGCATGACGGTAAACTATCGCTCTGTGAGTCCGTTGATTCAAGCATTCAACGATTTCTTTTTACCGCAACCGAGTTTTGACACATTTCATTTCAGTGGAGCTCCCGATGCCATCTTATACCAGCCGGTAGAAGCACCTGATCCCAATGATAAAGGGCAACTGCTCTTCAATCGAGAAGAATTGGCTCCCATCACCTTTTGCCGCGAATCGGGAGGCATTGCAGAACGAGTGGCGCTGCGGATTGCAGACCTCTTATATCAACCAGGTTACTGCATTCAAAAAAATGATCAACCACAAAACATTCGGCCCTCCGACATCACAGTTTTAGTGAGATATGGCTTTGAGGCGGAACAGGTAAAAAAACAATTGGGTCGTTATCAGATTCCGGCAATCATCATGAGTAACGACAGTATTTTGTCCTCTCCCGAGGCGAAAGAAATGTTTTCATTGTTAACTGCCATGGAGACCCATGTGATTGGAAAAATCAATCAGGCAGTAATAACTCCAATTGCAGGGTACAGCATTGCGGATATGGAAGAATTAGATGAAGAAGCTTTGGTAGAGAAATTTCGTTCCTGGTATGCCGTCTGGATGGCAAAGGGAGTCTACGTTGCATTACAGTCCGTTTTTGCCTGTTTTGACATCACATCCCGTTTGTTGCAAGCCGCATCAGATAACGGAGAAAGAAAACTATCTAACTATATTCAACTAGCAGAAATCTTGCATCAGACTGAGAGTCGATTGAAGTTACGTCCAGCAGAACTGATCAATTGGCTACAAAAAGCCACCGAAGGAAAGAGAGAGGAGGGTGATGAGTATGAACAGCGCATCGAAAGTGATGCCGAGGCGGTGCAAATTATTACGATACACAAGAGCAAGGGGTTGGAATTCAATATCGTGCTAGCTCCTTTTCTGGAACTCGAAAATAAATTCAAGGAAAATAGGCTATACGCTTTTCGTGATAATGCCGGTGAATTTTTCTTCGGCAAAACTGAATCCCTCAATGATGATGAACGGCGATTGATAGATTTACAGCAGGAACAGGAAAATCGTCGCTTACTCTATGTAGCATTGACGCGAGCTAAATACAAGTGTTATCTGTTTACAAAGATGCCGGACAGAGCTGAGGGCACCTTGGGTTATTTTATAGATGAGCTAGCCAAGTTCCCTTCCGCATTGATTGAAACAACCGATGTGCTGCCGGATATACCGGTCAATTACCGGTACAATTCAAGTGCCACACAACTGGCCAACTTTAATCAGGCCAATTCATTTGTTCTAAAAGATAAAAACTGGCAAAAATTAAGTTACAGTTTTCTGAATTATGAGCCCGGCAGTTCAAAAGCAAGTGAATCACCGAGAGCCAATACATCAGGTGATGATGCATATGATCAATTCATTTTTTATCAACTGAGAAAAGGTGCCTTCACCGGTAATCTGGTGCACTACCTGATGGAGCATGTGGATTTTAGTAATCCCGCACAATGGACAACCATGGTAAGCCGATCACTGCAACGCATGGCGCCCGGACTGGAAGCAACGCATACGGAAGGTTTGAAACAAATGACTGAGGAGTTAAGTGAACTGGAGCTAAAGGCAGGCGGTCATAGCTGGCAACTCAAACAGCTTACGCCTGCAAGCCGACTCACCGAACTGGAATTTAATTTTCCTGTACAAGAGTTCATGACCCGCGAGTTGATGTCACTCTCTACCAGCGATACACCTTTTCATTTGAAAGACGGCCAAGAATGGCAGGGATTGATGAATGGGAAGATTGACTTTATCGGTTATCATGAGGGAAGGTATTATATAGTGGACTGGAAGACCAATCATCTCGGATACCAAACCGATGATTATGGCGCTGCTGCTGTGCAGGAAGCAATGAGCAATAATAATTATCACTTACAGTATTTCATATACCTGTCTGCTCTCTATAAGTTTTTACAGCAGCGACTACCTGACTTTGATTATGAGCAGCATATCGGAGGGGTTTACTATCTGTTTGTTCGCGGCATTCGCCGGAAAGGGGAACAAGGTATTTTTTATCGCCGTCCTTCACAGGAAGAGTTGTTAGCATTCATGGGGGTGTTGGGAAAATAGTGTGCATCTCTAATCCGAATTTCGCCTTTTCACCTCCACATAGTCTTTCGAACGAAATGAGAAGAGTTTTCTCCTCCGCATAGTCTTTCGAACGAAGTGAGAAAATTTTTCTCCTCCGCATAGTCTTTCGAACGAAGTGAGAAGACTATGCGGCAGATTGCATACCAGCCAAATGAATAGGTATCTGCATCAATGTATGAACAGAGGAATTAATAAGCATGCCGCATAGTTCTCCACCTCTTTGCTGAACGTGAGGCAATTCAAAGCAGGAAGCCTATTAACCGGCCACTCAATCTTTAATGCAGAAGATACTGTCATTTTTTTCTCCTCCGCATAGTCTTTCGAACGAAGTGAGAAGACTATGCGGCAGATTGCATACCAGCCAAATGAATAGGTATCTGCATCAATGTATGAACAGAG
>JADBXP010000005.1 GCA_020403455.1 Chitinophagaceae bacterium
AGACCAAAGACCGAGACCAAAGATCAAAGACTGATTCATGTCTTTAGCTTATGGTCTTTAGTCTTTAGAACGGATATCATTTTGTTTTGGAGAATCAAACCAAAGACCAATTGCCAAAGACCAAAGACTGTTTCATTTCTTTAGCTATTGGTCTTATTCTCCGATAAGTCTTCCGAATGAAATGAGGGGACTTAACGGCTATTTGATTTGTGTAAGCGTTTTGTATTATCCGTGAGTAAAATTTTTTGATGACTTTCATTCAAACCGCACAGTCCTTCTCCTCTGTCGAAGAGACTGCGCGGAGACACCAATTGCCAAAGACCAAAGACCGAGACCAAAGATCAAAGACTGATTCATGTCTTTAGCTTATGGTCTTTAGTCTTTAGAACGGATATCATTTTGTTTTGGAGAATCAAACCAAAGACCAATTGCCAAAGACCAAAGACCGAGACCAAAGATCAAAGACTGATTCGGTCTTTAGTTTATGGTCTTTAGTCTTTAGCACGGATATCATTTTATTTTGGAGCATCAAACCAAAGACCAATTGCCAAAGACCATTTGCCAAAGACCAAAGACTGTATCGTCTTTTGCTGCTGGTCTTAAGTCTCTGGGTAAATAGATATGGCGGTAAAAAAAATCCCCGTACACCATAAGCGCACGGGGATTTGTGACAAGTAATCTATACTAGATTAATAGCCGGGATTCTGTTGGCAAGCTTTATTTACCAACAACTCGGCGATTGAAATAGGCCAGATATATTGATCAGTAGCCGGAGCAACTAAACTTACTGTTCCTTTTGCAGGGAAAGTAGCATTGGTTCGGGTGATATCTGATGTACGGAATCCTTCACCTAATAATTCAATTCTTCTTTCAGTCAGAATCAAATTCACCAAAGCATCTTTATCCGCAGGAGCGAAATCAGCGATGGTGGCATCAGAGCGCTTACGAACTGCATTTAATAAAGCAAGTGCTCGTGAATCAACACTGGTTCCAGCAGCATTTCTTGCCAGTGCTTCTGCCAGGTTGAGCATTACTTCTGCGTAACGAATTACCGGACTAGGATCTGCAGCGTTGTTGGGATTCGGAAACTTACTGAGCCATGTTTGTCCACCAGATACTACTAGGAAGCTACGACGGGCATCAGTTGCTCTCCAATCAGTATTGGCTGCAATTCCGGCTCCTGTAGTATTCAAAGCAAACTCACCACCACCATTAGGTCCGGGATTGTAGTACCAGCCCAAACCATTTTGACCTCCGGGAGGATCTAATGCTGTAAAAGGCATGGATAGGATCATTTCACTATTTGTGTAATTAGTGAAAATAGTTGCAAAATTGGGAATCAATTCATTGGCTACACCACTAGCAGCTCTGAAGGGAGCGGCAGTAGGAACAATTTTATTGGCTTCTGTGATTACATTTGCCCACTGTCCCATATTTAAGTATACCCTTGTTTTCAAAGCAACGGCAGTATTGCGATGTGCTCTATTCGTATTGGCTGCGGCATTTCCATAAGTAAGTGGCAAATCTGTTTCCGCTTCGTTCAGGTCTTTTATGATTTGTGCATAAGTTTCGGCACCAGTTGCTCTTGCTTGATTTTGGTCACCACTGGATGTTTCAGGTGTTAGTTTGAGAATGACACCCAATTTAGATCCATTACCATCTGTAAAGGGACGAGCGTATAATTGCATCAGCATGAAGTAGGCTGTAGCCCGCACCACCTTTGCCTCGGCAATAAGGTTCCGTTTTAGTCCTGCACTAAGCGGAGCAGATGCAAGTCCGTTAATTACTACATTACAACGATTGATGGTAGCATAACAAGCTGCCCAAAAACCCTGTACCTCGTTGGCACTGGCTGTTAAGTTGAATTGCCAGGTAAGCCAGGCGGTTACGGCGTTGTTGGTACGGTTGATGAATTCCTCACCCCGTACATCCTGATAAACCTGGTAGCGTCCGGCATACATTTGTCCGCTTTTCAGGGCAGAATACAAACCGAATACTTGTTGAACACTGCGGCTGGAATCACTGAAAGCAACCGCATCCGACAATTGTGTTTGCGGAATGGGATTCAGTTTTTCTTTGCTACATCCTACTGCCAGTAAGGCGAGTAGAACGAAAGATGATATTTTTATTTTCATAACTGTAATATTTAAAAAATTAGAAACCAACATTCACACCGAAATTCACGCTTCTGGCTTGTGGTACAGAGTTTCTGTCTACACTTGGGTTTTGATTACCGTTACCATTGGATGAAATTTCTGGATCATATCCGGTATAGGAAGTGAGTGTAAAGGCATTCATTACTTGTCCGTAGAATCGGAAGCTGTTGATACCCATTTTATCTGTTACTGATTTTGGCAGTGTGTATCCGAAAGTGATATTACGCAGTTTCAGGAAGTCACCCTTCTCAATATTTTCACTCATAACTACGCCGGATCCATTAGAGATATTGTCACCAAATACAACCCGAGGAATGTTCGTAACGTCACCTGGTTTCTGCCATCTGGTCAACGCTTCTTTGGAGTTGTTCCAGCTTCTCATGTCGCGCATACCGGCTTTTGTTCCGTTGTAAACATAGTTTCCACCGGAGAAGAAGAATAAAAAGTTAACGTCAAATGATTTCCAACGGAAAGTGTTTTCCCAGCCACCTGTCCATCTAGGCAGGGCTGGTCCAAATAAAACACCATCATTGGCTTGGTCAGCCACGCGGGGAGCAACAGCTCCGGTTGCAACATTTGTCCAGCGAGATGCGGCAGGAGCAGCATGATTATATTGAACTGCAGTGCCGTCTCTGTAGAAGAAAATGCGTTGTCCGTTGGCCGGGTTTACACCACCTGTACGAACAGCAAAAAAACTACCGATAGATTGGCCTACACGAATAAGACTTGGACGCTCCAAACCTGAAGTAGCAGGGTTGATGTCTGCATTACCGGCTGCCAATGCAGTTACTTTGTTCTCTAGGAAAGTAATGTTGAAATTGGAATTCCAGGTAAAGTCTTTTTTCTGGATAACATTCATGTTCAATGTAAATTCCCATCCCTTATTGGTCATGCTACCAATGTTGGTGAGGATGGAGTTACCGGGAATACCTCTGGATGGTGCTTGAGGTTCTGCCAATATCAGGTTATCAACATCGTTCAGAAAATAAGTTGCTTCAAAATTCAAACGACCTTTGAAGAAGCCCATTTCCACACCGATATCTGTTTTCTTACTGGTTTCCCAGCGCAGATTGCGGTTACCCGCCTGTGAGAATGCAAGTGTTGGATTCGTAGCATATAAACCGCTATTGAAGAAGCTATAAAAGGCGAAATCTCCTATACCCTGGTTATTACCTACCACACCATAGCTACCTCTTAACTTGAAGTTGCTGAATACTTTGTCAAGACCGGAAGTTTCGAAGAATTTCTCCTGACTAACTACCCAACCTGCAGATGCTCCCCAGAAGTTACCATATTTATTTTCGGGGGCAAAAGCTGAGTAACCGTCACGGCGACCATTGATAGACAACAAATATTTTTTCTTGTAGTCATAGTTGACACGACCGAAATAAGATACCAGGTAGTTTTCACCGAGGAAAGTTCCTGAAGGAACGATGGTGTTAAAGCCACCCTGGAATTCATTGAAGAAAGGGTCAGTTACACCCTGGCGGTTAGCACCCCAACCTTCCTGAAAAGTGTACTGCTCTTCAGTACCTACCAGTGCGGAAACATTGTGGTCGCCAAATGATTTATTATAATTCAATACATTGGTCCAGTTCCAGCGACGGAAGGTCTGTAAAGTATTAAAAACATTACCACCGTTACCAACTCCATCACCGTGAAGGGCATTTTGGAATGCTTTATTAACAGTGTTGAGGTTATCAATACCGAATGTAGAGCGGAAGGTTAAACCATCCATTATCTTGAAACCCAAATAGGCATTTGCGATTACTCGTTCAGTAACTGAACTGAATGTATTCAAATCCAATAATACCTGCGGGTTAGTGAACTGTAGCGGAGTAAGGTTGGCACCCTGACCAATCGTATTACTTACTCTGTTAATGTTATAACTTCCATCATTCAGGAAAATGGGAACGTTGGGCATCAGGTTAAAACCTAAACGACCAATACCTGATGTAGCGAAAGCACCACCCGGAGTAGAACCTGAGTTGACACCGGTATTGTTGCTATTGGCATACTGGAATTTACCACCAATGGTCAAACGATCGTTCACTTTGTGATCCAGACTCATCGTAGCATTCAGACGAGTGAAATCATTCTGGCGAATGAAACCTTCTTGTTTGGTGTAAGCAGCACTGAAGAAATAGTTGGTCTTATCGTTAGCACCGGATACACTCACATTGTGGTTTTGAGAAATACCGGTCCTGTAGATTACATCGTACCAATCTGTACTCACCGCGCGACCATCATTTCCTATATATGGATAGAAACCACGTGTTGTTCCGTTGGGAGGCGTACCTGCGTTGGTCAAACCTTCATTTTTAATGGTTTCATATTCGCGGCCATCCAATACGGGAATCAAGTTAAATGGAGTAGTAAAGCCTACCCATGCGTCATAATTTACTTTTGCACGTCCTTGTTTACCTTTTTTAGTAGTAATCAAGAGTACACCTGCAGAAGCACGGGAACCATAAATCGCAGCAGCAGCAGCATCTTTTAATACATCGATGCTCTCGATGTCGGCAGGGTTGATATCGCCTAATGGGTTGTTGGCAGCGTTACCGTTACCAATGTCTCCGGAAAAGGTGGGAATTCCATCAATAACAACCAGCGGAAAAGAACTCAAGCTGATCGAGTTAATACCGCGGATACGAATAACAGGCGGATTGTTTACCACACCATTGGGGATGGTAATATTTACACCGGCTGCACGACCGGACAAACCCTGGTCGAAACTCTGCAACGGCATGTCACGCACTTTGTCTCCGGTGATGGTTGAAACGCTTCCGGTAAGGTCTTTCTTGCGTTGTACCCCATAACCCACTACGACTACTTCGTTGAGGTTGGAGGCAGCACTGCTAAGTTGTGTTGAAACAACAGTTTTTCCGCCAAGGGCAATGGTTTTTTCTTCGAGACCGACATAAGCGACGCGAATGCTCTTCACCTGGTCGCTGACGCGAATGGAATAATTTCCTTTAGCATCTGTAACTGCAGTAGACACAACCGAATTGTTATTACCCATGGCGGAGATGGTAGCTCCTGCCAGAGGTAGTCCTTTTTCATCGGTGATGGTACCGCTCACTGTTTTGGTTGTTTGGGCACTGATTTGTACGATACTTAATACAAGACAGCCCAATAAAATGGCGATTTTTTTCATTGAAAAATGGTTAAAATGAATGTTAGGAAAACAAATTTAATTTTAAATTAACCAACTTCATTGCTAATGTTTATATTTAATAAATTAATATATTATATGATTAGCAATAAGGATAACTTATACATGTTTATATATATGTAAAAAAGATCAAGTTCAAATGATAGTTTTTCATCTCATTTTCAAGCCAGAGTCTTCATCATGAGTTGAAAAAACACGTAATATTACCTTGACAAATTCATTGATGAAACTTACCATTTTTTCCATTGGAAAGGCACACGAAAAATACCTAGAAGAGGGAATTAAGCTTTATAGCGATAGAATCTCTCACTATTACCCACTCCAGTGGGAAATCATCCCCCCACCCCGGCATGCCGGAAAAATGGAGGAGTCAGAGTTGAAATGGGAAGAAGGACGCCAGATTTTATCTAGGTTGCAATCAGGTGACTACCTTATTTTACTTGACGAAAGAGGTAAATTATTGTCATCACCTGATGTAGCGAAAATGATTGCTCAGAAAGCCAATCAGGGGATGAGTAAACTGGTATTCCTCATTGGTGGTGCTTATGGTGTATCAGAGGATGTGAAAGCAAGGGCTCAATTTATCTGGAGTCTTTCCCCCCTCGTATTTCCGCACATGCTCGTGCGATTAATCCTTTCAGAACAATTGTATCGTGCCTGTACCATCCTCCGAAATGAAAAATATCACCATTCATAAATTTTACGTGCTCACTTTCAATCTCTTTGTTTACATTTATTTCGCATCTTTTTCATTTTTATGCTTTCTGTAACCCTGATCATACTTCTCGCCACCTGCCTGCTCTCCTTCCTCGCTTTTTCGAATGATCGTTTGACACACGACCTTATCTTCCACCCTCCCTCTGTTGTCAACAACAATCAATGGTATCGTTTTTTTTCCTCCGGTTTAATTCACGCTGATTTTCTTCATCTTGCCTTCAACATGTACACTTTCTACATGTTCGGGGGAATGGTCGAAAATGCCTTCCTTCAAATTTTTGGAGATACCGGCAGGATCTTGTATGCGGTCATGTACATAACTGCCCTACCTGCTTCATTAACTTCGAGCTTTCAAAAACACCGCAATGATTATGATTACTATTGCCTGGGTGCATCGGGAGCTGTATCTGCTGTAATCTTCGCAGGCATATTTCTTTATCCAACGTTGGGTATGGGTATCTTCCCCCTCCCCTTCTACATTCCAGCCTTTATTTTCGGTCCGATCTACCTGCTCATTTCTGCTTACCTGAGCAAGAAGTCCGCCGGTTCCATTAACCACGCTGCTCATATCTGGGGTGCATTGTATGGAATACTCTTTCTGATCGTCATCTCCTTTGCCTTCAGTGATTTTCAACCGGTGGCAAATTTCTGGCAAGAAGTCATGGGTTATTTCAGATAAGTCAAGTGCCAGGCCTCCCCTGTAGACTTTTGTAAACGGAAGCGATGGTCTAAACGGATTCCTACCACCCAGATGATTTTTTTATTCGTTTCCAAGACAAATATTTTTTCCTTCTCCGTTGCCGAAAGTTTGAGATCAATCAACAATCTACTGATCTTTTTTTTCTTGTTCAATCCCAAGGGATAAAAATAATCTCCTTGCTGCCATCGTCTGAGTAGTAAAGGAAATTGAATGGAATCAGCAGGTACATAGATTTCATTTACTGCTGCACCATTGGGGATGTTTGTGTAATTCTTTTTTTCTAGCCTTAAGCTTCCTTCACTAAAATTGGTTAGAGGGTTTTCTGCATCGATTGTTATCAGTGCAGTTATCTGGGTTGCCAATGGTGCAATGACCAGATGTTGCCGATGGCGGATGATGCGATGAGTGGAGGAATGGCAATACTTCCCTGATGCTGATTCCAATAGCTTAATGACCTCAGGAATCTGTGCTGCTTGGAACCCAAAGGGATGAATGATTTCCCAGGTATAAGTCGCAAGCGGATTCATTTTTTTCCACCCTGTAACGGAAATATATTTTTCATTGTTGCGCCAATCGCTGATTCGCTCGATTTCTTGGGTAACGGACTGACGGTAGATCTGCAATCCTTCTCTGAATCTTTCAATGTTGGCGACAAGTTGTTGATCCACATCAGGAAATATTTCCCGCAATGCGGGCATTACCAAATGCCTTAATTTATTTCTGGTATAATGGTCGCTGGCATTCGATGAGTCTTCCACAAATGCAAGTCCATTTTCCTGCGCATACGCCAATAAATCATTTTTGTAAAACGGTAGTAAGGGGCGAATCAGGTTTTGATTTTTTCTGATCGGTTGTATGCCAGCTAACCCTTCGAATCCGGTACCTCTCATTAAATGCAACAGCAAGGTTTCAATATTGTCATCTGCATGGTGGGCAGTTAATACCCAGCAGTTTTTTGTTGGTTGTTGATTGTTTGCTCCATGGATTATTTGTTGCCTTAATTCCGCAAACCATTCGTACCTCAATTCGCGTGCTGCTTCCTGTAGTGAAAGTTTATTTTCTTCTGCAAATTGGGTTGTGTTTGCTCTTTTAATATGCAATTGAACTTCCCATTGTTTTGCCAATGTCGCAACAAATTGTTCATCCCTGTCGGACTCTTTGCCCCTTAGCTGGAAATTCATGTGCGCAAGTTGACAGGTAAATCCTGCTCTTTTCATCAGATGAGCTAACACAACACTGTCAACTCCTCCACTGATGGCAATGAGAAAGGTGCTGTCTTTGGAAATTGTTGCATCTATTTTTTGTTTCCAATGATGCGCAAATGATAAGAGTAGGTCCATTTGAATTCTATTTGAAGCCTACAGACAAATATTTATTTCTTGGCTGCTTCCTTTGCCCAAGTATCCTTGAGGGTTACCGTTCTGTTGAAAACCGGTTTGTCGGTTTTTGTATCGCAATCCCCATAGAAATAGCCCATCCTGATGAACTGGAAACGTGCATCCGCAGGGTCATTTGCAAGGGCAGGTTCTGCCAGTGCGTTTGATAAAATTTGTTGGGAGTCCGGATGTATGTGATCTAAGAAATTTCCTTCCGCGTTGGCCGGATCTTCAGTCCTGAACAAGCGGTCATACAATCTTACCTCAATAGGTATGGCATGAGTTTGACTTACCCAATGCAGCGTCCCCTTTACGTTTATTCCGGAAGTGTCTTCACCACTCTTGCTATTGGGAATATGGGAACAACGTAGTTCTGTGATATTTCCTTGATCATCCTTGATTACTTCATCACAGCGAATGATGTAGGCATGTTTTAGACGTACCATTTGTCCTGGTGCCAGGCGGAAGAATTTTTTGGGCGGAACTTCCATAAAATCTTCCTGCTCAATGAGCAATTCTCTTGTAAAGGGAATTGAACGGGTTCCTGAATTGGCATCTTCGGGATTATTTTCTCCTTCCAGCCATTCTATTCCTTCTTGCATGGTAGTGATTACTATGCGCAAAGGATGGAATACCACCATGCGTCGAAGGGCAACCTGATTGAGGTGCTCTCTTACACAAAACTCGAGTAAGCCAACATCAATCAGGTTCTCTCTTCTGGCTACACCTATTCTTTCACAAAAGTTTCTAATACTTTCCGGAGTATACCCTCTTCTGCGCATTCCGCTGATGGTTGGCATGCGGGGATCATCCCATCCGGTAACAAAACCTTCCTGTACCAGTTGCAACAGTTTGCGTTTGCTCATAACGGTGTACGTCATGTTTAAACGTGCAAATTCATATTGACGGGAGGGAAATATGCCAAGTTTTTCAATGCACCAGTTGTACAGATCCCGGTGTGGAATGAATTCAAGTGTACAGATGGAATGAGTAATGTGTTCAATGGAGTCACTCTGTCCATGTGCAAAATCGTACATCGGATAGATGCACCATTTATCTCCTGTTCGGTGGTGATGCGCATGTTTGATGCGATACAGAACAGGGTCTCTGAGAATCATGTTGGGAGAAGCCATGTCTATCCTTGCTCGAAGAACACGGCTGCCATCAGGATATTTTCCATCCCGCATGTCACGGAACAACTGTAAATTTTCTTCTACGCTTCTATCAGCAAAACGATTGCGCTGTCCGGCTTGTGTGGGTGTTCCTTTCTGTTCTGCGATTTCTTCAGGGGAACTATCATCTACATAGGCATCGCCTTGTTGAATGAGTTGTTCCGCATAAGTATATAGTGTATCAAAATAGTCAGAAGCGTATCTTTCTCTTGCCCATTGAAAGCCCAACCATTTTACATCGTTTCGGATGCTTTCAACATATTCTGTTTCTTCGGTAACCGGATTGGTATCATCGAAACGGAGGTTGGTTTCTCCCCCATATTTGATGGCAAGTCCAAAATTCAGGCAAATACTTTTAGCATGCCCTATGTGCAGGTAGCCATTGGGTTCGGGTGGAAAACGTGTTGTTATGGAGGTATGCTTTCCCTCAGCTAAATCACGCTCAATAATCTCTTCGATGAAATTCAGGCTCTTTTCTTCACTCATAGGGGCAGTCCGATAATAATGACTGCGAAGTTACAAAATCTTTACCTCATGGTAAGACTTTCAAACTGCAAGGATACGAACTACTGCTCTATCACCAATGAGTTGAAGAATTCATCTATTTCCTTTTGTTTGTTTTCAGTGGTGTTCACCGTAACACTTAGTTGATGGAGAACCGAACCTGCAAAAAAGGAGATAGAATATAAGCTCTTTCCCTTAATTTCTTTGCTTTCCAGTTTGCTGATGTCTAATTCCATCTTGAGGCAACTTTTTCCTTTGAATTGAACGATCTCATCTTTTTTCAGTTCAACATTGCCCAGTTGCTGTAGCATGCCACTTTTCATTTGATCCCAAAGTGCATCACCCATAGAACTTACCATTTCGGCCTGCAAACCCATGGGGGCGAGGTCAAATGCAAGAGCTGAATATTTTAGGGTAGTATCTTTTCCCGAACTGCGGAAAAGCTTAGCTCCCATTTCATTGGTGTTGCTGTCTACCGGACCTGGGAATGTGACTTTTATTTTTTCTCCAATTGCGAAGGAAGAAGGTTGTGCCAATAAAATGCCGGATATCAACAGGCAGGCAAAGGATAGAAGGTATTTCTTCATGGGATGAAATTTTGCTCAAAATACGGATGTTCAGGTCGATATCCTTCAAATGGAGAAAAAAAATTTATACCTTTGCGCCCACCGGTTCGGTAGCTCAGCTGGATAGAGCAACTGCCTTCTAAGCAGTAGGTCATTGGTTCGAATCCAATCCGAATCACCAAAAAAGGTCTCTCATTATTGGGGGACTTTTTTATTACAGCTGGATAGAGTAATGCGACGTAGGCGCACGAGTCCGCCAAAGGCGGACCGTTTTTTCTCGCGTCGGTTGATTTTCGGGTGCTCTTGGAGCAGTCAGCCATCAGATTTTTTTTCTTCTTACCTTGAAGAATGAAAAGACTGTCCTCCAGCTATTTACTACTGTTGTTAGCTATTCTTCCATTACTAACTAATGCCCAAACCGACCATGTAGTGGTATTTCGTTCCGGGGAGTCCGGATACCATACTTTTCGTATACCCGCCATTATTCGCGCTGCCAATGGAGATCTGCTCGCATTTTGCGAAGGTCGCAAGAACGGATCCGGTGATTTTGGCAATATTGATATAGTTATGCGGAGAAGTACTGATGGTGGGAAGCAATGGGGAGAACTTCAGGTGGTGGCTGAATTCAATGATCTTCAGGCCGGAAATCCGGCACCTGTCATTGATCTATTGAACCCAGATCATCCGGGTCGGGTCTGGCTATTTTATAATACCGGCAATTGTACCGAGCAGCAAATGCGGGAACGGATGGGACTGAAGGAAACATGGTACCGTGTTTCAGATGATCATGGCATTAATTGGCAACCTCCCGTGAACATTACCGCACAGGTGCACAAACATTCGGGAAATTCTTCATTACCTGGAGACTGGCGCAGTTATGCCAACACTCCCGGCCATGCCCTACAAATAATGAACGGACCCTTCAAAGGGAGGTTGGTAGTTGCTGCCAATCACTCTTCCGGACCTCCCCAGGGCCGCTTTCGAGATTATAGGGCCCATGCCTTTTTTTCTGACGATTTTGGCAGAACCTTCCAACTTAGCCCGGATGTCGAATATCCGGGTAGCAATGAATCCATGGCTGCAGAATTGGGAAATGGAGGTATTTTACTCAACTCGCGCAACCAAAGCGGAGATCAGAAATTTCGCCTTATTTCCCGCAGCCGTGATGCCGGTAGTAGCTGGGATACCACCTATTTTGAAAAGAACTTGATCGATCCTGTGAACCAGGGCTCCGTGCTTACATTGGGGTATTCCGGTAAAAATGCAATCATTGCACACAGTCATGCACAAGATTCCACCCGCCGCAACAACCTCATGTTGCACATAAGCCGGGATGATGGCAGAAGCTGGAAGCCCTACATGGTCATTGATCAGGCACTGGAGGGCGCTTCCAAAGATTATACTGCCTATTCAGACCTGGTGGTCTTTCAAACCAATAGATTAGGTGTATTGTATGAAAGAAACGGGTATCGGGAAATCGTTTGGAAGACCATAGACCTGCCGCGAAAATTTATCCGCCGGAAACGCTGAGTAATTTTTTTCTTCTTTCCATCAGTTCCCTCCAGGTGGTAAGAATGATGTTGTTCTTTTCCAGATAAGCTTTCAAATCCGGGGACTGCATAGCAAGCCAGTCGGCTCGTCGGATGATGCCGGAAGAAGAGATGTGTTCAAAGTGCTCTCCGGCTACTGAACAATGCATGATCACCATAGTAATGCCAGGTTGTAATTCTTTAAATGAATGGATGTAGTTATTTGCTGCAATCTTCTGTAATTGTTGGTCACTGGTTTTCTCTTGTGGATACCTGAAACCATAGCTAAGGTTGTGCAAGTCATCAATAACCGGTAAACCTGCCTGCCATAGTTTCTCACCAATTTTTTGTGCTTGCTGAACCGAAATAAGCCCGGCATTTGTTTTGCTGACCAGCGTATTATGTCCACCCGGAAACATTACCGGTATTTTTTCGCGCATTCCAATGGATAAATATTGTTCCAGAAAGGCAGGAGTAGCAAACAGTGTTCCCATGTGGGAGTCAAAATGAGTGGGTTCCCAGCCTGCCTTGCGAGAACGCAATAGTTGTGCTTCGATTTCAATGGCTATTTCCTGTGCCTTCGCATGTGTAACCACATCAACAACACCCAACCACATTGCTCCCTGTGAATCGGTGAGTCCGGGAACAGCGGCTGCGCCTGCAAGTGGAGACCAGCGATAATCTTTCCACTCTGCATTCATCGTCAGGTGCAATCCGGCATCTGATTTTGGATATTTTTTTAGATAAGCGAAAATTTCGGGTACCCATGGACAAGGCATCATGATGCTAAAAGAGTTGGCTACTCCTTTTTCGATTGACTCAACGACACCTTCGTTGGATTCTTTTGACATGCCTGCATCATCCACATGTAAAATGAGGACCTTGCTTCCTTTCGGATAGCCCAGTTTCTCAGCATAGGTTTGTGCTCGGGATAAAAGAGGAACCAAAACAATCCAAAGCAACAGACAACGGATCATTGATTGCATGGTAGTAGTATTCAGTGGATTCTAAAGTTAGGTTCTTTTCGGCCCATCCTTCCACTGAATATTTTTACTGGTATATATCTTGTCATCATCATCAATGATGATGCATTCCACCTGATGCAATTGATCAATCAGGTCAAGGCCTGCTTCAATACCCATGATGGCGATGGGTGTGGTTAAAGCATCTGCCAACTCAGCATTGGGGGTAATTATGGTTACACTCTTGATTCCGGTAATGGGCAATCCGGTTCTCGGATCGATGGTGTGGGAATATTTTTTTCCATTGATAACTACAAATTTTTCATAATTCCCCGATGTTGCTACTGCCATATCTGACACATTCAAGAAAGAGAATATACTCCCCGATTGGTTTGGATCGGCAATGCCGATGGTCCATTCCCGGCCATTCGGCTGAAGTCCCCAGGTAGTGAGGTCTCCTGACGCATTGACTATTCCGGCTTGGATGCCTTGCAGGCGCAGCCATTCTCTTGTTTTTTCTGCTGCATAGCCCTTCCCTATTCCGCCGAAACCGATGCGCATTCCTTTTTCTTTTAGCATCACCGAGAGATTCGCTCTGTCCAATTCTATGTTTCTGTAATTGATAAGACGTACCATTTTTTGGGCAGTGATTTTATCAGGGAGTTGCGTCATTTGGGTATCAAAGTTCCAAAGTCGTTTGTCTACAGAGCCGTAGGTGATGTCAAATGCCCCCTGAGTCAAATCCGAAAGACGCTGGCAACGAGCTATTAGGTCGAATGTTTCCTTGTGAACCTGAACGGGTTCAATACCTGCGGCATCGTTGATGCGGGAGGTATCGCTGGTGGGTTGATAGGTGCTTAATTGACTTTCGATGGAGCTAATGAACTCAAAAGCAGCGTCGATCCACTTGTTCCCCTCCTCTTCCCCCTCACAGGAAACGGTTATTTCGAAATGATTTCCCATTTTTCGGGCAGTTTTCTTCATTAGATGGTTCATATATATCTAATTATGAGGTTTTATTGACACATTAATTAAAATAAGCGTCATAATTATTTTTAATTCAAGGAATTAATTTCATTTAACTAATTGATTTACAGGGTTTTAGTACTGTGAATATGTTTATAATTTGATTTTTTTTCAAAGTTATCCCCAAAATGCACAATAAATGTCAGTAAAACACGGTTTTATATAAGTGAGGTTGAAGAAGTAATTCAAGGAGAAAACAGAGGTTGAATCGGTATCAGACAAAAACAACATTGACTCGAAAAACCACTAATAACTAACCCAAGTCCCACCAGGAATTTATTCCCCGCGGGACGACACACCCCCTAACCTTCAAAAAACAACTTATGTCAGCTTACACTTTTCCCGGACTTCAACAGTCATCTCAATCAACCGCCAATGGTTATTCTCGCCAACTTGTAAGACAAATTGAGGAAACCTCATTTACAGGTATTTTCTGTCTGTATACCCCTATTGTATTTACCTATTTCAGTGTTGCATCGATGGCTTTCTATGATGCATTTGCTGTTTATCTCAACGTTATGATCACTTTTGGACTTGTATTTCGTGTAATTGCGTTCAATTGGGTGGGCAATATTTCCCGCAAGCAAGGCCTTCAGCAAAGGAAATGGCAGATATTCTCATTGATCCTGCCCGCCCTGGCCTTGATTTTGATTGGCAAAACTAAAAAAGCACAAAAAAATTCTGTCACTGTTGCTACTTCAACTCAGTCCGCAAGACTTTACGAAGCTGAGCAAAATTATTTCGGCAGAAAAGAAAAATTATATAGAAAAGTCAGTTAGTAGGTTGTTTTTAAGTTTACAAGGTGGGATTGCCCCTACACGATGGTGTGGGGGCTTTTCTTTTTGTAAAAGAGCTAATTATTGATATTGCAATTCGATTCAGATTTCGAGTGTGAAATGAAGATTTTTACTACAAAATTGAAGTTGATCAATAATGAGATGAATGAAAATATTTCACTCAGTTGAATCTATAATCAAAATATGTCTATTATCACCGAAATTTAACTCTGTAAGACCTTAAGAACCTGTTGACGATAGCTAATTCCAATTGGTAATTCGTTACCTGTAATCAAGAAACAACTATTATTGAATGTTTTAGTAACAAAGTTTGTGTTAACCAAAAAACTTTTATGGATTCGAACAAATCCATAAGGCTCGAGACGTTGAGTAATAACAGTCATAGTTAAATGAATGACCTGAACTTTTGTTTGTGAATGAACTTTTAGGTAGTTTCCATAGGCTTCTACATATGCGATTTCTCGGGGATTGATGACTTGATTGGGAGCTTGACCTATAGAAATCGACTCAGGGAGGTGACGATGGTCCCTCATATCTAATTTGCTGACTGCTTTTAGAAATCTCTCAAACCGTATTGGTTTAAGCAAGTAGTCAACTACATTATAATTAAACGCTTCCATCGAGTATTCACTATAGGCTGTAGTAAAAATAACTTTAGGCTGGTAGGGCAAAAGTTGCAGCAATGAAAAGCCATTGAAGTTGGGCAGATTGATATCTAAAAAAATCAAGTCGATATGATTTGTTTCTAAGTATCTCAGCGCAGACAGAGGCTCGAAAAAGATGGCCATAACCTTTATGGTACCCGACTTTTGGCAGTAAGTATTTAAAAGATCTTGTGCATCCTGTTCATCCTCAACAATCACACATTTTAAAGGTTTATAACCTAATTCGTAGTGTTGCATAAAATAAATTATTCAGTTTTTCTAATTTTAGTTCGTATCTGTTAGGATAGAGAAATTCTAAACGTTTTTTCAGGTTGGATATTCCTGTTCCACTCTCTTTTAATTTCGACGTACTAATATTGTTGGTAGTTTGTAACGATACAGTTTTGCCGGTTTGAAAAAAAAATATAGAGATAGTAGCCTCCTCAGGAGCAACCACACCATGTTTGAAGGTATTTTCAATTAAAGGTGTGAACATATTGGGAGCTACTTTCATATTGGGATCATCCATCTCAAAATGAGAATTTATTGTAAGGTTGATGGGAAGTCTTCTTTTTTCAAAGAAAATGTAATGTTGTAAAAAATCAATTTCTTCTTGTAAGGTTACTTCAGTTATTGTTTCCATTTTCAGCTGATAACGAAGCATATCCGATAAATTCAATATCATATCAGCTGTTTCCGGGCTTTGTTGTGTTGCTTTACCATATATACTATTCAATGTATTGAAAAGAAAATGCGGATTGAGTTGTCTCTTTAATAATTGTAGGGCAGCTTGGGTCTTTTCATATTCATATTCACGCAATTCAATTTTTCTCTCAACAGACTCTTTCACCGATTTAATAAAACTGGAAAATAGTAAAATGAATGTTGTTCCAATAAAATGTAGGGATAATGAAATGTCTTCAAAATCAATGCCAATAAAAGGACTAATCAAATTCGCAATGAATGATGAAACATTGATTAAAACGATGAGACTTAAACTATACGTAAAGTATTTCCTTTTTGCAAAAAGTCGGTTTTGCAAATTTATTCCGACAAAAATTAGCAAAACATAGAAAGGAGCCAATGTCGGTTGTAAGACGAGTGCAAAATAAAAATAATTACCAATGCCTTTACTTATAATGCTGATTATTGAAATACCCAGTGCGAATACAAATGCAATAAACCATTTCCTGTACCTTTTCATAATTCAAAAAAAAATAAAAATTTCCATTAATACAATGTTTTTGACCTGTGATAAGTTTGATTCGTCAAAATTATCTTCTTGTCATGTAATATAAAGATCAAGTTTCATTCTAAAGGTTTTGATTTGTAATATGTTTATATCATATAAAGTTTCTAACTGATAACCCAAACCCATTTCTATGAAAACTGGTCAAAAACCAACATTTGATTTTTTTAGAAGTTTACTGTCTAGTAACATGGTAGTACCTCTTCTGGTAATAGTACTATTGTTCATGACTTTAAGTTGTAACAAAAAGAATGATTCTATACCATCCGTTGCTGAAGTATATGAGATTTTAAACAAGCAAGATTTTGGTAATTTGATTCTACCGATAACATCTGTTACACCTTCGGCAAACACAGATGATCTTGCAGCAATATCACCTTTTCTTTCTGATAAGTTAATCGTTGCTTTGGGTGAATCAACCCACGGAACAAGTGAGTTTTTTACACTCCGACATCGGATGATTCAATATATGGTCAAGCAGCTAAATTTTCGTGTTTTAGCAATTGAAGCAAATTTTTCTGCAGTTGAAGCCATCAATGACTATATCCATGGTGGGCCGGGTACAGCCAAAAATGCTGTTGAGAATATTAAACAAAGTTGGGTGTATAATAACCTTGAATTTTTGCAACTTATTGAATGGTTGAGAGAGTACAATAATGGACAGTCAGTAGCAAATAAAGTTAGTTTCTATGGTTTTGATGCCCAACATTGCGAACCGAGTTCGAAACGTGTTCAATCATACATATCTCAGTACGCTCCATCCTATTTGACTGTATTTGATACAACAGCGAAACACTTTCTCAATGATTTTGAGGAATATTTTGCGACGTACACAAATGACCAATTACTGAAAATTTTACCAAAGTCTGTTGCTGATTTCCAATCCCGTTGGTCTAAGGTTAGCACCTATTTTCAAAATAATAAAGCGGATCTTATTGCCAAAAGTGGTGATCGGGCCTATGATTTAGCCCTTCGCCATTGGGAGATTGTAAGACAAACATTCAGTCGTTTTATTTACGTTGAGGATGAATTAAAAACTTTTAATCATCGAGATACTTCTATGGCCGATAATGTGGATTGGATAAAGAAGTTTGAGAACAACAAAAAGATAATTCTTTGGGCTCATGCAGGGCATAGTGGGAGTGACAATTCGACCACTACTCAAATGGGATATCACTTGAAGCAGCGTCATCAAGCCAATTACTTCTCAGTCGGTTTTTTTACCAATGGAGGAACTGTACGAGTAATTCATGAAGTCAATGGAACGCCTGTATTGGGTGAATATAAAATAGACCCTAAGTCAGAGCATGTAATTACACAGGCATTTGTTAAAGGAAATTGGTTGCAGTTTTTTTTACCAATGTCGGCAATATCCGGAAAACCTGAATTAAAGAATCTTTTTTCTAAGTCATGGAAAATATACTTTATTGGTTCCGATATTGAAAAAACTACTGTAGAACAAAATCTCGGTACTGCATATGATGCTATTGTTTTCCTGAACAAAACAACCGCTACAAAGCCGTAAATACTTGATTTTAAATTTGGTGTCAGATCGCCCCTGCACGATGGTGTGGGGGCTTTTCTTCTTTTAAATGTAGCCTATCACATTTATTTTAAATGTATCTATATTTCTTGAAAATCAATACAGTATTGAGTTACAGCATTTTTGCATCATTGAAAATACAGTTTAAAACTGTTAAAAATAAGTTAACATGATTGGTTTTTTGTTGAAATCATACAGCAGCACTGTGGTAAAATCACTACAAGTGACGCATCTGCAATTACAAAAGAATGGTATAACGCACTATAAAAATCACTTTATATCTGATGCAATTTTACATCATTGAAACAGCTATAAAAAACTAATTCCTATAACAACCTAAAATGAACCTTATGTCAACTTACACACTCAACCAACTCATCGGCAGTCCAGTTACCAATGTTAGTAGCTATTTTTCTGCAACCCCTTCTAAAGTATTTAATGCCCGTTCTTACGAGCGCAATGAAGAAGCATCTTTCGCCGGGGTTTTTTGTCTGGCAACTCCTTTAATCTTTACTTATTTCTGCATTGCATCCAACGCACTGTATGATGCAATGAATATATACATGAATATAATGGTAACAGGGGGATTGATCTTCCGCGTCATCGCATTTAATTGGGTTGGTAACATAGCCCGTGAGCAAAACAGATCCGCGAGTGGCTGGCAGGCTATTTCAATGATTTTCCCCTCAATTACCCTGATCACCCTTGGCTTCACCCAGCAATTGGCCCCACAACAAAAGATACAGCAGGTTCATGAGACAATTGTTCATGATACAGTATCAACGCCTGCTATCATTTTGCAAGGAAAAATGGACAATCAAGTTGCTGATGATCAATTACTTAGAAAGGCTAGTTAAGTTTTCAGTTGTTACATAAAAGGTGGGAATACCCCTGTTGCGAGGCAGCAGGGGTTTCTTTTTTCCTACATCTCTCAATTCGACTCTGCTTACATTTGCGTCATGCTGGAAGTTCATCACCTTAATAAGCGCGTTTCTGATGTTTTTTCACTGCGGGAAGTTTCGTTTTCCCAGAAAAATGGTGAACGCCTGGCTATTGCCGGAAGCAGTGGTTCAGGTAAATCTACCCTGCTTCAGTTGATTGCGGGGCTCCAATCTGCTGATCAGGGGTCTATTCAACTATTCGGGCAGAGAATTAAAGGACCCCATGAACAGCTGATTCCCGGGCATCCCGGTCTGGCATACCTTCCACAGCAATGTGACCTGCCCCATCACTACTATGTGCATGAATTGTTCAGCTATGCCAACCAATGGGACTCACAGTTGGGCAAAGATTTATTCACTTGGTGCAGGATTGATCATCTCATGGATCGACAACATACACAGCTATCGGGCGGTGAGAAACAACGCATCGCACTTGCTCTTTTGCTCATTGCCTCACCACGCTGGCTTTTGCTGGATGAGCCTTTTTCTCACCTGGATTCCATCAATAAGGCTATTTTACAGCAGGTTTTGCTGGAAGTGACCGAGCGATTGTCAATCACCTGCTTGCTTTGTTCCCACCATCCGGAGGATATTTTTACCTGGGCAGACAGGCTCTTGGTCATTCGAGATGGTTCAATCATTGCGGATGGAAATCCTGAATTCCTATACAGACAACCTGCAGATACTTATGTAGCCGGATTACTGGGTGAATTCGAATTACTCACTGAACCACATGCCAGGATTTTGCAACACAATTCCCAACACCTATCTGCCAATATGAAGCGTTTCATCCGACCCGAAATGCTTCAATTCAGCCGGGAGCAGGTTCCCAACTCTATTTCCTGCCAGATCATATCGTCTCAATTCGCTGGCAGAGGCAGGTATTATCGGGTGAAATGTGATGAGGCCGAATACCGTCTATATGCCCTTGATCAACAATATTCTGCTGGTTCCAACGGCTATATTCATCTTTTATAGCCAATGGAATCGATTTTCTGATGTAGTTTTAGATTCCTATTGATTTGCCGAACCATGGAAGTAAAGATTGAACCAGGCTGGAAAGAAGTATTGTCACCTATTTTTAGGCGACACTTTTTCCTGCAACTGGTTACACATGTGAAAACTGAAATTGCTTCCGGTCAAATAATTTACCCATCAGGTAACTTGATATTCAATGCTTTCTGGCAGACACCTTTTAATAAAGTTAAGGTAGTGATTCTTGGACAAGACCCCTATCACAATGCTGGTCAAGCACATGGACTTAGTTTTTCAGTTCCGGAGGGAGTGGCACTTCCCCCCTCACTTCAAAACATTTATAAAGAAATCGCTGATGATCTGGGGGGAACACCCCCTGCATCGGGTGATCTGACCTCATGGGCACAGCAAGGCGTTTTGTTATTAAATGCAGCCCTAACAGTTCGGCACAATGAACCTGCCAGCCATGCGAAAATCGGATGGACTGAATTCACGGATGCAGTTATCACCACTTTATCTGATCAGCGAGAGGGCCTGATCTTTTTACTCTGGGGCAAGTTTGCACAGGATAAACAGCAGCTGATTGATGCGACCAAGCATGTGGTATTAAAAGCAGCACACCCCTCCCCCTTCAGTGCATATAAGGGCTTTTTTGGCTGTAAGCACTTTAGCAAAGTGAATGCCATTTTAGCAAGTCGTGGTCAAACACCCATACAATGGCTGCCTGCATCTGATGCTGTACAACAGTAGTTTTCATTTAACTTTGGCACTTTAGATGAAAGTAAAATCTGTATGCCTCCAAGCGCGTCTGTTCCTCCTGCTGACTCATTGTTTCGAGATATTGCTGGCAGAGTATTTGCAATTTGGGCTCTTTTGCTTTTTGTGACAACTTTGCCCATCGCCTTTCTGTTTTATATCCCTTGTTTTTGGTTAAAAGAACCCGCCAAAGCACGTTGGCACAGGATTGTATCAAAAATATGGATGGGTGGATTTTTAACCTTAATCGGTTGCCCATTAAAGATTCATGGGAAAAACAACTATGTTTTCGGGAAGCCCTACATAGTACTGTGTAACCACAATAGTCTCATGGATGTACCCGTTAGTACTCCCTTCTTACCAAGAGCCAACAAAACCATTGCTAAAAAGAGTTTTACCCGCATACCCGTTTTTGGCTGGATTTATTCATTTGGCAGTGTATTGGTAGATCGCAGAAGTGAGGAAAGCAGGAGGAAGAGTTTCGATGACATGAAATCTATGCTGACCATCGGTCTGGACATGCTCATTTATCCGGAAGGTACCCGCAATACCACAGACCAACCTCTGGCAACTTTTTACAGCGGGGCTTTCAGGTTAGCTGAGGCCACCGGTAATGACCTGCTGCCGGTGTTGCTCTTCCATACACGTACTATTTTACCCCCGGGTAAGTTTTTCTATTGTTGGCCACATCGGATTGAAATGCATATTCTTCCTGCGGAACCGGTTGTAGGAAAAAATGCAGGGCAACTCAAGGAAATCCTTTTCAACCGCATGTCTGATTATTATTCCTCTCATCATTGATTGGAGAAAGTACGGCTGCGGTTGATGCGCAGATCCCTCAGAATACCGGATTTTGGATTGAATGTGATGTTGAATGATCTGAATAATCCGATGGGTGTTATGTTCAGGGCAAGTTGCCAACAATGCATTTCACGGGTGATGAACATACTGATTTGCTGCAGGGAACGTCTGCTGATATCATAATAGCCGGTTCCACCTATTTTCCATTTTTCTGTTAAACTGAAATCTCCATTGAAGTTGACGCTGGAATTGGTAATGGTTTCAAACCCTGAATAATCTGGTCTCAGGATTCTTGAAAAGCCAAGCGAATAGGAAAGAGAGAGATTCCAGGGTATATTGAAATCTGTGAATTCTGCCGGATTGGCGCGAATGAATTGCAGCTGGCGTTGTTGTTCATCAGGCGTCATGAAAGGGTCATTGGGGAGTGGAACATTTTTATTCTCTTTGCTATCTTTCCCATCCCTGGATTTACTTTTAAAAGAGGTTGACAGGGCGATATTACCATTGGTAATACGACCAAATTTCAATCGAGCCGGATCAAAGTTGAGTTGGTTTACCCGAAAACCACGGTCATTCACCTGATATGGGTCCATGGTGGCATTCGCACTGATGTTGATTACATCAAACAAGGTACTTCTGGCATAGATTGAAAAAACCCCCAAAGCAAAACTGTCTGCCATGAGGTTATAGGAAGAGTTAAACCCAAATCCATCCAACAGCTTTATCTTCTTGGTGTTCTTTCCCGAGGTATCGGTTTTGTCTTTTACTTTCATTTCAAGTACATTGTCTATACCGAAAGCAATTCCACCAAATCTTCCTTCAGAAAAAGTGCCTAAAACACCTCCTTCAAATTGCGAAAATCTCAGGACCCTTCCGGTACTATCTACCTGTGTATTGTAGTGGTACCTCGCTGCCATATCGGGTTTATAGTTGAGGGATATGGAAGGCCGCACTTCGTGCCGTATAGCTATTGCCCTGCTTTTGGGTCGGAATTTATAAGTTCCAAAAATTCGGGTATTGAGCGATAAACTGAAAGACATTTGTCTTGCCGTATAAAACCCTTTCTGTACAGTAGTATCTACTTTCTTCGATGTGTTATTCCAGTTGCGGAACATGCGTTGTCCATACCAGCGCTCTTCATAACTAATACCCGGCGCAATGGTAATTGGTCCTAAAGCAGGCAGCGATAAGTTGATGGGTAAATTATGTTGTGCCCCCCATTGCAAAGTATCCAGAATACGTCTTAGATTAAAAGCGGTATCATAGAAGGAAATGAGGTTCTGGAAATTACCATTGTAACCAATACCGAGTTTTTCATACCACTTGGCGGTTCCAACCCGGTCTTTTTTCTGGAAAGGGAAAAAAGTAACCACGTTGAAGTTCGCCGTAGGCAGATTTAGATTGACCAACTTGGTATTGGAATTCTGGTTGTGGTTCAAGTTGAGGGATAAGTTGTACTTTCCGCGCCAATCTTTCGAATAGTTGATGTTGGACTGTAACTGGTTCTGAAAATTCAGAAATGGATTATTGAGTAAGTTTTGATTGAAACGGCTGCTACCAAAATTAACGTTGGCTGAAAGATTGGTTCCAGGTCTGGCCCGGGAATCACGGGTATGCCCCCAGGTGATCATGAAAGCCCTGTTCTGGTTAAACTCATCTTTCGCAAAAGGAGATCGGTTCAGTACTTTGTTGTTCAGAAAACTTACACTGACACTTCCTGTATACTTGTATCGTTTGAGATACTTTGAACTAATATTGACATTCCACCCACCATAAGAATAAATATTGGCCCGGGTCGTCAGATCCGCATAATCACTCAAAACCTTATAATAACCAAGTCCTTCCAGTCCCAAACCAAAATCCTCACTGGCAGTAAAAGTGGGGAACATAACTCCGGAATGTCTGCCCCTGTTTAGCGGGAATAAGCCAAATGGTAGAGAAATTATGCCGATGGGTATGGATTCGATTTCCGGATAAACACGACCTGTTACAGCCAGCTTGTTGTTGATTAATTTCATCTTGTTGCTTTTGAAAGCAAAATGCGGCTCATCCAGGTTACAGGTGGTGAAGCGAACATCTTTTCCAAAAGACTCATCTAAGCCAACTTTTTTCAAGGTTTGTGCATTGACATAAATTTCACCTTCCTGTAAATAAGTGTTTTTAATAATGCCCTTGTTGCTTTTCATGCTGTAAAAAATCGAATCGCTGACCGTTTTCATTTCCCCCTGGGTAAATTGTGGCTTACTGTATGGGTTTCCTGAAGAGTCGGTACTACCAAATGCCTTTACCATCTGACTTTGTTGGTTGAATTCAATCACAGCAGCTTCCAGCTTTATATCCTTGTAATCGGTTTTTGCTTTTCCGTATAGTATGAACATTTTTTCAGGAACCATCAAAACACCGGAATCTTCTGCAGCATAGTTGACAATGGCATCGAGTGAATCGGTAGACATCGGCAGGGTATCAATCTTGACAGTATCTCTGCCGGCCCTAGATTTCAGGGTGTCTTTTCCCGGTTCAATTTTTGAAGCTGGAATTGTATCCACAAAAACAGGCAGTAGATTGTATTCCAGGGGTTCCTGAGCCGTAACTACCGTATAAAATGTTAATAAAATCCATCCTGCCATTATAACAATACCAGCGGCTGTTTTTACGTTAAGTTTGCAGTGATTGATTAACATAATAGCGACAAAAATAAGCCCTAGGTTTGGTAATACCGTTACCTCCCCCTCCAATTAACGTAATGATATGAAGACAAGTATATTGGCTGCCTGGATACTGATTTTTATTTTCGGAGGAAATTTCTTCGGACAAGCACAAAATTCACCTGCTCTAAAGTCCAAACAGGGACTGCGAAAAATAGTGATTGATGCCGGACATGGCGGGCAGGATTATGGTGCCAAAGGTGCTTTTTCCTACGAAAAAGATATTTCATTGGCCATTGCACTCAAATTGGAAGCCATGGTCAAAGAGCAAATGCCGGATGTAGAAGTTTTCATGACCAGAACCACCGATGTTTTTGATCCGGTGACACAAAAGGCCAAAATGGCCAATGCAGCTAAAGGGGACCTGTTCATTTGTATTCACGTTAATTCTACCCCACCCATTCGGCACAAAGAATTCGTAGGCTATAAAACGCAAACTTACTATAAAGGCAAAGGCAGCAAGCGGAAAAAGTACACCAGAAAAGTCAAGGATTATCGTTATTGGACAACCCCCAATACGGCCAAGGGTACTGAAACATTCATTTATGGGGTCGATAAAACCAATGCAGCACGGGAGGCATTGAGTGAAAATGAGGATATGTACATGGACAGTGTTTCTATGCAGGAATTGAAAGATTTTAATCCAACTGACCCCGCTAAGATGATGATAATCAATATGAAAACACAATCATATTTCAGCAGAAGCGCGAGCCTGGCACTCACCATCGAGGAAGAATTTGCCAAGGTGGGAAGAGTGAGCAGAGATGCCAAACAGCGACAAAAAGGTATCTGGGTGCTTCAGGCAGTTGCCATGCCGGCGGTACTAGTTGAAACAGGTTTTATTTCCAATCCCGAAGAGGAACTTTACCTGAATAGTCCAGAGGGTCAGCAGGAGATTTGCCAGGTTTTGATACGGTCTTTGAAGCGGTACCGTTACTCACTGGAAAAACAACTGAATCCCGGACTAGTGCCATCCGCTGGTAAATAAGCGGGTGGGAAAAGATACTGATTCTACTGATAACCATTAGATTTGCAGGTATGAAAGTATCGAATGAAACCAAAGTGGGGGCATTGACCGCTATTTCAATTACCCTGCTGATTTTAGGTTTTAATTTTTTGAAAGGAAGGACACTTTTCAAAACCGGCCACTACATATTCGCGAAATATGAAGATACCAAGGGCTTGATGGTATCGAACCCCGTTTATATCAATGGCTTTCAGGTGGGAACCGTGATGGATATTGAAAATGATGATGCCTCCCTTCATTCCATCACCCTGACCCTAAAAATGAAGGAATTCTATCAGATACCGGTGAATTCACTGGCCGAAATACGTGAAAACCCCTTAGGTACACCAAGTGTTATCATCCGAATGGGAAATGCCAACACCTTCCTGAAAGCAGGCGATACAGTAAAAACACAAAATATGCCGGGCATGATTGCCAGCTTGGTAGATAAAATGGGTCCAGTCGGGCAACAGATACAGGAAACCCTCTTTCAACTGGACTCAGTGCTCAGGAACATCAATCGCATTTTCGACCCGAATACCAGGAACAACGTGCAGGAGATGATTGCCAACATCAACAAAACAACCGCAAGCCTGGTTGTATCCTCGTCTTCCATTCAACAGATGCTAACTGCTCCCGATGGAAGCATCCAGCAGACCATGCAAAATGTGAATCGGTTTACCCAAAACCTGGCAGACAACAACGAAAAGGTAAATAATATTTTGAGCCAGACAGAAACTACAACTGCCCAGTTAAGCAAAACTGATTTTTCCGGAACTGTCGAACAACTGAAAACAGCGGTGAGTAATCTCAATACATTGCTTACCAATATTCAGTCGGACAAAGGAACATTGGGTAAGTTGATCAACGATAAAACACTTTATCTTCAGTTGAATGAAACCTTGAAGAGCACCAATACCTTAATGGACGATTTGCGCCTGCATCCTAAACGCTACGTAAGTTTTTCTGTTTTTGGAAAAAAAGATAAATCTGGTCCGATCATGCAGCCCCTGCATGATTCCATTCCTACCCCCCGCTGATGAAAAATACAGCCAGGATATTTCTTTCTGTAGCGTTATTCTGCTTTTGTCACCAGTTAACAATGGCACAGGTCAATCCTGCCCCCATTGATTCCACACCGAATGCGAATAAAATGGTTGAAATTCTTGCCTCAAGGCAATTTCAATTTTTGAAGCAGGATTCAATTCACAACTTTACCATTGCTGTCGGGAATGTAAAAATCAGACAAGAAAAGACCATTTTTTATGCAGACAGTGTACGACTGAACGAGTTTGATAACAGCATGGAAGCCTTTGGCAATATTCACATCAATGATGCCGACAGTGTTCATACTTATGCACAATATCTGAATTATCTGGGCAATGAAAAGAAAGCACTGCTGCGCAAGAAAGTAAGACTAACTGATGGATCAGGGACATTAACTACTGAGGAATTGGACTATCAGGTGAGTCAAAAAATTGGTATTTATCGCAAAGGCGGAAGGTTAGTGAATAAAAAGACCGTACTTACCAGCGAAGAAGCGATGTATTACGGGGATACCAAGGATGTTATATTCACCAAAAAAGTACTCCTGAAGGATCCGGAATACACCATTCAAACAGATACCCTTCAATACAATACCGAGAAGGAGACTGTTCGCATCTCCTCTCCTACCCGTATTGTCGATTCTTCCAAAAGAATTATTCTTACCCGTGATGCTTTTTTTGACAGGAAAAATAAAAAAGGGTTCCTGTACCAAAGGCCGGTGATTATTGACAGTTCTTATACATTTACGTCAGATGATATGGCGATCAATGATTCGACCGGACAAAGTGAGTTCAGGGGAAATGCGGTTTACAGGAGCAAAGACAGTACCGGAGGTTTTGATCTTATAGCCAATAACATCAAGACAGATAAAAAGAAAGATATACTGCTCGCCACCATCCAGCCGCTATTATTGGTCAAACAAAAACGTGATACCACTTTCATCACGGCAGATACGCTGTATGTCGCCAGATTACTGGATCTACGTAAATCCCGTGAGGTGCCAGAGGTGAGAGATGTATTGGCAACCGATTCTGCTGAATTCATCAAGAGAAGGCAGGATACAACTTTGCGATATTTTGAAGCATATCCCCATGTTCGGGTCTATGCCGATTCGCTTCAAGGTGTGGGTGACAGTTTGTTCTATTCTCTGGAGGATTCTGTTTTTCGATTTTTTAAATCACCGGTAGTTTGGGCCAAAGAGAACCAGATATTGGGCGACACTTTGTATTTGTTCTTGAAAAACAAGAAGCCTGAAAGACTTTATGTATTTGAAAATGCGCTGGCAATAAGCCGGGTTGATAGTACCCCCTACTTCAATCAACTCAAAGGCAACCGACTCAATGCATTGTTTGAAGATGGGGATATGTACCAGATGACCGCTAAAGGAAGTGCTGAAAATGTTTATTATTTTCAGGATGAAAAAAAGCATTTCATTAGTGTGAACAAATCTACCTGTGATGCTATTGTCATCCTATTGAAAAACAATGAGCCTAAAAAAGTATCCTTTCTCAATAAATATGAAGGTACCGCTTATCCGATGAGAAAAGCACCCCATGAAACCTTGAAATTGCGCTCATTTAGATGGCTGGAAGCAATTCGTCCAAAGAGTAAAGCGGATCTTCTTCTTCCCCCAAAAGAGGTTCCCGTATTAAATTCAACCAATAACAATGAGAACAATTAAGAAAAAATCATTTTCCCAACTGTTACATAGTTACTTGCACAGCAACAGATCCATAGGAATTACCCTGTTGTTGTGTACTGCTATTTCCTTGTTATTGGCCAACCTGTCATTGACTCAAAACTGGTACCAGCATTTCTGGCACCATTCATTAGATGGAACCGCTGCTCATCATACCCACATAGGATGGTTCAATATACCCAACTCACCTTCAGTCTTCATCAATGATTTTCTGATGGCGGTTTTCTTTTTTTTGGCGGGAATGGAAATCAAACGTGAGTTTCTTACAGGAGAATTGTCATCCATACGTCAATCATTGTTGCCCATGGTCGCTGCTGTTGGAGGTATGCTGATGCCCGCCATATTATTTGCTTTCATTGCACGTGGAAGCGCCTATATGCAGGGATGGGCCATTCCAACCGCCACGGACATTGCTTTTACCCTGGGTGTTATTTCTTTGTTGGGTAGAAATGTTCCTTCAGGACTGAAAATTTTTGTTACTGCTTTGGCCATCATTGATGACCTGGGAGCCATTCTGGTCATTGCCATTTTTTATGGGGATGCATTACACTGGGGTTACTTATTGGTAGTTTTACTCATTGTGGGTATACTCGTCCTGCTGAATAAAAAAGGATTTAAATTTGGTTGGGTACATATTTTATTGGGTCTCATTATGTGGTACTGTATGTTCAACTCCGGAATTCATGCCACAGTAGCCGGTGTAATATTTGCTTTTTTGGTTCCGGTTCATCTGCTGAAACGATTTGAGGACATGATTCATATCCCGGTATATTTTATCATTTTACCGGCTTTTGCTCTGGCAAACACGAATTTGGTTCTACCTGAACATCCATTACAAGCCCTCTCTGGTCCACTGAGTACAGGTATCATGGCAGGATTAGTAATTGGGAAACCCCTCGGTATTTCCCTATCCTGTTATTTTTTAGTTTCCCGAAAATGGGCACAGTTGCCTTCCGGAGTCAACTGGTACAAACTTATTGGTGCAGGTATCTTGGCGGGTATAGGATTTACCATGAGCATTTTTATTTCTGCACTGGCCTTCTCTGGCGGACCGGTAGAAGACATGGCCAAAATTTCTGTATTGGTTGCTTCATTGCTGGCCATGCTGATTGGCTACTGCTGGTTAAAAATGGAAAGAACCATCACCCAGTTGTGGCTCGGACCATCTTCCGGCAAATCCCATGACCATTAAAATTGAAGCTCTCTCAAGCTTTCAATTTCCCAATCCCCAATCTCTTCCTTTCATCACAGCGGGTACTCCCTCTTTGATCCATTTCGCCGGAGCTGCTCCTTTGAGCAAATGATCGAAGAATTGTTGTTGTCTTATCTGTATGTCTTTTCTGTTTTTTCGCTCTGCCAGATTGTGTACTTCATTATTATAATTCAATAACCAAACTTGTTTACCCAACCTGCGAAGTCCCGCATACAATTCAATTCCCTGGTACCAGGGCACAGCATCATCTGCATCGTTGGACATAATTACCAATGGGGTTGTTACTTTGGGCAGGGCGAATAAGGGTGAATTTTTTATGTATAATTCCGGCTTCTCCCAAAGAGTCGCTCCTATGCGCGATTGAGATTTTTCGTATTGGAATTGGCGCAGTATGCCTGGTCCCCAGCGGATCCCGCCGTAGGCGCTTGTCATGTTCGCCACAGGTGCTCCGGCCCATGCTGCTCTGTAGAGTGGAGTTCTTGTAATGAGCCAGGCAATTTGATATCCTCCCCAACTTTGACCTTGTAATCCAATTCTTGTTGAATCAACATAACCCTCTTTTACCACTGCCCTGGTTCCACTCAAAATATAATCATACGCTCCTTGTCCGGGGTATCCTTTCGTGTACCAGATATCAGGTACAAAAACTACGTACCCTCTGCTAACATAAAAAGGAATATTCAAACGGGATGGTGTAGGTGAAGGGGGAAGATAATTGTGGAGAGTTTCGTTGCTTCTCTCATAGAAGTAAACGATCATAGGATATTTCTTCGCGGGATCAAAATCTTCGGGTTTATAAACAATGCCTTCCGTTAATTTACCCGTATATGCTTTCCAACGAAACAAACTGGCTGAACCCCAATTGTAGTTTTCCTGTTGTGGATTGATACGAGAAAGTTGTTGTGCGGATGAATTCAGCACATGCCGGTATATATCAGGTGAACGCTGAAAAGTTTCCTTCGTATAGAGAAAAACAGCATTCTCTTTTGCTTTGGCAATGCCTGAACCAACATTTACCTTTTCCTTGAAGAGCTGGGTCAGTGTAAGTCCTTGCAGTTGCAACAATGCCAATCCGCTGCTTTTGTCTTTTTCATCCAGTAAACGAAGCAGCAGGTTGGACTGGCCTGAAAAATATTTCTCATCCTTGTCGGTATTGATGAATCGGTATTGAACTTTGTTTTTTCTACCATCGGTGAGGCGTACAGATTTGTCTTTTCCGGAGATATCTACCTTCCAGATATCGAAATGGTCATAGATGAATAAAAACCTTTCGTCTTCCGACCATTTGATCCATCCTTCTGGATTGGGATCATCCGGTAAATCATTTTCTTCATCGTACAGCGGATAGGGAATGTCTTTGGCAAATCTGGTCAGTTGTTGTGAAGGGGCATGGTAACTGTAATAGGATTTTTGTGGCTCATCGTACCAAACCAAATAATTACCCTGAGGTGAAGTAGCCATCAAATTACCCTTCACCTCTTTTTTAATCAGAATGGATGATCCGGTAACAGGATTTATTTGATAAATATCATTCAGGGTAAAACCTTGCCATTGGGCTGCAATCCGTTTCCCACTATCACTGGTGGCATAAAAATAGGTTCCGTCGCCATCTGCACTTGATAAAACATTCCTGAAAGAAGGATTTCCCAGCATAACTACCTGCTGGGTTTCAAAATCATATCGGGAGAGATAGGAACGATTTATATCAGCATTCAGGCTGCGCAATTGGGCCGGTTGGATCTGATCGTCTAAGTAATGCCAAACGTCTACATTTACCCTTTCAAATTCCGGCAAACTGGTATCTTTTGGCGGCAGGATGGCTGACAAACCGAAAAACAAGCGTTGTCCGTTCAGACTAAAGAAAAATGGTTCCGAACCTGGTCTTCTGAATCCCATGTCCCCCCGTGTAGATGTATTTTCCGCTACCGTGTAACCCGCAGGTACACCCCGGGTTTTTGTATTGACCAACATGCGTGCACTATCCTTACCGGCGGTATAATGCCAAAGTTGATAAAATCGTTGCACTGCTTTGGTACCGCTGTCTCTCTCTGCTACAAATGCCAGTTGTTGTCCTGCTTCATCCATTATATACGATTTGGCATCGTAGTAGCCGGAGAGAACAGTTTGGTCATTCATGCCGGGTAATTGTACAACATGGATTGAATTTTTTCCTTTGCTGTTGGGTGCTTTTTTTGTTTGTTCATACACCAGCAGGTTTCCTTTTTTACTCAGTTGCCATTCTGTAACCTGCGGGAATCTCTTTTCCTTTTGATTGTTCAGGAAAAGCACTATCAGTTCGGTGCCCTCTTCCTGCGTTTCATTGTTATTTCCGGTTGAAACGGTATTGCTGCTAACAGTTGACGCTGTAATAGCTGACATACCCAACGTTGTTAACTCATTCGCCTTTTTTCGGATGCTGTCTGACACTTTCGATAAGCTATCTGCAAGCCGCAACATTTGATTCAACCTTGTCAAAGAATCCGGGGCTGGCTTACTTTCTTTGGCAGCAGGTTGTTTATCCAGCCAGTACACAAGTAAGTCATTGTTGCCTGCTTCGGGAAGGGCATATTGCTTTACAGCCGCAATTTTGATCAGATTGCCACTCGATAAATGCACGATGGCCAAACTGTCTTTTGGCATTTCATCGGGCCTTTTTTTCTTGATTTTCGCTTCACGGGTTGCGGCAAAAGGAGCCCGGATGCGACAAACCAAGTGTTCCTGCCCAATTGAAAATGCGGCATTATATCCCCTTGCAATTTCTGCTACAGTTTTTCCGGTAGAATCTTTAACGAATAGCATCCCATCGCCTTCCTGCACATTGACAGCAAAAAAGATCCATTCACCCTTGTTACTAATGCCTCTCTCCCCCATGCTCTGCCATCCATCATAAACGGTATGGTCAAGCGGTTTTTTTTGGGATAATACAGAGATAAAAGGGGAAACAATCAGCAGTAGAACCAAAACAATGGACTTTGACATAGCAATACATTTTTTCAATCAATTCACCGGGGTACCGTTGGTTAATTGACCTTGGTTTGATAAATAAGTATGAAAATAGCTAAACATTCAACAGATTGGTTTGTTTTATAAGAAAATATACCCACCATGAAGTTCTCCCTTTTTGCTGTAACCTTTCTGTTGACTTATTTATCTTCTTTTGCTCAATCCACCGGTATTGTTTCTGGAAATGTGATCGATAAGTCTTCCCAGAAGGTGATAGCAGGGGTATCTATTCAAGTGGTGGGCACTTCATCAGCAGCCATTTCAGATACTCTTGGTCAATTTAGAATTTCCGGTATCAGGGTAGGTACCTATAGTATTGAAATTACAGCTCTTGGATATGTAAAAAAGACCTTGTTCAATGTGCCGGTGACCAGCGGAAACGAGAATAACTTTGTAATAGAGTTGGAACCTGCGGCAACAACTTTACAGGGTGTCACTGTAACAAGCGGTAGCCGGAAGTCGGCAAGGGCAGCAACCCTTGAAACTCCCCTTAGCGTTCAAAGACTTACGACCGAGGAAATTAAAAGCAATCCCGGGGGAAACTTTGACATATCCCGGGTAATACAAGTATTGCCGGGCGTGGGGGGTACCGGTGGGTCTTCACTGGGTTTCCGGAATGACATCATTATACGGGGAGGAGCTCCTAATGAAAATGTTTATTTCTTAGATGGAATTGAAATACCTGTCATCAATCACTTTTCCACACAAGGAAGCGCCGGTGGTCCTGCCGGTATTCTGAACGTTAGTTTTTTGGAGGACGTCAAGTTAAGTTCTTCTGCTTTTGATGCCCGATATGGCAATGCTCTCTCTTCTGTTTTTGAATTTCGTCAAAAGCGGGGTAATGAAAGTGGTTTGCAGGGAAATGTTAGACTTAGTGCAACTGAGTTGGCAACTACTCTGGAGGGGCCATTGAGCAAAGATGGAAGAACCACATTTTTGGCATCTGCCAGGAGAAGTTATCTGCAATTGTTGTTTCAACTCATCGATCTTCCCATTCGTCCTAATTTCTGGGATTTCCAATACAAGGTTACCCATCGCATCAATAAGAAAACTACTTTAACCTTTTTAGGGGTTGGTGCCATTGACGAATTCAATTTTGCTGCTCCCAAAAAAGCTACTCCCGAAAAATTATTTGCCTTGAACAGTAACCCCGGAATCAACCAATGGAATTACACAGTGGGTGCCTCGGTGAAACACCTGATCGACAACGGCTACTGGAATCTTAGTGTGAGCAGAAATGATTTTAATAATGACATTGCCAAGTTTGAAAACAATCTTGGTCCGGTAAAAGGCACGCAAACACTACAATTTGATTCACGGGAAACTGAAAACAAATTGCGTTTTGATGTCAATAAAAATAAGATGGGATGGAAATACAGCTATGGGGTTCAGGCCGATGTCGTAAGTTATTCCAATGCTACCAATCAAATCGTACGTCCGGAAATAACCAATGATGCAGGCGTTTTGATTCAACCTGCTGTAGTTTTTAATTATTCTACCCGACTAAATATGCTGAAGTATGGCGGATTTTTCCAGGCAGGGAAACGATTTTTTGATAACCGCCTGGGATTGAATGCCGGTATCAGAACCGATATGAATAGTTTCACAACAAGTGGTAGTAATCCTTTGCGAACACTTTCTCCACGCCTATCGTTGAGTTATGTGTTGGCAGATAAATTTACTTTGAATGCCTCTGCGGGGGTTTATTACAAACTTGCACCTTATACCGCTCTTGGATTCAAAGATGCTGCAGGGAAATTTGTGAATCAGGGGGCAGATTATCTCCGCAGCACACATTATGTTGCCGGTATAGAATACCTTCCTTCCGATGCTACCCGTTTTACCCTGGAAGGTTTCTATAAAAGATACTCCAATGTTCCAATCAGTATAAAAGACGGCATTAGTTTGTCCAATTTGGGAGGAGACTTCAATGTGTTGGGTAATGAACCCATCAGCACGAATGGCAAAGGACGGAGTTTTGGATTTGAGTTTTTCGCTCAGCAAAAGCTTACCAAGCGATTCTTTGGTGTTTTTAGTTACACCTATTTCAACAGTAAATACAGCAATACTTCCGGAGTTTTGATTCCCAGTACCTGGGATAACCGACATCTTTTGAGTGTTTTACTTGGTTTCAAATTGCCGCGAAATTGGGAGGTAGGACTGAAGTTTCGTTACCAGGGTGGATTACCAAATACCCCCTATGATGAGGCAGCCAGTCGCTTGAATTTTATCACTCTGGGATCAGGTATTTTAGATTATTCCAGACTCAACAGCGAAAGATTGAAGGCCTTTCATTCCAGTGATATACGGATTGATAAAAAGTGGAACTACAAAAAATTCACCCTTGATCTTTTCCTAGATATTACCAACTGGTACCTGGCCAAAAGTCCGGCACCACCTTTCTATGCATTTAGAAGGAATGCAGATAATACTGGATTCCAGACTACGGATGGGTTACCGGCGAAAACAAATGGCAGCAATGCTGTTCCTTTTTACCTGGATAACTCAGATGCTATTTTTGCTCCGACTTTTGGGTTCATTGTGGAGTTTTAAACTGTTGTGGTTTCCGGTATTCTTCTTTGATAAATCCGGAACATTTGTAAGCAAACAGATAATAGGATGAGTGCGCATCCGGCATAGAAGCTGGATTGCAAATGCTGGTTTTCATTGAAGAAAATGAAAGCCATGATGATGCCATACACAGGTTCCAGATTAAGGGTAAGTGCCTGAGTGAAGGCGGAGACATGCCGGAGACTGCTCAACATACATTCAAAAGCGAGAATGGTACAGGCCCAACTTAAAATGAGTAGCCAACCCCAGTCCGCAGGTGAGGGCATGGTAGTTGTAGATGGGAAAAATAGTTGGTAAACGGGTAACAACAAACTAACTCCTGCCAGTCCACCTGCCATCTCATAAAAGAGCATATCTCTTCGGGGAGTAGTGTCAATGTATTTTTTATTCAGGGCAGAGAAGAAGGCAGCTAAGATAGATGAGGCAGTACCCATGATGATTCCGGTTCTATACCTGGTGTCGAAGTGGAAAATAATATATATGCCCACCATACTAAGCAGTCCCAAAAAAAATTCACCGATGGAAAAACGGGTCTTGTTGAATAGTGGTTCTGTAATGGAAGTGAATAAACCAACTGATGCAAAGCACACCAATCCTACCGATACGTTGGATAGCTTGATGCTACCATAAAAAAAGACCCAATGTAATGCTATGATGGCTCCGATACCCAGAAGTCTTGTTTTGTGCCGGATGGAGATGACTTGAGGGGAGGGCTTCCACAGGCGGTACAAGAATAAGGTGAGAACAGTGATGGCTATCCGGTACCAAACGAGCCAAACTTCATTCAATGTAATCAGTGCTCCCAAAATGCCGGTGAAACCTGCCAGCCATACTGCAATATGTAATTGCAAAAGTGCTTTTTTCATGGCAGTTTGAACGGGCTTGAATGTTAGATGGATTGAATGGTGGAAGACAATTATTTCCTTCTTCTAACATTCTTATTATAGTGACCGAATAGGCTTCTCCATTGCATTTCCAGAACTCCCAATACACCTTCCCGGATAATGCCTTTAGACATTTTACTGGTACCTACTTTACGATCAACGAAGGTGATAGGTATTTCTTTAAGCCGGAAACCTAATTTCCAGGCTGCCAATTTCATTTCAATTTGAAAAGCATAACCGACAAAACGGATTTGATCGAGATTCATTGTTTCCAGTACCTTACTGCTGTAGCAGACAAAACCTGCGGTTGGATCATTGACCGGCAACCAGGTGATGATGCGTGTATAAAGAGCCCCTCCTTTGGAATAAATGTGCCTGTCCAATGGCCAGTTTTCAGTTTTGCCGCCGGGGACATATCTACTGCCGATTGCAACATCTGCTTGACCTGATTTACACACTTCATACAATCTTTCCAGGTCAGCGGGGTTATGTGAAAAATCAGCATCCATTTCCATGATGAATTGGTAGCCACGTTCCAGCGACCAGCGAAATCCCTCAATGTATGCTGTACCTAATCCAAGTTTTCCGCTGCGGCGTATGAGAAACAGTTGTTCCGGATATTTATTCATTTGCTCCTCTACCAGGGCTGCTGTGCCATCAGGAGAATTATCATCAATCACCAGCACATGATAACCACGCTGCAATGAAAACACTGCTTCGGTTATGGACAGGATGTTTTCCCGTTCATTGTAAGTAGGTATGATAACGATTTTCTCCAATGGTATGGAACGATGGTGCAACTAAAATACAAAAAGATGCCGCAGAATTACGTTAAATTATTCAACCGGCATTGCCACTCTTCTTCAGAAGGGTTCTGTTGAGTATTTCGGTCAGTTTCTGCTTGGTATTCATGGCAAAATCCCCTTTCATCATCCAGTCATAATATTGTGGTTCTTCTCTGAGTACCTTTTCAACAGGTTTCCCTTTGTGTTTGCCAAAATTGAAGATTTCTACTCCATTATCTTTTATAAAGCGACGGGCAAAGTCCACGAAATCATCTTCTCCGGCGAATTTCGAAATACTCTCTACTGTATTTCCCATTTGTGGGTAGCGCATAACCTGGGCATCCAGAATTTCATAGGTGGCCATAGCATCTGCTTCAGCACTATGGGCACCTTCCAGATTTTTCATGCAATAGAACTTGTAGGCTGCTGAAAGCGTTCTTTCTTCCATTTTGTGAAAGATTTTCTGCGCATCTACAAATTTTCTGTTGTCTATGGGAAATTCTATTCCTGCCCGTAGGAATTCTTCCATCAGCATAGGAATGTCAAATCGGTTGCTGTTGTACCCACCGATGTCGCAATTGTCTAGAAACTGTTTACACTCATTGGCTACCTGCTTGAATGTTGGAGCATCTTTCACCATTTCATTGGTGATACCATGTACTGCAGAAGCTGATTCAGGTATGGGAATGCCGGGTTGTATCAGTTTTCTTTTTACCTGTCGTGACCCATCGGTCATGATTTTGATGATTGCAATTTCAACAATCCGGTCCTGTGTTATGCTTACACCGGTTGTTTCCAGGTCAATGAATGCTAGGGGGCGGATTAGTGACAGGTTCATGGTAGGGACTTTACTGCGATGTGATTGTTTGTGCAAATGTAAGCATATTGGCACCATCAAAAGTACCGCTGCTCATGAGTAAAAGAATGGAGTGTTGATAATCTTGTTGTGCGAGCCATTGCATCAAAGAATTTTGATCATGAAGTATGGTCAATCGTTCATTACCGAATTCGGCTTTTACAATGGAGGGGTCTAGTGGAGGAAGTTTCTTATGTTGGAGTGCATGATGGGTATAAAAAACGACCGGTTGGTCTGCAGCGTCTAAGCTTGCTTTGTATTCATGCAGAAACTTTTGGTTGAGACTACTGAATGTGTGCAATTCAAGAACTGCAATGAGGTTATGGTCTGGAAACTGCTGACGAACGGCCTGCAGTGTTGCGATTACCTTGCTGGGGGCATGAGCAAAATCACGGTAGACCCGTGTATTTTTTCCTGCTGACAGTAATTCAAGTCTTTTAGCTGCACCTGTAAAAGTTTCCATCGATTGTAGAAATTCATCAGTAGAAATTCCTAACTGCTTTCCCACCAGCCTGGCTGCCTGAAGATTGAGTAAGTTGTGTTCGCCAAAAACAGAAAGATTTCCTTTTTTTTCTTCTATTTCAATTTTGGTAATACCGTCTTCAACTTCATATTTTGGAAGAGCATAGGGCAGATAGGTGATATCACTACGATGTGATTTCTTCACCAGTTCTTCGAGTGTAGTGTCGGTCTGGTTATAAATCAAAATACCTCCCTTTTCAATTTTGTGTATGAAAATGATGAACTGTTCCAGATAAATTTCAAATGTGGGAAATACATTGATATGGTCCCAGGCAATTCCGGTAATTACAGCTATGTGGGGATGAAGAAAATGGAATTTTGGCTTTTTGAGTATTGCGCTGGCAGGGTATTCATCTCCTTCACAAACGATCAGGGGGGCTTCGGTGAGCTGAACAGCTGTTGGAAAACCCTTGATAGCTGCCCCTACCAGATAATCAAATTTCATTTGCTGCTGTTGCAACAGGTGCATAATCATTGCAGTCGTGGTAGTTTTTCCATGACTGCCCCCAATAACTATCCTCTTTTTTTGTAAGCTTTCATGATATATATATTCCGGGAAGGAATATATCGGCAATCCGAGTTGAGTTGCTTTTATCAATTCAGGATTATCTTCCCGGGCATGCATGCCCAGAATGATTCCATCCAATTCATTGGTAATCAATTCAGGATTCCAGCCTAGTTGGGATGGAAGCAGACCCTCTTTCTGCAGATTACTGCGAGCGGGATCAACAATTTCATCATCTGAACCGCTAATCTGGTAGCCTTTTCGGCTGAGAGCAATGGCCAGTTGGTGCATGACATTGCCGCCAATTGAAATAAAATGCAGCTTCATACGTTGAATAAATACAGAATACTATTAACATTTTTTGAACAAAAGCCCCAGGCAGCTATTTCACTCATTCTTGTATCTTTGAGTAGTGCAATATAATGCCAATTCGGTCATTTAACCGTATACTATGAAAAACATATCCCTTATCCTGCTGATTATTCTGGTGGTAGGAATGGTATTTTCTTCCTGCGCTTCAACCCGCGGACGCGGATGCCCAACCACCAACCCGAATTATTTCAGACAGGGTGCCTGATTCTCCCCTACTCCTCCTGCTACCATGATTCATTGGATTCCCCTACAGAGAATGGAACAACTGGAAGAATTGGTTGCCAATTCAGAAAAGCGTCCCCAAGTTATTTTTAAGCACAGTACCCGCTGCAGCATCAGTTCTATGGTATTGGGCAGACTTGAAAGGGAGACTCCTCCTGAGGGTTGGGATTTTTATTTGCTGGATTTACTAGCCCATCGCACTATTTCAAGTGCCATCGCTGAAAATTTTCAGGTTCACCATGAATCTCCCCAGGTCATACTCATTAAAAATAATGAAGTTGTGATGGATGAGAGCCATATGGCTATCCAAATGGATGAATTGAAATCTTACGCCTGATTTTTTGTAACTTTTCAACATGAAAATAGTTGTTTTCGGCGCTGCCGGAATAATTGGTCGTCGACTGATTGACCAATTATTTTCTCAACACCATCAGGTTGTGGCGTATGACAGGAATATAGATCAATGGTTAGATAAGTCATTGGAACAAGATGAAATTGTTGTAGTCAAAGGTTATTTACTGGATCGAAAAGAGGTGGAGAAAGCCATCCGCGGTACCGATGTTGTTTTTTTTCTGGTATCCGGTGAAAAGGAAGCAGGAGATATTTCCCGCAGCGGCGGAATACGGCAGGTCATAGCCGGAATGGTTGCAACAGGTGTTCAACGATTACTTGTTTTAGGGGATATATTGTTGTTGGAGGATAAGGAAGGTAAAATGATAGCCGATAGAGATGATTTTCCCGTAGAGCAATCATCTTATGCTGATGAATATAAAAAGATGTGGCAGCAAGTTCAAGCTTCCCCATTGCAATGGACTGTTGTTTGTCCGGTTCAATTGATTGACGGTCCCGAAGAAAAGGCTTACATCACTTTCCGGGAAATTGAGATAGAACAAAACTTTACCCCTACAACCAGTGGAGACCTTTGTCGGTTCATGATACGTGAAATGACGAATAATGAGTTCATCCATCAACGGGTTGGCATTGCTTCCTTATTATAATAGTCCCGTCATAATTGTTCATAGTTCTTTTTTAAAATATAAATTCCGGTAAATATTTTCTGGATACTGCTGATAATGTTGATTTATTTGATGAATTGAATGCGGTATTATTTCAATTATGTATTGATTATCATATATATACGTTTTTATAAATTATAAAATGTGTATAACTGAAGTCCCTTTTTCCCCTCTTTTTTCTACTTTCGCACGCGTTCGAATTTCATATTTGTTGAGACAGATATGTTTTTGTGCAAACTGATCAATGAGACTATTTTATTTTTTCCTTTTTTTACCACTTCCGCTGTTGTCTCAGCAGGATAGTTTGCGCAAGATTCCGGCTGTACCCGTTGAGAAAAAATGGTACGAAAACATTGCCATACGTGGGTATGCACAATTTCGGTACAATCGTTTGTTTGAAACCAATGAAAATCTTGGGTGTGAGTCATGTGACAGGTCATGGGGAAAAAACGGCGGTTTTTTCATCAGGCGTATGCGGGTTATTATTTTCGGCCAAATCAGTAAAAATGTTTACTTGTATGTTCAACCCGATTTCGCGAGCAGTCCGGCTACCGACCGGTTGCATTTTGGCCAATTGCGGGATGCTTACATTGACGTAGGTCTGGACAAGGACAATGAATTCAGGTTTAGGATTGGACAAAGTAAAGTTCCCTATGGATTTGAGAATATGCAATCCAGTCAGAACCGGCTTCCGCTAGACAGAGCCGATGCATTGAACAGTGCAGTTTCTAATGAACGAGATCTAGGCGTATTTTTCTATTGGGCGCCCAAAAAAACAAGAGAACTTTTTGCTCGTCTTGTGCGGGACGGTTTGAAAGGTAGTGGAGATTATGGCGTTTTTGGTTTGGGTGTTTATAACGGACAAACTGCCAACAATCCAGAATTGAACAACGAGCCTCATATTATTACCCGCTTCACCTACCCTTTTCAGGTCAATAAGCAGATTATTGAGCTGGGGATTCAGGCATATACGGGTAAATACGTGATTCCCAGAACAAATCTTAGTCCGGGAGTAAAAACCAATGCAGACTTGAATTACCTTGACCGACGGATTGCGGGTACATTTGTACTTTACCCTCAGCCATTTGGTATTCTGGCAGAGTACACTTTCGGCCGCGGGCCGGAATTCAATAAAATAACCGGTTCAATTGACGAAAGACCTCTTCAGGGTGGATATGCAACTCTGAATTATTTTATAAAGCTCAACAAACAAATACTATTACCTTTTGCGAGGTATCAATATTATCGTGGAGGAAAAAAACATGAGCGGGATGCCCGAAGTCATCATGTCCGTGAATTGGAGTTGGGAGCTGAGTGGCAGTTGAATAAAAATTTTGAGTTGGTTATGAATTATACTTTCTCGAGAAGGCGGTTTGAAGATTTCCAACTTCCCACTAACTTTCAAGAAGGAAGTTTACTCAGAATACAGGCACAAGTTAATTTTTAAAGAGAGATTGGGTCATTGCGGATGATTTTGCCGGGTGTTGAATAGAGAATTATTTCTTACATTTATTTCAAATTGATGCTATGGATATCCTATTTCTTCTGCGGCCGAATTTTACAGATTCCCTGCGGGATCAGGCGGGTAAACTCTATTACTGTCCGGACTGTGCATTGATAGAAGGTGTATTGAGTTATTATCCTCACTTACGACAACAAATAGATATTCGTTACATTGATTTTCCTCATCCTAGAAAAGAAATAGTTGACCTCGTCGGTGATTCACATCAGGGTTGTCCCAATCTGATCCTGGATACCGCTCATCATGATACGGTGGATGCATCACTTTATCTACAGTACGGTGGTCGTTTGTATACGACCGATCCCAAATTGGTTTTATCGTATTTCTCAGATTCTTTTGGAATTCCGATTGCCCATTTCTAACTATCAGCACATTCAATAGTAATCATGGAAAAATTTTATCGCTTAATACTCCTGATTACGGGCATGGTTCACATCCTTCCCTTCTCCTTTTTATTTTTTACAGAGCAGCTGCAAAAAAACTATGGCGTAGATATGAGTGATGCCAACTTACAATTGCTACTCCGGCATCGTGCTGTTTTTTTTGGATTGATTGGTTTCGGATTGATCTTTTCCGCTATTAAAAAATCTTATTATGGCTGGGCATCGACAATCGGTTTAATCAGTATGGTGTCTTTTATAGTCCTTTTCTATCAGATTGAAGGAGTTAATCAGCGGCTTCGTTCAGTTATGTTGATCGATGTATATGTTTCTATTGCTTTACTTCTTTCGGCAGTTGTTTATCATTTTATCCATAACCAACAGAATACGGTTAAACGACTATAATTATCCCCCTTTTTTCTGGAATGGGTTTTCTTTTTTTCAATTTCGCATTCAGCGTTATATCCAAAGTGGCTAGTTAACAAGCACATAGATCTTGGGCCAGCATGTGACCTTACCTTTAAATACCAATTGATATATCCTGCCTTTGATTTGAAATTCTCCTATCTTTTCAATCATCGTAAGCTTTCCCATTAATTGTTTATTCTTGGGATTAAATGACTTCTCAATAAAGTTATTAGCTTTATGAAAAGAAGTTTTTTATGCTATTGATTCCCTTTCAGCACATCGATTGGTCGGAGGTCCCTGCAGTTGAATTTCCGGGTGAGACTGGTATAGCCACCTGGCAAACATTACAATGGAAAGGGCTTCGGGTTCGAATTGTTGTGTATTCTCCTAATTACCTTGCCGATCACTGGTGCCAGAAAGGTCATGTTGTTCATTGCCTCAAAGGTGAGTTTACAAGCGAATTGAGTAATGGTGAGCAAGTTAAATTAAAAGCAGGATGCAGTTATATAGTTTCCGACAATATGAGTTCACATCGATCGGTTTCAACAGACGGAGCAACTTTGCTGATTGTTGATGGAGAGTTTTTGCAATGAAAATTATTTTTCTTCAGCATTTTCTAGCCATTAGCCAATCTTCCTGCCAATCATTTCCCAAGAGAAAATTAGTTGTGCCAAAGGTATTGAATCCAAATGATCGATAAAATGAGATCGCTTTTGCGTTTTCTTTCCAAACTCCCAGCCACACCCATTTTAATTGTTTTCTGTTGGCATCCATGATCGCTTCCAGCATGAGTGACTTTCCGACTCCCTTCCCCTGAAATTTTTCTAAGCAATAGATTCTGCTGATTTCCAGAGCTGGATCATTCAGTAGCAATGCATGAGCATGATACTTTAAAAATAAGTAACCCGCCGGTATGCCATCGACATAGGCCAATACGTGTCTGTTTCCAGGTATTCCAACTTCTTTGATAAGTGTATCAGTGGTAAATTGTTTTTGCAGGAAGAGCTGCATGTCTGCTTCCGTATTTACAGGCCCAAAAGTTTCCTGAAAGGTCTTGCGACTGATGTCGGCGATTAGTTCCGCCAAATCTAACCCTACATCTTTTAACTGAACCGAACTCATTTGGTGGCAGCAGGATTTTCTAAGACCATGGCACTGCCTCCTCCTCCCCCATTACAAATACCGGCAGCACCATATCGTTGATTTTCCTGTTGTAACAAATGCACCAGGGTGACCAGTATTCTTGCTCCGCTGCAACCCAGTGGATGTCCTAAAGAAACAGCACCACCTCGCACATTCAATTGGTCAGATGAAAGCTGTAAAAGTTGCTGGTTGGCCAATGCAACCACTGAAAATGCTTCATTGATCTCAAAAAATGATATCTGATCTTGTGTCAGACCAGCTTTTTTCAGGGCAATCGGAATGGCCATTGCTGGTGTTGTAGTGAACCATTCCGGTGCTTGTTCAGCATCTGCATAGCCCCGAATAATTGCTAGCGGTTGAAGACCTAGTGAAGCTGCTTTTTCCGTACTCATTAAAACAAGGGCTGCTGCGCCATCGTTCATGGTTGAAGCATTGGCTGCTGTGATGGTACCTGCTTTATCAAATGCCGGCTTTAATTGTGGAATTTTATTAAAATCTACTTGAAATGGTTCTTCGTCTTTGTCCATAATGATGGGGTCACCCTTTTTGGAGGGTAATTCAACCGGCACTATTTCTGACTTGAAAAGTCCATCGTTGGTTGCCTGCTGGCTTCTTTTATAGCTTTCAATTGCATAGGCATCTTGAGCTGTCCTATCTATGCCATATTTGGCAGCACACAATTCTGCGGCATTGCCCATGGGATATTGATGATAAACATCTGTCAGTCCGTCAAATTGCAAACCATCCAACAAGCTGGTAGTTCCGTATTTGTTTCCCCAACGGGTTTGTGTGTGGTAATATGGAACATTGCTCATACTTTCCATGCCTCCGGCTACTACTATTTCAGCATCACCCAACAGTATGCTCTGAACAGCCATGGAAACGGCTTTCATTCCGCTGGCACAAACTTTATTGACAGTTGTTGCACGAACATTGTCTGGAAGTCCGGCCCATTTAGAAGATTGACGTGCCGGAGCCTGTCCCAACCCTGCCTGCAGAACAGAGCCCATGATAACTTCATCCACGAGTTCAGGTAGTATCCCGGCTCTTTCACAAGCAGCCTTGATAACATGTGCTCCTAATCGTGTGGCAGAAAAACCGCGTAATTGCCCCCCAAAACTTCCTATAGGTGTTCTAACTGCGGCTACGATGCATACAGATGGTGATTGATTCATGGTTATATATTTTGTAGATTATTCAACCGAATCCAGCAACTGAATACCGGTATCTGTAAATTGAATTTTTTTCTGCTTATAAAGATGACCAGTAGTCATTTTAAAGGTTTTTTTGCTCATGCCAAAAAACTCATAAATGGCTTCCGGTGCTGATTTATCATTATAAGGAAGGAAGCCTCGATTTTCTTCGAGTAATCTGATGATTTTGTCTGCTTCTCCCTCAACTTTCGCATAACCGGGCACACCCAGCGCAAGGTCAATTTTATTGTCAGGTCTTATTTTCTTAATGTATCCCCTTAAATGATCTCCTTTTTCAATGGGTGTAAAAATATCGCTGGCATGCAAGATGCCTGTGTATTGATTGTTGATGATCATTACCCATCCTAATTCAGATGTTCTGTAAGCAATCAGATCGACAACATCCATCTCTTTTAGTCCTATCGGTTCTTTGTTCAGTTGAGGCTCAATTTTTTCAGTCGCGGCCACCCTGCCGGTCATTTCATCGAGGTACAATTTTACCAGGTACTCTCCTCCTTTGCGCATTACTCCCAATTGTTGAGAAACGGGCACAAAAAGATCTTTCATCAGTCCCCAATCTAAAAATGCACCCTGGTTGGTAACAGCAACCACTTTCATTAAGGCAATTTCACCTACAATAGCTTTCGGTTGCTGGGTTGTTGCAATGTGTCGATTATCGGAATCATGGTACACGAATACCTTTATTTCATCACCGATTTTTACTTGCCGGGGAGCAAGTCTGGTAGGCAATAATATTCCCTCTCCACCATCATCCAGATAAAAGCCAAAATCGGTGGAGCGTTTTACCTTTAAGAGATGGTATTGACCGGCAGATATATTCGATGTATTTTTCATGCAGGATACAAAGGTACAACAGTTCGGACGGTAAGAACAGCGAAAAAAGCAGGTAGTGTGATTATCTTTTGAACTTTTTTGAATTTGTTCACAATGGCCAATAATAGCTGCTTTGATTCATCTGAATAGTTGATTTTGAATTAATTTGTAGTGCTGAACATTGTTGTATATCATATTACAATGCCATGAGTCAATAGGTATGAGAGGAATCGCATTATTTTGTTTTTTACTGATTTTGCTTTTACCGGCCGTTGCTCAGCAGGTAAATGGTCACTGGTATGGTGTAGGCAAAGTTCAATATCCTCGTCAGAGCAATAGTTACCTCTCTGAACTTGTTCTCCGACAGCAAGGAACACGCGTTTGGGGTGATTTTATCTATTATTTTAAGGACAGTATTTTACAGGTACCTATTCGTGGAAGATATAACAACACCACCCGTAGTGTTCAGTTGCAACCTTTCCCTGTAGTTTATTTTCAATCCATGAGTGCCTCCAGAGGCCTTTATATTCGCATGGAAGGGTATTTTAGATTGGTGGCATCCAAAACAGAGTCCTCTCTTCAAGGCATGCTTTTCAGTATTCCTGCCTACCGATACATGGTTCCGGACATTAATTTTAAGTTAGTGAAATCGAATGATACCCTGCCATTGGTGAAAGAGCCTGATACCATACCTCAGCCGGTAAAGAAGGTTACTGTTTACAAAAATATTTCTCCGGCTAAACCGATTGCGAAGCCGGTTACTCCAACTCCTATTGTTCCCGGAACTACGGCAAAAACGGTTCCACTCACTATCACTGAATTTCCGGTCGTTGCTGGTGCACAAATAAGCTCTTACAATCTTTTCAAGGAACGGAGTAAAGATGTTAGCAGGGTGTTGGAAGTCGATAATGATACCTTACGATTGGAGTTATTTGATAATGGTCAAATCGACGGAGATTCTGTATCGGTATTTCTCAATAACCGGTTGCTGCTGGATAAGAGCATGTTAGACATTAGCGGACTGAAACTTACTATTCGTATTGATACCAGCCTAGCTTATGATGAATTGGCCATGTTTGCGCACAACCTGGGAAATTTTCCACCCAATTCGGCATTATTGGTTCTTTATGACGGCAAAAAAAGGTATGAAATTTTCCTTAACAGTACCTTGAATTCAACTGCCACCATTCGGATCCGTAAGAGATCGGCTGTCAGGAAATGATTATTCTACTCGAATAATTCCGGCTGAGTATTGTTGTCTTTACTCGCTTCCTGCCAGTTCATTTCAATGCTCTTGTGGAATTCTGTTAGTTTGGTGCCCACTGTTTTCCATCCGGTAACTTCTACCATTTTCGCAATTTTAAATGTTGCTTTTCTAACTTGTTGACCTTTTCCTGTTGTTACAATCAGCAAGGGTTCCGGTTCTGTCGTTACTGCGACCAAATAATTTCCTGCACCTTCTTTGATACAACTGAAAGGTGTTTTGAGTGTAGTAGTTTCAATGACAAAACGTTTTACGTTGAACTGCTTTTTATCTTGATCCAAGTACACAGCAGAAATTACCTGTTCAGGTTGGTATTTTTCAATGAGTAAAATCTGGTCGGGTTCAAAACGCTGGTTAAGTTCTGTGTCTGTTATTTCGTATGTACCATTCTTGTTGAAAAGAATGATCTTTTCATCTTCAAAAGTGCCCAAATACTTGCCCTTTCCTTCTGTATTCAATCTTCCGAATTTATCATCGAACCAGAGTTTTATACCTGCCAGTGTGCTTCTTCCGGCTTCCTTCATCCGGATAGATTTCACACTGTATTTGGTTACCTGATTTCCAATGCTGGAACGACCCTTTATTTCCAACTCTTCAAAATAAAAATCAAATTCTTTGATCCGAGCAGTGGAAGCCGGACTCAATACTACTCTCACAGATTCTGCCTCACCATTGGCATTGGCAGAGAAATAATGCACTTTTGAACGTTCTTCACCTTTCGTCAGATCATATTCTTTGTCACGGGTTACTCCGGTAACATTGAATCTCTTGGCATAGCTGATACCTGTTTTACCATCTACATAGATCATGTTATAGGTAGTCCTTTCATCATTTTTCCGGAATACAGCTGCATGAATAATGTCTTTTCCTATGAATACCTTATCGGCAACCTTCACCACCTTCATGGCACCTCCCTTTGTAAAAGCAATGATGTCATCATAGTCTGAACACTCACAGAATAATTCATCTTTTTTAAGTCCAGTACCTATGAAGCCTTCTGCCCTGTTGATGTATAGTTTTGTGTTGGCTATGGCTACCTGCTTCACCTGAATGGTATCGAATTCTTTGATTGCGGTTTTTCTGGTTCTCTCTTTTCCGTATTTTTTTAAAAGGTTTTCATAATAAGCGACAGCGAAATCTGTCAGGTTATCAAGATTGTGCTCAACTTCCCGTATGTTTTCTTCAATTTGAAGGATCTGTTCATTGAGTTCTTTGATATCCAACCGATAGATGCGTCGAACCGGTTTCTCAGTTAGTTTCAATATATCTGTTCTCTCAATGGGGCGTTTCAATTTCTTCTTGTAAGGCGCAAATCCTTTCTCTATTGCTTCAAGAACAGTTTCCCAGGTAGCATGTTTTTCTTCCAGTTCCTTGTAGATTTTTTCTTCAAAGAATATTTTTTCCAGAGATGTAAAATGCCATTTATCTTGTAATTCCCCTAATTTGATTTCAAGTTCCAGCTTCAGCAATTCACGTGTTTCATGGACAGAGGATTTTAATAAATCAGTTACAGTAAGGAATGCAGGTTTATTGGCAGCAATCACACAGGCATTGGGAGAAATACTTACCTCACAATCAGTAAATGCATAGAGCGCATCGATGGTGATATCTGTTGAAATGCCGGGTGCCAACTCGATTTGCATTTCAATATCAGCGGCATTGAGATCGGTTACTTTTTTAATTTTTATTTTACCGTGGTCGTTAGCCTTTGTTATACTTTCCATCAATTGGTGTGTTGTAACACCGTATGGTACATCTCGAATGACCAGCGTTTTTTTGTCTAATTCCTCAATTCTTGCCCGAACCCTTACTTTGCCCCCTCTTTTACCATCTTGGTATCCGGTAACATCAATCATTCCTGCAGTCTGGAAATCAGGATATAGCTCAAATTTCCTTCCCCGAAGACATTTGATGGATGCTTCAATCAATTCACAAAAATTATGGGGAAGAATTTTAGTGGAGAGACCTACTGCAATCCCATCAGCTCCTTGCGCCAACAACAAAGGAAATTTCATGGGCAGTGTAATCGGCTCTTGCTTCCTACCATCATAACTCAATTGCCAGCGGGTGGTGGCCGGATTGAAAGCTACTTCCAGTGCGAATTTGGAGAGACGTGCTTCTATGTACCTGGGAGCTGCGGCTTGATCTCCTGTTCTAACATCCCCCCAGTTACCCTGGGTTTCAATGAGCAGGTCTTTCTGACCTAAGTTAACAAGTGCATCACCTATGCTCGCATCTCCATGTGGATGATACTGCATACTTTGGCCAATGATGTTGGCTACTTTATTGAATCTGCCATCATCCATTTCTTTCATGGCATGCAGTATCCTTCTTTGCACAGGCTTCAACCCATCCTCAATAGCCGGTACAGCCCGTTCTAAAATTACATACGAAGCATAGTCCAGAAACCAGTTTTTATACTGACCCTGAACACCTGATTCAATATCAAAAACCTGCATATCACTCTTTCCCTTTGCCATATATTTATTTACTACTTACTTGATCTTTTTCAATATAAAATGTATCCAATGGACCTTCCAACATGGAATTCAATTCGAGCATTACGAAATCCGTTTCTGCCACAACTTCATGCCATATCCAGGGATAGATGTCTACCTCTACCGGTGACTCCAGCACAATTGAACCTTCTTCGCCTGATCGGAGATCTTTCCAATTCAAAGTGGCTGTCCCATTTAATAAGACAAATTGCTCCGGATTCTTATTCGCTGACAATCCTTTGTGATAATGTCTCGCGCCAATTGCTCCGCGTTGCCGATAAAAAACCATGTATTCTCCCGATCGTTGAGTTGTAAAATGATGCACACTGCCTCGTTCATCACTGCTTTTTAGGGCCATTGGTCGTATGTCGATGGTCTGACTCATTGCTCAGTGGATGTTATTTCCTTTGCAGCAGTTCTGCGAACCTGTGTATCTTTCCAACCTTTGTTTTTATCATCCTGCCATTCGATCTTCCCTTCTTCAACCATACCTTTCAAGCGCCAAGCAATAAAACTGTCTGTCAATCCATTTTTATTCTTGGAAAGCAGTTGACCAATTACTTTGTTCAACTTTTGCCATTCAGAACTAATAGCTCTGAAAATTTCTTCGTCATGGAAATCGATGGAGCGATTCACCAACTTCTTACCACCTTCCAGCAGACGCACCATTCCCTCTCCTGCCAGCAACCTAGACCATTCTTCCGGATCGACTTCCCATTCACTTCCGGTGATGGGGCGGGCAAGTTTTTTGGCTTTCAGGAATTCCTTCGGCAATATTTCATGAAGATGGGAGGGATAAAAAATGCCACCCTTTTCATTGAGAAATGGCAAGTTATTCATGTATAGTACCATGATTCTCCCTGCGAAAGGTTTCAGGTATTTCAATATCCAATAATAACCACACACATCATGTGCATTCTGTCCCATCCAAATCCAGCACTCTTCTTCGGGTACTGCAATTAATTCCTCAGATAATTGTTGTAAGGTTGCAACATCATCCACTAAATTAATTTGATCTTCATAAGGTGATCCTTCTAAAAGATTTGACCACCAAGCCCTTCGTGCCTGCAATGTTTCTTCTGTCTCTTCTGCAGCCAAAGGACCTGTGGCATAATCGTCACGGATCACGAAGATGTTTCCTGCGAGCGTTTCATCCAGTACAATGGCTTCTTGCAGTAATCTGGCATTCTGCTCTTCAAATACAAGGTGTTTCATTTGCTATCAATTATTCACTATGTCCAGTTCAATTCTAAGATTTTCAATAATTTTTTCCTGTCGTTCAGGCGTGTTCTTTCCCATGTAGAACTCCAATATATCGTGAATGCCCACTTCATTGTTGATGGTTACTATTTGTTTGCGCATATCGGGTCCAATGAATTTGCTGAATTCTTCGGGACTAATTTCTCCTAGACCTTTGAATCGGGTGATTTCAGGTTTACTTCCCAATTTTTTTACTGCTTCTTTTTTCTCATATTCATCATAACAGTAAATGGTCTCTTGTTTATTCCGAACACGGAACAAAGGTGTTTCAAGTATGTAAACGTGTTCGTGTTTCACGAGATCCGGAAAAAACTGGAGGAAAAAGGTCATCAATAACAAACGAATGTGTGAACCATCCACATCCGCATCTGTAGCTATAATTACCTGATTATAGCGCAATCCTTCGAGTCCGTCTTCAATATTCAGGGCATGTTGCAAAAGATTGAACTCCTCATTTTCGTACACCACTTTTTTGGACAGACCAAAAGAGTTGAGGGGTTTTCCCCGCAAGCTAAAAACGGCCTGGGTATCTACATTGCGGGATTTGGTAATACTTCCACTGGCACTGTCGCCCTCTGTGATAAAGAGGGTTGATTGATTTTGAAGAGCAATGAATTCTTCTTTGTTTTTTGCAGGTGGGTCATCATTCAGGTGCACTCTGCAATCCCTTAGTTTTTTGTTGTGTAAGTTGGCCTTTTTTGCCCGTTCATTGGCCAGCTTTTTAATTCCAGCCAGTTCCTTTCTCTCCCTTTCATTTTGCTCAATCCGCTTTTTAAGTGCATCAGCTACCGACAAATTCCTGTGGAGGAAGTTATCCAGTTCTTTGGCAAGAAAATCCAGGATAAAATTTTTCATGGTGGGACCACCTTCAAAAACAGTAACGGATCCCAGTTTTGTTTTGGTTTGGCTTTCGAATACCGGTTCCTGTACTCTTACTGATACAGCAGCTACGATACTGGTTCGTATATCTGATGCTTCATAATCTTTTTTGAAAAAATCACGTATCACCTTCACATAAGCTTCGCGGAATGCCTGCTGGTGGGTACCGCCCTGGGTAGTATATTGTCCGTTGACAAACGAGAAAATATCTTCCCCGTAATCATTGTTGTGGGAAATGGCTACTTCGATGTCTTCACCTTTCAGGTGAATGATCGGATACCGCAATTCATCGGCTGTTGTTTTTTTCTCCAACAAATCAAGTAAGCCATTTTTGCTGACGAATTTCTTTCCATTGAAAAATATTTGCAATCCGGCATTCAGGAAACAGTAATTCCAGAGCAGATTGTCGATGTATTCATTTTTAAAATCAAAATGACGAAAAACCTGATCATCGGGCAGAAACTCTACCAGTGTGCCATTTGACTCTTTCGAAGCTGCTTCTTTGTGCTCTTTGAGCAAAACTCCCCGCTCAAATTCAGCGGTTTTTTGTTTGCCTTCCCGATAGGCCGTTACACGAAAATGTTGGCTCAGGGCATTGACCGCCTTGGTACCAACCCCGTTCAACCCGACGCTTTTCTGGAAAGCCTTGCTATCATATTTTGCTCCGGTATTGATCTTACTCACAACATCCACCACTTTTCCCAAAGGAATTCCCCGTCCATAGTCCCGAACAGTCACCATTTTCCCGGTAATACCAATTTCTATCTGTCTCCCGTATCCCATGGTATATTCATCGATACAGTTGTCCAATACCTCTTTTAATAACACGTATATGCCATCATCAGGAGCAGCGCCATCACCTGTTTTTCCGATGTACATACCGGGTCTCAGCCGAATGTGCTCTCGCCAGTCCAGCGACCTAATCGAGGACTCATCATATTCATTCCCAATTTGCTGTACAGCCATAGTCCTTCTGTGAATTTAACTTTTGTTCAAAGGGTACAAATCTAAACACCTACACGGGCAGCACAATTTTACTTTTCTACAAATGCCTTTTTTATGTGGATAAACAGAATTGGATGGATTGGAAGGGCAATTTTGGCAACGGAAATCTTAACTTTAACTATTCTTTCTCCCGAATTCGATATTAAAAGCGATTTAAATGAAATTTCCCTGCTGGCTGCATGCCGGGAGGAAGAAAATGATCATTTTCGGAACTTCCTGGAAGCCCGGGATCCGTTGATGATAGATAACATTGTTTTTGCCCTTCAGGAAGCAGTGACGCAACAAATTGACTGCAAAAAGTGTGGGAATTGCTGTAAAAGTCTGATGATTGTGGTAACGCAGGAAGAGTTAGAAAAGGTTGCAGCAAAAACCAATACCCCCTCTGACGAATTTAAGTCCAGTTATCTTGCTGAGGGACTCAGCGGTAAATTGATCATGAATGCAATGCCTTGTCATTTTTTATCCGACAATCAATGTACCATCTATGCCGAACGATTTGCGGGTTGCAGAGAGTTTCCTGCGCTTCATTTGCCCGGGTTCACCAATCGGTTTTTCACGGTTCAAATGCACTATGATCGTTGTCCTATCATTTTTAATGTTGTCGAACTTCTTAAAAAAGAACTGTTGTTTTTTACTACCTGAACGAACTTAGGACTTAACTTTAAGTATGCAGGTAGAATTTGGCTTAGACGTAATTCTGAATCAGGCCCCTCAATGGAAACATGAGGTGCTGGGATTATTAACCAACCAATCAGCCACCACCAAGGATGGCCTTCCGGGTCGGGAGGCCTTGTTGCGACATGGATTTTCTTTAACACAGTTGTTTGCACCGGAACATGGCCTAGATACTAGGGGTGCCGATGGGGCTCCCATGCCCGATGGGGTTGATGGGTTAACAGGATTACCGGTGAAAAGCCTGTATCTCCATTCTTTTGCTCCCGATAAACAAGACCTAGCTCGTTTGGACCGTGTTTTATTCGATGTGCCTGATGTGGGGGTTCGGTTTTATACTTATCTATGGTCGCTAACCTATTTAATGGAAGCCTGTGCTGCCAATGGAAAACCACTGGTGATACTGGATCGTCCCAACCCCATCTCCGGTAACCTTGAATTGGCTGAAGGCCCTATGCTGGAGGAAGCCAACGCATCGTTCATTGGTCGCTGGTCCATACCAATTCGACATTCTTGTACGCTCGGTGAGTTAGCCGGGTATTTCAATGATCATTTTAAGTTGGGTGTTGACCTGGAAGTTATTCCTTGCAAGGGTTGGAACAGAATGAGCTTTCAAACGCAGTGGGGAACAGCATTTGTTCCTCCGTCTCCTGCCATACAAAGATTTGAGACCACCTTGTTGTACCCCGGACTTTGTTTGCTGGAAGCAACAAATGTGAGTGAGGGAAGGGGAACCGATGACCCATTTACTAAGTTGGGTGCCCCTTGGTTAGACGCAGCTGCGCTGGCCCGGCGATTGTTTGAATTGGAAATGGATGAAGTGGATATGGAACTAGTTGAATTTACCCCGGATTCGGGAAAATATGCCGGAATGATGTGCAAGGGACTTCAATTCAGTGTTCATGACAGACCTCACTTTCAGCCGGTATTCTGGGGATGCCTTGTAGTAAAACTGATCAAGGAGTTACATCCCGTAGAATTTACATGGGAGCCTTACCCAACACTTGCCAATCCATCAGGAACACGACATCTAAATAGATTGTTTGGTCAGACAGGAAGTGAAGAAATATTTGATTTGCCCATGCCCCTCTTCCTCGCAAAAATCACCCGACTCACGAGGGTTGCATCCTGGTACTCAGAAATAAAAAAATATCTATTATATTGAATATTAATTTATTATAACATTTTACTCAAATTAATATCTAAGTATTCATGTCAACAATTCTTCTGCGATTCTTCTCCATAGTTTCATTGTTGGGGTTTTTCAATATGGGAAAAGCGCAATACAAATTATTTCAACCAGAGGTGCTATATAAACATGAAAGTAAAGCGAGCTTCAGGGGAATAGCTGTGGTAAATGATGATGTTGTATGGGTTTCCGGAAGTAAAGGGACCGTTGGAATTACCACCAATGGGGGATTTTCGTGGAATTGGATACAAGTTAAAGGACATGAAAAAAGGGATTTTAGGGATGTTGCGGCAATGGATAGTCTCACTGCTGTGATCATTGCAGTGGGTGAACCTGCGATAATTCTTCGAACAATTGACGGCGGGAAAAATTGGCTGGAGACATTCAGGGATGAAAGAGCTGGGATGTTCCTGGATGCCATGTATTTTCGGAATGGTCTGGAGGGAATGGTAATTGGTGACCCTATTGCCCGTTCTCCTTTTATGGCTAGCACCATTGATGGTGGAATCAGTTGGCAACCACTTGTTTTGGAGGGTGCAGCAGGACAACCGGTTCTTCTCGATTCCGGTGAGGCTTTTTTTGCCGCCAGCGGCTCTAATTTGCATTTAATGAATTCCGGAAATATCAGGAATGGTTATATGGTAACAGGAGGAAGTAGGTCACAAATGATCCATACAGATGGAAAATTCATTGAGCGTCTTCCATTTCTACCGGGTGGTGCCTCCAGGGGAGGCAATTCAATTGCCATGAAAAATTCATTGCAGGGGATCATTGTGGGGGGTGACTTTTCTCAGGATACTTCCACAGCCAATAATTGTTTGCTGGTTGATTTACGTGTAACCGGATTAAAAAATGAGCAATTGTTTACCCGACCAGCAAATCCACCGGGGGGATATCGTTCCTGCGTTCAATATTTGTTTCGAAAAACATGGATTACTTGCGGCACATCCGGGATTGATGTTACCACCGATGACGGTTTAAACTGGCGAATGATATCGAAGGACAGTTACCATACACTGGGATATGCCAAGAAAGGAAAATATGTTTATCTGGCAGGTGGTGGAGGGAGAGTGGGGAGGATTCGGGTACGTTAAAAAGAAGGAGGTAAATTGATCAAGTTCTTGTTAAATTAATTTTCCTTGTAAGTTTTTTATTAATTTTATTTGAATCTCCTACCTATGAAGAAGTATCAAGTTATTATTGAGTTCAGCATGGATGAGCAGTTCATGACCCTGGTACCCTCTCACCGAACTTATATCAACTACCTAATCAACAAGGGAATTATTGTTAGTTATGGAGTAAGTATGGAGAGTCTCACTTGTTGGATTACTTTTCATGCAAAGAACAAAGAGGAGGTAACTGAATTGTTGAAAAAATCACCCTTGAGAAAGTATTGGACCTATGAAATTGAGGAGCTGTATGTTTATGATAGCCAACAATATCGACTTCCTACAGTTCAATTAAATTAAGAAAAGATTTTTTTGGGTAAATAAGCGGTATATAGTATTTTTGCCGTCCCTTAACGGGAGCATAGCTCAGCTGGTTTAGAGCATCTGCCTTACAAGCAGAGGGTCCGCGGTTCGAACCCGTGTGCTCCCACCAAAACCCTCCCCCGGAGGGTTTATTTTTTTGTATCCCTTTGAAAAAGTAATTGTGACCAAAGCAAGTATTTATATAATAACATCAATAGCAAATTCCCTGAATCCTGAAAAACAAAAGGAGACTGATTTGTTGGAGTTGGTGGACAAAGGCTACCATTTAATTGTTTGGAATGATGAAGTGAATACATTTGAATGGGTAATTGAAACTTTAATTGATGTTTGTGGTCATGAAAGAATTCAGGCGGAACAGTGTGCGTGGCTGATTCATACCCGGGGAAAATACGCCGTGAAAGATGGTGACTATGAAACACTCAAATCCATGTGTGACGCCATAACCGAAAGAGGTATCGGAGCCACCGTCGAGTCTGCTGCCTGATCATTTTTCCTTATTTTGCTGCATGCCCCTTCACCTTCTAAATGACCGCCTTTGGTTTCCTCCGGTAGAGGATGCCATGGATGATGGTCTGCTCGCGATGGGTGGCGATGTTTCGCCTGACAGGTTGTTGTTAGCTTACCACCAAGGAATATTTCCATGGTACAATGACGATTTGCCACTTTGGTGGGCTCCGGACCCACGTTTCGTTTTGTTTCCTGATGAATTGCGCATCCACAAAAGCATGCAATCAATCATTAGAAAAGGTACTTTCAGTTGGACAGTAAACCAATCATTTTCAGCAGTAGTAAAAAAATGCAGTACTTCCCTCCGACCCCACCAGGATGGAACCTGGCTCAATGAAGAACTAATCGATTCTTTATTAATACTCCATCAAAGAGGATATGCTCATAGTGTGGAGGTATGGCAAAACAATCAGTTGGTGGGTGGATTGTATGGGATTAAAATGGGAAAGGTGTTTTGTGGTGAAAGTATGTTCAGTTCTGTCAGCAATGCCAGCAAGTTCGGATTCCTGAATTATGCGCTACAACTAAGGGATGAAGGAATACAGCTGATCGATTGCCAGGTTTATTCAGAACATCTTGCCTCACTGGGTGCAAGGATGATTGAAAGAAAAAAATTCATGGAATATCTGTTACTTCCAGATTATTCAGAATGACCATACATGAGTTGTACATCACGTACAATTCTTTCCATATCACGGTCTTTGCCGGATGCATCGTAGGCCTGTTTGAGGTTACTTCCGAATACAAAAGCTACACCCTGCCAAAAAGCTGCTGACATGAATCCCTTGTATTCCTCAATAATCTCGTAACAATTGTTACCGGTTTGGCGATTGATGAGTTTCATTAAAACCTTCCCTTGATAAACAGAAAGCTTGGTCAGTTTATCGGTGAATTCACGTTTGAGTTCTTTTTCCCTTGCATGAATGATTTTCCTGCGCTCTTTTCTACTGTCGACATTCACCAGCTTTACATTTATTTCATTCATGATTTTGCTGGCTGCAATGGCATAAGGATACGTAACATAGACCGCATTGCGCAATCGTGTCCATTCAGCCCAATACTTTTTTTGCTCACGGGTCAATTGGGTAAACACAGAAACCGGGGGTAGAATGCTGTATGGGATGGTATCACCATTGGTGTCAATCATCGCATAGACACGCAGTGTATCTAATTCTCCGGTTTGCGCCTTGGCTTCGAAAGTAAAAAGCACCGGTAAAAGGGCGAAACCCAATTTTACTGCTATGTTTTTTGCTGCGAGCATATCAATTAAAAGACACCGTTTAAAACATTAATGCTGCCTGTTATCTAAAGGTAACCCAAAAAACCGTTAAGATGCAGCAGATGCTCTTTTTTGTGCCCGCTGGAAAACGGCCATGAAAAACCCTGTTACCATAAGTATGGTTCCAAGCCACAAGAGGTTGATCATCGGGAATTCGTAAACTTTCAATGTTAAAAGGCTGGAAACGGATGCATTCTGTTTTACGCCTATTTCCAGCAATCCTTTTTTCTCATCCACTACTTTATTGAAAGAAACGGCCAGACTTTGGGCAACGACGGTATCGATGATTGGCCGCCATTGGGTACCTCTAATGGCCATTCCGGGGGTAAGGGGATAACGGCCTCCATTCTTTGCTTCTACTGTCATATTTAGAAACAATGCCATTTCACCCGCCTCAAAAAGGTGTTGTTTAGATGCCGGATTTACCGATACTGAATCCAGTCGCATCCAGCCACTATTGTACATGAGGGTATCACCCACACGAATGTTTTTAGGCTGGAACCGACTGGTATCGGTTTGATCTGTGTCCTGGAAAGATGTGATGTAAACAAAAATATCTTTGTTCCAATAATGTCGAGCAGCCGGGTTAGCAGCAAATCCTTCCCCACCCTTGTTTTGCTTCATAACATCAGGGTATAAACTGAATTGCTCATTACCCTTTTTACTTTCAAAAGCGATATCAAAAAAGCGTTTTTTATCGGTAGAACGTATGCTATCGTTCTTGTAAGTAACCCAATACTTACCCATATCTGTTCTAACCCCTTTAAAAAGCGTGATGTTTTCTGCTGGGTCACCGGCAGCACTTTTCTTGTTATCTGTTGAAAGTGGTGTAATGCCGGTGGTGTTCCAACTAAGTACTGTTTTTTTGGAAGATGAAATGAGTATGCCTACCAACATCAATCCGAAGCCCAGGTGCGCAACGGAGGCACCTGCAGCTTTAATTTTCCCTTTCAAAACAAGCCAGATATAGGAAGTATTAGCGATAACGGAATAGATCGCTGCAAACAAAGCCACGTGTATTGCCCACAAAAATCCGGGACCTTTTTTTGCATAGTTAATATCACCCAGCCAACTGATAAGTAGGCTGATCACCAGGGCAAGAACAGTAGGGCCCCAGATATTTTTTCCCAGATAACTTCGGGTAGTGGTTTTATACTTTAGATATTGTGTAACTGCTGTTAGCAAGCCTATAACGATTGCAACAAATATCTGTACCTGGTTATAAGCAAATTCCACATCCTCGGGGGGTGCTATTTTGGTACCGAAAATTTTATTAAAAACGGGAACCGACGTTTGGGCTATGATGATCAATCCCGATAGGAACAGCACCAATGAGCCTATGAACAACCAAAATTCTCTGCTATAGCTATCCTCTTCCTTTTCTTTTGCTGGTAAGGAGCGATAGCGGAAGAAAAATAAACCCAAAGCAGGGAGAAAGAAGACCAGTACAAAAAGTACCAGTTGGGTATTCATTTCGAGGTCTGTAAATGCGTGAACTGATGTATCACCCAAAATGCCACTTCGGGTTAAAAAAGTAGAGTAAAGTATCAGGCAAAATGACAGGATATAAAAAAAGCAGGTTGCACGTAGTGAGTAACCTGTGTGATGAAAAATCAGGTTAGTGTGGAGGCCTGCGATTAAAATCAACCAGGGAACCATGGAGGCGTTTTCTACCGGATCCCAGGCCCAGTAACCGCCAAAAGTTAAGCTCTCATAAGCCCATGCTGCTCCCATCATCACACCTAAACCAAGAACAGCAGCAGAAAATCCTGCCCATGAAAGAGCGGTTTTGGTCCAGGTACTGCTTTTTGCCAATAATCCGGCAATTGCCAGGGCAAAAGGAATAATGGTGGAAGCAAATCCCAGGAATAATACTGGCGGGTGGATTACCATCCAATAATTCTGTAATAATGTATTTAAACCTTTCCCATCTCTCAACAAGGTCAGGTATTCGGGATTTTTGAATATGGGAGCTTCTGTATCCAGGCGCAATAAAATGAAGGGATTACTTCCTACTTTATTGCCCCAGAAGTAGAGTCCAATCAACATGGTAGAAAGACAAAACTGGGCAAAATTCAAAACACCTAGTACGCCATTTTCCCAGAATGACTTCCGTGCAATAAATATCCATCCCAGGAAGCAATGCCAAAATGCCCAGAGCATAAAACTTCCTTCCTGGCCTTCCCAAAAACAACTGAGCAGGTATTCCAGTTGCAGACCCTTGTCACTGTGGTTATAAGCATATTTATACTCAAAATAATGATGGGATATAATGTAGTAGAGTGTAGCAAACATTGTCAGTATGCTGATCGTCTCAACAGCAAATGAGATGCGTGCCAAACGGTTCCAAGCATTTTTTTCCTCTTGGGTAATGCGCCCGTATCCTGCCACGAAAAATGCAATGGTAGCTACCAGAGAACTTACAAGAAATAAAAGTGTAAAAAAATGACCAATCTGTCCCGGTAAAAGATGCTCTCCAATATAATTCATGCCTTCATAACTTGTAATAGGAAAATTAGTGTCTTCGTTTAAGATGCAGCAGGTGCAACGATTTGATTGGGTGCATCCTTGTATTTGGAGGGGCACTTCATCAAAATATCTTTGCACTCAAACTGTCCATCTACTACCTTCCCTTTGAGTACCAACCGATCACTTTTTTCCATATCAGTTGGCTTGTTGTTCCGGTAGATTACACGTATGCTTGCACCCAAGGAATCTTTTGCTGTAAAGGTCAGGTAGTTTGGATTCTTAACCGGATCATATTCTATGGGATGTTGCTTATCAATGGTGGTAATTAAATTTACAAATTTACCAGGTCTTTCTTTTGCAGAAGCAATGGTTTCGTAGGTTGTCAGATCACCTGTATAACTGATGAGAACTACAATCGCTGCTGCAATAAAAATGAGTAATGCTATGCTTGTTTTGTTCATATAGTACCTCTTGGGCTGCAAAGTTACTTCAATTTGATCTGATTTGTAGTGAAGTGTTGGTTCATTTTAACATACATCTTGACTGATTTTGTTGAATCAGTTACTGATTCGGGAACCCTATTTTCAACATTTTTGAATCTTTTTGCATGTTATAAAAGGTTTTTATGGTCATATTGGTAAACCCATTAAATTTGTCCCCCTTAGCGCAGCCAATTCCATGACCGACCTTTTGAAATTTGACCCTAACGCCGTTGGAAATACCGATAATAACATATTCGGATTACCATTTTCGGAAGATGAATCCCAGTTGATTATTTTGCCTGTTCCCTGGGAAGTAACTGTCAGTTATGGTGCAGGAACCTCTCGAGCTGCTGAGCATATCTTCAAAGTAAGTAAGCAAGTTGACATTTTTGATACTGACGGAAACGAAGGTTGGCGCCGTGGATTCTTCATGCGCGAAGTGGACAAGCGTTTGATGATGAAGAGCGATTATCTCCGCAAAGAAGCTGAACTCTATATCAATTATATTTCCAAAGGAGATATAGTTGAGGATAATAAGTTCATGTGCAAAAGTTTGAAGGAAATCAATGAAGGGAACCGGTACATGAATGATTGGGTTTATCAGCAAACCAAGGAATTACTTCAAAAAGGTAAGTTGGTGGCATTATTGGGTGGAGATCACAGCACTTCACTCGGATATCTTAAGTCCATAGCTGAATTTCATGGAGATTTTGGTATTCTTCAAATAGACGCACATTGTGATTTACGTGATAAGTACGAGGGATTTGACTATTCACATGCTTCTGTCATGCGCAATGCACTGCGAGAAATTCCGGCAATCACCAAATTGGTACAGGCAGGAATCAGGGATTATTGTCAGGAAGAGTGGGAAGTGATATGTAACAGCAATTATCGCATCATTACTTACTTTGACCAGGCCATCAAAACAAGGCAATTTGAAGGTGAAACCTGGAAGTCTATCTCTGATGAAATCATTCAGCATTTGCCCGAAAAAGTTTATCTCAGTTTTGATATTGATGGATTGGATCGTAAATATTGTCCCAATACCGGAACACCTGTTCCCGGAGGTTTCGAGCTGGAGGCAGTACTTTACCTGGTGAAGAAGCTGATTCAAAGCGGTAGAAAGCTTGTTGGTTTTGATCTGGTAGAAATCAGTTTGGGACAAACCGAATGGGATAGCAATGTGGGTGCCCGTATTTTATGGCGTCTGTGTAATATGCTTGTTCACCATCATTCATAAGAAAGGTTGACAAAAGAATTTCCCTATATCGTTGTCCTCGCCAATAACATCCGAAAACCGGCACATTATATTAGTTGGCTGCTGGTGATCATCACTTTTCTTTCAGGTACTTATTTTTCCATTACCCACCTGTCTCCGGCAGCTATTCCTATATTGGTCTTATTAATGCTGATGATCATTTCACTAATTATCAGTTTACGGAAACCGTCTGAAGAAGGATACCCATCATTTTTTTGGACGATCATATTTGCTGCTCTCTGCTGGCTAATTTTACCAGGTGGGTTTTACATCGGACTTCTGCTTTTTGTGGCTGCATTCCTGGAAAGACAATCACACATACCGGTAGAAGTTGGGATGGATAAGGATGGTATTACCCTCAATCATTTTCCGGTTAAGTTTTACAACTGGCAACTCATCGAACGTTGTCTGGTTAAAGATGGCATTCTTACCATTGACTACAAGAACAATAAATTATACCAACGTCACATCGCATCTTCTATCTCTGCTGAAGAGGAAACGGAATTGAACAATTATTGTATATCCTGCATCCGGCAAGCAGCAGGTGTCTCCTCTGAACCCGGTAATTGAGAGTTATCCGTTACTTTTGCAGTATGTCAGCAAAAGTTACCCCCTTTGTATTGTATTCCGATGGAAAGGGTAATATCTTCGAAGATGAATCACTTTATGCATTAGGTCGTTCCGGTTGGGATGCCTTTCCCGTATCTGATGATAGTTGGATTCCCTTGCCGGAGGGTGGAAATCTATACGAGTTACCCGGTAGGAGGGCCATTGGAATGGATGTTGAAGACGGTAGTTTACGTCTATGTGAAAAAGGTTGGGCTGTGGCTGCATTCATTCCTCCTGCCCACACCGGCCTTTATTTGGCTGCTTATGAAACAGCCCCTGATGCTCCAACCTTGCCCCTTTTTTGTTACACTGCTGCAGGATGGTTCAACCAACAGGTTTATGTAACTGCCATCAGGATTGAACAAGATATACGACAGGAAGCTGCAGGTTATGATGCTGACAAAATCAAAATGGGTACTGAACATTTGCTGTCTGCCTATCCAGATAACAGATTGGTTCGTCATTTGATGGATAAATGTTGTAATACGTATCATTGTCCGGCTGCCCGAAATTTTGCCCTTGGTCGTTGGGAATGTCCTATACCCACTTCTCCTGCCTGTAATGCTAATTGCATTGGTTGTATTTCTTTTCAACCTGCCGAAGAGAGTATTGTTAGCACACAAGACCGACTTACGTTTAAACCAACAGCTGAAGAAATTGTAGAATTTACAGTCCCACACTTACTGCAGGCACCCTACCCGATAGTTAGTTTCGGACAGGGTTGTGAAGGAGAACCACTTTTAATGTGGGAGACAATCCGAGATGCTATACGAGCAATTAGAAAGCATACAGATCGCGGCAGCATTAACATCAACACCAATGGCAGCAATCCGGATGCTGTACAAGTTTTATGTGAAGCCGGTTTGAATAGCATTCGGGTGAGCACCAATTCTGCTCGTGCCCATATATATACCCAATATTACCGCCCCAACAACTATACTTTTCAAGACATTGTGGAGAGCATCAAGGTAGTGAGAGCCAGTGGTGGATGGGCCAGTATCAATTATTTCGTCTTTCCCGGTGTCACTGATAGTGAGGAAGAATTTGACGCATTACACCGTCTAATCGAAGACACTGATCTCAACATGATTCAATGGAGAAATTTTAATATTGACCCGGACTGGTACCTGGGCAAAATGAATCTTACAGATACAGGTACCCCCATGGGAATTAAAAATATGATGCGGCAACTTAAACGCTCGTTCCCCCATCTTCACTACGGTTATTTCAATCCACCCCTTGAGCGCATAAAAGGTAACTTCGCCACTGACTTTGCAGGGGGGAAATAATCCACACGCAGCATTCAGCATGAGTTCTTCCAACAATTTTTCCAACGAAATAACAGGAATAGGTCTTGCTCTTCTAGCAGTAATTATCTGGGGAGGAAATTTTGTTATAGCCCGAAGCGTGGTTGGTCAAATTGGTCCCATTTCTCTTGGTTTCTTTCGTTGGTTGATCGCTTCCTTGATCATGCTGCCCATCGCCTGGAAAACTTGTAAAAGAGAGTGGAATTCGATTTTCCAGAACCTAACCTATCTTTCTATAACTGCACTTTTCGGAATCACCTTGTTCAATACACTGGTTTATGTAGCCGGACATTATACCGGTGCCATCAATATGGCAATGATCGGGACGACTTCCTCTCCAATTTTTTCAATTATTCTGGCCTATCTTATTTTAAAAGAAAAACCGGGTTTGCTTCGAATTGCCGGAATAATTATTTGTATTTCGGGTATTCTATGGTTACTCGCTGGGGGAAACTGGCAACAATTGCTCTCTTTTCATCTATCAACTGGTGATTTATGGGTCTTGGGTGGAGCTTTTTGCTTCGCAGTCTACAATATTCAGGTGAGACGAAAGCCTCCTACCCTATCTTCCACTTCCTTTTTATTGGTTGTTTTTACTCTGGGAACTATATTTCTTTTTCCTGCTATGATCTGGGAAGTAAAACATTCCGATCCAATACAATGGAGTTCCTCTATGTTTTCGATGCTTCTTTATCTGGGGGCCGGAACATCAGTCATCTCCTTCCTGGCATGGAACGCTGCCATAGCAAGAATTGGCATAGGCCGAACTGTTTTATTTGGCTACCTAATACCATTGGTCAGCTCTTTGGAAGCAGTTGTTCTATTGGGAGAGAGATTCAGTAAACATCACCTGATTGGTGCCATTTTGATTAGCATCGGTCTTGTTTTGACCAATCTTTCACCTCAACATTGGTTTTCGAAGAAAAAAGAAGTTTTATAGCGTTCTGCAGGAAAAGATGCTCCTCTCCTTCTGCTTTTTTTACATCTTTGCGTAGTCATGAATTACCGGGAAACATTGACCTATCTGATGGAGCGGCTTCCTATGTTTAGTCGCATAGGTGCCGCTGCCTATAAGCCAAGTCTGGATAATACACTTGCCTTGTGCGCTGCACTCGGTAATCCACAACAACACATCAAAACCATTCACATTGCAGGAACCAACGGTAAGGGATCGGTTAGTCATATGCTGGCCGCTATTCTGCAGGAAGCGGGTTACAAAACCGGACTTTACACTTCTCCGCATCTAAGAGAATTCCGGGAGAGAATTCGTATCAATGGTATTCCATGTGATGAAACATTCGTGGTGGATTTTACCGCCAAATGTCAGGATTTGATTGCATCCACTCAGCCTTCTTTTTTTGAGATAACAGTAGCCATGGCATTCGATTGGTTCTACCAAAATAAAGTGGATGTGGCTGTGATTGAAACCGGCTTGGGGGGGCGACTGGATAGTACCAATATTATTCATCCACAGTTGAGTGTCATCACCAGTATCGGACTCGATCATATGAATTTATTGGGAAATACGGTTGAGGCAATTGCAGGAGAAAAAGCCGGAATAATTAAGCAAAATACTCCTGTCGTCATTGGGTCTGTAGATGCCTCCCTCCATGGTATTTTCAGCAATAAAGTCATCCAGGAGTCCGGAACTTCGTCCAATCAGTTACTACATTTTTCCGGTCAGGAATGGAAAATTAAACGGGTTGAGCTGAATGACACATTTACTGTTTTTGTAGAGGAACAAAATGATACCGGAACGGAATATAGTTTTCAACTTGATTTGCCGGGATATTACCAACAATGGAATGTTGTAACCGTTTTGAGTGCCGTCAGGGTTTTGCAGCAGCTCGGATATTCGATTGGTATGGACCAGGTGGCGGCAGCATTGAAAAAGGTAGTGAAAGTTACCGGGCTTCATGGGAGGTGGGAAACCATTCGCCAACAACCACATGTCGTACTCGAAGTGGCGCACAATGAAGATGGGATCAGACAGGTGATCAATCACTTACAGCGTTTGCAATTCGGACGACTATTCATCATCATCGGCGTGGTAAGAGACAAAGAAATCAATTCGGTTTTGTCCTTGCTACCTAAAGATGCTCACTACTATTTCTCTCAAGCATCACTTCCAAGAGCACTTCCAGCCAACGAATTGATGCAGCTGGCAGTTTCAGAGGGACTTACAGGAGAAATTATTCCAGATGTAAATGACGCATTGAAAAAAGCTATATCAATTGCTGTACAAGAAGATTTGATTTTGGTTTGTGGCAGCATTTTTCTCGTAGGAGAAGTCGATGTGCAACAATTTAGTACTACTAGTAAGTAAGTTTTCCCAATTTTTCCAGCGCGCGAAACATAGTTGTAACGTGCATCGACTGCATAAAGCCGTTGTTCCTTAGTAAGGTCATTACTTCATCGATGCTTACCAGATTTATCTCGATGTCTTCACCGGGGTCTGGTGTAGGATCCTGTACTTTTTTACCACCTGTAGCCAGGAACATGTACATGAGATTACTATTGGTTGATGGATTAGATGAAGTGATACCCAATGTTTCAAAATGATCAAAAGCGTATCCGGTTTCTTCCAGCAACTCACGGGCGATGGCATCTTCCATACTTTTATCTGTTGGATCTACACAGCCACCGGGTAGTTCCAGACCTGTATGTTGTAATGCATGACGGTATTGCCTTTCCAATATTACTTCACCCTCAGTCGTTAGAGCAAATGCACATACCCAATTGGGGAAATCATAGACATAATAGGGTGAAACGATGCTTCCATCGGGTTTCTCACAGGTATCTACCCGGATGTTTAGCCAGTTTTCTTTGAACAAAGATTTCGATGATACTGTTTTCCAACGCAAATCCCTTTCTTCTACCATTGGTTTCTGTTTCTCAAAGATGTAATATGTGCCACATGGTGTTTACCATGCCAGGCATAGAGCGTGATCAAAAACCAGCAACTCATGTCGCGCTCACTTACAGGATGGTAAATGGTTTTCAAGAGATCATCTTCCGTTAGATTTCTCAAAAGAACCGTCCATCTCCGGTGGAGTGCATGGAGGAGCGTTACAGAAACATTTATTGGAACCTGCTGCACATCAGACAAAAGACTCCAGGCATTTTCATCATAAGCTTTTAGGGTAGGATGGTCTTCCGTTAGGGCGAGTTTGGTTCTGATGAAAGCATTCATGTGACTATCAGCAATGTGATGCACCAATTGATGAATCGTCCATCCTCCCTCCCGATAGGGAGTTTGAATCTGCCATTCATCAAGTTGGGCCAATGCCACTTCAAGGTCCTCCGGAAGGGCTGCAATATCAGCAAGTGCTGAGGCGAAATTTTCCGGTGAATAGGGAACTGTTTTAAATTTACCTATTGGATATTTATGTTCTTCTAGCATATACAGTTGTTTTATTCTTCCCGTAAGTGATGACCTGTCATTTGAATGAAAACGTCTTCCAGATTGGCTTTTTTTGCTTCTCCCGCCTTTTCAAATCCTGCCGCCAGTAGTTTATCGATTAGATTTCCGGGTTGATCGAGAGCTATGATTTTCCCCTGGTCAATTATGGCTACTCGGTCGCAAAGTACTTCAGCTTCATCCATATAATGGGTAGTAATGATAATGGTTGTGCCTTGTTGCCGAATGTCACGGATCAATTCCCAAAGATTTCTTCTGGCTTGGGGGTCTAATCCGGTTGTTGGTTCATCTAAAAAAATTATCTGTGGTTGATTGATCAGTGTGGTAGCAATCGAAAAGCGCTGTTTTTGTCCGCCACTCAGTTCCTTGAATTTCGCTTTGCTTTTGTCCCTAAGGTTCACTTTGTCGAGTAGAGCCATGGGATCAACTTCCCGGTTATACAATCCGGCAAATAATTCTATCAATTCAGTCAAGTTGAGATTGGGATAAAATCCGGAGGTTTGCAATTGAACGCCAATAATTTTTTTGATTTCATTGGGGTGCTGGTCGAGATTCATGCCTTTGATGGTAACCTCCCCTGAGGTCTTCGTTCGCAATGTTTCCATGATCTCGAGGGTAGTAGATTTACCGGCACCGTTGGGCCCCAATAGGCCAAAAATTTCACCTTCCAGCACATCAAAGCTGATGCCACGAACAGCTTCAAAATTTCCATATTTTTTGTGCAGATTGTTGACACTGATAACAGGAACCTTCATTAGAGTAGTTTCAATGGATGAAGCGAAATAATTTACCAGAAAGTAAAGGTAATCAAACCTACACTAAGTTCTGCTAGTAGGATCTCTAACACAAATTGATTAGAAAAAAACATATTCCCCTTTGGCATTTACACCAATCAGGGGGAGTTTCTTGTACAATTCAAAATAATCAAATGCCTGGCGAAGTTTTGACGAAAATCGCTGGTATTCAAAATTGTCCCTGGTATTCTTTGCCATAAAAAGTTCGCTTTTGGGCGTATTATAGCGGATGGGAAAGATGTGAACGGGAATAAAATCTTGCCCTTGCTCTTTGGCTTTGGATGCAAGGAGGTAAAGCTCTTCTACCGGTTCATCCCGTATAGGTATACACCCGGTTGTCACGCAACTCCCATGTATAAAAATACCTCCACCGGGTCGAACTGAATCGCTGAGCAGACCATCAGATGCATTCGGATAACTGATTCCGAGTGCCATGTGAAATTCACTGCGTGGACGGAATTCAGAAATGTGGTAAAATCCTTCCGGCACCTGGTAATCATTTTCATATCTCTTAGGCCCCAATGAACCGGATAACGTACAGATGCGGTAAGTTTTGAATAAGCGGAATGATTCTGTTGGTGTATTTCTGACCCAAACCTCTAGTTGACTATCATATTTAAAACTACGGATGTACATTTGACGAACCGGCCAGCTTAGATTCTTCTCAAAAAATTCTTTTTTAAGTGTTTCTTCCTTAGCATTGTCGTGAAGACCATGCAAGGGTCCGGTAGGAGGAATTGACAATGCCAACTCTTGTGCGGTGGTTGGGGCACAGCGGAGGAAGAAAAATATTGCGAGTACTATGCGCATAATTCCCCGAAATTATTACTTATTCAACGCTGACATTGATAAAATATTATTAAAAAATCTTCTTAGTTAGTTTTTCTATCTTTGGATGTGTAGCATTACATCAGTGATTTAAAAGTTCAACATCGTATTCATGATAAAAGCGGGTATTTTAGGAGGGGGACAATTGGGCAGAATGTTGTTGCAGGCAGCAGCGAATTATCCGGTAATAACCTATGTAATGGAGAAATCTGTCGATTGTCCTTCTGGGCATCTTTGTCATCATTTTGTAGCAGGTGATATTTCGCGGGAAGAGGATGTTTATGCATTTGGAAAGGAACTGGATGTATTGACCATTGAAATTGAGAGGGTCAATGTAGCAGCTTTGGAACGGCTATCAAATGAGGGGGTGAAAGTTATACCCCATCCTACTGTCATCAAAACCATACAGAAAAAAATTAGTCAGAAAGCTTTTTATACCGACAATGGTATTCCAACTCCCGATTACGTGGTAACTGAGTCATTAGCCGAATTAGAAAATCATCTGGAACGATTACCGGCAGTTCACAAACTCAGTGAGGGGGGATATGATGGAAGGGGGGTTCAGATATTGGAATCCAACCAGGATCTTCCGTTGGCGTTTGATGCTCCTGCAATATTGGAAAAAAAAGTAAAGATCAGCCGGGAGTTATCTATGTTAGTGGCCTGCAGTCAGAATGGTGAATTGGCTGTTTATCCTCCCATAGAAATGATGGTAGACCCCTATCTGAATCAGTTGGATTATCAGATTTCTCCTGCTATCTTACCGGATGAAGTCTATTGGAAGGCAGAAGCAATTGCAGTTAAAGTAGTGCAGGCTTTTAAAAGTCCAGGATTATTCGCTGTGGAATTGTTGGTTGATCCTTCGAATGATGTTTGGGTAAATGAAACAGCTCCCCGGGTACACAATAGTGGACATCACACCATTGAGGGAAATTACAGCAGTCAATTTGATATGCTTTGGAGAATTTTACTGGGCTACCCTTTAGGCAACACTGATCCCGTACTTACGAGTGCCATGGTAAACCTGGTAGGTGCACCCAACCACGCAGGCAATGCAGTTTATGAGGGCCTGGACCAAATTCTATCCATTGGACATTGTTTTGTTCATATTTATGGAAAAGAAGAAACCAGACCGGGTAGAAAAATGGGACATGTTACTGTTTTACATGCAGACAGATCAGAACTGTTGCACATCTGTAACAAAATCAAGCACACCATTCGGGTAACCAGTGAGAAATAAAATTCAATAAGATTGCATAATTATCTAGCAATCAACCTCTTTTTTACATTCAAGCTTTTGATGTAGCCAAGACCGATTAAACTTTTCAATTGTAATCCGGGAGAAGTTTTGTTGGGTCCAAAAAGACGAACGTCATCATCGTAGATCATATCAAGACTGTAAGACGCCGATAGATTTTTGGCCACTTTCATTGTCAGTTGATTGGTCATGAAAAGATCGACATTTCCGGGATTATTTTGGTAATTGGAGAAAAGATCCAGACGGGCTTTGTAGGTAATATTTTTAGAAAAAGTATTGTTGTAATTGAGGGTGGCAAAAGCACCTACTTCGCTCACGCTTTTCGATCCTTTCGGAACCCCATAAGCACCCTTTTGAGATAAAAATTGATTCATGACTACGGTCGTTCTGGAAGTCAGGGGTGATAGGAATACCGAAAATTTATAGTTGGGTTTGTAATCCAAACCCGCAGAAACAATTATATAAGCGGGAGATAATATGGTTGAAGAGAAAGTTCCAATGTTGTTCGAATAAGTATATCCGTCAAAAAACTGAGAACGGAAGTTGAAGAGTGCGGAAATGAACCATTTTCCTGAAGTGTCCATTTTATAACCGTATTTACTCAAAAAGTCAAAACGATCATCGTTTTTCCTACTTCCGGCACTTGTGGTTTGAACATATCCCAGGTTGATGTCTACGTTATTGTCCCAAAAATGTCTATCCTTTTTAAAGTAACTGAAGTAATTGAAGTACCCGGCAAGAGTCATGGAAAAATTGTCACCACCTGCTGCCCAGTTACTCAAAGAGCCCTGGGCCATATTGGCATTGAAAACACCACCACTTTTCCAGTTCCAGCGGGAGGTATCAGCTTCTTTTTTGATCTGACGGGAAGTTTCTGTTCTTAACTTACTGACAACCAGATCCTGGGCAGATAAACTGCTGATTGACAAAAAGCTAACAAGAATGGCCTTAAAGAGAAGTTTCATTGATATTCTTTTATGACTAAAGGGCAAAATAATTCGTTTTTAACTTATAACCAAATGATTGACAAATACCTGCATTTGTAACTGATTGATAATTAAATACACTTTAACATGAATAATTCTGACAATTTGACACTACTATGAAAAATGACTAAATTTGCAAAAATATGAACTCATGAGAGAATCCGCCATGGAACTGGTGCATGATGAATCCAGGCAGGGTGAAGTTTTTTCTGACAGTAGTACGCATCACCGACCTTTTCAGAAACACTTTTATATTGAAAGTTATGGCTGCGCCATGAACTTTGCAGATAGCGAAGTGATTGCCTCTTTGCTGCAAAAGGAAGGGTATGGCCCTACCCCGCAACCTGAAAAAGCTCAACTCATTCTCATCAATACTTGTTCAATTCGTGATAAGGCAGAGCAAACGATCAGGCGAAGATTGGTTGCGTTGCGTGCAATTAAAAACAGAAACCCTGCAGTTTTAATAGGAATTCTGGGTTGTATGGCAGAGCGTTTGAAAGAGAAGTTACTCGAACAAGAACAACTGGTAGATTTAGTCGTCGGCCCCGATGCTTATAGAACTCTTCCATCCCTTATCAATAGTGCTGATGAAGGGCACAAGGCGGTAAATGTATTGTTGAGCAGAGAGGAAACGTATGGCGACATTGCGCCTTTCCGACTCAACAGTAATGGAGTTTCTGCATTCATATCAATCATGCGGGGATGTAACAACATGTGCAGTTTCTGTGTAGTACCATTTACACGTGGAAGAGAGAGAAGTCGCGACCTTCCTTCTATATTGCTGGAAGCAAGGCAGTTGGTTGCTGATGGTTATCGGGAAGTTACTTTGTTGGGACAGAATGTGGATAGTTATTATTGGGTAGACGATGCAACAGGAGTTACCATCACTTTTGCCCGTTTACTGGAAGAAGTTGCTTTGATTTCGCCTTTACTTCGGGTACGATTCAGTACTTCCCATCCAAAAGATATTACAGAGGAAGTTTTGCAAACCATCAAACAATATCCCAATATCTGCCGATACATTCATCTACCTGTTCAGAGTGGAAGCAACCGTATTCTGCAATTAATGAATAGAACGTATACGCGTGAATGGTACCTGGCTAAAGTGTCGCGCATAAGAGAAGTGCTTCCGGAATGTGGAATTAGTACAGATATAATTGCAGGATTTTGTACTGAAACGGAGGAAGACCATCAGCAGACATTGGATCTAATGGACCAATGTGACTATGATCTTGCTTATATGTATTTCTACAGTGAGCGGCCCGGAACTTTGGCTGAAAGACGATATGAAGATGATGTTCCCGAACCTGTCAAAAAAAGAAGATTACAGGAAATCATAGACTTGCACAGGGGCCAATCTTTGCGCAGCATGCAAAAGGATGTGAATAAAACCTGGGAGGTGCTGATAGAGGGTAATTCAAAAAAAAGTGATGCTCACTGGCAGGGAAGAACTACGCACAATAAAATGGTAGTATTTCCCAAAAATGGTATTTCAGGAAAAGGTGATTATGTACAAGTTTTAATTACCGATTGTACCGCCGGAACACTCATGGGTGAGCAAATCAGTGAACCGGTACTTAACCAAGCATAACATGGACATTCAATCTATAAAAAACCGATTCGGCATTATAGGAAATTCTCCTGCATTGAATCATGCCTTGCATACTGCAACGCAGGTTGCTGCAACAGATTTAACTGTTTTAATCGTAGGAGAAAGTGGTGTTGGTAAGGAAGTATTTTCACAGATCATACATTCACTTTCAGCACGAAAACACAATCCATTCATAGCCGTCAATTGTGGGGCGATACCGGAAGGGACCATTGATTCAGAATTATTTGGCCATGAGAAAGGTGCTTTTACCGGAGCGGTTGACAGCCGAAAGGGATATTTCGAAACGGTAAATGGGGGTACGATTTTTATGGATGAGATTGGTGAAATGCCCCTGGGAACCCAAGCCCGATTGCTGCGTGTATTGGAAACAGGTGAGTTCATCAGGGTTGGTTCCTCTAAAGTTCAGAAAACCGATGTTCGGGTGATTGCAGCTACCAACAGAGAACTCCTCGATTCTACGAGAAGTGGTAAATTCAGGGAAGATCTTTATTACAGGTTGAGTACAGTACCCATTCGGGTTCCGGCCCTGCGCGATAGAAAAGAAGATATCAATCTCTTATTTCGCAAATTCTCTGCTGATTTTGCCGAACGGTATAAAACAACACCTGTTCAACTGGATGAGGAAGCCAAGCAGGTGTTGATGAACCATGGATGGCAAGGGAATGTTCGTGAATTGAAAAATATTGCGGAGCAAATATCAGTACTTAGCTCTCAGCAGTTGGTAACCGCCTACGAACTCAAAAAATACCTTCCGGACAATCGTGGATCACGTCTTCCTGTTTTATCTTCTTCTCCAGCTGGAACGGGTGCAGAATTTTCCAATGAACGTGAAATCCTCTATAAGTTATTTTTTGATATGAAGAAGGAGGTGACAGAGATTAAGAAAATGTTCCTTGAAATTTTACAAAATCCCGGAATGCCCGGCCAGTCGATTCAGGAGGCCAGGGAAAGACTTATGGGTGACCTTTCAGCACTTTCAGAACAGACCCTGGTAACACCGGTAGCTGTCCCTCCTACCCTTATTTCCACACCCGCTGTATCCTCTCAACCGGTACTTCTTCATGATGATGAGATTCATCAGCATGTTGAAGTTGAAGAGTCACTGAATATAGTGGACAAAGAGAAGGAATTGATCTTAAAAGCCCTCAAGAAACACAAGGGAAAGCGTCGGGATGCCTCCAATGATCTTGGCATCAGCGAAAGAACATTGTACAGAAAACTGAAGGAATATGACATTGAAGAATAACTTTCCGTCCGACTATTCTGCTTCCGGACTGATGCGCTACACAACCTTGTGTATAACACTGCTTCTATTGGTATCCTGTGGGATATACAAGTTCAATGATGCCTCGATTGATCCGAACATCAAGACCGTAAAAATTGGATACATTGATAACAAAGCCCGCTACATCAACCCACAGTTTGCAGCTAAGTTGACCGATCGGATACAACAAAAAATTATTTCAGCTACCAAACTAACCAGAACGAACAACGACGATGCAGATTATGTGATTACTGGTGTCATCACCAATTATGATGGTAGCCAAACGGTTGGTGTAAGTGCAACTCAGGCTGCAGCTAATCGATTGACAGTTACTGTTCATATCGTATTACGCAACAACAAAGAAAATAAAACAGATGAATTTGATGTGAGCAGAAGCTTTGATTATCCTGCCACTCAATCATTCAGTGTTGCTGAGGCTCAATTATCAGATGAAGTGGTTCGCAACCTGACAGATGACATTTTTAACCGCATTTTTTCTAATTGGTAACCTAGAATCAGGCCATGAACCCACTGCAGGAAAAAGCATTGTACCATCTCACCGGTCAACTCGAGAACAACGAGAGGGCTGGTGCTGCCCTGGAAAAAGCAGTGAGTAGTTACCCCTATTTTGCACCCGCCCAAAACCTGTTGGCTTGTTATTATCAGGCCACCCAGCATCCCTCGGCAACAGCACAGGCAGCCCGCGCAACACTCTATCATTTCAACCCCCGTTGGTGGGCCTATCAACTGGAAGAAAGCCGAGAAGAGGCAGATGAATGGACTTCACCCGTTTTTTCCACTCCATCTCAAGATCAGGATCAATTCAAAGATGCCGAAAATAATCCGACACTCATCGCTATCCCACAGGATGATGTTGTAGTACCCAAAGATCCTATAGCCATTCCTACTGTGGAAGCTGTTCAGGCCATACTTCGAAAAATTGATGGAGGATCAGAGGAGAATTTGGAGTCAAAAGACAGCTCTGTGGTACAATCACCTGTCACCCCAACAGGCATCCCGGATAAATCGCCTGATAAGTTATCCAGTATGCTTTCATCTCAGCTCGAAGCATTTCGTCAACCGGTAACCCCCAACACTCCCCTCCCATTTGAGCAGTCCGGTCCCATGCACACCGTCGACTATTTTGCTTCACAAGGCATCAAAGTCAATTGGCAAACAGAAGCTAAGGATAACCTGACAAAAAAAATGATGAGCTTCACTGACTGGCTAAAACAGGTGAAACAGAATGAAAAGTCCGGAACAGTAACCCAATTGGAGAAAAAAGTAGCCGAGGATGCCGTTAATTCGGTTCGGAGAGAAGAGGTGGTAACCGAAGCCATGGCAGAGGTTTTGTTGAGGCAAGGCCACCGGGAGCAGGCCATACAGCTTTTCAAAAAATTAAGTTTCCAGATTCCTGAAAAATCTAGTTATTTTGCAATCCGAATTGAGCAAATCAAATCAACTTTATGAGCATTCTATTCCTTGTTTTAATCGTTTTATCGTCAGTGATACTGGCATTTATCATTTTGATCCAAAACCCTAAGGGTGGTGGTTTGTCAGGAAATGTAGGCGGTATTGGCAACCAATTCATGGGTGTCAAGCAAACCACGGATACGCTGGAAAGAGGTACATGGCTTTTTGCGGGTATCATTGCTGTTCTAGCTATCTTTTCTACCCTTTTCCTGAAAGGTGGCAGTACCATTGATAAAGACTCCATGTTGCAGAAAGTACCTACTTCGCAACCAGCAGCTGCCCCAGCACAAAATGCTGTACCGGTTGCTCCGGCAAATCCTTCACAGGATTCCGGTAAAAAATAACCATTTCTTACGTAACTTGTTGACCCTGTCTGTTTCGAACGGACAGGGTTTTTTTATCGGCAAAAAATGATGAAAATTTTTCGCTTGCTAAAATGGTTGTTACTGTTGCCTTTATTGGCAATGGGTTACCTGTTTTTCGTTCCTGATACAACGTTTGAGAGCAAAGAAAAATATTATCAGATTGGGAATAATATATCTGCAGAGAACATAGCTGCTGATCTTGAAGAGCAGGGTATCATTCGTTTTCCACTGTTATTTAGGCTTTTTTATGGGTTATATGGTGACTGGGCATTGGTTCAACCCGGAAAATACACTGCAACCAAGGGACAAACCATCTTCCAAACAGCCCGGCAATTGAAGAATAGCAGGAAATCCATTGTTAAACTGGTCATCAATAGAATTCGGCTCAAGGAAGATTTTGCCAGGCAGGTAGCCAAACAATTTGCAGTTGATTCACCTACTGTAATGGAATTTATTCAGTCCAATGATTCACTGAACATGTATGGAGTTGATACGGGCAGTTTTTTCACTATGATTTTACCCGATACATATGAATTCTATCGCAACAGTTCAGTCCGGGTGATTTTGTCGAAATTGAGAGAACATAGTGAAAGATTCTGGTTACAAAACGATAGAATAAAAAAAGCTTCTGCAATAGGCTTAAGTCCATCAGAAGTGTACATCCTGGCATCCATTGTTGAAGAAGAAACCAATGATCCGGGTGACAGAGCCTTGATTGCCAGTGTTTATCTGAATCGGTTAAAAAAGGGAATGCCTTTGCAGGCTTGTCCCACGATTAAATATGCTCTGCGTGATTTTACACTTACCAGGATCTATGAAAAGTACCTCACTGTTCCATCGATGTACAATACTTATCAACGGTCAGGTCTTCCTCCGGGTCCTATTTGTACCCCGATTCCAGCCACCATTGATCTGGTATTAAATGCTCCGAAAACCAATTATCTTTATTTTGTTGCTAAAAGTGATTTTAGCGGTTATCATCATTTTAGTGTTAGTTATTCGGAGCACCAATATTATGCCCGATTGTATCAAAAAGCATTGACAGCGGAGCAGAACAAAAAAGCAGCAGCAGAGAAAAAGAGGAAATGAAATGGAGGAGAATTATATTGAGGATTCCTTTGATTGCATTCCTGATCAGGAAGAGCAAACATTGGGTTATACCCGGGTTTCAGCAATTACCGGTTTACGATGTCGTAAAATTTTTCATTCACCAGGTAAACAGGGTCGGACTGAATGAGCGTGCTGCAGCCATTTCTTTCAATCTGATCATGGCTTTACCTGCCTCTCTTCTTTTTTTGTTTTCGCTTATTCCCTATTTTCCTCAAGCCCAAAAAATGGAGTCGCAAGTGTTGGCCTTATTCAAGGATATTGCCCCTAACTCTGCCACTTATATTTTTATCAAGGATATACTAGATGGATTACTGGACAAGCATGTTGGAATTTTCTCCTTTGGTTTCTTGCTAGTCTTGTTTTATGCCTCAAATGCCATGATGGGGGTTATACGCACTTTCGATAAATCAATTGAGGAGAAAAAAGGTTATTTCATGCACCAGCGCTGGAGAGCCATTCGATTGACACTTTTATTAATTGTACTCGTTGTTGTATCTATCTCTTTGTTGTTACTTGGAAAGAATGAGTTGATATATGTTCTCAAAAATGTCTTCCATTTTAAGCGAAGTGAACGCATTTTCTGGTGGAATGGTACTCGCTGGGTAACCATCATTGCACTGCTTTATTTTGGAATTGCCTTGGTTTATAAATACGCACCATCACTCAAAAAACGTTGGAATTTACTGTCCCCGGGTGCCATTCTTGCTACTGCCCTCACCCTGGTTACCACCTTGCTTTTTTCTTATTGGGTGAATAATTTTGCTGCTTACGACAAGGTATATGGGTCAATAGGAACAGTACTTATACTGATGTTGTTGATTTATTTCAACTCACTGATTTTACTGATAGGATTTGAACTGAATGTAAGTATTACGGTTCTTACCCGACAAGCCATTGAAAGACAAAAAAAGGAAGATGGGGCACCTTGATAACATACTTTATTGTAAGCCCCATTCTGCTGCAGTTGCTTTATATGCCGGATCTTCCACCGAACGAGCCGTTTCATAATGATTTGCCAGTTGCTTCTGACGATATGCTTCATAGATGGTAACTGCGCATGCCACCGAAATATTAAGACTTTGTATGATCCCTACCTGTGGAATAATGAAATTGCCATCAGCCCGGTCGCGAAAATCAGCGCTTACCCCCTCGTGTTCGTTACCAAAAACCAGTGCTATGGATTCTGTAAGGTTCATGGAATACAGGTCAACAGACTTTTCTGAGAGATGGGTAGTGAAAATCTTTTGATATTTTTCTTTTAATGTCTGAACACATTTATCTAAATCAGTAAAGTGATGTACTGTAAGCCATTTGGCAGCACTGCTGCTACTTTTAGCACCAAAACGTTTGTGGGGACGAATACTGGTATTCAAGACATATATTTCCTGAATGCCAACAGCATCGCAGGTTCGCATCACAGCCGAAATATTATGGGGATCATGAACATTTTCCATCACAACCGTGATATCGAATTGTCTTTTCCTTAGAACCCTATCAAGTTTTTCTCTTCTAACCTCATTCATGGGAGATGGTTTTTTTGGATGGGATGGTTCTAAGATCAACCTGTTGCAAACCAAGACCGGGTAAACCCGATAATTCAATTTTTCCTTGACGATAGGAAAGTCCATCTGCCAGATCTCTGGATAACAATAATGGGCCATCCGCATCAACAAAATCTAATTGGGGTAAAAAATGAGCAATGGCAGCGGAACCAATGCTGCTCTCATTCATACTCCCCATCATCACTTTCAGGTTCAATTTTCTGGCTGTTGCGATCATGCGCAAGGCTGGTGTTATACCACTGCATTTGGTAAGCTTGATATTGATGCCATGAAAAAAACCTGCACATTTTTCAACATCTTTTTCTGCCACACAACTTTCATCTGCCAGCAAAGGAATGGTTGATATGGCCATGAGTTCCTGCATTCCCTCCCAATTATCTTTTGCCAATGGCTGTTCGACCAATTCAACACCCATTTCTGTAAGTGCAGGGATAATGCGCAGTGCTTCCTCCGTTGACCATCCTGCATTCGCATCTACCCTGAACCTGGAATTGGTCGAATCTGTTAATTTTTTCATGATCTCGAGATCATGTTCTGTTCCCAGCTTCACTTTGTATATAGGCCATGGGTTGGCTTGAATCTTTTTCAACATTGATTCAATGGTATCGATACCAATGGTATAATCTGTGAGGGGAGTATTTTCCCAGTTTGTTTTCCAGTATTCAAATAGCGGCAGCCGTCTCATTTTGCCAAAGAGATCCCAGCCAGCCATATCGAGTGCTGCAATTAAAAAAGGGTGTTCAGGTATCAGGTGGTGCAAAAAATGCCAAAAACGTTCCGGTGTGGTAAATGCAAATTTTTCAATCATGCTTTTTTTGTCTTGCAAAACCCCAATCATGTCTTCTGTTGTAACCTGATAATAGGTGATAGCAGGTGCTTCCCCCCACCCTGTAAGATTGCCCAGGGAAAGGGCAACAATGAGTGTAGGTTGATGTGTTTTGGTTCGACCACCGGAAATGGTGAATGGGTACTCAAAAGGGAGTTCTAAAGACCTGTAATTCAGTTGCACATCAATTTTTTGAATAATAAAAAATTATCGACCGCTGGAATGAATGAGGTTGCTAATTTCCTGGTTGAAACCAGTTGCCGTCTGCAATTCTTCCACTGTAAGGTGCATTCGATATATCCAGCGGTGATTGGGATCAGCCGGTACATTGATTCTTTCATCAGCAGGATGTATTCTGCGCATCGCAGCATCCATACCCAACAGGTCTTGCAACTGAAAGACACACCACATGGCAGGTGAGTAAAGATGCTGCACCAGAATTGCTTTGTTGATCCATGCCTCGCAATAATACGGAGGGTTACCGGTTTGACCCATTACCCGGTGATAGAAATTAGTGGTCAGTTCCAAATTTTCTTCCCACCAACCACGAATGGTACTCATGTCGTGTGTGGACGGTGTAACTACACTCAAGTAAGGTGCATCATTGGGATGGAAGAATTGTTTTTCGGGGTCTTTGGGCATGCGCTGTATTTCAAGACTTAATAGACCCAATTGCCGCATGACTTCCGGAACACAACCGGGAACCATCCCCAGGTCTTCTCCGCAAATCAGCATATTGGTTTCACGTTTCAGAGCAGGCAATTTTTGCATGGCTTCTTGCCTCCAAAACTCATCTTGTCTGCGGAAAAAATAATCGATGTATAAATCGTACAGAGGGCTTTTTACTTCTTCCGGCAATTGCTGGTAAGAAGAAGTTTGATTCATGGCATAACGGAAATGATAAGCATCAGCTTCAGTAGTAGATGCAAAACACAAAACATTACTGATCAATTTATACAAACCCTGACGAATGCTATGATGGTGTTCGTCCTGTTCCTTTTGGAGAAAATAGGTTGCAACTTGTCGCTGGGTAGAAAATTCCGGTTTGAGTTGATAACTCCCATTACCCAAAGATTCCAGGAAGAGCGATTTAACCAATTCATTGTCATAACCGAAAATATCCCATAGTACTTTTTCATTGATAAAGGGAGTAGTCAACCGCTGATGAGAGAGGTGAATCCCCTTTGCTGCCAGTTCTTGTTTTTTTACAGGAATCGCTGGTACAAAATGACCCATGATGCCTTCGATGGCATGATAAGGTATACTCCAGATGCGAAAGAAACCGAGGATGTGATCAATGCGGAATGCGTCAAAGAAGTCACTCATTTGACTAAAACGTTGTTTCCACCAGGCAAAGCCGGTCTCCTTCATTTTAGTCCAGTTATAGGTAGGAAATCCCCAGTTTTGACCACTTACAGCAAAATCATCCGGGGGCGCGCCGGCCTGGTATTCGAAGTGAAATAATTCAGGGTTTTGCCATACATCAGAACCGTGACGAAAAACTCCAATGGCTATATCTCCTTTGACAATAATTCCTTTGCCGTGTGCATATTTGGTGGCTGCTTTCAATTGACGATACAAGTGGTATTGCTGGAAACAGTAGAATCCCATCCCAATTCCTTCCGGGGTTTCAGTTTGAGTATCAAAGAAAGCACCATGTACAGTTTCATTCCATATCTTATTATCAGGCCAGTTCTCAAACTGTACAGTTCCATAGGAGTCTCTGTAATAGCAGAATGCGGCATAAGGCTGCAACCAATGTTTTTGTTCATGGAAGAACGCCAGGTAGTCTGCTGATTGTAGCGTTTTCTTACCGATTCTTTCATATACGCTCTGGCAGAACTCATTCTTGATCTGGTTCACTTGTTCGTAGGCAACAGCTTCAGCAGCATTGAGTTTTGTTCGAAGTAGTTCCAGTTCTTCGAGGGCGGAAAGACCGCTGGAGTCTGCGAGGTCGGGCAAATGCAGATACATTGGGTGCAGTGCAAAAGCCGATATGGCCGCATAGGGGTATGTATCGGCATCGGTATGGGTGGCAGTTGTATCATTGACAGGCAGCAGTTGAATCATTTTCATGCCAATAGATGCCGCCCAATCGATCAGTGTGTGCAGGTCTTTGAATTCACCAACACCAAAACTTTTTTGTGTTCGTATGCTAAATACGGGTATGGCAATACCGGTGCCCTTCCAGGTTGTATTGGGTAACCACGCAAATCCGTCGTGTAACTTAACCCGGCTATTGGGCTGTGGCCGTTCATAGGTAACTCGATTGTTTCCGGCTTCATAGCGTATAAATACCTTTTTTTTCCTATTATAAACCCCGTATTTATACGCAATTGGAAAGCTATCATTCGAAAGATCGAAACTACCTTGAAAAGAAGCTATAGCAGCATCATAACTAAGTAGCAAAGGATGATCGGTTTCCCAATTGTGGAGGGTCTCCGAATTACCCAACAAACAGATGGTTTCATCTGGCTCTAAAAGAGGAGCTTTGACAACAAAGGTATGAGTGGTATTCATAGAAGTAATTGCCCCACCAGGTACTTTTGGATGTTGCAACAAGACTTCTTGAAATGGTTCAGTATCAAATGCATTTTCGGTGTAACCGGCATGATTCCAACTATCGATGAGTGTGAGTTCTTTCAATGCAACCTCAGCGGTTGAAATTCTTTTAGAAGTACCCCATTCGTGATCAATGTTTCCATTTTCCTGTCGAATAAAATAATGATACGATATGCCTTCTGCAGGTATTGTACCCGCTGGAATTTCGAGGGTGGTCATCCAATAATTCTCATTGAAATACTGAAGAGGAAGGGCTTTTTCAACAGAATTATTACCTAACAGGTCATGGTTCCCTGTTACAAAAACCTGTTGTCCGAATTGGGTTGCAAATCTTAATTGAAAATGAACAAGTAAGGAACTATTCGTAGACTTGGTCTTCTTCCCGGTTTCTTTTTTGCGCGAGGCAGTATCGGCAACACGGTCAGACGCGGCTTTCTTCTGAGTAGATTTACGGGAACGTGGGGGGGCTTTCGGAGAATGATCTTGCTTCATAGTTAATCACAAACAATCGACGGCTATTCTTACCAATAAATAGACGTGCTAATATAGCAAATAAGAGCGAAAAACGGCACAGAATGACTTAAGAATCACCTGTTTGTCAAAATAGCGTCAGCTCCTTTTTCTGCAATCATGATGGTTGGCGCGTTGGTATTTCCGGAAACGATGGTAGGCATAACGGAGGCATCAATAACCCGCAGGCCTTCCATACCCCTGACCTTCAACTGACTATCCACAACAGCCAACTCATCTTTTCCCATTTTACAGGTACCTACAGGATGGTACAAGGTTTCCAGTGTTTTTCTAATGTGTGATAACAAATAGGCCTCATCGAATTGTGATGGCATTGAAATTCCATTCAAAAGGTTAGCGCTCATGGTTGGAGTGGAGGCAATTTGAATGGCTTTCTTTAATGCCTTCAATAAAATTTCTCTGTCCTCAGGTGCCTCCAGCATATTGTGTTGAATGATAGGAGCATCTGCTGCAAGAGGGGACTGGAGGGAAACATATCCCCTGCTCTTTGGATGCAGCAAAATAGACAAAATGCTCCAGCCATCTTTGCGTGGTGCCGTATTGATATCATACAAATTTGTTGAATAATCCGGTGCTAGTCCCAACGGCGCAAAATGAAATTGAATATCCGGACGCGATGAACCTGCTTCGGATGCATAAAAAGCATTGGCTTCTAATGGACTACAGGCGAGGGGCCCATTCTTACTAAGAAGATATTGCAGCAATGCCTTTACCTGATTCAAAGGTTTCAGTTGAGAGTTGCTGGTGGGTACACTGGATTCACAGGAAACGCCCGACCAGAAATGGTCTTGTAAATTTTTTCCAACCCCCGGCAAATGATGAACTGTAGCAATACCATGTTGTTGTAATTCATCTGCTGGTCCGATTCCTGATAGTAGCAACAATTGTGGAGATTGAAAGGCTCCTGCAGATACAATTACTTCACTCGAAGCACGGTAAACAATGGCTTTCCCTCCCTTTCCCAATACTTCAATACCAATTGCTCTTTTCCCATTTACCAATATTTTGTTCACCAAAGTGTTACTTATAACAGTTAAATTCTTTCTGTGCAATACAGGTTTCAAAAATGCAGCAGCTGTGCTGTGGCGTGTATTGTTACGAATGGTGAACTGTAGTAAACTAGCGCCAAGCTGTGTTTCGCCGTTGTAATCGTTTACTTCCGGAATACCGGCTTCTGAACATGCTTTGACAAAATCACGCGCAAGTGGTTGATGTTGCTTAACATAAGTAACATTCAATTCTCCATTTTGACCGTGATAAGGCGCTCCATATTGTTCATTGTGTTCTGACCTTATAAAAAACGGTAAGACTTCTTCGTAAGACCAACCTTCATTGCCCAAAGAAGCCCACTCATCATAATCAGCCCTATTCCCCCGAACGTAAGCCATCGCATTGGTTGAGCTACTTCCACCCCAGGTTTTTCCTCTGGGCAGGTAAATGGAACGGTTATCAACATGAACCTGCGGTACAGATTGAAATCCCCAATCCACCGAGGTTCTATTCAACATCGCATATCCTCCCGGAATGGCAATCAATGGGAAACTATCTCTTTTGCCCGCCTCTACCAACAAAACCTTATTCTGTGGATGAGCAGATAACCGATTTGCCAATACACAACCGGCAGAACCTGCACCAATGATGATATAGTCAAAAGTCATTCCGTAATATACGTATTATTCTCAAATTTCTCCCGCTGCTACGTGTATCCCTAAATCCTATATTTGTGCGACACGTTTATCGATTTTACAATATGTCAACAACTCCCCGACTTCATATTTATACAGATGGCGCATCCAGAGGAAATCCGGGTCCGGGCGGATATGGAATACTCCTTATCTGGGGGGATGCTAAAAAGGAATTATCAGCCGGCTACCGGTTAACCACCAACAACCGGATGGAACTTCTAGCAGTTATAAAAGCACTGGAGTCACTGAATCGTACCGGACTCGCCATTACTATCTATACAGATAGTCGCTACATTGTTGATTCAGTTGAAAAGGGATGGCTCTCTACCTGGATTGCCAACGACTTTAAAGGCGGTAAAAAGAATAAGGATCTTTGGCTGCAGTACCATGTACTTTCTCGGCTTCATCATATACGATTTCAATGGGTAAAGGGCCATGCATCTAATCCATACAACAATCGATGCGATGAATTGGCCACCCGTGCCGCAGATGGAAAACACCTGCTGATTGATCAAGTGTATGAACTTGAACAGGAAGCTAGCAAGAAATGAAAAAAATTCTTAGCAGATTATTTTGATCGCTGAGCAACCATCTGATCAGCAGAAAGCAAATAATGGGCACCAAACAAAATAGAGGTGAATACAGCTGTACTCAACAAACTGTTTTGGTAAAATGGAATGCCATCTGCCATGGTTTGAATCCAACCCATGAATGTTGGGCCATGCTGGTAGCCACCTCCGCCCAACCAAACTGATGTATTACTCAAAAGAAAAAATAGGGTTGGTCCTGCAAGGGATGCACCTAAAATACTATAGGGTTTGCCAGATTTGATCAGAAATCCAACCAGGGTTACACTACTGAACAATAAATAATTGATCCATTGACCTGAGTAAAATCCTGGTATATCACTAAGGTGAAGGCTAAAAAGAATTTGATAGATACAATCCGATATCAGCATGGAAACAACCGGGAACAAAAAAGCCAAACCTTTTCTGTTCACAAACAAAGCACCACTAAAAAGAGCTATTGCCCATTGAGGTGCAAAGCCATAGGGTCTTCCGGGTATGACACGATAAAGTGTAGCAGCAACAAGCATCAGACCGAGGGCAGTCATCATTGTTTTACTAACGCGCATAGTAATAATTAAAAGTGTGAACAAAATTACCTTAAAAACAGCTCCCCACCAATAATTGTCAAAAATGTCCTATGTCATGGGACAAAGGCCCTAAACAAAGTAGACTCGTGTTCGGTTGATAGGGTATAGTTGGTTGATGGACAAACATAAAAGGCCTCCCCCGGAAAATAGGTATCGCCACCATCAATTGTTGCGCTTCCGCTGATTACAACCACAATTTCGGGGGAAATAGCCACATGGTGCAAGGGTGTTTCTCCCCGAAGAGATATTGCAGCCAGGGAGAAATCTTTTACCGGTGCCAAATATAATTTTTCTCCACTTTCACTTGGTTCTCCGCTTTTTATTTGCGGGAAAGTAGTTTCAAATCTGGTCAATCGGATCAATTCAGGTACATCAATGTGCTTATTGGTCAATCCTGCTCTTAGCACATTATCGCTGTTGCTCATCAACTCCACACATTGACCCTGCAGGTAGGCATGTGGCTGACCGGCACCCTGAAAAAGAGATTCCATAGGATGCAAGTGAACAATATTCATTATGTAGATAGAGAATAAAGCTTTATCTATCTGTGTGATGGCTTCTTCTTTATCGTATAATTTTGCCACCCACCAACCCGGGTCGGTTTGATTCAATTGAGCTTCCCTTTTTTTTCTTAGCTCTCTTTTTACCAAGGGCAATAACCAGTGAAAAGCATCCTCCCCACTCATTTCCATCACCAGTTGATAAACTGCTGCCAAACCTTCCCGCAAAAACAGTGGTTTGAATTGATTGAATTCGGGAATATCTTCCAAAATTTTTGTAATTAATTCAGGTGATTTGAAACCATGCAACAACCAGAAATCACTCAATGCCACCAACATCTCAGGTTTGTGGTTGCGATCTTTATAATTGCGATGAGCCGCATCGATAGGAATACCTGCAGCTTCCTCCCGATAAAAACCAGCTGTTGCCTGTTCAATTGTCGGATGGACCTGAATGGAAAGGATAGAAGCAACATCCAGTATTTTCAATAGAAAAGGGAGTCCTTTATATTGTTGGTACACCTTATCTCCTAAAAAATCTACAGGGTCATTGGATATGGCATCTTTCAAAAAGATTGGCTGCCCTTCCCATTTAATGGCAGATGAAGCTGAAGCATGCGCTCCCAGCCAATATTCAGCAAAGGGACGATGATCGGGATTGGGAACGCGCAGTAACTGAGGCAGGAAATCAGTTCCGCCCCAGGCGTAATTCATAATAGTACCCTGTAAGGAGAAAATTTGTTGCATGCAAGCGAATTTATTCTTGTCATTAATACGCTATACCTCTGTCGGGAGTGGCTGTAGCTTTACTCAAAAAAAATGACAAACAAAGATACGGGAAACAAGGGCGAGGAACTTGCTGTGCAAGCATTGGAGGAACGAGGATTTAACATTCTTGAAAGAAACTGGCACTTCAAATATTGGGAAGTAGATATCATCGCCTCCAGGGAGAACCGATTGCATTTTGTTGAAGTAAAAACAAGGACAAATCAAAAATTCGGGTACCCGGAAGAAAGTATTACACGCGATAAAATGCAAAGCTTAAAAAATGCTGCAGAAGCTTATCAGGAAAAACACCCCGAATGGAAATACATACAGTTTGATGTAGCTGCTATAACCCTGAATGGAGATAAGTTGAGAGAATTTCTATTGATTGAAGATGTATACTTCTAAAATCTAGCGCAACCGTTCCTGCATCTTTTCTACCATTTTAAAAGTGGCCGGACAGTAGCTGATGTTTTGTTGGTGGACATGAATGTATTCTGTCATCTTCTTCTTTTTGAGGTGGGGAAAGCCGGCACAATCTGCTGGTCGAATTTCATAAATGCTGCAAAAGTGCGTTTTGAGGTCTAGGAACTGACAGGGCTGTTTTTTATTCATCCAATCTCCTTCTTTCTTGTCGAATTCAAGGTACTTTTCTTTGAATTGTGCCGGAGTCATTTCAAAATGATTCGCAATTCGTTTGATATCAGTAGTGGTAAAAGTTGGCGTCATAGACTTGCAACAGTTGGCACAACTCAGACAATCTACTTCTTTCCACACTGCAGCATCAATTTCTTCTGCCAATTTATCAAGACCTCTTGGCGGCTTTTTCTCAACGCGCCCCAAAAATCTTTTCATTGACGCCGCGTGGTGGCGTACTTTTTGCTTAAAAGAACGTAAATTAACCTGCATGTTTGTTTCAATTGCTGCTGAAGGAAGAGTTGCAATATCGGTCAGCTAATCATTACTTCCAAAATAATATAAACACTTCAACAGCGTTGTAACAGGGAGGAAACTTTATGTGGAAAACCTACCTAAAAGGATTTAAAGCCTGGTTACAACTAGAGAAGTCTCTCAGCGACCATTCAGTCACTGCCTATTTGCACGATGTTGAACTACTCGCCCGGTATCTCTCCCTGGATGGGGGTATGCCTGCACCGGGTGATCTTACCTTAGCGAATCTGCAACTTTTTCTTCGCTGGTTGAATGAACTCGGAATGTCTGCGGCTTCTCAGGCAAGAATTATATCTGGTATCCGTGGTTTTTTTACTTATTGCCTAGCTGAACAATTGATCAGCAATGACCCTTCTACTTTATTGGAAGCCCCTAAAACTCCCCGAAATTTACCAGATACGCTTAGCATTCAAGAGATAGATCAATTACTGGGTGCACTTGACCTTAGCAAGCCAGAGAGCATTCGCAACAAAGCCATTCTGGAAACACTTTACAGTTGTGGATTGCGGGTAAGTGAACTGGTAAATCTAACCTGCTCCGGGTATTATCCGAAAGAAGGGTTTATCCGCATCATTGGCAAAGGAAATAAAGAACGACTGGTACCCATTGGTAGCAATGCCATGAAATACATCGATCAATACCAGCAGCATATTCGGCAACACCAACGAATACAAACGGGTCAGGAAGATTTTCTTTTTTTGAATAGAAGCGGAAGGCAACTCAGTCGCGTAATGATTTTCTACCTTATTAAATCGCTGGCTATTCAAGCCGGAATCAACAAAAACATCTCTCCTCATACCTTTCGACATTCGTTTGCTACCCACCTGGTGGAAGGGGGTGCTGATCTGCGAGCCGTACAGGAAATGTTGGGACATGAAAGCATAACAACCACTGAGATCTATACCCATCTCAACCGCGACTTTCTCAGGGATACACTGCAAAAATATCATCCTTCTTACCGGTCCTGATATGGCGATTGTTGATTAGCTTTGTTCAAATTTTTACTACCATGAAAAAAATATCTTTTGCGATTGCAGCGCTTCTATCGCTGTCTGCAACTGCCCAGATCCGTATGCCCCAGCCTAGTCCGACTCAGCGAGTGATCCAGGATTTTGGTCTCGGACAAATTGAAGTGATTTATTCCCGTCCGGCCCTGAAAGGCAGGATTCCATTTAAGGAAAAAGGTGATTTTGTTCCACAAGGTTCCATGTGGAGAACCGGCGCCAATTCAGCTACCAAGCTTCGTTTTTCCGACCAAGTGATGATGGGAGGTAAATTGATCGACAGCGGTCTTTATGTATTGTATACCATTCCCGGAAAAGATTATTGGGAAATCATCATCAACAAGGGTATCACCAATAGTGGTCTGGATGGCTACAAAACGAGTGAAGACGTTCATCGTTTCACTGTTAAACCCGAGAGAAACAGCACTTCCGTAGAAAGTTTTACTATTCAGATTGCCAATGTTTTAGCTGAAAGCTGCGATCTGCAGTTAATGTGGGGTAAAACCTTGGTTTCTATTCCAATGAGTGTTAATCTCCGTGACCGCATTCGTGCATCTGTTGAAAAAGCATTGTCGGCTACTCCGGTTAACCCTGCATCTTATTCCGCCGCAGCTTCCTTCTATTACGAGTGGGACAAAGACCTGAATAAGGCATTGAGTAATATCAGCAAAGCCACAGAGGCCAATCCAAAAGCTTTCTGGCTTTTCCTGCAGCAGGCACGTATCCAAAAAGATTTGGGTGATAAGGCTGCTGCCAAAGCCAGTGCCGAGAAGTGTGTAGAGTTGGCCACAGCCGCGAAAAATGATGATTATGTTCGCATGGCAAAAGATTTGCTGAAAGGACTTTAATCAAATTTATATTTGACTTCAGCAAACAAATAAGCCCTCCAATTGGAGGGCTTATTTGTTATTACAATATGTTGAAAAATAGATAATTAGGATATCTAACTATGATTTTACTTCAGCCATATCGGGTATCATCTCGACCTTGTAGGCACCCGCATCTAACTTCGCCTTTGTCTCACTGAAAGCACGCAAGGTATCTTCAATATCTTGCTCCGTATGTGTTGCAGTAGGAATTAACCTGTAAATAATATGTCCTTTAGGAATAACAGGATAAACAACGATCGAGCAGAAAATGTGGTAATTCTCCCTTAAGTCAGTTACCATCGCGGTTGCTTCCTCTACCCCACCCTTCATATAAACGGGCGTAACCATGGTATTGGTTTTTCCAATATCAAATCCTCTCTCTCTTAGCCCTTTTTGTAAGCGCAGCGCATTTTCCCACAATTTGGCTTTAAGCTCAGGTTGTGTTCGTAATAACTCAAGGCGTTTTAAATTACCCAGAACAATGGGCATTGGTAAGCTTTTGGCAAAAATCTGTGAACGGATGTTGTAGCGAATGAAATCAATGATATCGCGGTCTCCGGCCAAAAATGCGCCAATGGAAGCCATTGATTTAGCGAAAGTGGAGAAATAAAGGTCTATTCCGTCCTGGCAATCTTGTTCCTCACCGGCACCGGCCCCTGTTTTTCCCAAAGTACCAAAACCATGGGCGTCATCAACCAGCAATCTGAATTCGAATTGTTGCTTGAGATCTACTATTTCTTTGAGCTTTCCCTGGTCACCTGCCATGCCGAATACACCTTCTGTGATAACCAAGATACCCCCGGTATTTTGCTTTTGTATCAATTGGGTAGCACGTTCCAGTTGTTTTACCAGATCGTCCATATCATTGTGCTTGAATACATAGCGATGTCCAGGGTGGAGGCGTAAACCGTCGATGATACAGGCATGAGATTCAGCATCGTAAACGATAACATCGTGACGGCCACAGATGGCATCAATAGCGCTCATAATCCCCTGGTAACCGAAGTTCATGAGAATGGCATCTTCTTTGTGCTCAAACTCCGCTAATTCTTTTTCCAGTTGTTCATGGTAGTTGCTGTTACCACTCATCATGCGGGCACCCATGGGATAAGCCAATCCAAACTGTGCAGCAGCTTCCGCATCTGTTTTTCGAATTTCAGGATGGTTCGCTAGTCCCAGATAATTATTGAGACTCCAAACTACCATTTCCTTTCCACGAAACATCATTCGGCTGGAAATAGGACCTTCCAACTTGGGAAAGGCAAAATAACCATGTGCTCTTTTGCGGTGCTGTCCAATAGGACCAGCATTCTTCAACAGTTTCTCAAATATATCTGCCATATCATTATTTATTTATCTTCAATAATGCTGCAAAATTACGGAATTATGAACTTTTTTCGATTAGAGGGACTGCTTAATTTTGTGCAGCATTGATTCTTCGATACTTAATGTAAATTGCCCTCGTTTCTTTCGATAAATCATCCTTATTATGAAAAAGTTCCTGATTGCCCCCCTGTTCTTTGCTGTTTTGATTGGCAGGGCACAAAAACCTGTCAAAGAGAGTAGTGCAATTTCACATCCCAAACTGGTGGTTGGAATTGTGGTGGATCAAATGCGGTGGGACTACCTTACACGGTATTATCCGCTTTTTCAGGCCAATGGTGGCTTCAGGAGAATGCTCGGGGATGGATTCTCGTTTGATAATACACAGATTCCCTATGTACCTACGGTGACTGCCTGCGGACATACCTGCGTTTATACCGGAAGTATTCCTGCACTGCATGGAATAGTAGGGAACAACTGGTGGGACAATCGCCTCCAAAAAGGAATGTATTGTAGCGAAGACAAGTCGGTAAAGGGAGTAGGCAGCAAGACAGAGGAAGACGGGCAGATGAGCCCTAAAAACATGCTGACAACTTCTGTTTGCGATGAGCTAAGGCTGGCCTCCAATTTTGCGAGTAAAGTGATTGGTATTGCTATCAAAGACCGTGGAGCCATCTTGCCGGCAGGTCATTCTGCCAATGCAGCTTATTGGTATGAGTCGAAGACCGGCAATTTTATAAGCAGCACTTATTATATGAACGAGTTGCCCGGCTGGGTTCAACAATTCAATGGACGCAAATTACCCGATTCATTGTACCGGTTGGGATGGAAAACAGCGTTACCTGCAGCTACTTATTCCCTTTATTCTTCAGCTGATGATAAAGCATACGAGAGCAAACCATTTGGCAAAGAGGCGCTCGGTTTCCCTTATGACTTAAGCAAATTTGTCGGCAAAGATTATTCAAAAATTTCCAGTACCCCCTGGGGAAATACGCTTACAGCGGAAATGGCAAAAGCTGCTGTGTTGGCTGAAAAATTAGGGCAAGGGTCAGCAACAGATTTTCTGGCAGTCAGTTTTTCTTCTCCCGATTATATTGGTCACTCCTTCGGTCCAAATTCTTGGGAGAATGCAGACGATTACGTTCGACTCGACCAGGAACTGGGTAAATTTTTTCAATTTCTCGACGCGCAGTTGGGTGCTAAATCATACACTGTTTTTCTCACTGCTGATCATGCTGTAGCCCATATCCCTGGGTATTTGAAAGAAAATCGCATTCCGGGCGGATTACTCGATATGTCAGGGATGATGAAAGACATGAATCTTCAGATTAAGCAGCGCTATGGTATTGACAATGCCATAGCTTCCATCATGAATGAGCAGGTGTACTTGAGCCGAAAAAGAATGGATACCTCAAAGGCGGATGTCGTTGAAATAAAAAACTTTATCGTTCAGTATCTTTTGAAAGAAGAAAACATCACCCATGCGTTCTCAAGCGATGATGTTTTAATCACACCCTTACCAAAAGTCATCAGAGAAATGTACGCCAATGGTTTTCATCCCTCCAGAAGCGGTGATATAAGTTTTATTCCCAAGCCGGGTTATTTTATTGGAGGAAGTACCGGTACAACCCATGGTTCTCCCTTTCAATATGATACCCATATTCCATTGCTCTGGTACGGATGGGGTATCAAAAAAGGAAGCAGCAATAAGATGGTGTACATGACCGATATTGCTCCGACTGTTGCAGCACTTTTAAGAATTCAAGCTCCAAATGGAAATGTAGGCAATGTTCTGGATGATGCCCTACTAACCGAAACAGGGAAAGCCCACAAGTAATTGGAGGTATTTGCTATGAGCAAATAATACCGAATATACTAAACCAATTACTGTACGAGTTTAGTGCGCAAATTTTTGTCAAGAACTTCCAGGAACTCTTCTGTGTAAAGGTAGTGTTCACCATGTTGAACCCGGTTACCATGAATACAAACAGCCAGGTCCTTCGTCATTTGCCCGCTTTCGACTGTTTCAACACATACCTGTTCTAGGGCGCGGCTGAAATGAATCAGGGCTTCATTGTTGTCCAGCTTACCCCTGAATTCCAAACCTCGGGTCCAGGCAAAAATGGAGGCAATGGGATTCGTTGATGTTGGTTTGCCTTTTTGGTGATCACGATAGTGACGGGTAACAGTTCCGTGGGCAGCTTCTGCCTCCATTACTTTTCCATCGGGTGTGATAAGAGTTGAAGTCATTAAACCGAGAGAGCCAAATCCCTGAGCAACAGTATCACTTTGCACATCACCGTCGTAGTTTTTACAAGCCCAGACAAAATTACCATTCCATTTAAGTGCGCTTGCTACCATATCATCAATGAGACGATGTTCATAAGTTATACCTGCGGCATCATAAGCTGCTTTAAACTCCTCCTGATAAACTGTTTCAAAAATGTCTTTGAACCTGCCATCATATTTTTTCAGGATGGTGTTTTTTGTTGACAGATAGAGAGGCCATTTTTTTGCAAGTGCTGTATTGAAACAACTTCTTGCAAAACCACGAATACTTTCATCCGTATTATACATGGCCAATGCAACTCCATCTCCTTTAAAGTTATATACTTCATGTTCAACCACCTGTCCGTCTTCACCTTCAAAGCGAATGGTTAGCTTCCCTTTACCTTTTGTAACAAAATCTGTAGCTCTGTATTGATCACCAAAAGCGTGTCTACCAATACAAATAGGAGCTGTCCAATTTGGAACCAGTCGAGGTACATTCTGACATACAATGGGCTCCCGGAATACCGTTCCATCGAGAATATTACGAATTGTTCCGTTGGGGCTCTTCCACATTTGCTTCAGGTTGAATTCCTGCACCCTTTGTTCATCGGGGGTGATGGTAGCACATTTGATTCCAACACCATATTGTTTTATGGCATTGGCTGCATCTATGGTTACCTGATCATTGGTTTGATCGCGGTATTCAATTCCAAGATCATAGTATTTGATGTCTATATCCAGGTAAGGAAGAATCAACTTTTCTTTGATAAATTTCCAAATGATGCGGGTCATTTCATCACCATCCAGTTCAACGACAGGATTAGATACTTTAATTTTTTTCAACATATAAAATTTAATTATGCAAATCTTTTATAAATGCAAATGTAATGAATCAGTTCTTTTATTGCACATTCACCACTAAAACCGGAATGCTGAGGGCATGTCGAACACCTTCAATGGTTTCACCAAAGAGATAGTCTTTCAGACCGGCATGCCGGTGTGCTCCCATTACGAGGAGATCGGCATTACAGTCGTTGGTGAGCCGGACGATCTCTTTTACCCTATTGCCAAATCCAAGAGCGATGTCAACTTTCAAACCCTTTTCGAGTAGCTGAGATTGGTAATGTTCAAGTCTGATTCTGTCAGCCCTAGTCTCTTCATCATCACTAGAGGCGCCAAAATAACCCGCGGAGGCACTTTCTACTACGTGAATCAGCACCAATTTTGTTTCATCATTTTTTTGTGCAACTGCATTCTCAATCAGCAATCTGTCAGCTTCGGTGAAGTCCAATGCAATGGCTACGCACTTTCGTTGAATATCTTTGAATTCAGAGAAGGTAATAGGATCTCCGTGTAAGGATGCTTTTTTCTTTGCCTTTCTTTTCTTTAATATAGGTATGAAAGTCATGACGAGAAAAAGCCAGAAAATCCATCCTATTGGAATTACCATGAGGTATTTCCAGATAACAGCAATATCCGCCATGTAGAAAGCGGTGAGTTGTTCCAGTACCAACCTTCCGTTCAGAAAGACGAGAATGGCTGCAACAATCCAGGCTGCGGTTTTAGTCAATGGTGAAATAACAAATTCCCCCATGGTGGATTTATCACTTACAAAATGTATTAGTGGGATTACTGCGAAACCGAGTTGTAGACTTAAAATGATTTGACTAATTACAAGGAGGTCATCAACTTTGCTCTCACCGTAAATCAGAATCACCAATAATGCGGGAATAATGGCTAATAAGCGTGTAATGAGTCGACGAAGCCAGGGATTGATGCGCAGGTGCAAATAGCCTTCCATAACGATTTGTCCTGCCAGGGTTCCGGTAATTGTGGAGCTCTGACCGGCAGCGATCAATGCCACAGCAAACAAAATGGGTGCCCACTGATTGCCCAATAACGGCTCCAGTAAACGATGGGCCTCCTGAATTTGGGCTACATTGGTGTGCCCATTGGCAAAAAATAGACTGGCAGCGAGTATGAGAATTGCTGCGTTTACCAGAAAGGCAGCATTCAGAGCAATGGCGCTGTCAATTACATTGTATTTAATGGCTCGGCGAATACCTTCTCGGTCATTGCTGATTTTTCTCGTTTGCACGAGTGCTGAATGAAGGTATAAGTTGTGGGGCATGACTGTTGCCCCGATGATTCCAATGGCAATAAACAGAGAATCGCCGGTCAGGTTGGTGGGAACAAATCCGGTGACAACAGAACTCATATCCGGTTTAGCCATGATGATTTGGATGAGAAAACACATTCCGATGATTGCCACCAAACTGATAATAAAAGCCTCCATCTTTCGGATGCCAAAATGATGAAGCAGGAGAAAGAGGAAGGTATCAGCTATTGTGATGAGGGTACCTGTCAACAGTGGCAGACCTGTCAACAAATGAATTCCGATGGCCATACCGAGAACCTCGGCCATATCGCAGGCTGCGATCGCAATTTCTGACAAGATGTATAAACTAAAATTAACCAAGGGAGGGTAATTCTCACGATTGGCTTGTGCAAGATCACGTCGGGTAACGATGCCAAGTCGAGCACTGAGACTCTGCAAGAGCAAAGCCATCAGGTTGCTCATAAGAAGCACCCATATCAACTGATAGCCGAATCGGGCTCCACCTTGCAAATCGGTGGCCCAATTACCGGGGTCCATGTATCCAACACTAACAAGGTATGCGGGTCCTATGTAGGCCAGAATGCGGCGCCACCCCTTGCGAGGAACAGTGGTATCAACGGTTTCGTGAACCTCACTCAGAGAAGCTTGACCGGAAGAATATTTATTTTTCATGGTCAATCCATTTAACTAAAAGACAATCTGCCAGGGCCTGGCTGATAATTACAGGCTGGGCAGAATCAATAACAACTTCTACAGATCCATCAAAACTAAATTTCCGAACGATGTGCAGCCGAATACCTAAATGAATGTGGTGGTGTTTCAACATTTCCAGTAAGGAAGGTGATTCATTTCCAACCCCGGTAATTTCCAACAACTGACCAATTGGTTGTTCTAACAGAGGTAATCTCTCCCGAAAAGTAATTTTTCCTTGTTGATCGGGAATCGGATCCCCGTGTGGATCAAACTGTGGATGACCCAGAAAGCGATCCAGGTATTCTATCAGTTTGGGACTGTTAACATGTTCGAGTTGCTCTGCCACATCATGCACTTCTTCCCACCCAAAACCAAGCGTATGTACCAAAAAGTATTCCCAGAGCCGGTGCTTCCGGATGATCTGAAGTGCCACTTTTTTACCATTGCTACTTAACTTAACTCCTCGGTATGGTTCATAGTGCACCAGCTTTTTGTTCAATAACTTTTTCATCATATCAGTAACTGATGCCGGTTGTGTTTGCAATGCCTCTGCCAGGTGGTTGGTTGATACCCGATTGGACTGTTGCTGCAGATGATAGACCGACTTAATATAATTTTCCTCCGCCACTGAATAATTCATGTAGTCGAAATTTAAATTTAGGCAAATCTAAATATTTTATTCGATTTCTCTTTTCAGTTTCAAGAATCTTCACCATTCATTAATTGCGGATTTCAGTGGAATCATGTATTTTAGCTTGTTCCGTTATACGGACCCATGATGATTAAAGATTGGATATGAATAGATGGATGGGCACATGGATCTTCCTGCTTTTGTTACAAATCGGTTGTAACACTGCTCCGCCTGATTATTCGGGCAATGCCAAGATTTCCGTTAAGGACTGGCTGTCGGTTTTTCCTGAGATAACTTTACCCGTTGTGCTACACGACACCGGACTGATTCGCAGGGCAGATACCAATCACATCGGCTATAAAGCACTGACCCAATTTTATCCTGATAGTTTATTGCAACCTGTTTTGGGTAAAATGAAAAAAGGAAGTTATTTCCGTGCAATCGGCAAAATCAATAAAAAACAAGAGCAATATCTGTTGCTGATAGCTTTTCAACCGCCGAAACATGCCCGCTTATTTGTGTTGGTTACATCACCAGAAAATCAACTACTCGATGTCAAAGACTTTTTGGATACACAAAATGATGACGGTTACCAGCATTATCTGCACATCAACAGAGAACCTACTTTTATGCTGGTAAGAGAAAAAACCGGATCAGACCTTCAATCCATCTATACAAAAACAGGGTGGATCTATCCCAGCGAAGGAAAATTCATGGTTATCATGAATGATTCAAATGAAGATACCAAGAATGCTGCTGTAATAAACCCGATAGATACCTTTCCTGCAATGCATCCGTTCAGTTGGGATTATGGAGACGACAAGAAAAACTTTATTTCCGTAAGAGATGGTTCCTCGCCCGGTAAACTTCTCTTTTTTCTCCACATTGAAAAAAATGGTGGAAGTTGTACCGGAGAATTAAAAGGATACATGCAACTAACAGGTAAACGGACAGCTGAGTTTCGTCAATCAGGTGATCCATGTGTGGTACTTTTTGAGTTCAATACGAATAGTATCAGTTTCAAAGAAACCGGCTCCTGTGGCAATCACAGAGGTATCAAATGTTTGCTGGAAGAAGAATTTCCAAAGAGAAAAAAACCTGTAAAAAAGCTCCCAAAACCCAATCAAAAAACCAACAACAAAATGAACCGGTAACGGTCTATTGTGTAAAAAGTACATTTTATTTTTTTGCCGTATCTTGCGGCTTCAAAGACAAATTACGTATAAGCCAATGAGTTTCAAGTCATTCAAGGTTCCCTATGAGATCAGTGAACAGTACAACAAGAAGGTTGCCTATTTTTCAATGGAGTTTGCCATTCATCAGCCCCTCAAAATTTACAGTGGTGGCCTTGGATTTTTAGCAGGTTCCCACCTCAGAAGTGCTTACGAACTTCGCCAGAACCTGATCGGAATCGGGATGCTCTGGAAATACGGATATTATGATCAGGCACGCAACCAGGATCAGACGCTGGAAGTAACTTTCATGGAAAAAATTTACAGTTTTCTGGAAGATACCGGGATACGTTACCAGATACTGATACATGAACATCCGGTTTGGGTGAAGGCCTTCTACCTCCCTCCTACTGTATTCAACAGTGCTCCACTTTTTCTACTCAGTACTGATCTTCCGGAGAATGATTATGTATCACAAACGATTACTCACCGATTGTACGATGCGAATGTGGCTACCAAAGTTGCTCAATTCATTCTGTTGGGTGTTGGTGGTGCCAAACTAATTGATGAATTGGGCTTTCAGCCGGATGTATATCACTTAAATGAAGCACATGGTATTTCTTCCGCATTTTATCTTTTGAATAAATGGAAGAGCATCGATAAAGTGAGTGAAAAACTGGTTTTCACTACACACACACCGGAAGAAGCAGGCAATGAAAAACACGATATCTATCTCTGCCACAAGATGAGTTATTTCTGCGGACTTAGCATTGATGAGGTAAGAAGATTGACCGGTATACAAGATGATCAGTTCAACCATTCATTAACAGCTCTTCGTTTTGCCCGAAAGGCCAATGGTGTATCAGCTCTGCACGGTATTGTAAGTCGGGAAATGTGGAAGAACCACGAAGGTATTTGTCCGATCACGCACATAACCAATGCACAAAACTGGCGTTACTGGGCTGACAAGCAACTGTATCGTGCAATGGAAGAAGGAAACGATGCTGTATTTGACGACAGAAAAAAATACTTGAAAAAAAGGGCATTTGAAATTGTTGCAGATCAGACCGGAAAGGTAATGGACCCCAATGTTCTCACGATTGTTTGGGCACGCCGGTTTGCAGGGTATAAAAGAGCAGACATGTTAACCTATAACATGGAATGGTTTGAAGCCCTTGTATCCAATTCCAAATATCCAGTTCAGATCATTTGGGCCGGTAAACCTTATCCGGCTGATTATCCGGCCATATCTGAGTTCAACAAACTGGTACACCTTAGCAAAAACTATAAGAATGTTTCAGTTTTGGTAGGATATGAGCTAGGACTTAGCAAAAGACTAAAACAGGCTGCTGATATCTGGCTTAACAATCCACGTGTACCCAGAGAGGCCTCCGGAACCAGTGGAATGACTGCTGCCATGAATGGAGCCATCAATTTTTCAACCGATGACGGTTGGATACCTGAATTCATCAATCACGGCAACAATGGATTTGTGGTTCCCAAGGCAGATTATCAGAATATGAAAGTACATGACCAGGATGATTATGATCTGAAGCAAGTGTATGATATACTCAATCAGCAGATACTCCCTATGTACTATGAAAATTTTGATACCTGGCGTCAAATTCAGAAGAATGGAATGCGGGATGTTCGCTTCCAGTTCGACAGCAACCGGATGGCGCATGAGTATTATGAAATCATGTACAAGGAGTCATAATTAGCCGGAGTTCCCTTTTTGTCTGGCGAGATGAACCAATTAGCTCCTAATTTTGTTGGTATTGAATGGGAAAGAAAATTGCCGTTGCTATCACAGGAGCCAGTGGTTCCATTTACGCTAAGCTACTTTTGGATCAACTATCTTCGCTGTCCTCACAGCTCTCAGAGGTTTCCATTGTCATGAGTGATAATGCACGAGCTATCTGGAAGGCAGAACTGGGTCCGGAAGCTCAACAACAATACCCGTTTCGTTATTTCGAAAAAACAGACTTTTCAGCACCCTTTGCTTCCGGTTCTGCCCGCTATGACGCATTAATTGTCATTCCCTGCAGCATGGGAACATTGGGCAGAATTGCAGCAGGAACCAGTGATGATCTGGTTACAAGGGCCGCTGATGTAATGCTGAAAGAAAGAAGAAAATTAATCCTTGTTGTGCGTGAGACCCCGTATCACCTAATTCATATCAAGAATATGGAAACGGTTACGCTCGCAGGAGGCATTGTTTGTCCGGCAACCCCTTCGTTCTATAGTCGTCCTACAACGATTGAGGAAGCAGCCAAAACTGTTGTTGACAGAGTTCTGGATTTGGCAGGCCTAGATATCAAAACATATCGTTGGGGTCAATAATTGACGCCTGGATCATGATTCCTTCACCTGAGGTGTATCTTCTTCCTTTTTACGTTCTCCGAAAGAAAAAGTAATTTTTGTTTCCTCAGCATCTACATCTGCAATCAAAACATCTCCTTCCTTGATATTCATGTTTAAAATTTCCTCTGCCAGTGGATCTTCCAGGTATTTCTGAATGGCTCTGTGCAATGGTCGGGCACCGAACTGAACATCATAACCTTTATTGGCAATGAAGGTTTTAGCTTTTTCAGATAATTCTAGACTGAAGCCAATAGAATGAAGTCGCTTGTCCACACCTTTCATGAGAATGTCGATGATTCTGAAGATATGATCTTTTGTGAGAGAATTGAATACAACCACATCATCAATCCTATTCAGAAATTCGGGGGAGAATGTTCTTTTTAATGCTTTTTCGATTACAGCTTTATTGTTTTCTTCTGCATTTTGAATCCGGGTTGCTGTGGCAAAACCTACACCATCTCCAAATTCTTTCAACTGACGAACACCAATATTAGAGGTCATGATGATCAGTGTGTTCTTGAAATCAATTTTTCTGCCAAGTCCGTCCGTAAGTTGTCCGTCATCCAATACTTGAAGAAGTATATTGTAGATATCGGGGTGTGCTTTCTCGATTTCATCCAGCAAGATGACACAATAAGGCTTTCTTCTAACCTTCTCAGTCAATTGTCCGCCTTCTTCATAACCAACGTATCCGGGAGGAGCACCAATCAAACGGCTCACGGTGAATTTTTCCATGTATTCACTCATATCGATGCGAATCAGTGCATCATCTGAATCAAAAAGAAGTCTGGCGAGTGAACGAGCTAATTCAGTTTTACCAACACCGGTTGGACCCAGGAATATGAAAGTACCAATAGGTTTCTTGGGATCTTTCAATCCTACCCTGTTGCGCTGAATGGCTTTGACAACTTTTTGTATTGCCTCATCCTGGCCGATAACCAACTGCTGCATGTCTTCACCCATCCGGCGAAGTTTCTCCGTCTCTGCTTGCACCATGCGTTTTACCGGTATTCCTGTCATCATGCTCACCACTTCCGCGATATTTTCTTCGGAGATGGGATAACGACTGTTCTTACTCTCTTCTTCCCATTTAGTTTTGGCGCGCTCTAATTCTTCACCAAGTTTTTTCTCGGTATCACGAAGGGCAGCAGCTTCTTCAAAACGCTGGCTTTTGACCACCTTATTTTTTTCGAGTTTGATATCCTCGATCTGTTTTTCCAACTCAACAATATCTTTTGGAACATGTATGTTCTTCAAATGGACCCTTGCCCCTACTTCATCCAGCACATCAATGGCCTTATCGGGCAAAAGTCTGTCTGTCATATAACGATCGCTCAATTTCACGCATGCAACAATAGCGTCTTCAGAATATATTACATTGTGAAACTCCTCGTAACGGCTTTTAATATTATTCAGTATCTGAATGGTTTCATCAACAGATGGTGGCTCAATTAAGACTTTCTGAAAGCGCCGATCGAGTGCTCCATCTTTTTCAATGTACATGCGGTATTCATCCAATGTAGAAGCACCAATGCATTGGAGCTCTCCTCGAGCCAAAGATGGTTTGAAAATATTGGAAGCATCCAATGAGCCACTTGCACCACCCGCACCAACAATGGTATGGATTTCATCAATGAAGAGAATTACATCGCGGTTCTTCTCTAATTCATTCATGATGGCTTTCATTCTTTCCTCAAATTGACCACGGTATTTTGTACCTGCTACCAAGGCAGCCAGATCTAGTGATATAACCCGCTTATCAAAGAGAACACGGCTTACTTTGCGTTGCACGATGCGGAGTGCTAGACCTTCTACAATAGCTGTTTTACCTACGCCCGGTTCGCCGATGAGAATGGGATTGTTCTTCTTGCGACGGCTTAAAATTTGGCTAACCCGCTCAATTTCCTGCTCCCGGCCAATGATGGGATCTAATGAACCGGTCTCTGCTAGTTTGGTAATATCACGACCGAAATTATCAAGTACCGGTGTCTTACTTTTTACATTCGAAGCAGTCTTTCCTTTTGCTGCTTGTCCCCCGCTACCTCTTCTTTCTTCATCAAATTCATCATCATTTTCATCCCCGAATTCGTTACGGGGTGAAGGATTCGAAGTACCTACCATTCCGAGGTCAGTGCGGAATAAATCATAATCAACATCAAATTGGTTGAGAATTTGGGTTGCTACATTTTCTTTATTCTTGAGAATACTCAACAAGAGATGTTCTGTCTCTACTGTCTGGCTTTTTTGAGATTTTGCTTCCAGAACTGTAACCCGAATTACTTTTTCCGCCTGCTTTGTTAATGGAAGGTTGTTGATGTTCCCGAAATTTTTTCCTGATTTATCTTTGACCGCTAGTTCAACTTCTTTGCGCAATTCAGCTATGTTGACATTCATGTGTTTTAAAACCTTGATGGCAGTATTCTCACCCTCCCGGATCAAACCCAGTAACAAATGTTCGGTTCCAATGAAATCATTCCCCAACCGCAATGCTTCCTCTCTACTATAAGCAATGATTTCCTTTACTTGTGAAGAAAAATTATTATCCATATGAAATTTTGGATTTATACAATGATAACGAATATTTTTGAGTGAAGTTGTCTGACACTTATGCACAAAATGTTAATCTAAATTCACCCGTTTATGCAAGTCAAAATTGATACCAAAGAAAAATTCAGTGTGGTTACCCCCCTCGAACCTGAAATGACTGACAATTTAGCAGCAGATTGGTATGTTTTCTGTACAGGGTGTCTGAGCCAGTCTACTCCACATATCGTGCTGAATATGAGTGAGGTGAGCCATATTACTCCGCAAGGGGTATCCCTATTGGTGAATTTGCAACAGCAATTTTACGAATCAGGTTCTTCTTTTGTGATTTGTTGCTTACAGGAACAGGTAGAATCTCTGTTAGAGCAGGCAGAAGTATTGGAGCAACTCAATGTTACCCCTACGGAATCGGAGGCCTGGGATATTGTTCAAATGGAGGAAATTGAGCGGGAATTGTTGGATGATGATCATCCGGAAACACATGTCTAAACAACCCGGCCTTCATCCTATTGAAAAAAGACCATTATACAACTCTCGGCATTAGCATCTATGCCAGTTCAGATGAGGTTCGTCGTGCCTTTCGGCGGCTGGCACAAATTCATCACCCCGATAAATTGGGTGCAGAAGGTTCCGACAACAACCGATTCAGCGAAATCTTAACAGCTTACCAGGTTCTGTCACACCCCGCCAGCAGAAAAAAATACAACAGGCAGGTTTTCGGAGATCTATTCAAACACGAAAGACCGGATGCGGAGGAGCTGTTGTCAAAAACCAAGAATTTCCGCGATCAGGTCATGCAAACAGATCCATTTCGCTATGATGAAGATGCCCTATCCTTTCATTTCTATCAGTTACTTCAATTGGCTGCTGAACTGAGAAAGTCCGGCGAGTTGAGTGCTCATCAAAGCTGTCTAGTAGCTGAATGGCTGGTCCCTGGATTGCAGCGCCTGCCTACGAATAAGGTCAAGGATTCCGGTATGAAATTGGTTGAGTTGGCTTCTGATAATCCACTACTTGAGCGAAAAATTAGGCACCTGGTGAAATGGCTGCCACTTTGGAGTAACCGAAAGTTGCCGGTAGCCGCTGCGGTTCTGGTTACTATCTTATTGGTTGTAATCCTGTTTTTTTGGCTGCCTGCCTGAGTTTTGCAGAACATTTTCTGTAAATCTTTCCAGAAAATCTAGCTTCCTTCGTGTAGATTTGTAACCCTTCCTTTTTACCATGATTTCCCCTCAAACCATACAACAAATAACCAGTCGTACCGATATCATCGATGTGATAGGTGAATTTGTTAAGCTAAAGAAACGTGGTACCAATTACATGGGATTGTGCCCATTTCACAACGAGAAGTCACCTTCCTTTACAGTATCGCCCGGAAAGGAAATTTACAAATGTTTTGGTTGTGGAAAAAGTGGCAATGCCATTGGGTTTTTGATGGAACATGAAAAAATGGGATATCCTGAAGCCCTTAGGTGGTTGGCCAACAGATATAACATCACGATTGAAGAAACAGCGGTTAGTCCGGAGCAACAACAACGGCAACTTACTTCCGATAGTCTATTTGCCATCAACCAGTTCGCACAGCAATTCTACACCCGTCAACTTCGGGATACTGAAGATGGCAAGCACATTGCAATGGCCTATCTGGAGGAAAGGGGGTTCCGATCCCACATCATAGATAAATTTCTGATTGGCTTCCACCCTGATCAAAGAGATATTTTATCAAAAGAGTTGGTACAAAATCAATTCAATCCTGAATTACTGGTGAAGACCGGACTGGTAGTACAGCGGGGAGATCATTTGGTTGATAATTACCGGGGACGCATCATCTTCCCCATTCATGGCATCACAGGGAAAATTATTGGCTTCGGGGCACGTATCATGGGCAAACAGCAGCCGGGTAGTCCCAAATACATCAATACACCGGAGAATGAAATTTATAACAAGAGTAAGATTCTTTACGGCCTCTATTTTGCCAAAACAGCCATTGACAAGGCAGACGAGTGTTTGTTGGTGGAAGGATATACCGATGTTATTAGTTTGCACCAGGCAGGTATCGAAAATGTCGTGGCCAGCGGCGGTACCTCTCTCACAGTAGACCAACTTAGATTGATTCGGAAATATACCAAACACCTTACCATTGTTTATGATGGGGATGCAGCCGGTATCAAAGCAGCTTTGCGGGGACTAGATCTTGCTTTGGAGGAAGGTTTGCAGGTTCAGTTGGTTTTAATCCCGGATGGCGAAGACCCCGATAGCTATGTTACCAAATATGGTACGAATGCATTGAAGACATTAATAGAATCGAAGAAAAAAGATTTTATTCTATTCCAGTTAGAAGTCATGCTGCAGGAAGCGGGCAATGACCTTAATCGAAAAAGTACAGCAGTTAATCAGGTGGCAGAAACCATCAGTAAACTGAATAAGCTGGAGGACTTTACCCGGCAGCAGGATTATATCCGCCAATGTGCCACTTTGCTGAAGATAGATGAAGTGGGTCTTACTTCGCTGGTAAATAAATACAAGCGGGAAAGGGTAACGAAGGAAGAAAGAAAAACTTCAGTCAATGATCAGGGAGATTGGGTAGAAACCGGGCAGCAACCTCCTCCTGGATTAACGGATGAAGGAACCTTGGATTTATTGGGACAAGATGAATTGCCTGAAAAAAACATTATTCGCGTTTTGCTTTTATTTGGTTTACAGGAATGGGAAAATGGAATAACGGTAGCACAATTTATTACCCAGGAAATCAGCGAATTTCAATTAGATATCCCACTGATGAATCAATTTTACTTGGAATACCAGCGCTGGTATGACCAGGGATGGGAACCAGGACTGCAAAATTTTTTAAACCACGAAAACGAGGAAATCAGAAAAAATACACTTGATATTTGTGCCTTCCCGTATGAATTGAGTCAGCGATGGAATGAATATCTCGATTCGCGCAACAATGTACTAAAAGACAATAGTAGGCAAGATGTTTTGCACAGTGTGCATTACTTCAAACTCCGTAAGATCAAAAAGATGATGGAAGAAAATCAACGTGATCTGGAAAATGCTACCCCCGATACCATCCGACAGTTCCTGGAAATTCACCGTCACCTGAAGCAACTGGAAATAGAACTGACCAAAACGATGGGGGCTGTAATTGTGAAATAATTTATTTGTTTCCCGAAGCTTGCTCGAGTAGCATGTCAGAATAACTAACAGCTACCAAATCTTCTTCCTTTATACCCAGCGCACGCATATATTCCCTGCAATCATTCTGCATTTGAGTTTCTTCCAAATGTGGATGGTGCAGATTACTTACCTCGATTTCGACAAAATGACCAAGTCCGGGTACTTCATCTATGTGAAACTTGGTATGGTGCAAATAAAAAATTTTTCTGTTTTTCCTGACGATTACCTTCACACCCAATGCCTGCGTTAGTAATGTTTGGAGGGAGGAACTGTCTTGTACCGGATGGAGGATAAATTCTGAGGCCTTAGGTCCTTCCTGATTGGTTCTGCGGTAAAAAATAAGGTTATTTTCTATTGGACCTCTTCTGAGTTTAAGTCTACCCTCAGGTACATGAAAATAAATATCCTCTTGAGTATCTTGTCCCGCAAAACGGGCGCCTGCTTGTAATAAATAGTGTTCGGCTTGTTCAGGATTTGAACAATAAGCTTTTATTTCAATGTTGAGAAAAGACATTATTTCTCAGCAGGATTCAGTTTTCCTGCCAGCAAGCGTTCCAGGGCTGTATTGATGCGAATGCGACGGGTTTCATCTTTTTTAGCAGATGAAATCCAACTCACATATTCCTTTTGATTCACAACAGGTAATGAAGTAAAAAACTCCTGGGCTTCCTTGTGCTTGGTGAATAATCTTTCAAGTTCAATCGGCATTACAACCAAGCTCTTGTTGAAAGACAATGAATCTGAAACCCTGGTCTCTGCAAACGCCCGCTCCTGATTAGGTACCTGGGAACTTTTCACAAATCGAACTGCGGTCCAAACATGATCAAGAATTACATGTCTAACGGAAGTATAGTCTTTTCTATGTAGCGCATCCCAGCTGCTTTCACGGTTGAGATCACTTACAATTTTGCTGGCTGTTTTTGGGTAGGCAATCCACAGTTTGGTCTCTTCATGTAGAGCTGGAAATACTTCCTGAAGTATGTTATTTAACTGATGCTGACTCAGGGCAAATAAAAGAGCAAAATCTACCTTCCGTGCTTTCAGCAGCGGAGTCACATTCTTCGCATAATTTAGTTTAGTGAATTGCTTTTCTATTGAAGATGGAAGTCCCTGAATCAAGATGTTCTTTTCATCTTTCAGCTGTAATTTGTCAAAGACGGGCTGATTTTGCATAATAAATTGAGTTACGTAGCAAGAAAAGAGGAAGGCAAATTTAAAAAATTGTTAGCTCATTTAGGAGCTTTCATCTAAAAAACCGAAAATAATTAAGTGAACAAACGTTAGCTTTTCAAGGGAATTGCTGGATTTATGTGAAACGGAAATCTGAGAACCACTTTAATCAAGTGACCTTCGATTTTTTCGTTTTTGCAATGCGATTTTACTTTCTGTTCCCCGAATAAGTCTGCCAATATTTTTTTGATGAGTTACAACAACCATCAAAGCAACCATTACTGCAAAGATTCTGTACAGTGGTTCTTTTTCATTAAAAATGAATAGAATACATACCATAAAGCAGATTCCTGCGAGAATAGAACTAAGTGAAACAAAACGGGTAAGAAAAAGTACCAGAAGAAAGACACCCAGACAGCAAGCAGCAACAAGTGGCTGTATTGCAATGGCCATCCCCAACAGGGTAGCTACTCCTTTTCCCCCGCGAAAACCTGCCCAGATAGGGAAAATATGACCAATAACTGCTGCCAAACCAAGTGCAATCATGAAATTGGTTCTTTGTAATTCATCAACCAGATAAATTGGGAGAAGGATATACAGGGAGGTGGCGATAAATCCTTTCAGCACATCAACCAGCATTACAACTGATCCAAGCCGTGAGCCCAGCACTCTGAAAGTATTGGTAGCACCGGCATTTCCACTTCCGTAATCACGAATATCAATGCCGTGAACAGCTCTGCTGATCCAGACTGCAGTGGGAATAGAACCAATGCAATACGACAAACATATTAACAATAACTCATTCATAATGAATATATTATCATTAGGGGGATTAGTAAAGTTACGAAATTATTACCAAATCAAGCAATCGGACGATATAAAAGTGATATCCATCCATTCTTCTCATTCTTTGAATCAAGTTGAAGTCCAACAGCCAAACAGGATTCATGAACAGCAATTTCGTCCTGCGACAACAAGCCACTGAGTAGTAGTACACCCTGTTCTGTAAGGTTGCTGCGGAGTGCAGGAAGATTTGCCTGTATGATATGGAGGTTAATATTGGCAAGGACTATATCGAAAGTTTGATTGGGTGGTGGCACCTCAGCGAGTTGTATGTCCATTTGAACCCGGTTCATCGTGCAATTATCTGCAGCATTTTCTATGCACCAGGTATCATTGTCTATTCCAACAATCGTTTTTGCCCCTAAGCGGGCTGCGAATATGCCTAAAATTCCGGTGCCTGTTCCGAAATCAAGTACCCTCTTGTCTTGCAGTGGGATAGCCAGCATTGCCTCCAGCATCAGTGCTGTAGTTGCATGGTGACCGGTACCAAAACTCATTCTAGGAGTGATGATGAGTTCGTGGGTCACTCCGGTAAACGGTGGGTGGAAATCTGCCCTAACACCAATATGATTTCCAATTTGGATGGGCTGAAAATTACTCTCCCAAACGGCATTCCAATTGGTCTTTTCAATTGTTGATAATGAAGCAGTTAAATTATATTTACTCAATAAATTATTGAGTTCCTCCAATACAAATTGATGAGGAGAAATATAGGCAATGAGGTGGTTGTCCGTCTGCTCAAAACCTTCGTATCCCAATGCACACAAGAGAGCAATCAGTTCATCCTGCTGTTTTGCAGGAATGACAATCTGAACTGATTGCATGGCATTTTCCATTCAAAAGATAGGGGAAAAGGGAGGAAGTATTAAGCTTCCTCGCCCTCACCTGTATTTTCTTGCTGATTGCCCTGGGGCTTATTGAATTCCGGTTTTGGCATCAAAGCTTTACGGCTCAACTTGAATTTACCCGTCTTTGGATCGAGTCCTACGAGCTTCACTTTAACCATATCGCCTTCTTTAAAGATGCCTTCCATGTTTTCGAGGCGTTTCCAACTAATTTCACTGATATGGAGTAAACCTTGTTTTCCGGGAAGGAATTCTACGAAAGCACCGAATTCCTTGATACCTTTTACCGGTCCTTCATATACGTCACCCACATTCGGAACAGCGGTAATACTTTTCACCCAGGTAACTGCCTTATCAAGATTTTCCTGATTCGCAGAGAAGATGCTTACTTCACCCGTGTTTCCAACTTCTTCAATATTGATGGTTGTTCCGGTTTCGCGTTGAATCTCCTGAATTACTTTTCCGCCTGGTCCGATAACAGCTCCTATGAATTCTTTGTCAATGATCAATTTGATCATTCTTGGTGCATGAGGTTTCACATCGGGACGGTGTTCAGCAATACAAGCATACATGGCATCAAGGATGTGGAGACGACCTTTTCTAGCTTGTTCCAATGCTTCCATCATAACAGCCATGCTCAGTCCATCCACTTTAATGTCCATTTGAACACCACAGATACCGTCTTTAGTTCCGGTAACTTTGAAATCCATATCACCCAGATGATCTTCATCACCCAGGATATCGGTGAGAATGGCGTATTTACCATCTTCACGCGTGATAAGGCCCATAGCAACCCCACTTACGTGTTTTTTAAAAGGAACACCAGCATCCATCAACGCCAGAGAACCGGCGCATACGGTAGCCATGGATGAAGAACCATTGCTTTCGAGGATATCACTCACCACACGAACTGTATAGGCATATTCATTTCCGGGCATCATCTGTTTGAGACTTCTGAGTGCCAGGTTTCCATGGCCCACTTCACGACGACCAGGACCGCGCATCATTTTCACTTCACCGGTTGAGAATGGAGGGAAGTTGTAATGAAGGAGGAAAGGGGTATATTCTGATTTAGCAGCACTTTCTACCAGCAATTCATCCAACTTAGTACCGAAAGTAACGGTGGTAAGGGATTGTGTTTCACCACGGGTGAACAAAGCAGAACCGTGTGGAGAAGGCAAGGGTTCAATTTCCATGGCCAGGGGACGAACCTGGTCCATTTGACGACCATCCAGTCGAATGCGGTCATCCAGCATCATATTTCTTACCACTTCCCATTTCAGGTCTTCGTAGTATTTTTTAGCAAGTTTTTTCTGGAGATCGGTAATCGCATCACCCAGGTGAATCATTAATTCATCCTTCAGTTGACTGAAAGCTTCGCTGCGTTCATTTTTGGAGGAACCTTTGCGGGCAATATCATAGATGCGCTGGCGACAGAAATTGACAACCTGCTGGTTAATTTCCGCATCAGTTTCTGGCTTTTTATAGTCCCTCTTACCGGTAACACCTGCGAGTTGACGCAATTCTTGTTGTGCTTTGATCTGAATGCGGATTGCATTGTGCGCCATTTCTAAGGCCTTAACCAGATCTGCTTCAGAACACTCTTTCGCCTCACCTTCTACCATCATCAGGTTCTTTTCTGTGGCAGCAATCATGAAATCCATATCTGCTGTTGCCAGTTGACTGCGGGTTGGGTTGATGACGAAATTTCCATTGATGCGGGCTATGCGAACTTCACTGATTATTTCTTTGATAGGAATATCAGATACAGCAAGTGCAGCTGAAGCTGCAAGACATGCCAGACTATCGGGCATAATTTCAGGGTCGCTGGATACTAGACTGATCAAAACCTGTACATCACAGAAATAATCTTCCGGAAATAGGGGTCTTAAGGCACGATCTATCAGTCGACTGGTTAAAATTTCATAGTCATTCAATCTTGCTTCCCGCTTAAAAAATGAGCCCGGTATTCTTCCGGCGGAAGCAAATTTTTCCTGATAATCTACGCTAAGAGGAAAAAATTCCTGTCCTTCTTTAGGGTCTTTGTTGGCAACGACTGTAGCTAACAGAACGCAGTTTCCTTGTGTGATGGTTACCGCACCATCAGCTTGTCTAGCCAACTTTCCGGTTCCTAGGGTAATTGTAGGCAAACCTTCATGTTGCAGATCAACATTTATTTTTTGAGATAACATATGTAGCTTTTATAAATTAATGATTGGTAGTCTCTTCCAGCAGAATAAGGCAATGGGAACAAAAAGTAAGTTCTTTCCAGCAAAATAACCCAACCGGAATAAATCATCAGTTGGGAAATTAAAATACTGTAGGGAGAAATTTATTTTCTTAAACCCAGTTTCTCGATCAGTGCGCGATACCCCTGGAGGTTGTGCTTTTGCAAATAGCTAAGCAGCCTTTTGCGCTGACCTACCAAACGCATCAAACCACGCTGGGTTGAATGATCTTTCTTGTTGATTTGCAGATGACTGGAGATCTGCGCGATTCTTTCTGTAATGTTAGCCACTTGCGCTTCAACGGAACCGGTATTGGTAGCACTTCCTCCGTATTGAGTGAAATTGGCTTGTTTCTTTTCGATAGTTAATTGAGACATCTGTAAAAATTTAAAGACTCCGGTAAATTTTTCTTGTTTTTATTCGGGTGCAAAGTTACGTAATTCAGATCAAAATACGTCAATCCTTTTTTTTTCATGTATTTTAGTGAAAATCAAGCTAAAAAGAGGACTTCCGGCTATCCCTGCGCAGCTAAAAAATGATACCGATGTCTTCATAAAAAACGTCATCCCCTTTTTACTACCATGCTCGCCGTTACAATTCTTGGAAACAATTCAGCTTTACCGGTCTATGGTAGACATCCCACAGCACAGGTTGTAACGCTACATGACCATTTAATGCTGATTGATTGTGGTGAGGGAACTCAAATGCAATTGTCTCGCTACAAGATACGAATAAGTAAAATAAAGTATATATTCATCTCACATCTACATGGAGATCATTATTTTGGCTTGATTGGCCTCTTGACATCAATGGGTTTACTCAGCCGTAAGGAAGGAATAATTATTTTTTGCCCACCCGGATTGCCGGAAATCATACAACTTCAATTATCGGCTGCCGATACAGTACTCCCCTACCCCATCGATTATGTTATAATGACTGAAGCGGCGGAATTACTTGAAACCAAACATTTTACACTTCGTTGTTTTCCGGTAGAACACCGCATCAGTTGTTGGGGTTGTCGACTCGATGAAAAGAAATTCCCCCGTCGGGTGAATAAGCAGCAAGCAGTTGAAAAAGGAATACCGGCTGCTTTTTTCACACATTTACAAAAGGGCGAAAACTATAGATCCTTCAATGGAGATTTAATTTACAATGAAGAAGTGACATTTTCTTCCGGTCTTGCTGCTTCCTATGCGTATTGTGCGGATACCCGATATATACCCGCGTTAGTAAATGTTTTGAAGGGAATTCGGTTACTGTATCACGAGTCAACTTATTTGCACAACTATGCAGAAAAAGCTCATGAACGTTACCACAGTACTGCCCACCAGGCAGCATTGCTAGCTAAATCAATTGGGGTTGAACGACTCTTAATTGGTCATTTTAGCAGTAAATATGAAGAATTAACACCATTGCTGGAGGAGGCAAAAGCGACTTTTGCATCTACGGATTTGGCATTGGAGGGGGTAACTTATATCATCCGCTAGTGAACTGAATTAATCCAAAATTTCAACATCCTTGGGATACTTGGATTTGTTGAATACGAACATGTTATCAGCAAGTGTAGCGGCGAAATTCATGTTCAGGATCTTGAATTCAGTCACATTGCTGCTCTTATCCATGATCTTCGCACTTGCAATGCTGCTCTTAGCTTTATCGATGAACAGATTGACTTTGGCAAAATTTTTCCGGGTATCGAGTGGCTTCATTTCTATTTCATGGAACTTACCAGGTGTTGGCAATAACTTGTAAGAAAAGTCCTTATCGTAGGCACCGGACAATAACTTCTGTGGATTCAAAGAGTTGTTACTCTCAGCAACGGATGTTTTGGTTATCGTTTTATCTCCGTCAAAGCTGTATACATTCAGTCCATCACAAATTACTTCAAGTTTACCCTGTTTAACCACATACTTCTCACCTTTCATGGATACCGTGATGGCTTTGGTACCTGTTTGTTTGCCTTTGCTACTAATAGATATGAGTTGACAGTTGGCAATGATTCCCTTGGCAGCTTTTACTTTAGCACCAACACCATCGAGTACCTTTTTTGCGGCTGGGTCATTCTGTGCGATAACAGAAAAGCTCATCAGACTCGCAATCAGCAGCAAACTGTATTTCATGCAGGTTAATTTTTTGCGTGCACAAAGATAGGTTATTGGATTTCCCGAATGCTTAAATTCGGTGAATACTCGATTTTTAGGGCTTCTACCCTAAAATTGTTGTAGAAACTGCACCAATTCAGCTTCAGTCTTGAACAAGACATCCCTCGCTTTGCTGCCCTGGTTGGCCCCCACAATACCTGCAGCTTCCAGTTGATCCATCAATCTGCCCGCCCTGTTATAACCCAGCTTCATCTTTCGCTGCAGCAATGAAGTAGAACCCATTTGGCTTACAACAATTAATCGGGCAGCATCTTCAAACAAGGGGTCTCTGTTATTGATATCAAAATCTTTTCCTTCCAGTTCCTTTTCGTCTACGTATTCCGGAAGAAGGAACGCCTCAGGGTAACCTGGTTGTTTTTGAATGAACTCGCAAATTTTCTCTACTTCGGGGGTATCCACAAAAGCACATTGCAGTCGGGTAACTTCACCTCCATAGCTAATCAGCATGTCCCCCTTACCGATTAATTGCTCAGCACCTCCGGTATCCAAAATGGTTCGGCTATCGATTTTACTAGAAACCTTGAAGGCAATACGTGCGGGAAAATTTGCTTTGATGGTTCCGGTAATGATATTAACAGATGGTCGCTGTGTGGCAATAATGAGATGAATGCCAATTGCACGAGCCAGCTGAGCCAAACGAGCTATTGGTAGCTCAATTTCTTTGCCTGCAGTCATGATAAGATCAGCAAATTCATCAATGATCAATACGATGAACGGAAGATACTGGTGTCCTTTGAGGGGGTTGAGTTTGCGCTCTGCGAACTTTTCATTGTATTCTCGTATGTTCCTGCAGCCCGCTTCCTTCAGTAAATCATACCTATTGTCCATTTCAATGCACAAAGCATTGAGTGTATGAACTACTTTCTTGATATCCGTAATGATGGCTTCTTCCTCACCGGGTAATTTGGCCAGAAAATGTTTTTCAATAACCCGATAGAGACTTAACTCTACTTTTTTGGGATCTACCAGTATCAGTTTGAGTTGAGAAGGATGTTTCTTGTATAAAAGCGAAACCAGCAGTGCATTGATACCCACTGATTTTCCCTGTCCGGTAGCACCCGCCATGAGCAAGTGAGGCATATTGGCAAGGTCGACAATGAAATTCTCGTTATCAATCTTCTTTCCAATGGCGATGGGCAGGGAGTGGGTATTGGACTGGAACTTGTCTGATGCAAGAAGGGTTTTCATACTCACGACAGACTTCTTAACATTGGGTACCTCAATACCAATGGTCCCCTTTCCGGGTATCGGAGCTATGATGCGAATACCCAGTGCAGCCAGACTAAGTGCAATATCATCTTCCAGGTTCTTAATGCGACTGATTCGTACACCCGGTGCCGGAACAATTTCATAAAGGGTGACAGTCGGACCAACAGTTGCGGCAATGCGCTGAATGGAGATATCATAATTTTTCAGCGTCGCAATGATCTGGTTTTTATTGCTTTCCAGTTCTTGTGGATCATGAACAATTTTCTCGCTACCATGCTGCTCCAGCAAAGAGAGAGAAGGATATTTGTAATTGAGTAAATCCAATGTCGCGTCGTAAGGGGCTAATGATTTCACTGCAGACTTGGCGGAGGACTGTTTTGTCTCAGTCGGAGTTTCTTTTATTTCTAAGGATAGTGCAGCATCATTCCCTTCCTCTTCAAGTAAAGCTGATTCATGGACTTCGTTTTCCAATGCCGTTATTGAAGGAATTTCTTCCCGGGTGGTGAATTGCATCAATTGCTCATCGGGCTTCACTTCATCATGTATAGTTAATTTTGCTCCCTGCAAAGGATTGGCATCATTTTCCCATTGTTGATATACAGGGCGTTCATCATCTTCCGGTGCTTTCCATTCCTCCTCAGGAACTATTGATTCTTTTTCTGGTGAAACAATCTTGTGTGAAGGCCAACGAAATACAGGATTGAACCACCAAATGACCGATGCAAAGCAGGTCGCCCCCAATAAAAATCCTGTTCCAACTTTACCAAGCCATCCCGTTACCCATACATTCATCCAGTCGCCCGCAGCACCTCCCCATGGAAAACCATTTTTTGGTAAAAAGAAGCTGAGAGCCAAGCTAAAAACAAGTAATCCGGTAGCTACATATTTTAAATTACCTGTAAGACTAAAAACCTTTCGATCAAATAGAAAATTGACCCCAATTACAAACAAGGTGGTACAGAAAAAATAGGCAGCCAAACCAAATCCATGGTATATCAATTGATGGGCTACAAATGCACCCAAAACACCCAATTGATTATCCATTCGGATATCTTTCATGGTGAATATCCTGATACCAAATTGAAATAGTTTGTCCTGATCCTGCTGCCAGGTAAACAAGTAAGAAGTAAACGCCACTAAAAGAAATGCAGCCAGCAACAGGAAAAACACTCCCGTTATTTTGATGGTCCTTTCATCCTGCATTACTTCCTGCATGCTAACTTTCTGCTCTGTATCAGGAGAAAGTTCCGTGGGATCCGGGACAGGAACTGCTTTTTTCTTTCTAGCGGAATTAGCCATTGTAACAAATATAAGATATGGTAATGCCGGAACTGTATTTCAGACAGAAATGTGCAAAACTGTGAAAAAGGATCTCAGTTTTCCACCTTTTGTGCAATGCCCTTATAAAGTGTTACTGCCATTGCCACCCAACCGGAAGTGAGGCATAAGCCTCCCAGGGGTGTAAGAAGTACCAACCAGCGTGGGAGTTCAATCACCTGGTGTTGGAAATAGATGATCAGGTAGATTGAGCCGGAGAATAAAGCAATGCCCCAAGAAAAAAGTCGAACTACCCATCGAAATGAAACGTTGCTATAATGTATGCTGAGTATTCCGGTGATGAGCAGACCCAGCAAATGAAAAAACTGATACCGCACAGCCGTTTCGAAACTTGCCAATTGAGTCGGTTGCAAGATCCCCTTAAGGGCATGTGCCCCCAATGCACCCAACATGACTGTTATCGCTGCGACCAGGGCACAAATGGGAAGCATGTACTTATTCATTGGATTCTATGATTTTTTGAAATGCTGCATCATTGATTTGGTCATCTTGTAAATGGTAGGTCGCTTTTTGGTAGTACTTCAATCTTTCCCAAAACTGGCGAATGATAAAACTACCAATCTCGTCATCAGATAAATTGTTGATCAATGGACGGTTTATCTTTTCTGCAACCAATCGCTGTGTCAAAATTTGGGTGTGCACATCCAGCCAGATGGTTATACCTTGCTGGTTCATCCAATCCATGTTATCATGAAAGCAGGGTGTGCCTCCTCCGGTAGATAGGATATAAGAAGAATTTTGTTGGAACATTCGGAGGGCTGCTGCCTCTTTTTTCCTGAAACCAACTTCAGTAAATTCATCGAATAATTCCGTAATGGACTTTTCTTCGAATGTCTCAATTATATTATCCAGGTCAAATCCGCGGATTTTGTATTTTTTGGAGAGACGGTTTTTCCAGTAGGTTTTTCCCGACCCCATGAGTCCTACCAAAAATATTTTCTTTCGCATTATTTAAATGCATTGAATCCGGTTATGTCCAATCCTGTTATCAACAAATGAACATCGTGTGTTCCCTCATATGTAATTACACTTTCAAGGTTCATCATGTGGCGCATGATACTATATTCACCGGTGATTCCCATTCCGCCCAACATTTGACGGGCGTCCCGGCAAATCTGAGTAGCAATTTCACAACTATTGCGTTTGGCCATGCTAATTTGCTGAGGGGTTGCTTTCCCATCATTCATGAGTGTGCCAAGACGCCAAACCATTAATTGTGCTTTGGTAATTTCAGTGATCATCTCCGCCAGTTTTTTCTGTTGGAGTTGAAAACCGCCTATGGGTCGATCGAATTGAATTCTTTCTTTGCTGTAACGCAAGGCAGTATCATAACAATCCATGGCAGCTCCTAAAGCTCCCCAGGCGATGCCATAACGCGCCTTCGACAAACAACCCAACGGTCCTTTCAGTCCTTTAACATTCGGTAAAATATTTTCTTTGGGTACTTTAACGTTATCAAAAACCAATTCTCCTGTAGCACTGGCACGAAGACTCCATTTGCCGTGGGTGGTAGGTGTGCTAAAGCCTTCCATACCTCTTTCAACAATTAATCCATGGATTTCGTCTTGTTCATTCTTTGCCCAAACAACAGCAACTTGTGCATAAGGTGAATTACTGATCCATAATTTGGCACCATTTAAAACAACATGATCGCCCTGATCAGTAAATCGGGTCGTCATACCGGATGGGTTGCTGCCATGATCCGGTTCTGTTAGTCCAAAACATCCCAGCCATTCACCTGAGCCGAGTTTGGGCAAATATTTTTTTCTCTGAGCTTCACTTCCGTAAGCATAGATTGGAAACATGACCAGACTTCCCTGAACACTGGCGGTGCTTCTAACACCACTATCTCCCCGTTCCAATTCCTGCATCATCAATCCATAACTAATGTAGTCTAATGAACCGCCACCGTATTCTACAGGAATGGTTGGTCCGAAACAACCCAGATCTCCGAGTTCTTTCACAATTTGTACAGGAAATTCTGCTCGTTGTGCATACTCTTCGATGATGGGTGAAATACTCCTCTTGACATAGTTTCTAACTGTCTCTCTGATCAGCAATTGTTCTTCAGATAATAAAGCATCAATGTTATAGTAATCGGGGGACTGAAAAAGATCGGTACGGGTAGCCATAAGATTTATTTATTAGGTATGCAGGAAAGACAGGCAAAGTTACAGAGAACAGGGGAAACTTGGCCCTCCTGTACTTGAATAAAAAACGCAGGAAATGTTAATCTCCTGCGTTTCTGCTATGAGTGACCTGACTTGGTAATTACTCTTCTGCGGGGCCTCTTCTGCCGCCTGCTGAGGGTGGAACAGATTTGGTACCTGATTGTTGGATTTCACGATTCATTTCTTCGATATCAACTGGTCTCTCAGTGGTATCTCCCATCAGATAACGGGTAAAATAATCGGCCATGGTCCAGAAAAAATATTCAGTCATATCTCCAAACCCATGTCTTTGTCCTGGTAAAATCTGGAAATCGAATCTTTTATTAGCGCGTATGAGTGCGTTGGCTACTCGAATGGTATTGGCTGGATGTACATTGTTGTCTATATCTCCTGTCGTTAGCATCAACCGGCCTTTCAGGTTCTTTGCCAGATCCTGGTTTTTTTCAATGGAATAGACAAAGCTGGTATCTCCTTTTTCGGAAATGATTTCTTTGACACCATGGTGTTTTTCACTCCACCAACGATTGTAAATGGAATTATCATGGTTTCCACTTTCTGAAACTGCCACTTTAAAAAAATCAGGGTAAACAAGCATGGCTGCTGTACTCATGAACCCGCCGCCACTGTGTCCGTTGATACCTACACGATTGATATCAATGAAGGGATATTGGTCAGCAAGTTGTTCAGCAGCCGCTTTTTTATCAGCCAACCCATAATCGCGTAGATTTCCGTAACCATAATTGTGGTACCACTTACTTCGGGCAGGATGTCCTCCCCTGTTACCCACTGTAATTACAACAAATCCAAGTTGAGCGAGTCTTTCCGTTTTGTCCATACCTCTTCCGAATGCTTTATTAACGGCTTCAGTTTGAGGTCCCGGATAAACATATTCAATCAGTGGATATTTTTTTGTTGAATCGAAATCAAAAGGGAGGTACATAACTCCGTACAAATCTGTAATGCCATCGTCTGCTTTTACTTTAAATGGTTTTGGAAAACGATAAGGTGTTTTCATCAACGAACTAAAATCAGCCGTCTCCAGGTCCATTATCTTTTTTCCTTCCGTATTGTAAAGAGCTGATTGTGGGATGGTATTCACCCTCGAATAATTATCAACAAAAAACTGTTGGTTATCATTCATTGAATTGCTGTGCTCGAATTCACCGGGATTCAAAAGACGGAGACCTGTACCATCAAGGTTCACCCGGTAGAGATGAACATAATAAGGATCTTCGTTGACTTCCCGGCCATTGGCAGTAAAGTAAAGTATGCGTTTCTTTTCGTCGATGCCTACAATGTCTTCACAATGGAAAGGACCTTGTGTGATGCGATTTTTCAATTGTCCGTTTTCATCGTACAGGTAAAAATGCGCCCAGCCATCTCGTTCACTCCATTCAATCAATTCTTTGCCTTCATTGACCAGGCCTAGTCTGCGCACTTCAACATACGTGTTGAGCGTTTCCTTGATGAGGGGCTTAACCATTCCTGTTACAGGATTGGCCATACAGACATCAATTCTTTTGAGATCACGGCTGGTGCGGGTAAAATAAAATCCGCGAGAAGTTCCCAACCAGTAATTCACCCGGTAGTCATCGTCTCTGGAAGAAGGAACAGCGGGAGAACTCCAAATAGAAATTGTCTGGTCTTTGTAGGCTCCGGTAGATAAAACCTGGTGGGTTTTATCAGTAAGATTGAATAAGGTGAGCTCATCTACAGGATGATCTTTTTCACCCGGCATCAGGTATTTATAAGTTTCTAAAGTTGGGCGTGGATCAGCAATGCTGTTGATCACCCAGAGATCTTTGACCTTTCTGTTGTCGGAACGGTTCATGACAAAATACTTCGAGTCGGGTGACCAATAAATCTGGGCAGGTTTGCGCCTGTTTTTGTTTTTTTCCTTGTCAACATTGTTCTCACCTCCCCCGCCCAGGGCCCCTTCGCCATGATAAGAATAGTATTCCACCCCATCCGTTGTCAGAGCAAACTCGACAATCGTGCTATCATCTTCATTCAACAAGGCCTTTTGATAATTGGCCTTATCCATGTAATAAAGATTGAATTTCTTGCCAAATATCACCCAGTTGCTATCCGGAGAAATCGAAGCCCAAATAGGCTTCCTCTTTGTTTTTTTAAAGTCTGTCAGTTCTGTCAATTCTGTTGTCAACAAGTTGTATTCAAAATAAAAGACCTTTTTTTCAGGTGTTGCTGCAGCTGCACTACCTCTGGAACGAGTGCTGCTGTCTTTCCTATCTGCATCGCGTGTGCTTTTTACTTCGAAGCGAATGGTATTTTCATCATTGATGAATCGCATACTATCAAGACCCAGGTGCTGAGCATCGAAAGGATCTTTAACAATGGCAGTGATTTTGGAAGCCAGGTCATCATTATCGAATAAGGGCTTTTTCTCAGCTTTTATCGGATCAACGATGTACCATTTTTTTCCGGCAGTAGTTTCATACATGTACCAAAAGCGATTGCTCTTTTTCAACCAATGGGCATCTACCGAAGTAGTGAAAATCAGCTTTTCGAGTTTTTTAGGAGAAAACCGGGCCGCCATGGCATAGTTGGCTTTGTTGACAATAACGGACTGTGCACCTGAATTCAGGATAAAAAAAGTGAAGGCGACTAAAAAGAGGGATAATTGTTTCATACCGAGGGATGTTTCACCAAATATAAGTCTGGAATAAATAACAGTTACCCTTTGTCGGTTAAAAAGCAGTCATCAAGGGCCAATCAGTTGATCAGATGGTTCGCCCTTGATACAGTTAAAGGACATGATTCATCGGGAGAATTGAGTAATTTTGGTGCCATGTCAAATTATTCTACCGATTTAAGTTATGCCATCGAAGCGGATCGCCTGGACCCCTTGGCTTCCTACAAAAATCAGTTTCATTTTCCGGAAAAAAACGGACAACCAGTCATATACTTTTGCGGCAATTCATTAGGCCTACAAGGAAAACAAGTACAGTCTGCCTTTCAAACGGAATTGGATGCATGGCGGGAATTGGCCATAGAAGGTTTTCGAAGCGGTCCACACCCCTGGTTGTACTACCAGGAATATCTTACTCCGGGTATGGCAAAAATCGTGGGAGCCTCCGCCCATGAAGTAACAATCATGAATACCCTGACAGTCAATTTACACCTCCTTCTTTTGAGTTTCTACCACCCTACTGCAGATAGAAACCTCATTTTAATGGAAAAAGGAGCCTTCCCATCCGATCAGTACGCTGTTGAAACTTTGGTACGACATTACGGTTTGAACCCTGATGAAATAATAGTAGAAATCGGCCCTGCAGAAGGCGAATTTTGTATCAGTGAGGAAGCCATTTTGCAAAAAATTGATTCGCTAGGTAACAGACTTGCTATGGTGATGTTGGGAGGTATTCAGTATTATACAGGTCAGTTTTTCCCTATTCAATCCATCACCAAAGCTGCACATGCTGTTGGAGCAATTGCTGGTTTTGACTTGGCACATGCTGTCGGAAATGTGCCGCTTTCCCTGCATGACTGGGACGTAGATTTTGCTGCCTGGTGCTCCTATAAATACCTCAATGGAGGACCTGGAGCAGTAGGTGGTTTGTATGTTCATGAGCGTTTTGCAAAAGATATTCATCATCCCCGCCTGGGCGGATGGTGGGGTAATGATGAGAAAATACGTTTCCGCATGGAAAAAGGGTTTGTTCCCAAACCTACAGCCGGTGGATGGAATATAAGCACAGCACAAGTACTGAATATGTGTGCGTTACGAAGTTCAATTGAAATTTTTAATGCAGTTGGGATGGAGGCAATTCGAAATAAGAGCAAGTTATTAACGGGTTATCTCGCCTATCTTCTTCAACAACCGGGTACATGGAATGGCATCCAGATTACTCCGGAAGATCCTGAACAGCGGGGCGCACAATTGTCACTTTATTTTAAAGAAAACGGACCGGTCACTTTTGAAAGATTAACACAGAAAGGCATCGTGGTAGACTATCGAGAACCCGGTGTGATACGCATCGCCCCTGCACCCCTTTATTGTAGTTTTCAGGATGTTCATACTTTCTATCAGATCGTCAAAAACAGTTAACCATGATCATTCATCATCCCGCGACTTATCTGGCCTTAGGTGATTCTTACACAATCGGAGAAGCAGTTCCACTGCACGAAAGTTATCCCTATCAATTGGTGCAACTCCTAAGGAAAAAGGGACAACACCTACATGCAGCAGAAGTTATTGCCCGCACTGGTTGGACTACCACAGAATTGGGTGAGCAGCTGATTCACACGCAGCTAGAGGAAAAATATGATTGGGTAAGTCTCCTTATAGGTGTCAACAACCATTACCGTGGGATGGCTGTAAAAGAATTCAGCGAAGACCTGCATTTTTTAGTTAATAAAAGTATTCATCTCTGCCGCCAGGAACAAAAAGGTGTATGGCTTTTATCCATACCAGATTGGACGGTTACACCATTTGCAGCTCAGCCCGATCAGCGCGAAAGATTTGCCTTGTCGGAGTTCAATCAGGTTGTAAAAAACACTGCCTCCTCAATGGGGGTAAATTATTTGGATATCACCCCCTCCACCCTGCAGGCGGTCAAAGATCCGGAGGGATTGTGTTCAGACGGACTTCATTATTCCGGAAAAACCTATGGTGTATGGGCCGGACTAATGGAAAAAGGATGGCTATCAGTGGCGGGTTTGTGAAGCAAGTAATTGTCGCATAGTGGTATGGTATTCTGCAGCCACTTCACCTGCCCGTATTGAAAAATCTTTATCGGAAGAAGCATATTGTATTGCCCGGCTAACATTCACCAGGAGTCCGGCGTCCCTGTTAAGACCGGCAGCGGATACAGCTTCCAGACTTCCGCCCTGTGCTCCTACTCCGGGAACCAGAAAAAAGTGTTCCGGAAAAACATCCCTGATTTCCCGTAAACCCTCGGGAGAGGTTGCCCCCACAACAAACATCAGATTATCAGGATTTCCCCAGGAAGCAACTTTTTTCATAACCTGTTGATACAATTTTCCTCCACCCGATGGTTCAGACAATTCCAATTGCTGAAAGTCATTGCTGCCCTGGTTGGAGGTTAACCCCAAAACGATTGTCCATTTGTTTTGATATTCCAAAAATGGGCGCAAACTATCTTCTCCCATATAGGGGGCAACGGTAATTGCATCAAATGGAAGAACCTCAAAAAAGGTTTTAGCATATTGTGCGGATGTATTCCCAATATCACCTCGTTTAGCATCAGCTATTGTAAAGTGCGTCTTTGGAATAATGGCAAGTGTCTTCTCCATGGCTTCCCATCCTGCTTTTCCCTGAGATTCATAAAAAGCAGTGTTGATTTTATACGCAACGCAATGATCTCTGGTAGCTTCTACAATTTCCTGATTGAATAGAAAAACAGCATCCTTGTGGTCTCGGAGGTGAACGGGAATTTTATCAGGGTCGGTATCCAGTCCGACACACAGATAAGATTGTTTGCTACTAATTTCGTTGATGAGTTCAGCTCTAGTCATGTTGTTGCTTGATCATTGATTGAGTTCATATACTTTATAACCCCAGGCATCGAGAGCGAAATTAGCATCAACACTCAATGATTCAGTGGAATTATTGAAAATATTGCGGGCTTTTCCTGCAAGCTTTGCATCTTTTAACTGAAAATTGACGGGTTGCGCCGAAAGATTCACCAGAACCAAGATTTTACTTTTGCCATTTTCACGTGTAAAGGCCAATACCTGCTCTGGAAGGCTGGTAGCATAAAAAAGACAAGGTGCATTGGGTTGCATGGCTACATTATTTTTTCTGAGTCGATACAGGGATTGATAGAAGGCAGCTCTGCCCAGTTGTTTGAATACCATGGTATCTTTTTCAAAGAAAGGAATGGCACGCAGTATTGGTTCTTCCTGTCCGCTATATACCAGTGGTAAGGACCTGGGCAGTGTATGGGTTAAAACAGAAAATGGTGCATGAATAGCACCCGGAAGCGTACCATAATCAGCTTTGTTCCAGCTGTTCTCATCATGGTTGCTGGTAAAGCGCAAGCGAATTGCATTTGCAGGAAATGTACTATCCAGTTGCTGCAAAAAGTTAACCAAATCGGTAGGCTTCTTTTTTCCTGCAGCGATATCGTTCATGAGGTGGAACTCAGGCCAGCCATAAGTAGCGTCAAATCCAGCTGTATGTAACCAGGCAGCATCTGCCTCAGCCAACATGAAAATATTCTTCATTTTTTTTAACTCCTGAACACATGGTATCCAGAATTCTTGTGGCACCAGGTGAGCCATGTCACAGCGAAAACCATCAATATTACTGGTACGAATCCAAAATTTCATTTGCTCAATCATGGTATCTCTCAATTCCGGATTACTGTGGTTGAGTTTGCGGGTGTCTGTCCAATCGAATTGTGAAATGGCATTGCCAGAACTGTCTCGCACATAAAAATCCGGGTGTTTGGTTAACCAGTAATGATCGGCACCCGAATGATTGGGCACCCAATCTATCAAGACTTTAAATCCTTTGGCATGAGCTGATTCAACGAGGTGTTTCCAGTCATCCATTGTGCCATATTCAGGATTGATCCCGGTATAATCTGCGACTGCATAATAGCTGCCAAGCGTACCTTTTCTATCTTTCTTGCTGATGGGTTGTATGGGCATGAACCAAAGGGTATGTACCCCCATGTCGCGCAAACGGTCCAAATGTGCTTCAAATGCCCTAAAAGTGCCCTCAGGGGTGTACTGTCGTATATTAACCTCGTAAACATTTCCCTGCATCATCCAGGCCGGGTGACCATCAATAATTTCACTCTCTTTTATATCATTTTTTGTTTGGCAGGCCACTAATGAAAAGAGCAGAATTCCCAACACGAAAACGGAATTTTTCAGCATCGATTAAAAATTTTCCTGAAAATAATAAAGTTTGAACAATTCAGCAGATGTTAAGAAGATGAATGCGCCATGCATCCCATTTTATCAACAGAGAATTGACAGAAAGGTAAAAGAAAGTGCTCCTTTGGATAAAGCTGTACCTTTATGACATGAAATATTGTATTCCTCTACTTTTAATATTCTCCTGTTCAACCAATCAACAGGAGCCAAAAGGTGCAGACAATGCATTGGATGCAGGGAGAGAGTATCTGCAGGCACATCTGCAGGGAGATTTCGAGGCTGCCGCCAAATATTGCGAGCAAGATAGTGCTGTTTTGCAAACTTTGCGTTCCGATGAAGCAATGTTCAGGGCCCTAGACAGAGAAGGGAGACAGCTGCATCGAACTGCTTCAATACAGGTTTATGCTTTGGAAGAAACCGGGGGTCAGCAGGCACAGCTTATCTATGGATTTTCGTATGAGCCCGCAAAAAAAGATACTTTGTATTTAGTACAAAAGAACCAAAGATGGTTCATTGCCTCTCCAAAAATGCAACAATGATGTTTCAATCAGTCATATTGGTAGGCTTAGGTGGTATGATAGGATCCATGGCTCGTTACCTAGTTGGTTATCTTTTCAAAACACATTCATTACCATTCGGCACCTTATTGGTGAACCTTACGGGTTCTTTGCTCATTGGTTTTTTAATGGCAAAATTTGCCAAACAGGGTATACAAGAGGAATGGAGGCTTTTATTAGTAGTAGGTTTATGTGGTGGTTTTACAACTTTATCAGCCCTCTCCTGGGAAAATCTTCAATTGCTGCAATCAGGTAAATATGCCTTATTTGCAGGATACGCTTTGATCACGGTGATAGGTGGATTGCTACTAGCTGCAGGAGGGTATTATTTAGGAAAATAACAAACTATGAAACAAATATCTCACGTTGTACATCCCTGGCATGGTGTTCCCAGTGGACAACAGGCGCCAAGAGTAGTGAATGCAATCATTGAAATTCCTCAGGGATCCCGATGTAAATACGAAATCGATAAAGCTTCCGGTTTATTGAAATTGGATAGAGTGATATATTCCTCTTTTTATTATCCGATCAATTATGGTTTCATTCCCCAGAGTTATGGTGGGGATAAGGATCCACTGGACATTTTGGTAATCACCTCCTTACCAGTACAGCCATTGACCCTGATGGAAGCAAAAGTGATAGGAGTAATGCAAATGGTAGACGGTGGAGAGCCCGACGACAAGATCATTGCTGTTGCAGCCAATGACCCCGGTGTGAACCACTACCACAACATTGAAGAATTACCACGTCATTTCTTTGATGAGCTGCGTCATTTCTTTGAGGAATACAAAAAACTCGAGAACAAGTCTGTTTTAGTGGAAGATTTTGGAGACAAGGCCAAGGCAATGGAAATCATTTCAGAGGCTCTTCGCTTTTATGTTGAGACATTTGTAGGTAATAAATAGAGCTGAGTTGCCAATCAATTCCGATTAACCTGCTAAAAAATCACTTGTTTATCAAGTCATTAAATACTTGTATATTTGCCAAAATTTTTCAGTAATGGAAAGCAATGCTAGTACCACCAAATCCTGGATCTATTTTATTATCTGGTTTGCTATAATGGTTGGACTTCTCGTCTATTATCGCCAATTCTTTTGGCTGGCGCTCCCTGGCGTAATTACTTATTTCTCCAAGGGTTTACGCTTATTTTAATTTACGACCAGTAAGTTTACCAATAAGTTTACATGTACCTGCGTATCAAGCGCAAGGTATGCGTTCGTTGTCCCGTATCCCGATTACTGATACCCCATTGGTCTATATCATCGACCCTTACCTTTCCGGAAGCATGGATGATCTCTTTGTTGTTGAGCAATAGTCCAACATGGGTAATTTTACCTTCAGCATTGTCAAAAAATGCCAGGTCACCGCACCTAACTTCCTCCAAAAAACCAACCATTTCCCCTTCCAATGCCTGTTGGGAAGCATCCCTGGGTATTCTCTTTCCGAAATGCCGATACACTTGCTGACAAAATCCGCTACAATCTATTCCAAAAATTGATTTTCCACCCCAGGAATATGGGGTCTGGTGGTACATAGAAACATGATCCATGATATACTGAGGACTAAACGGCAGGGAACCAGCCACATGAATCGAACCAGTAAAGATAAATCCCGGATCAGGCAGACTTGCAAAATTACCCACGGGGGCACACAGTGGAACCTGCATGGGAAAACCGTTCCAGGATGCCGTGTTGATATATGCAGCTGATAATTGTTCCGGCAAAGCGGCTGTAACATCAGGGTCTAATAGTAACAACTGGCTTTTCTGACACCAGCCGGTGTAATTATCGTAGCGATTTTGAATGAATACAAAATCATCTGAGATTTCCAGACAAGTAACTATCTCACCTAACAAAAGTTGAGAAACCATTTCACTTCTATGTGCTGGTTCTTTGCGCAGTGGGGCGACCGTAACGGCACAGATGCGTTGTTCCATGCGGATATTTAGCAGAAAGTTATGGATTTTAAATTTCTCTTCATCTTATCTTTAGAAAAACCTATCGGGTGAACAGAAAAGAACACCAATCATATAGTGATGAGATGCTGCTTGAAAAATATTATGAGCAGTATGACAACTATTGGTTGGGAATACTGCTTCCCCGCTACACCTTGCTATTGCTTGGTGTGTGCATGAAATACCTTAAAGACCCCGAATCTGCCAGAGACATGGTGCAGCAGGTTTTTATGAAGTGCATGACGGAATTGCCTCGTCACCGGGTCGAGTTTTTTAAAGCTTGGATTTACCAGGTAACCCGAAACGATTGCCTGATGTACCTGCGCAAGAAAAAAATAGAAGTTACTGAACTAGCAGATCAAATTCCGTATGAATTGGATGCGGGGTATCCGTTGCTGGATGAAGAGCGACAATGGCGGGCACTTGAAAATGCCATTCATTCGCTGAATCAGGAACAAAAGACTTGTATACAGCAATTCTATTTGCAAAAGAAAAGCTACCTTGAAATAACCAAAAAAACAGGTTACTCCCTGATGCAGGTAAAAAGTTATATCCAAAACGGGAAAAGAAATCTAAAGATTGAATTGGAAAACAAAATGATAAGGAGCAATGACTGAGCTGAAAAAATCGGTTGCTTCCGAAGAAGCTGCCACGAATGAACTACTTGAACGGCTGCTTTCGGGCAATGCCAGTGAGACAGATCATGCAACCTGGGAAAAGCTTTCAGCCGACTCCCCCCTGCTACAAGATGCTTTGGAGGGTTTGCGGGGAATTCAAGATCCTGAATTAATTTCGTCCCTACAGCTACAAATTAATTCCCGCCTCCTGCGCAATACTTCGAAAAAAAGGCGCAGTAAAGTTCAGCGCATTAGTACAGATCCGGTAATCATTACCATAACGGTAGTTCTTTTACTGCTAGCTGCTATCAGTGTTTACCTCCTCATTAGCAACGGAAAGAATTCCGGATAGTCATATTCTCGTTAGTCTTTCAATGAGTCCTCCCTGTTCAGGATACATTTGCAGCAAATTGTTCCTTTCTGCCAACTCAAAGTCAGCAAAATCAAATCCGGGAGCAACGGTACATCCCACCAAGGCAAAACCTGACTCTGTTTCCACCTCAGAAGCAAACCAATAGCCCGCCGGTACTACATGCTGAAAAACCTGGCCTTCCTGTACCCTAATTCCCAATCGAATGCAGGAATAACTACCCTCCGGTGATAGTTGATGCACCAGCAATGGTTGTCCACTGTAAAAATGCCAACATTCATAACTCCTGATACGATGGAAAGCAGAAAAATTACCGGATGTGATAAGAAAAAGAATAGCAGTGCAGAGTGAACGTCGGGAACTAGCGTTATCTTTTTCCCAGGGAGCAGGGATATATAAATCAGAACGATAGGTCTCCCGAAAAAAGCCCCCCTCAGGATGTGGTTGCAATTGCAACTTTTCAACCAACTGATTAATTTCATTTTCCATGGCTGTAAAATAATTGGTTTATGTATGGTAACAAAAACAAAGTATCTTAGGATATAATTTGATACCATGAAATTAATTTTTACCACGCCGATACTTATATTAATAGCTTTTTTGTCTTGTTCTGTCAACAGAAACAGTTCTTCCAATAATGGAACCATACAAACCGGTGCTGAACAGATCAATCAATATCTATCTTATCTAAAAGGTAAACGAGTAGCGATGATGGCCAATCAGACTACTATAGTAGGGTCTTCCCATCTGGTTGACACCTTAAGAAAACTGGGTATTAACATCGTAAAAGTATTTGGTCCGGAACATGGTTTTCGAGGCAATGCAAGTGCTGGGGCAAAAGTGGCTGATGAAATTGATTCAGCAACCGGTATCCCACTAATTTCCCTGTATGGTGGAAAATCAAAACCTTCAGCAGAGGACTTAGCGGATGTTGATATCATGATCTATGATTTGCAAGATGTTGGTTGCAGGTTCTATACCAATATCAATGCGCTCGCAAAAATGATGGAGGCATGTGCAGAAAACAAAAAGGAATTACTGATTTTAGACAGACCCAATCCCAATGGGTATTTCATTGATGGCCCTATTTTGGACATGCAATTCAAATCCGGTATTGGGCAATTTCCTATACCCATTACGCATGGCATGACCATTGGTGAATTTGCTGCAATGCTCAATGGTGAAGGGTGGCTGGCAAAAGGTGTGGTTTGTCCTATCAAAGTAATACCTGTCGCTAATTACAGACATTCCATGCCTTATACCTTACCTGTTAGACCCTCTCCTAATTTAAACACACAACAGTCAATCATATTGTATCCATCACTTTGCTTGTTTGAGGGCACTATTCTTAGTCAGGGACGAGGTACTTATTTCCCTTTCACTGTATTAGGAAGTCCGAAATTGGCAGGACAATACAGTTTTTCATTTACACCAAAAGGGATACCCGGAATGGCTGAAACGCCCTTGCACATGAATGAAACGTGCTATGGACTTGACTTAAGAACCATTGAACCATCAGATATTTTTAAAGCAGGAAAAATAAACCTTCAGTGGATGATGGAATTGTACAAGGCATATCCTGAGAAAGAAAAATTCTTTGACTACAAACAAAGCAAGCAAATGGGGAATATTGACAAGCTGGCTGGCGTTGCAGAATTCAAGGAGCAAATTAGGCAAGGTATCTCAGAAGATTCGATTCGACGCACTTGGGAACCCGGACTACAGGCATTTCGGATAAAGAGAACGAAATACCTGATATATCCGGATTAAGCTACCTCAGGATCACTTACATCCCGGAGCAGGTATAGAATAGATCGAAATTGATAGCCACTATTTTCTGATAATGCCATTTCACAAGTTTTTCCGGATGAATAACATCCGTCATAAGATCCAGAAGATAGTTCCTGCAGTTCATTGCGAGTAGCCGCTTCAGTAAGTTCAGGATAATAAAATCCACGATCTCCGGCCATTCCACAGCAGGAAGCATGAAATGGAAGGGTATATTGCTTTGAACATGTTTGAGCAATTTGCTTAAGTCTGTTAGTAAGAGCTAGCTTATGAACGCTGCATACAGGATGGATAGCTATGTTATTTTTGGGCTGGGTTATTTTCAATCTTGGCAACAAATAATCTGCAGCCAGTTCTATTGAATCAATAAAACGCAGTTGATCGTATTTCTGTTGGTTCTGTGCAGAAAGATAAGGCCTTGCCTGACGGATGGATTGGGTGCAGGAAGTAACATCTAATACAATTGGCACCTTACCCTCCCTACTCCACTTCCAACAATTTTCAATGGTTTGATTGATTTTTAACTGATAGGCATCATACAAACCCTTGGATGAAAACAATTGTCCGCAGCAATTACCCTGAATTTCGGTAGGAATACACAAACGCAACCCAGTCCTATTACATAATTGTTGTAACACATCCACCTGGTGCTCAGGTTCTGATTGATCACCCCCCATCCAGCGGGTGATACAAGTTGGAAAATAAACCAGGTCATATTCCTCCGGAACTACTGCATTCAACTTAACGGGGGCACCCATTGAGCGCATGTAAAGAGGAAATGCAGGATATACCTTTTTAATTCCTTTTGTCAATTTGAATAATGTTGTAGCACCTGTGATGCGATTCAACAAACTTCCAAGATGGAGTATGGTCTGAACTGATCCAGAAAAAAAACGAAAATTACGGGCCATCCACATCGATATACTTTTTGCAACAGACGTCTGCTGTTCAAAACGCAGACGTTTGATCAAATCGCCTGTGTTGATTGTAACAGGACAATCAACTGCACACATTCCATCGACTGCACAAGAATCCATTCCTGAAAACTGATAGGCATTACTGAGTTCTTGAACTGACTTTTTATCACCTGACTGTTCCAATCGCTGCAAGGCACGCCGAACCTGAATGCGTTGTCGGGGTGTCATGGTAAACTCACGCGAGGGGCAACGATTTTCACAGTAACCACATTCAACACATCGATCAACCTCCTCTTCCACAACAGGATTTGTCTTTAAATGTTGTAAATGGCACTGCGGATCAGAATTGATCAATACACCCGGATTTAACAACCGATGAGGATCACATAATTCTTTAATGGAACACATCATGCCATAAATTTCCTCACCCCACTCCTCTCGAACAAATGGTGCAATTTGACGCCCGGTTCCATGCTCTGCCTTGAGAGATCCGCCATATTTATGCACAATAATATCGGCAAGAGCGCGGTTAAATGCTTCAAAAACAGCGATGGAAGGAGCATCATTGACGGACTGGGTGATAAGAAAATGCAGGTTGCCTTCTTTTGCATGACCAAACAAAATGGCAGTAGTATATCCAAAATCCTTAAACAATTTTTGAAGATCTATAACTGCTTCCCCCAGCTTTTCCGGAGGAACAGCAACGTCCTCCAAAAGTGCGGTCGTTCCTTTTGCACGCACAGCTGCAACGGCCGGATAAAGTCCTTTTCGCAGCTTCCACCAATTGGCTTGCTCGACCGGATCATCACTGAAACGGGGTTCATTAAGTAACGGTAATGATGCAAGAATAGGTTTTGCCCTTGCATACAATTCCGCCAATGTAGTGACATCTGTGGCTTGGTATTCACATAAAATGGCTGTTGCCTGATCCGGAAGATCTGCAATGGCTTGCGGACAATCGGGCAAATGTTCAATGGACCGAAGGGCTGCACGATCCATGAATTCGAGGGCCGCAGCTTCCGTGTCAGTCAATGCCGGAATTGCCCGGGCAGCTTCAACAGGATTGTCAAAAAAAAGTAAGCCGGTCTTTTTGGCTGGCTTGTCGGGAATGGTCTCCAAAACAGCTTCCGCAATAAATCCTAATGTGCCCTCGGCACCTATCATGAGTCTGCTGAGCATATCAAGCGGATGCCCGTAATCAAGCAGAGCATTGATGCCATACCCAACAGTATTTTTTATGCGGTATTTCTTACGAATGAGTTGAACGAGGTCAGTATTTTTTGACAACTGTTCCTTCATCTGCAGAAGTCCATGATATAGCTCCGGCTCATTTTTTTCAAATCTCTCTCTTTCTCCTGCAAGGGAAGTATCATATCGATGACCATTGGGTAGAATCAGTGCAATACTTTGGAGGGTATGGTAGGCATTGTGTACTACACCACAACACATTCCGCTGCTGTTGTTGGAAAGCATACCTCCTACCATGGCGGCACTGATAGATGCCGGATCCGGACCAATTTTAGTGCCAAATGATTTGAGTACATGATTCACATGTGCACCTATAGCTCCGGGTTCAATTCGCACCAATCGGCCATTTTCTAGTGGCTGTATTTTTTTGAAGGAACGGCTGATACAAACTAATATTCCATCGGTAACAGATTGACCACTGAGACTGGTACCGGCAGCCCGAAAAGTCAGGGGAATCTTATGTTGTTGAGAAAAAGCAAAAAGTTGAACGATGTCGTTATCAGTTTCCGGAAAAACAACCAGTTCTGGCAGTAGAAAATAAAATCCGGCATCAGCTGCATGAGCATGCCGATCAATCAGGGTATCTCTGATCAACCGTTTATCTATCCATTTCCCAAGTTCGTTAGCTAGTGCCGTCATACGTAAATAAGTGTCGGAAAAAATTATTTCTTCAACAAAGCCTGATAGAGGATTTCAACAGGATGATATGCTTTTTGACCTGTGCCATCTTTTATTTGGTGGCGACAGCTCGTACCGGGTGCGGCAGTGATGGTATCTGATTTTTGATTCCGAACCGCAGGAAATAGAACCAATTCACCTATCTGCATACTGACATCGTAGTGTTCCTTTTCATAACCAAAAGATCCTGCCATACCACAACAACCGGAGGGGATCACCTTCACTTTATATCCTGCAGGAATGGACAAAATACTTACAGTATCTGTTAGTTTAGCCAATGCCTTTTGCTGACAATGTCCGTGCAACTGAATAGACAAAGATGAATCAGTGAATTGATTTCTATGAATATGCCCCTTTCTGAATTCATCTGCCAGGAATTCATCAATGAGAAAAACGTGCTTGGAGAGTTCTTTTGCTGCAGGTACGAATTTGTCATCAGATAAGTCCAGGTATTCATCCCTGAAACTTATGATAGCAGATGGCTCCAGTCCAATGAGTGGGTTTTTTTCATTGATTATCGGGGAAAGTAATGAAATGTTTTGATGGATAATTTTTTTCGCCTGTTTCAAGAGTCCTTTTGACAACCAGGTTCTGCCACTTTCGACATGTTCGGGGATGACAACTTTATATCCCAGTGCTTCCAGTAAAAGAATGGCTTGCTGGCCAATAGCAACATCGTTGTAGTTGGTGAATTCATCACAGAAAAAGTAGATAGTCCGACCAACAGTGTTCGATGTACTTCTTCCACGCATCCAATTTCTCAAAGTTTGAGGCGCAAGTTCAGGCAGGGAACGAGGGACAGCAAACCCCACAATTTGTTTAATCCATTTACCTGTTACAGAATTTGATATCACCCAATTATAGAGTGAAGGCATTAACATGGACATTTTGGACAATGAGGTAAATCGGGCAATGAGTTGAGAACGGAAGGGTATACCATGTATATCATAGTATTGCTGCATGAATTCTGCTTTCAGCTTGGTCATATCTACATTGGAAGGACATTCGGTTTTGCATGCCTTACAACTAAGACAAAGATCCATCACCTCGTAAATTTCAGGATGGTCGAACCGATTGACTTTTTTAGACCTTGTCAGGTATTCCCGTAAAACATTGGCCCTTGCGCGTGTGGTATCTTTTTCTTGTCTGGTTGCCATGTAAGAAGGACACATCGTTCCGCCTGAAACAGCCGTTTTTCTACAATCGCCAGATCCATTGCATTGTTCTGCATGTTGAAGTATATTTTGACCCTGAAACCTGAAATAGGTTTTAAATTCAGGAGTTGTTTGTCCGGCATCGTATCTCAGCGAACTATCCATCGGCGGTGTTTCAACAATTTTTCCGGTGTTAAAAATGTGTTGAGGATCCCAGACATTTTTTAACTCCACAAAGCGGAGATAGTTTTTTCTACCCACCATTTGCTCAATGAATTCACCCCGAAGTCTACCATCGCCATGCTCACCACTTAGAGAGCCACGATATTGTTGAACCAGGGTAGCAACTTCAGCTGCAATGGTTCTGAAGAGTTCATGACCTTCTTTGGTTTTCAGGTTGATGATGGGGCGCAGGTGCAATTCACCTGATCCTGCATGCGCATAATGGACTGCATGCAATTGATGTCTGGCCAATAAAGCATTGAAAGAGCGGATGTAAGCAGGAAGGTCTTCAACCCGAACAGCAGTATCTTCAATAACAGGAACTGCTTTTTCATCACCGGGAAGATTGCTCAAAAGTCCCAACCCTGCCTTGCGCAAAGTCCATATTTTTTTGGTGTCGGCACCAAATAAAACGGGAAAGTGATATCCCAGTTCATGTTCCCGAAGGGTTGCTTCCACTTGTTGAGTGATGGCAATGATTTCTTCCCGCGAATCGCGGCAAAATTCAATGACCAAAATGGCACCGGGATCACCTTGTACAAAGAACCTGTTTTGTGCCTGTTCCCGATTGTCTTTGGTACATTCAAGAATATAATGGTCAATAAGTTCGCAGGCACTGGGCTGAAATGCCACAGCCAGTACATTAGCACGGAGGGACTCATCCACAGAATGAAAATGCACGCAGAGAAGACCGGTTTCAGGAGGCGGCAAGGGTTCCAGTGATAATTTAGCTGAAGTTATGAAAGCAAGGGTACCTTCCGAACCTGCTAACAATCTACAGAAATTGAAGGATGGGCCACCAGCAATAAAGGGATCTGCTGTCATCAACTGATCAAGCGCATACCCTGTGTTTCTTCTTTCGATATCCGGATGCGGAAAACCTTCTTCAATTTCTTGTCTGGTGTCAGGTGAACTCAACAATTTTCTTATGTGCCGATAGATTTCTCCTTCCCGGCCGGGCAACTCGCATTTTGCATGGAACTGCTCTGTAGTTAGGTTACCAAAAACAACCTCCGATCCATCGGATAAAAAGGCAGTTACTTCCAGCAGGTGCTCACGGGTACTTTTATAAAGAATAGAATTAGATCCACAGGAATTGTTACCAATCATTCCACCAATCATGGCCCTGTTGGCGGTGGATGTCTCCGGCGCAAAAAACAATCCGTGTGGACGAAGCCATTGATTCAAATCATCCCGAATGACCCCGGGTTCAACACGTACCCAGCGTTCGTTAACATTCAATTCCACTATTCGATTGAGATGACGGGAAACATCAACTACCATTCCATCTCCAACTACTTGTCCAGCCAACGAAGTACCTCCGGCGCGGGGTATCAGTGAAACAGAGTGCTTTTGTGCAAATTGAATTAGGGTGGAGAGATCATCTTTGTTTTGAGGTAGGGTGACGGCAGCTGGAATCTCTCTATAAGCTGAAGCATCAGTTGCATAAATGATTTTACTAAGGTCATCTGTATGTAATTCACCTTGCAATTTTTCTTTGAGTTCCGACAAACCTAGCTGCATGCGTCTAATCTTTACATAAAAAACAAATTTAACACAATTAGACCAGTAAGGGGGTTGTTGAATCAGCTAATTCAATGGATTGAGCTCCTTTCATTTCAATAAACCCGAGTTATTAACAGTCATGCAAAGACAGCTAAAAAAATCAGTACCTTAGACAACTTAGTTTTTCATCTTATTTTTTTATTATGAAACGAATTATTGTCTACATTTTAGGAATTTTTTCATTCCAAAGCATTTTAGCCCAGGAGAATGTGGTAAGCCCTGCTCCTTCTGGCGGAAACAGTTATTATCAACCCCTGATCTGGCGCAATGCAGGACCTATGCGCGGTGGTCGTTCCGTAACGGCAACCGGTGTACCTGGAAATAACCAGATTTACTATATGGGAACAACCGGGGGCGGTGTTTGGAAAACAGAGGATGCCGGACTGAACTGGAAAAATATATCCGATGGATATTTTAAAACCGGCTCTGTTGGGGCTGTTGCTGTTGCGCCTTCTGATGCCAATGTTGTATATGTGGGTATGGGGGAACATGCTCCGCGTGGGGTGATGACTTCTTACGGAGATGGCGTTTATCGCTCAACTGATGCCGGAAAAACCTGGAAGCATTTAGGCCTGGAGCTTACCAGACACATCGCCAACATCAGAATTCATCCCAATAACCCTGATGTAGCTTATGTTGCTGCCCAGGGTCCTCTCCACGGTCCATCTCCAGACCGAGGTGTATTCAGAACAGAGAATGGAGGTAAAACCTGGAAAAGACTTCTGTACATAGATGAAAACACAGGATGTGTTGATCTGGCGATTGATCCAACCAATCCCCGAATCTTATATGCAGCTATGTGGGAACATCGCCGTTTGCCCTGGAAAGTCATCAGTGGAGGAAAGGGTTCGGGACTGTACAAAAGCAAAGATGGAGGGGATACCTGGGAGAAAATTCAGGAAGGTTTGCCCAAAGAATTGGGGAAAATGAGTATTAATCTTGCAGGAGGAAACCCTGAAAAACTCTACTTGATCGTCGAAAGCGATACTGAAAAGGAGCAAGGTGGATTGTTTGTTTCCAATGATGCAGGGGGACGCTGGAACAGGGTGAGCAAAGATCATCGCTTGGTTCAAAGAGCCTGGTATTATATTGAAGCAGCAACAGACCCCAAGGATCCCAACACAATTTATGTCTTGAACTCTCCGGCAATAAAGTCTATTGACGGAGGAAGAACTTGGGAATCATTCCGGGCACCCCATGGTGATTATCACCAGTTATGGATCAATCCCGATAATCCAAAGAACATGATTGTTGCGAATGATGGTGGGGCTTCTATCAGCTTCAATGGGGGGCAATCTTGGTCATCACAAGACAACCAGCCTACTGCCCAATTTTACCGCATCAATGCGGATAATCTGTTCCCCTACAACCTGTATGCAGGTCAACAAGACAATACATCTGTGAAACTGGCAAGTATGGGTTCTTCCTGGGGAGGTAGAATTAGTGAACGTGATTGGTCTTATTCCGCCGGAGGTGAATCTGCGTTTCTGGCATTTGATCCCGACCAACCCGACCATGTCATGGGAGGAAGTTATCAAGGTACTATTGGGTTGTTGATGACCAAAATCAATGAGCAACACAACATAATGGAATACCCGGTTCAATACCAGGCACTTGATCCAAAAGATATGACCTACCGGTTCAATTGGAATGCACCGATCATTCATTCATTGCACCAAAAAGGGGTATTTTATCATGCCGGAAACAGATTATTCAAGACTTCCAACCTGGGTAAATCATGGGAAGTGATTTCTCCTGATCTGACCACACACGATACTACGAAGATGGGAAAAAGTGGCGGCCCCTATACCAATGAAGGTGCAGGAGGTGAAAACTATTGCACCATTACCTATGTGGCAGAATCACCCCACGAAAATGGGGTAATGTATACCGGTAGTGATGATGGCATGGTTTACATTACGCGCAATGGCGGAAAAGATTGGACGAACATTTCTCCTGAAGGAATTCGTGGAAATCAGGTCAATGCAATTGAAGTATCCCCGCACAGTAAGGGTACTGTTTATCTGGCAGTACACCGGTATAAATTGAACGATTTCACACCTTTTATCTACAAATCAACAGACTACGGAACAACCTGGACAAAAATTCAAACCGGTATTCCTTATGGTGCTTATGTGAGGGTTGTTCGGGAAGACAATGAAGTAAAGGATCTATTATATGCAGGTACAGAGATAGGATTTTATATTTCGTATAATGGTGGTAGAAACTGGCAGCAGCTACAATTGAATTTACCTGTTACCCCCATCACAGATTTAAAACTTCATCAGGATCATTTGCTGGCAAGTACACAAGGAAGAGCATTTTGGATATTAGATGACCTTACACCTTTGCGAAAAAATGCTGCAACCATAAAAGACAGCTTTGCCCTATTGTCGGTTAAAGATGCCTATCGCTTATCAGCGGGAAGTCCTTTAAATCAGTTATTTCCCGGTGACAAGGAACCTAGAACCATCAATACAACAATGGCCAATCCTGTGACAGGTGCTCAATTTTTCTTCCATATTCTGGGAAAAGAAACAGTTAAAAGTGCCACGATTGAAATTTTAGATGCTGCAGGAAACAACATCCGAACCTACTACATGCAGAAACCGGTCAATAGACAAGGAAATAATCAACTGCAAGATGATCCGGCAATTGAAGTTCGCAATGGTCTTAACAGATTTGTTTGGGATTTGTGCCACCGCAATCTGCCTACCATTGATAATGTTTTAATTGAAGGCAGTGACAAAGGACGCATGGTTGTACCCGGAAATTATACAGTACGACTTACAATTAACGGCAAGTCTCAATCCCAAAATTTCAAAGTCCATACTGATCCACGACAACTTAAAGAATATCCTTCACTTGTAACTGCTGAGGCCTATCAGGAGCAGGAAAAACTTTTACAACTTTTGTCAAATGATGTGGAAGAAATTCATGTTGCAGTAACCCAAATGCACAAATTACAACAACAATTAAAAGAATTGAGGGAAAGAACTGAAGACAATTCAACTTTTGATACACTGTATCGACATGCCGGAAGTATCCTGGAAAAAATACAAGATTGGGAAGCGCAACTCATACAGCGGAAATCTCAAACCAATGATGATGTGATCAATTTTGTCAACAAATTAAGCGCCAACATCATTTTTGTAAAGGGAGAAGCTGAGGGAAATGTGCCCTACATCACAGAAGGCCATATTAAAAGAACCCAGGATCTGCATACTGAATGGTTAAAATACCGCAACCAACAGCAGGCACTCCTCCAAGGTGATATCCGAATACTCAATGAGAATTGCCGCAAACTAAACTGGAATGTTATAAGTTACTAATCAAATAAATACCATGAAATTATCCCCCAAATTTTATTTTATACTGCTTGTATTATTAGTAGTTAAAGAAGCATCTGCACAACGTTGGATAGGACCCAATGATGTCTACAGAGTTAATAACATTGGTTCCCCTAAAATTTCACCGGAGGGCAATTGGATACTCTATTCACACGTAACAGTTGATTCTGCTAAGGATAAGAACCAATCTAAACTTTATATGGTAAGCTCAGATGGATCTGAGACTGTATCATTGACCGAACAAACGAAGAGTTTTTCAGGTGCCAACTGGAGCCCGGATGGGAAATACATTTCATTTATGGCGGCTGGAAAGGAGGACAAAGAAGGCAGCCAACTTTATTTACTGGATCGCAGAGGTGGTGAAGCAAAACAACAGACACATATCAAAGGGGAAATCAGCTCCTATCAGTGGTTCCCCGATGGTAAACGTATTTTATTTACCATACGTGATTACAATTATGCCGATACGGCCAAAACCAATATTCGCAAGCCGTATGAAATAGATAGATATCAATTCAAGCAAGATTATGAGGGTTATCTGGACAATCGAAAAACCCATTTATACATTTGGCATATCCAGGAAAAGAAACTGGATACACTCACCAAAGGCAAATTTGATGAAAGAGATGCAGATATCAGCCCAGATGGAAGCCGCGTTGTTTTCAGCAGCAACATAAGTGCGGATCCCGATAAAAATGACAATACAGATATATTTCTTATAGCGGCAAAAGCAGGATCTGTTCCAGTACAACTCACTGATTTTAAAGGTGGAGATCGCAACGCTAAGTTCAGTCCGGATGGCCAAAAAATTGCTTATGTAAGAAGTGCGAGTGATATGGCATTTGATATGTATGACATTAAATTGCTGGTAGCAATGGATTTAGCTACTAAAAAATCAACAGTTCTGTCAGCAGGAATTGACAGAAGTGTGGATGGAGTAACCTGGACGAGAGAGGGTGATGCTGTGATTTCAACAGTTGAGGATGATCGATACCAATTTTTTTATCGATTTGGATTAAGTGGCAATGATGCCAAACCCATTACACCAGCAGACGGAGTTTACAGTTCTTTTCATATGAATAACAAGGGTGACAGGGTAGCACTTTTTTCCAATCCCCATAGGCCCAACGAAATTTGTATTTGGAGAAACAATCGATTTGAAACCATCACCAAGCTGCAAGATGGATTCGTGGCACCCTTGAAACGCATGCATGTTCGTGGAATATCTGCGATTAGTTCAGATAAGAACCAGGTAAATGGAATATTGTATACCACTGATTCCACTGCAACCAAACAACCATTGGTGTTGTTCATTCATGGGGGTCCGACTGCGCAGGATGAATTTGGATTTGATCTGTACCGACAAATTCTAGCAGGTGCAGGCTATACCGTTGTAGCTGTGAACTATCGGGGTAGCACCGGCCGAGGTGCTGCTTATACTAAGAGTATTTTTGCAGATTGGGGCAACAAGGAAGTAAAAGATATTTTGGCCATAACAGAATCACTCATCAAAACAGGCCTGGTAGACTCTAACAGAATGGCCATTGCAGGATGGAGTTACGGAGGGATATTGACCAACTATACCATAGCCACAGATAACCGCTTTAAAGCAGCAGTTAGTGGCGCAGGAAGTTCTCTGACATTGTCCTTTTATGGTTCTGACCAGTACATAACTCAATATGAAAATGAATTGGGGAAACCATGGGAAAATCCCCAAAAGTGGTTGAGCTTGTCTTACCCGTTCTTCCAGGTTAAAAAAATCAAGACTCCCACTATTTTTATGGCCAGCCAAGCCGACTTCAATGTACCCGTAATTGGAGCAGAGCAAATGTACCAGGCCTTTAAATCAGAGGGAATTCCTACGCAATTGATTATTTATCCGAATCAGAATCATGGAATCAGTGTTCCCAGCTATCTCATCCATCGTTTCAATGCCCACATCAACTGGTTCAAAAAATACATGCCATGAGTATTTTTAGGTCATCCAACCATGCAAGTATTCTGTGGTGCTGGCTCGCCTGGTTTGCTATGATAGCGGTCAATGCAATGGCAAATATCCTTCCCATCAATGGATATAATACAGGAGAGATTTCAGCTTTTTATCCTAATAAATTTGTTCCCGCAGGTTTTACTTTCTCTATCTGGGGTATTATATATTTACTATTGCTGGCATACAACATCACAATTACCATTTTTCTCACCAAGAGCAGTCTGGCTATTCACCCGGCACAAGAATATATACAAAGGGTGAACCGTTTTTATTGGTGGAGTTGTGTATTCAATATACTATGGATACTTTGTTGGCATTTTTTACAAATAGAAATAAGCTTATTGGTAATGCTTCTACTTTTAATTGCGCTCATACGGCTATTTGCCAATGGTCGCAAAGGGATTCGAATGTTTCCATTGTGGTTGCAAACCTTACTGATCGCCCCATTCACTGTTTATTTAGGATGGATCAGTGTAGCAACCATTGCCAATGTAACAGCATATCTTGTTAAGATCAATTGGATGGGAGGTCCGTTGGAGCCGGAAATCTGGAGTGCGGTCATGATTACCATTGCCATTGTTCTATCACTTTTCATGTTATTGCGTTTTCGTATTGCCGGCTTCCCCTTAACCATTGCATGGGCCTTGTGGGGCATTCGAGCTGCACAGGGACCGCATTCGGAACTGCTATGGAGACTAAGTTCTGCAGGTGTTATCTGCTTATTGGTGGTAGTTATCATAGAAAGGATAGTGACTTACTTTTTTACTTCCAATAATTTTAAGACCATCGGCTGGTGAAAATGTAGTTACCGACGGTGAATGTTCATTTATTATATCGTAAAAAATCAAGCAGAACATGGGATCCTAAAACTTTTTCCATGTTTGAGCTGATGCTGTAACAGTCGTTTAAGATTGAACAAGCAATTCACTGTCATTTTTTTTACTATATATTTGTATCATTGAGAAAACCAGAATTTTACTTGCATGAAAAAAATAAATCTATTTCTGACATTATTGATTCCAGTAATGCTATCTGCCCAGCAGACAGATACTGCTGAGGTTTTTGATTACAGTAAGTTTGGTGATGCGGAAGGTGTTAAACGCTTTTGTACCCAGAAAGTTTTGAACCAAACTCCACAGCGCATCATAAGTATCGGGTACGAATACCAGGGTGATTTTCACATGCCATCCGTACCAGTTTCTGCCATGTTACCTGCCATGCAGGATTTCCATGTCAACAGAGTAAACTCCTATCGATTCCAATTGAACCTGCCATTGGTTTCTACTACCAAACTCATCTGGCAATTGGGAGCAAATTTCTGGAGCAGCAGATTCGCTGTAGAGAAACCGAATACCAATTTATTTGCCAATGGCTTGAATAATACAGCAATGGTAAGTGCAGGAATCAATACAACTGTTTTCAAGCCATTGAATGAAAAAAACTTTCTCATTTTCCAGGCCAGTCTTGATGGGAATGGTGTATTTCAACGCATCAGTGACGTAAACGGAAAGGCATTCACTGTTAGTGGCGCAGCTGTTTATGGCTGGAAAAAATCAGAAAAGAACATGATTGGGGTGGGTATTGGCAGAACATACAGGGCAGGACAAGTCATTCACTTACCGGTATTGTTTTGGAATAAAACTTTCAATGACCATTGGGGAATGGAATTGTTTTTGCCTGGGCGAGGCTATCTGCGCTACAATGTATCAACTTCCAATATTTTTCAATTGGGATATGAATTGGAAGGAAATCAATTTTGGATGGGCCTCCCGAACAGTCCGAATGGAACAGTATTCATCCAGCGCAGTGAGTTGAAACCAAGAATTATGTGGGATAAAAAATTAAGTGGTTTTATTTGGCTGAATGCGCAAGCTGGATTGCGATACAACTGGAGATTTGACGTAATGAATCAATATGATGCCCGCAAAGACAACCTGAGGTATTTCACCAGTAACCTGGGTAACCCACTCTTTTTCAGCATCAGTTTGAACTTCGTATCTCCCTAAAAAAAAACAGACTTTTTGCACATCGGATAAAAAAAGCCCTGATTTCAGGGCTTTTTAATTACTATCAGTAAGAGTGAATGTGCAAATATTATTTAGCTACCTGCCTTGTCCATACATCGGTTCTACCAATTAGCGAAACTCCAATATAGCCTCTTACTTCCAGCGTATTGGGATTATCCATTTTCATGGTACAAGAGTAGGTATTTCCATTTTTGGGATCATAGATATTTCCATCTTCCCATACATTTTCTCCTTTGTGAACAAACCCCCAAACATTGATAAGACCGAGAATAGGTCTCGAACGAACAGATTCATCGGGATGGTTCTTATCGACTTTTGGTTTGCCGGTTTCCGGGTCATTGGGTTCCTTTAACCAAACAATTTTTCCCTGGTATTTATCGCCATTTTTATAAATCCGCACCATGGCAGTACCTTCCCCCGTTTTCCATACGCCTACAATTGCATCGGAATTAGCCGGTGGTGTAGTAAATGATGAGAACATAAACACCAGAAAAAATAATGCAAATGCTGTAAAAATTGAATTGGTTAGAATACCAGACTTGTGTTGAAAAAGTTTCATATCTAAAATGATTTAATACAAAATTATAGAAAATCATTCAGAAGATCGTAGGCAAAGACACCTGTTTTGATGAAACATTATTTCAGAACAAGGGCCTATGTTTCAACAATAAAAAGCGAGCATTTGCCTTTTAACTCACAATAGGTTGTTGTTCTTTAACCCATTCATTGATACCGCCACTGTAATTTTTAATGTTCGTATAGCCATTCTGCAGCAACAAAGAGTACGCAATTGCAGATCGATCACCACCCTGACAATGAATGATAACTGGTTTTTCTTTTGGTACCTGATCCAGGTTGTTAAGCAGTGTACCTACAAATAAATGCTTGGCTCCCTGAATGTGACCACTATTGTATTCTGATGAGCCCCTCACATCTATAATTGCTGCATTGCTGTTATTTTTTACATCAGCTATATCAGCCATTTTTGCTAGTAGGAGTTTGTCTTTGTATTCAGTGGTGAGCAGATTCGCATCTACATACCCGTAAAAATTATCCATACCAATGCGCATCAGTTTTCTGGTTAAATCATTCAATTGATTGGGTGCTGCAATCAGTATAAATGGTTCATCGTAATTGACAAACCAACCCATCCAGGTGGCGAAAGAATTGTTTCCCTGGATGTGGAGGGTACCCGGCAGAAATCCTTGCTGAACCGCTGTTTTTACACGTGTATCTATGACCTTTACTCCTTTATCCATTGCCGCCTGTAAGTCAGCAGGAGATAGTTGACGTAATTCGGGAACTACTGTTAATAAAGGTCGGTCTACCTTGTTCAATTCTTTCATTTTGGCAAAGTACTTGGGGGGCTCAGGTTGATCAGCCAACAGGAACTGAACGAAACCCTCTTTATCGGTACCATATTGAAATGCCCAATTTCGCTTTTTCTCATATCCTACTGTAGAGCTGGGAACAGCACCTAGTGCCTTACCACAGGCAGATCCCGCACCATGTCCTGGCCAAACCTGCACATAATCAGGTAAATCAGAAAAAAGATGAATGGATTGAAACATCTGATTGGCGCCTATTTCCTGAGTTCCCACCATACCGGCAGCTTTTTCCAATAAATCAGGACGACCAATATCACCAACAAATACAAAATCACCAGTGAATAACATGACCGGTTCTTTACTGGCAGGCAGGTCAGTTAAAAGGAAACTGATGCTTTCCGGTGTATGCCCCGGAGTGTGTAATACCTCAAACTTAAGGTTTCCTACCATGACTATTGCACCATGCTTTAACCCATGGTGAGGAAATTCATATTCCCAGCCCTTGCCGCCTTCATCAGACAAATACATTTCAGCTCCGGTAATTGCTGCCAATTCGCGGGAACCGGTAAGGAAGTCTGCATGTATATGTGTTTCAAAAATATGCGTGATTGTCATTTTATTTTGCTCTGCGATTTCCAGATAAGTATCTACATCTCTCTTAGGATCAATGACCGCTGCAATCCCGGCTTTCTGGCAACCGATAAAATAACTGGCCTGAGCCAAACTTTTGTCGTAAACATGTTGAAAAAACATACAATACAATTTTGTTGAATAATGAATAACAGTGTAAAATTCGATATCGGAAAACAGAAAAACAGTGACAAATATCACATTTATACTTTTTTCTAAGCTGACCTTAACTAAATGCCTCCTATCGTAGCTGTATTTTGATAAAAATGCTTAAAAAAATGGTTCACTTTCAATATAGTCTGGGCAATACTTGCAGATATTTTAATTTTTACGAGGGTTAGTGACAAATATCACCAAGAAGTAATATCTATAAGGACAGATTTGCAGTAAATTGCTAACAATGGAAATTATTGGTTATTTGGCTTCGGTTATCATCGGAATATCATTGGGATTAATTGGTGGTGGCGGCAGCATTCTAACAGTGCCGGTTTTGGTATATCTATTCAAGATCGAACCGGTTGTGGCAACAGCCTATTCTTTGTTCATTGTAGGAAGCAGCAGTTTGGTGGGAGCTATTCCAAAATACAAACAAGGAAACGTAAATGTAAAGACGGCCATCATTTTTGGAATTCCTTCTATTATAGCAGTTTATGCAACCCGAAAATGGATTGTCCCTGCTATTCCTTCAACAATATTCCAATGGGGTGATTGGATTTTGACCAAATCACTATTGCTGATGTTGTTATTTGCAGTCTTGATGGTTGTTGCATCATTCTCCATGATACGGTCAAAAAACCGAACTGATAGTGAAATGAATTCTGGGCAGGTATTTAATTACCCATTGATTTTCCTGGAAGGGATACTGGTAGGAATCTTAACAGGATTGGTAGGTGCGGGAGGTGGATTTTTGATTATACCTGCATTGGTCATGCTCAGTAAACTACCCATGAAACAAGCTGTTGGAACTTCATTGGTCATAATAGCAGCCAAATCTTTAATAGGATTTACAGGGGATTTACAAACACAAGTGATTGATTGGAAATTGTTACTGACCGTTTCAATATTAGCAATTGCCGGAATTTTCATAGGAGACCGACTCAGCAAGAAATTGGATGGTAACAATTTGAAAAAAGCTTTCGGTTGGTTCGTCCTGATCATGGGAATTTACATCATTGTTCAGCAACTATTTTTTCCCCTCGGTAATCATTCGTAAGATTATGTATCGGATTCGAAGGGAGAAAAGAATTGTTCTGGTTTTCGGAATGATATTGTCTTATTCAGCAATATTTTCCCAACACCAGGAATTGAATGAAGATCCGAAATTGTGGCGCAAAAGCCCAGTTGTGAAAGATAGCAATTATCTGCTCCATCGTTTTCAAACCGGGAACTTCCACGGGCATATACGGTCATTTTTCAGCAGTCAATTCAATCAGCAAAGCGAACCTGAGTATGCACAAGCAATTGGTGGGGGCATTCAATTTAAAACCCAGCCCATTCAACATCTAAGTGCCGGAGTGAGTGGATTTTTTGTTTTCAATGCATTTTCCAGCGATTTAACGCAACCTCATCCATTATCAAAAACGTACAATAGATATGAATTAGGACTATTCGATATAACCGACCCAGCTAATACAAATGATCTGGATAGGCTAGAAGAATTATTTGTGGAATACAAGAAAAAAAAGGTAACAATCACATTTGGAAAGCAACTGATCAATACCCCATTCATCAACCTGCAGGATGGAAGGATGCGTCCAACTGAAGTACAGGGTATTTGGGGTCAATACAAAACTACATCTGTAAAAATTTACTCCGGTTGGTTGACGCAATTTTCTCCAAGGTCAACAGTACGCTGGTACAGTACTGCAGCTTCCATAGGATTATATTCAGTGGGGGTAAATACTGACGGTTCTCCATCAGGCTATAAAAACCAATTAAGGTCTTCCGGGGTGGCTTTACTAGGGGCAGAAATCAGGTTAGGAAAAAAGTATCAGTTACAAATATGGAATCAATTAACTGAAAACATTTTTAACAGCAATCTTCTGCAATTGGAGAAACTACCGGACAGTAGTTCGGGATTGTATTATGGACTCCAATTGATTACGCAACAAGCTCTAAATCAGGGAGGTCACAGTGATCCTACAAAAAGGTATTTCCAAACTAATCAGTCCGCACTGGCTGTAGGCGGAAGAATTGGAAGACAACAAGGTCTATGGGATCACTCATTAAACTTTACCCGAATTACAAGACATGGAAGATACCTCATGCCCAGAGAATGGGGAAGAGATCCATTTTACACTTTTTTAATGGGTGAAAGAAATGAAGGTCTTGGAGACGTATATGCTTTTGCACTAAAGAGTAAATACAGTTCTGCTAATAAAAAATTGAGCGCACAATTCGGAATGGGTTACTACGAATTGCCAGATGTTCACGATTATGCCCTGAATAAATACGGATTCCCATCATATGTGCAGATCAACACAGATATCAGGTATAATTTTTCAGGTCTTTTAAAGGGATGGCAGGCACAGATGATCTATTTTTATAAAAAGGGGACTGGAAATAATTTTGATGACCCAAAATATTTTATCAATAAAGTAAATATGGGGCATTTCAATTTGATAATGAATTTCTACTTTTAAACAAAAAGATCTCTTTTGTGACTTTCATCACAAAAGAATCAAATAAAGAAACCCAACTTACATAAAATTAAGTCTGATGAAGGAGAAAGGCAATAAGAGAAGAAGTTTCTTAAAAAATGCAGCGTTAATGAGTTGGACTCTTCCTGCGACACTATCAGGTAAATCCTATGCTGTATTCGAACAAGAGAATATACCAATCACGGAACCTGCACATGAAGAAATAACCGCTGGATTTACTTTACTCATCACCTCGGATATTCACGCTCAATTACACACCCACGATGAATTTTTTTGGGAAAACGGCAAGGCCGTATATAAAAAAAGAGGCGGACTAGCGGTATTGAAAACAATGATTGATAGCATACGTGCAACAAATCCAAACGTCATCTTGTACGATGGTGGAGATTTTTTTCATGGACATGGGGTCGCCTCCCTCTCAGAGGGAGAGGCATTGATTCCACTCATCAATGAGTTTAATTATGACCTGATACTGCCGGGTAATTGGGAAGTGGTGTATAAAAAGAAGAAAATGCTCTACGACATGGGGCATGCCAATGCAGCCAAGATATGTGCCAACATGTGGCATAAAACCAATGATTCTGATAATGGAACGCTCATATACCCACCCTATTGGATAAAGTTTATAGCCGGAGCCAAGGTAGGTTTTATTGGATATACAGATCACCTCGTACCAAAAAGACAGTCACCGGCCTATAGCGAAGGCATCCGATTTACACATGCAACAGAAAATATTGCCAAATACATCAAATACCTACGTGAAATCGAAGGTTGTGGAATTATATTTATCGTAACACACATGGGATTAGCACAACAAGTAGGATTAGCCAATGATCCTGCTGTAGCCGGAGCTGACTGTATCATTGGTGCTGACACACATGAAAGAGTTCGGGAACCTATTCAGGGTAAGTATACCAAAGTAGTTGAATGTGGAGCATTTGGTTCTTTTCTGGGGAAATTGGAAGTAGGTGTGAAAGATGGTAAACTGTCATCGCTCCAATACCAATTATTGGATGTTGACCCAAAAAAATATCCTGCGAATCCCGCTATGCTTCAACTTGTTGAAACTGCCGCAAAACCATATAAGGAAGAATTAAAACAAATAATTGGCTTTACAACTGCCCCGCTTGTTCGATATTTTGTATTGGAAACACCAATGGACAATCTGATAACTGATGCCATCATGTGGAAGTTTAGTCCGGACATTGCTCTGAGCAATGGATTTCGCTTTTGCCAGCCCTTAGCTGCATCGGATCCTGCAAAACCGGTGGCCATCACCAAGGAATTTTTATGGAATATGTTGCCTGTTGATTCTACTGCCAAGACAGGAAAGGTTACCGGAGCACAATTATTGGAATGGCTGGAAAAAGAACTGGAAAATGCTTTTGCAACAGACCCATCAAAAAGATTCGGAGGTTGGTTTGTACGTTTTGCAGGTATGGAAGTCAATTGCACTATTGCTCAACCCAAAGGGAAAAGAGTAAATTCGGTTAGAATTAAAGGCCAACCCCTGGATAAGAACAGAACATACCAAATTGTCGCATGTGAGCGGGAGGGTGATCCAGATGATACACTTTGTCGAATAGAAAATATCTTATCCCCGAGCAATACAGGCCTGAGCCTGCATCAAATAATTCAATCTTATTTGGCAGTGCATTCCCCGGTTAGCCCACGGCTTGAGGGTAGAACGGTTGCTACCGATCAGCCCCAGACATTACTGACGCAACTCCAGGGAACAACCTATGATTTCAGATAATCAAGAGCAGTAGTGTATGAAGAAAATGCATTTTATCTTACTTGCTGTCTTAGCTCTTATAATGGTCCGGCTTGTATCAATGTGGTTTATCCGGCTTCAGGATAAAATGGCCGTATTTCCCACTACATTAGACAGTACTTGGCATGGGCCAAGCATTTACGTTGACAACACAACAAAAGGTGAAGAAAGAGAATTGATAATTTACGGACAAGAATTGATAGTGCATACATCCAGGTACCTGGGACCCAAGGGGAGTGTAGCAAAAATCACTAGTGGAATGAATTGTCAAAACTGCCACCTACAGGGAGGTGCCAAAGCTTGGGGTAATAATTACGCAGCAGTTTTTTCAACCTACCCAAAATATCGGGACAGAAGTGGACAAAAAGAAACTATTTATAAAAGAGTCGCTGATTGCATGGAAAGAAGTCTGAACGGCACACCAATAGATAGCAATAGCAGAGAATTCAAAGCAATGTATGCATACATCAAATGGCTGGGAGAAGGTGTACCAAAAGGGAAAAAACCACATGGGTCCGGAATTCAAAAGCTGAATTTTCTTGATCGTGCCGCCGACCCTACAAAAGGACACATAGTATATGTTCAACATTGCCAAAGTTGTCACGGTTCTACCGGTGAAGGACTAATGACATTAGATGAAAAAGAATATACCTATCCCCCACTCTGGGGCAACAATAGCTACAACGATGGTGCAGGTCTTTTTCGACTCAGTAATTTTGCAGGATATGTTAAAAGCAATATGCCTTTCCAAATCGCGACCCATCAAAAACCGACGCTAACAGATGAACAATGTTGGGATGTGGCAGCTTTTGTAAATAGTCAAAGCAGACCCCACAAAGATCAATCTAAAGATTGGCCAAATGTTGCCAAAAAGCCCATAGATTTTGCATTTGCACCCTTTGTGGATAGCTTTTCTGAAAAACAACACAAGTATGGCCCTTATAAACCTATTCAACAATTTTACAGACAATAAACCAACCATCTATGCCTGATTTATCACAACAACCCTGGCCCTGGTATGCCGCCGGAATTATTATAGGACTCATTGTTCCTGCCCTATTGATTTTAGGAAATAAAACATTCGGTATTTCCTCCAACCTTCGGCACATCTGTGCAGCATGCTTCCCTGCCGATCTTCCTTTTTTTAAATATGACTGGAAAAAAGAAATCTGGAATTTTTATTTTATTGGAGGAATCATTGGAGGTGCATACATAGCCAGCCAATACCTGTCCACCGGTAATCCAATTACCATTCATCCCGATTTGAAAACAGAATTAGCCGGTTACGGAATCACTAATTTAAATCACCTGTTGCCTCCAGAAATTTTCAGCTTTTCATCTTTGTTCACACTCAGAGGATTCATCATGCTGGTCATAGGTGGATTTTTAGTAGGATTTGGAACAAGATATGCAGGAGGTTGCACATCGGGACATTCCATTATGGGACTCAGCAATTTGCAATGGCCGTCATTGGTTGCAACCATTTGTTTCATGGTTGGCGGATTTATTACAGCCAATTATATCCTTCCATGGATTTTATCTCTTTAAAAATAATTATTATGCAAGAACCCTTAGTACAACAAATAGATGACAATACAGCCTGTGTCAACACTTCTGAAAAAGTTCATCCCTGGTGGTATAACCTAAAGTATGCTCTAGTAGGAATCATTTTTGGCATTGTATTTTATAAGGCCGAAATCATTTCTTGGTTTCGGATACAAGAGATGTTCCGCCTACAAAGTTTTCACATGTACGGAATCATTGGCACTGCTGTGGTTTTAGGAGCTATTTCAGTTTTTATTATTAAAAGAATGAATATTAAAACAATCCATGGTGAAAAAATAACCATCGCTGACAAAGAGTTCAACAAAGGACAAATTTTTGGTGGTTTACTTTTTGGATGTGGATGGGCAATTACCGGTGCTTGTCCGGGTCCCTTATTTGCCCACATAGGTGCCGGATTTTTTGCCATTCTCATTGTAATAGCCAGTGCAGTTGCCGGAACCTGGGTGTATGGCTATTTTCGGGACAAATTGCCGCATTGATCATGTAGGTATATAAAAATTGTCCGGAGATATTTACCCGGATTACACAGTATCTTAATTTTTAAAAGAGGCTATAGCCTCTTTTTTTTTGGAAGTATAGTTCATTCGAAGAAATCAAAATTACAAGTTATCAACGCATAACCCTTTTGTTCTATATATTGGAAAATTCCTGCTACAATAAGCCAGTGAATCTTGAAAAGGAGTATTACAGTCGTTACCTATGGTTTATTTAGATTTTATTAACCCTTGGTTACTTATATTTGACCCCATAAATCCAATACCAACCTGAGGGTGCATATTTTGTATGTAGCCCATCTAAGGTTATAAACAAATCCCATGAAAAAATTTTGTATTGTCTTTTCTTTGTCAATCATTCACCTGGCATGTTTCGGCCAGGAATCTATTTCTGTTATTTCTGAGGGATCCGGCAGTTCTTACGAGACAGCCAGGAACAATGCATTGAGAAATGCCATTGAAAAAATTTATGGCACTTTTGTCAGCACGAGTACCCAGGTCACCAATGGTCAGTTACAGAAAGACGAAATATATACATTCAGTTCAGGATCAGTCAGTAATTTCCAGGAGGTAAGTAGTGTGGTAGTGAATGGAAAACATTCAGTGACTTTAAAAGTTACCATGTCTAAGCAAAAACTTGCCACATTTATTAAAAGCAATGGTAAGAATATTGAGTATGATGCCCGGGAATTTGTTTCCGGCATCAAGGCCAAAGTAATTCAGGAAAAACTTGCAGAGGAAAGTGAACTCAACATTGTTAATTCTTTGGTAGGATTTGCCACCAAGGTTTTTCCCGATTGCATAGACTATGAAATAGTTGCCTCAGAGCCTTATCTGGGAATCATATATGGCTGGACCATTCAGCTTGACCTGAAATTCAAGACGAATAAAAACCTAGACATCTTAAACCAGCACATCCATAAAACGCTTCAAGCGATTGATTACAACTATGTTGATCAGCCACAGACAGATTGGGGATTCAGACTGTACACTTCCGATAAGTATCCGGAAGTTGGTGAAGTAATTCCGGGTAGTCCTGCAAGCATCAGTCAGCTAAAGAGAAGGGATAAAATTTTAGCAGTCAAAACGGGAGAAACAGGTGAATTCATCAATTTAAAAGGGAGAGGCAGAGATTTACCGGAAATTTTGGAAGATGCGCGAAAAAGAAAAGTAGCTGTCACCTTTGAGTTACAATCTGAAGAAAGAAAGGTAAATGAGAGAAGAGGTACAGTTTCGTATGAGTACGGTGAAAAAATGACATTGGAACTTAAGCCGGGTGTCTATAGTACCAGAATAAGAAGAACGCATGATGATCGAGAGGATCTCGGACAAGCAACTTTTACATTGAACTATAATGGTTCTAACTATGAACTTCGTTCCAATGCATCAAGGACATTGATGCATCAGTTTGTTTCACAATACACCTGGAGTATTTTGAGTTCATACAAGGTAGATATGGATGCGGGAAAATTTTCCAAAAAAATCAATTTACGTCCTGTAGTTGCGAATAGAAATGTCGATTTCAGCTCTACCAATCGGCAATACACTAGATTTTCTTATGATTTAGATGCACGTGTTGGAAGACCTGCTCTCGAGTTAAAAGAGTATAAAGGAATTGATGCAGAAACAAGTTATCCTTCTGCTGCCATTTACATTAAAGATGCTTTAAGGTATTATGTTGCGCAAGACGAGGTTGCTTATATGAATTTGTCAGATTTATCAGCAAAGTTTTCCTGTTATATAGAATATTCAGAAAACAAAGATGCATCATTAGATTTTATCAGCAGCATCAAGGGATTCAAGGTGATTAAACCTTAAAGGTGTAGAACGAAGAAAATGAAAAAGGTCCGCTCACCATGTTGTAAGCGGACCTTCTGCATAAATATAGATTAAGACTAACTAGCGGGTATCTCTACCCTACCCTTTCCTTCACACAAAACACACATGCCTAAAATTTGAATTTTAGGAGAAGATGTTCCGCTCTCGCAGTTGTCACACTCTTTGAATGTTGTTTTCCCACTACCATTACAGCGGATGCATTTGCCAACATAATTTGCACCGGCAGACTGGCAGCTACTGCAAGAAATTTTTCCTTCCGAAAGGCAAGTTTCACAGCCCGGGTTTCCCCTTCCATCATCGCCGGAACCACTGCATCGATTGCATTTTTGCGAACCCTGGTTGCGGCAAACATTGCAACCCTGAAAAGTTCCGGATCCCTTGCAATCAGTGCAAGTTCCATTTTCATCAGGCTGATCTGATTCCATCATTTTTTGTGACGGAGCATTAACAGCCACGGTCTTTTGGTCTTGAGAAAGGGTTGAAGAATTTTCACAACTGCTAAAGATTGCAGTAATAGAGAGCAATGCACAGCATAGCATGGCTCGATGAAATGGTTTCATGGATTTATTGGATTTAGATTGCAAAAATAGGTGGGTAATTGCGGAATTCAAACTAATTTTTCAAGTTTAATCAATCGCTTTGTACATTCAATCTATTGATATATAAATGCATTTTAATTTAACTACTTCACCAGTAAAATAAAAAAAGGCCCCTATTCAGGGCCTCTTCATTTTACAAGCTACTGTGGAGTCGAGGGGAGTCGAACCCCTGTCCAAACATCGCTACCATTGGCTTTCTACATGCTTATTTCACCATTTTTTGTCGGCACCTCACCGGGAGTGAACCCACCTATGAAGTACTTAGCTGGATGGTCTTAGAATACAGTCACAGCCTTCTGTATTCGCATTCGCTATTTTTTTGAGTCGGCGGCGGCACGCGGTCAGCGACCAACCAGTGCGGCGGCCCAAATGGTTACCTAATCACTGATTAAGCAGCCATGGCATACTGTGTATTGCCATTTGTAGTTCGAATATTCAGATTTAAGTGCTAATTATACAACGCACTGCATGCTTGCACCAACCGTAACCTATGCTGTCGAAACCAATACGACCCCGGTTTACTGTTGAAATACAAAGGTACACTAAATATTTATCATCAATAAATGACAAATATTCAATTTGATTATCAATCAATTATGACGGCTACTTGAATATTCTCCAGACATCAAGTCCGAGTGCATAAGCCATGAGAGACATCAACAGAACAAAACCTGCTATCTGTGCATATTCCATGAATTTATCGCCGGGCTTTCTGCCTGTAATCATTTCATAGAGCGTAAACAGCGCATGTCCACCATCGAGGGCTGGTATTGGTAGCACATTCATGAAGGCCAGTACAATTGAAAAGATGGCTGTGAGTGTCCAGAATCTTTCCCAATCCCATTGACCGGGAAAGGTATTACCAATACTAATAACACTACCCAGTGAATCTTTGACGTTGGCCTCACCGGTGAACATTTGTTTAATTCCGGTAATGTATCTTCCCAGGGTTTCCCAGGTATGGTTGAAACCAATAGGAATGGATTGCAAGAGTGTGTATTTAGTAGTGATGGTGGGCATGAGGGTAAGTGGCTGAACCGGGAAAAATCCGATTGAACCTTTGCTGCTAACCAGGGCCCTTACCTGCACTGTATCTGATCCCCGCAATACGGAAAGTTGAACAATGGAATCTTTATACTGGTCTTTCAAAGGGGATAATTCATGGTAGAACAGTGTAGGTTTTCCATTCAATGCGATGATCGTATCGTTTTTCATGAGCCGGTCAGCCGTAAAAACTGCATCCTTTGAAACTGAATCAATGATGATGGGGAATCTCAGCGTCAGCAGAGAACCTGAACGACGCTGTGCCATGACCTGTTTGGCAAATCCTTGAGGAACTGAGAGACTAATCACTGAATCTCCACGTTGAATCTGTATGGTAGTAGGTTTTTTAAAAATGATATCAGCTTCAAATGAACCAAAATAAGTTAGAGGTTGCTGATCGATGGCCACCAGGTTATCACCATCCTGCATACCAATACTTCGCGTAAGGGAGTCTGTGTGAAGTCCGTATTTGATATTTTTTACCGGCAATTGTTGTTCGCCATAAAACCAGGTGATTCCTATGAAAATAACAATGGCGAGGATCACATTTACAACGATGCCACCCAATAGAATAATCAATCGCTGCCAGGCGGGTTTAGAGCGGAACTCCCATGGTTGCGGGGGTTGTTTCATTTGTTCCTTGTCCATGCTCTCATCGATCATCCCCGCGATTTTTACATAGCCGCCGAAAGGAATCCATCCGAGTCCATATTCGGTATCTCCTTTTTTCCTTTTCCATAAACTGAACCAGGGATCGAAAAAAAGATAGAATTTATCTACTCGGCATCCGAACCAGCGGGCAGGAAGGAAATGACCCAATTCGTGGAGTACTACCAATATAGAAAAAGACAAAATAAATTGGGCAGCTTTGATACCTACACTGGCCCACTCAATCGCTAATAATGTCATGTTGAAAAGTTGCTTGCTGTCGAATATCACTATCCGTATAAATGAATAATAGAGGCAGCAAAGGTACGCGCCTCTCCGTCAGTTTCAAAATAGTCTTCCAGGGTAGGATGCTCAATATAAGGTATTTGCATCATGGTTTTTTCCACAACATCGGTCATATCAAGAAAACCGATGCGATTGCGGAGGAAAGCATAAACAGCCAATTCGTTGGCGGCATTCAACACACAGGGCATATTCCCACCTTGTTTCATGGCTTCGATTGCCAGTGCCAGGTTACGAAATGTCTTTAAATCGGGTTCATGGAAATGAAGGGTGGAGGGCTGTATAAAATTATACCTAGGAAAATCGTTGGGTATTCGCTGTGGGAAGGCCATGGCATATTGAATCGGTAATTTCATGTCCGGTAATCCCATTTGGGCCTTAATGCTTCCGTCTTCAAACTGAACCAAACTATGGATAATGCTTTGTGGATGAACCACCACCTGAATTTGATCGGGACGAAGGTTAAACAGCCACTTGGCTTCAATCACTTCCAGTCCTTTGTTCATCAGTGTAGCAGAATCGATGGTGATCTTTGCTCCCATGCTCCAATTGGGATGTTGAAGGGCATGTTCCCGTTTAACATTCACCAGGAAATTGGGTTTCTTTCCAAAAAAAGGTCCACCGCTGGCAGTTAGAATAATCTTTTCAATTTTATTCCTGCCTTCCCCAACCAGGCACTGAAAAATAGCGGAGTGTTCGCTATCCACTGGGATGATCGGCACCCGGTATTCCAGGGCTTTTCTAATAATGATATCCCCGGCTACTACCAGGGTTTCTTTGTTAGCGAGTGCAATGGGTTTCCCCGCCTCTATTGCCCGGAGGGTTGGTTTTAGTCCGGCATACCCTACAATTGCCGCCAGCATCATATCATAGATGGACATGGAAGCGACTTCCTGCAGGGCTTGTTCCCCACAAAAGACTTTGATATCCTTTCCTGCCAAAGCTTCTTTTACCAAGTGATACTTGGTTTCTTCTCCAATAACAACCACAGCCGGTTCGAATCGAATTGCCTGCTCGATGAGCAGGGTATGATTGGTCATGGCGGTGAGCACTTCAGCCGAGAAAAGGTCTGGATTGGCGGCAATTACATCCAATGCCTGGGTACCAATTGAACCTGTGGAACCAAAAATGGCGATGCGTTTTTTGGGGATGTTTGACATGATAAGTAGTGACGAAGTGCTAATTTAGGTAATCCCTTTCAAAAGCAACCATAGTAGGCGGTATTCTTATAATTGCCAGGGTTGAAGGGCGTCTGCCAAAACCCGGTCATTACTAAGCCGAGGAACTTTGTTTTGACCACCCAGCTTACCGGCAGACCGCATGTAATCGATGAATCCATTTTTCCTTATGCGGGTGATGTGAAGCCGATCGAGTATGTTTCCGGCTATCAGGTCATCGTAGTAAACGTTGAGTTCCCGGAGACTTGAATCGAGGGAAGTGATGAAATCATCGAAATGGTCGGGTTCCTTTTCAAATTCTATGAACCATTCATGATAACTTTTTCCATCACCGGAAGCAATACAAGGGGCAACAGTGAATTCGGTGATGCGTGCCCCGGAAGCTGCCAAAGCCGAATTCATGGCTTTTTCAACCTCTTCTCCAATGACATGCTCTCCGAAAGCTGAAATAAAATGTTTGATGCGACCTGTTACAAGTAATCTATAGGGGCGGGTTGAAGTAAATTTAACGGTGTCTCCCACCAAATAACCCCATAAACCTGCATTGCTACTGATAACAATTGCATATTGAACGTCGGTGGAAACCTGATCAATTGTGAGTCGTGTTGGATTTTCATTGAAAACCTCGTGCACAGGAATGAATTCATAAAAAATTCCACTATTGGTATTGAGCAGTAAACCCTCCTCCTGTTGGCTATCCTGAAAGGCAAAGAATCCCTCACTTGCAGGATACAGTTCAATGGTATCAATTGAACGGCCAATGCTCTCCATTAGTTTCTGACGGTAAGGACTAAAATTTACGCCACCATGAACCATCAGGTTAAAGCGAGGAAAAATATCACCTATTTTCTTGCCGGTCTTTGCTTGTAGCCGATCAAAATACATTTGCATCCAGGGTGGAATACCGCTGATCAGGGTCATCGGTTTCAATAAGGTTTCCTCTACAATTTTATCCAATTTAGCTTCCCAGTCCTCTATGCAATTGGTTTCGAAGGATGGCAGTTGATTGGAACGGAGGTAGGCCGGAACATGGTGGTTAACGATGCCACTGAGTCTACCGGTAGGGATCCCTCCTACCCTTTCCAGTTCAGGAGAGCCGCTTAAAAATATCATGTTACCGGAGGTAAATGCCGATTGACCGGTGGTTGCTATGTAACAAAGCAGGGCATTTCGGGCTCCGTGTATATGGTTGGAAATCGAATCTTTGCTGATGGGAATGTATTTGATTCCGCTGGTGGTACCGCTTGTTTTGGCAAAATAGAGGGGTTTTCCCTTCCAGAGTATGTTTTCACCCCCTTGTTTAACTGCTTCGATATATGGTTTCAGTTGTTCATAGTCCCGAATGGGAACTGAGCGGGCAAATTCCGAAGCGTTGTTCACGTCCCGGAATGCATGGTCTTTACCAAATTGGGTTTTTTTGCCTTGTTTTAGCAGTTCTGCCAGGATTTTTTCCTGGTCTGCTGCTGCTGTCAGCATGCCTCGACGGAGGGATCTGTAGATGTAATTGGCGTAGGGACGTGCCAGTTTCGCTGTCAGTTGTAGCAGCATAAGGGGGCTTGAGGGACAAAAATAACCAGAATGAATGGGATTGACAGAGAAGTAATCGTTATTACTAATTTAAATTGTGTATAAATTTCCAACCGATAACCCTTTATACCCATTTCCCTGAAAAAGTGTATAATCAGTCCGAAATGATTGGATTTTTTAAAAAAATGGGTGATTTCTTCCGGAAATTGCTTACCTTTGCCGTCCCAAATTCAGGAAATTATGTTAGCCATTGTTACCATTGCAGGCCAGCAATTCAAAGTTAAAGAAGGCCAGCAGTTATTTGTACCTCATCTTTCTGGTAAAACAGGTGATAAGGTATCGTTCGACCAGGTGTTAATGCTCGAAAAAGACGGTCAGGTTACCGCCGGTCAGCAAGTTAAAGCAACTGTGCAGGCTGAGATCATGAACGATCTGGTGATGGGTGATAAAGTGATTGCCTTTAAAATGAAAAGAAGAAAGGGTTTTCGCAAGAAGCACGGTCACAGAACTCATTACACTCAAATCAAAATTGAAAGCATCGCGTAATTTGCTATTCAATTGAAACATCCAACAAGAGATTTTTAGTAATCCAAAAAAGAAATTACCATGGCACACAAAAAAGGAGAAGGTAGCGTAAAGAACGGACGGGACTCACAAAGTAAAAGACTTGGTGTTAAAATATATGGTGGTCAACCAGCATTGGCAGGAAACATCATAGTACGTCAACGCGGTACTGTTTATCATCCCGGAAAAAATGTTGGAGTTGGAACTGACTTCACGTTGTTCGCACTTTCCAGCGGATTGGTTGAATATAAAAAAGGCAAAGACAACAAGACAACCGTATCTGTTATCAGTACTCCCGCAACAGCTTAAAAAAAATTTTTTTTGTTAGTTGAAAATATGTTTATACTTTTAATGTATTAACTAACCATTAAATTTCTTAAACATGGCAACTGCAAAGAAAGCTGCTCCAAAGAAAGCCGCTAAGAAAGCTGCTCCAAAGAAAGCCGCTAAGAAAGCTGCTCCTAAGAAAGCCGCTAAGAAAGCTGCTCCTAAGAAAGCTGCTAAGAAAGCTGCTCCTAAGAAAGCTGCTAAGAAGAAGTAATTCTTCGCTCTTAAGCACAAATAGATTAAAAGTCCCGGTAACCCGGGACTTTTTTTTATCTTCCAATTATAGTTATGAAGAACGATCAAATTGCAGACAATTTTTCGCTACTGGCGAAACTGATGGACATCCATGGGGATAATTCATTCAAGTCACGATCCTACTCCAATGCTGCCTACCAAATCAACCAACTCAATGTACCCTTGTCATCTCTTACCACGTCCCAGATCAATGCCCTAAAGGGAATCGGGGATGCGATCGGAAAAAAAATACAGGAGCAAATAGAGTCGGGAGAATTTTCACTTCTTCAGGATTACTTAAAAAAAACTCCTCCGGGAATCATAGAGATGCTTTCCATCAAAGGACTGGGTCCTAAAAAAATCGCAACTATATGGAAAGAATTGGAGATTGAGACCTTGGGGGAATTGCTTTATGCCTGTAATGAAAACCGTCTTACGCTGTACAAAGGGTTTGGAGAAAAAACACAAAAAAATATTCGGGAAGCAATCGAGTTTTATTTGCAGCACCAGGGGCAATTTTTGTATGCAGAAATTGATCCCTGGGCGCAACAATTATTGGAACAGTTGGTAGCCAATTTTCCAGATTGCATTACACTTGCTGCAGGTGCCTGGAGAAGGCAAATGGAAATCGTTCCGTACCTAACATTGGTAACTTCGATTCCAGCTGGATTACTTCAGCAACAATTGAATAACTGGCATTTTACTATTGTTTCCTTAGATGAACAGAAACTGGAATGTACCAGCCGGGAGGGTATTCAGGTTCAATTCGTATTTTCTGCGCCTGAACTAATTTATCGGAGTCAATTTGAATTGAGTGCTGACGTGGAATTTATTGAAAAATGGAATACACATGTCGGTTGGCCTGATGGAGCCGTGTATCAAAGTGAGGAAGATATTTTTAAACTAGCGGGTATTCATCCGATTCCTCCCGCTCAGCGGGAATTAGGTGAAATAATAGATAAAGCGAAAACTGGTCCACTACCGGCAACCATTACAGCCGGTGAAATTCGTGGTATCATTCACTGTCACAGTCAGTGGAGTGACGGATCTGATTCACTGGAAGATATTGCCAAAGCTGCCCGGCAGCAGGGGTTGGAATACCTTATCATCAGTGATCATTCGAAATCAGCCTTTTATGCCAATGGTTTAAGCACAGAACGTGTAATGGAACAGCACAAAGAAATTGATCGACTGAATGAAATCCTCTCTCCTTTTACAATTTTCAAGAGCATTGAAAGTGATGTATTAAGTGATGGCTCCCTGGATTATCCAACCGATGTGTTAGCGAAATTCGATATAGTGATCGCTTCCATACATTCAAACCTGAAAATGCCACAGGACAAATCAATGCAACGATTGCTTACTGCTGTTGCGAATCCATTTACTACTATTCTTGGACATCCCACCGGCAGGTTATTGTTGAGCAGGAGTGGCTATCCGGTTGACCATGATGTATTGTTGGAGGCATGTGCCAGGTACCAGGTAGCCATTGAACTCAATGCCCATCCCCGGCGATTAGACATGGATTGGCGCTGGATAGAAAAAGCCAGGAAATTGGGTGTTATGATTTCCATCAACCCTGATGCCCACAACATAGCTGGTATGCAAGACATAAGGTATGGGGTTCTGGTGGCACAAAAAGCGGGACTTAATGCGATAGGGAACCTGAGTAGTTATAGTTTATCTCAAATGCGTGAATTCATTCTCCTTCAAAAAAAGAAACAAGGCAAATAATGTTATTTGAATCTATGCCGGCCAGTCAATAATAAAGGTAGTACCCCTGCCCCATTCTGTTTCAAAACGAATTTGACCGCCACCCTGTTCTACGATTCTTTTACATATTGCCAGACCTAATCCGGTTCCACTTGATTTAGTTGTGAAATTGGGAGAAAACATACGGGGTGTCAATTCCGGAGCTATACCACCGGACTGGTCGGCGAAACTGAGCCGGATAGATTCTTCGAGCTTTTCTACACGAATACTTACAACAGCAGAATCCTCTGTCTGACAAGCCTGTATAGAATTGAGCAATAAGTTGGTGAAAAGGCGGTCCAAATGACCCTGATCTGCCGTTATCCTTACAGGTTCTTCCGGTAAAAAAAGTCGGATACTACAATTCTCAGATAAATCATACAGTCGGGCCCATTGTTGAATGACCGATACTAAATCGAGTTCGACGGGATGCGCTAAACTAATCTGTGCATATTGTGCAAAATCACCTGCGATTCGAGCTAATTGATCAATCTGTGTAATCAAAGTTGCATTGGTTTTCCGGTACAATTCGGGTAACCTAGGGTCATTCCTTTGAATGGCTTCCTGAAGATACTGTATACTCAATTTCATAGGAGTCAAAGGATTCTTGATCTCGTGTGCTACCTGTCGAGCCATTTCCCGCCAGGCCACTTCTCTCTCAGTTACTGCTAAAGCACTGGCACTTGCTTCCAGTTTCCTTACCATTTTGTTGTATTCAGTAATGAGTAAGCCCAACTCATCATTCCGGTTCCATTGGATGGCTTCATTTACTTTACCGAGACTGATTTGCTGCATTTTTCGACTGATCATTTCGAATGAATCGGTTATCCTTCCGGTAAAATAGAAAGCGATAATTCCAGCGATGAGAAAAATAAATGCATTCAGGTTGAGTATGGCAGCTAAAAAACCTGAAATCTCCTGATTCAATTCTGCCTGTGTATTGAGATAGGGAATATTGAGGTAAGCGTAGGTAGTTCCGGCGGCATCGGTCAGCGGCTGATAAATACTAAGATATTTAAACTTGCCAATTGTTTCAGTGTGCTGAAAGCGAATGCTTTTCAACTTTGTCAGGTGTTGAAAAGCGTCAGCATTCATTTTTTCACTCAGGAGTCTCTTGTTATAGATATAGGGTTGGGTGGAAATAAGCAAATTACCGCCCGTACTGAAATAGTTGATGTCGGCATTGTGCTGTTCTGAAATCTCAGTGATCACTTGTTGCATTTTGTTGCCAAAACTCACCGGATTGCCTTGCAATTCTATGCTTTCCAAACTGGCAGTACGGGAATTTATTTCGTTGGCCATCACCTGAATAGAGCGTGCCAGTCGTTCTTCATTGTTCTGATTGAAACGGCTGATGAACAACGTAATGGTTGTAATACTAATTACCAGAAATGAAAAAATACTGATAAAAATAATGATGAACTGTAACTGCGATCGAATTTTAATCTGAAAGAGGGATATGAGTTGTTTTTTTCGGAATCCGGTATTGAACAATAAAGCAGCCCTATCGAAGAGAAATGAGATGAAAAGAAAAGAACAAAACAAATAAGCAAAAAGAGTCAGAAACTCTCTCAATGAATTATTGTTCCTCACAATCATAACCTGTTTGTCGGCTCCCTCCTTCAGCCACAACTCTGTAAAGCCACTAATCTCATGTTTACTGATAGAAGCCGTATCGATTTGCGCTTTTCGTGGATTGGAAGAAAACAAATAATTTCCAAAATGTTCTGACAAACGCCCTCGTTTATAAACAGCATAGGCATATCCGTAGGAAGGATCTGTGAGAGGATCGGATACTTGATTAAAAAGTTCTGGATAGAGTGCCTCGCTCTTATAACGATTGGCTGTTATAAGCACATATACGTAGCCCAAAATGTTTTCACCGGAATCAATCGTCTTTCGAAAAGCATAACTAAAAGTCTTATTTCCTAGTCCGGCAGTATAAAGTGCTTCAATATCGCTTGGTTCTGCATGTCTTTCGATTAAAGTATCCAGGTCCAAACAACCGGTAGAATCGTCATTGTACAAAGGTTGTCTGGCAGTGTTAAAAGTTAAAATTCTGGTATCAAATTTATTCAGATATCCCGAAAAATTCTGTCGTGTTAAACTGTCTTTTAGCATTTTATTCTCCTGTTCAGACAGTGAGAATCGATGAAAATTATTTTGCAACCACTTGTCATCAAAATTGGTTGCAGCAATACTTAATAGATTTTCACCAAAAGGGTCAGATTGGTGAACAAGGCGTTCAGCCATTTTTTCACGCTGCAACCATTCCACCTGACGAAACCGAACCATCACCAAGGATGCGACTGATAAAGCGAAGAACATGACCCAAATAATATAAAAAGGCGATGCAGAAAGTCCGTTTAAAAATTCAGTTCGTCTAAGATTTACCAGTAGTATATAGCCCATAACCCAGGCAGTGATCCCAGCATATAAAAAGAGCAGATTATTATCTTTCAATTGAAAGAGAACAATTGCACCCGCGAGTAAAATTCCCGGTAATTGACCTATCAACTTCACTTTATTTCGGAGTAGCGGTAGAAGTAATATCTCTGATAAATGATAGAAAATGAGTACCAGCAGACAAAGAATTATAAAACTAATGAGGCTGAAGATAGAGAGGCTAAAGAAATTTGAGACATCAAAAGATATTTTGGCATCTTCTAAAAGACTAGTTACTATTCCAGCAAGTAAAATACCGGAGATGGTAAGAAGCAGCGTATTGACAAGGGGCAACCAGGGTTGAAAAGTCACAACGGAAGAGGTCGTTCGGAATAAACGACGGGATCTGTAGAACCGCAGTAACCAATAGACCAGTGCTGTGTTCACCAACAAATCTCCCAATGAAGGATGAATCAAATTGGAAGCATATATCCCCGGATCAAATAAGGGAATTTTTGAGAAATCGAAAGGAACATGAAAACGGTAGGTCAAAAACCGCAATACAAAAACGGAAGTAACCAGGAAGATAAATCCTTGTGTGAAGGAGTACATTCTTACCCATTCAGAAGCAACACTGTGAAAGAATGCGAGTAAGCAAAGAATGGCCAATAAGCGAAGGAGTATTGTTATGTTATCGTATTCGACGAATTCACGCCCTGTTTTTAAGAGAATCCGAAAGAGAGGCTTTCCGTTAGCTACTTCCACAGGCAGTGATCCGGGGGCATCACTGATGGTATATTGATCTTCCAGGTGTTCCAATCCCTCAAAATCCGTTCTGAGGTATTTATTTTCCATGAAATAATGCCATCGAATGGGAACTAATGCTATCAATGTGTAAGGATTCCCTTGTAAGGCTAGGTCTTTCCTAACCAATTGAAAGTCCCCATTTCGGTGATTGACAAAATAAACCCCTTCCTCCAAATTGAGTTCAAGAGGATCAATATAGACGTGGTTACTATTCCAATAAAGTTGACGCGCATTATTGGCATTTGCCCGACCTTCATAAAGGAAAATAGCGGTTTCACCCTTTAGAGGATTCACGACCGGAGTTTCACTATTCAATAACCCCAGCAATTTCACGGTGTCGGCTGCCAGTAAATCAATTTTTTGATTTTCTGCAGCCAGTCTTTTTTCCAGTGTAGTTTTTACTTTGGCAGGAGAAGAACGGTAACTCCAATAGTTGGTGAAGAGAAATGATAAAGTGTACAGCCAGGCGGCAGTAATTAACAAATAGCCATTGCGGTATACAAATGATTTCCAAACGGTACTCACCTATATTTTTTTACTTTGATTCCAAAGTTCATCCATTTCAGTCAATGTTAAATCATTGAGCGACTTCCCGGCCGTTTCGGCCATTTGTTCCATATTTTGAAATCTTCGGATGAATTTCTGGTTGGTTCTTTCTAATGCGCCTTCAGGGTCAACTTTCAGGAAGCGGGCATAATTAACAAGACTGAACAGTAGATCTCCATATTCATCTTCAATTTCATCTGGATTGGCATTCTGGATAGCAACCATCAGCTCATTTTTTTCCTCCTCCACTTTCTTCCATACATCCTCCTTATTTTCCCATTCAAATCCAACCTGTTTCGCTTTTTCCTGAATCCGAATGGCTTTTACAAGTGCGGGTAATGATACCGGTACCCCACCTAAAATTGATTTTTTGCCTTCCCTGATTTTAAGTTTTTCCCAGTTCTTTTTCACTTCCTCCTCATCCTTGACCTGAACATCACCGTACACATGGGGGTGTCTGCTGATCAGCTTATCGCAAATTCCGTTGATTACTTCCTCTTGGGTAAATTGTTGTTGTTCGCTGGCAATTTTCGCATAAAATACCAAGTGCAGTAACAGATCACCCAATTCTTCCCGGATACCTGGCCAGTCTTTGTTGGTTATGGCATCGGCTAGTTCATAGGTTTCTTCAATCGTGAGGGATCTGAGTGTCTGTTCAGTCTGTTTTTTATCCCAAGGGCACTGTTCTCTAAGCTCGTCCATGATGGTAATTAGCCGCATAAAAGCTCTGGCAGCGGGTGTGATAGGTTCCATTTGTTGATTTTAGTAGGGGTAAGTTACCTATTCAGGGTGCATTTTATGGGTTTGTTCACTAAAAAATATGCACAAAGCTTTATTGTAACAAAATTCATACCGAATATTGCAATCAGTGGATTAATCGTCTGCTCAACAATATGATTAGACTCTTGGTAATAGTTGGGTTGCTCTTCAGTTATTCTGTGGATGCACAGTATTTTTTCAATGATTTGGTTGCCAACAAACAAACCCACACCCAATATCAGTTACTCCGTAAATGGCGGGTACGTTCGTTCACTGTCGTTGCTGCACCAGATCAACCAATGGCAAAGGAAGAGGTACTGATCAATCAGGAAATCAGCATGGACGGAAAAAAGATTATAACTTATTCCAATGAAAATTCCGGGAAAACATATCGAACCATCACTCAATATGAAGGAGGCAAATTAATCAAATCTGTTGCCGGAACGCGGACAGGTGACATAACAACTCAATTTACCTACACTTCCTTTGGGTTACCTCAAAAGATTCAAAGCACGACCCGGGATACAGCATTAGGCATCAATCAACTTGAGGTACATACCTATTTTTATATTAAAGATACATTGCCCGATTATGCTTATGTAATCAGAGATAATTCAGATACACTAAAGGTATTTTTTGTACTTGATTCACTTCAATTGGTAGCCGAAGAAAAGTGGATGAGGGGGAATAAACAGGTAGAGCGGTATTATTACTACTATGATAACAATCGCAGACTTACAGACATAGTTCGTTTCAATAACAAAGCAGGGCGCTTGCTACCGGATTTTATTTTCTCGCATGACGATAACAGCCGAATCAGCAAAATGATTCAGGTTCCCAGGTATGGCAACAACTATTTGTCCTGGGAATATTCTTATGATGAGAAAGGTTTAAAAACTGCGGAGAAGATGACCAGTAAGGATAAACAGCAATCTGCAACTCTTTATTACCGATATAATTATTGATTGGATAAATCTGCCGAAAGATTAGGCGCACCTTGATTAGGAATTATCAATTTGAATTGTGTTCCTTTACCAGGTTCGGAAGAAACCTCTATTTTGCCCTTGATTCGATTCAGGGCTTCTTTGACAATATAAAGACCAATTCCCAATCCATTTTTAAAGTCGGAACTGCGGAAAAATATATCGAAAATTTTATTCAAATGATCGGGTACAATACCCACGCCATTATCGCGAATTTCTATAACCGCCTCGCGACTGTTGACTTCAGCTTTTAGCTCAACAAAGGGATGCTCTTCATTGGGCCGTTGGTACTTAACTGCATTAGAAACCAGGTTATTAATGATAAGTGATAGACGAAAAGCATCAGTAAAAAAATGGACATCTTGTTGAACCATCATATCAAAATGTATTCTGGGATTGACCATATGATTTAATTCAATGCTATCCCGAAATAATACTGTGAATTCAACTTCTTCGATTTCATTTTCCAGTCGGATACCTTTATAATATTCGATGATTTTATGTATGAACAGATCCATTTTTTGAACACATCCCTCAATCATATTGAGATATTTGGGGGCGGAATCTGTTTTTGCATCAATCTTGGCCATGTTAAGTATTCCCATGATATTGGCCAATGGAGATCGCAAGTCATGTGATGTGCTATAGACAAATCGATTCAATTCCTCATTAACTCTTTCCAGTTCCAACATTTTGTACTTTAATCTACGACGGGTATCATAGATTTCATAGGCATTGATTATGGTATTTTGAAGTTCGTTTTGGTCCCACGGTTTTTTAATGTAACGCCAGATTTCACCTTTATTAATGGCATCTTCCAGGGCGTTGATATCTGCATAACCCGTTAATAGAATGCGAATGGGATCCGGATACTTTTCCAAAACGATGTTGAAAAACTCAACACCGGTCATTTTAGGCATACGTTGATCAGCGATGATTACTTCTACTTCGTTTTGTTCTAGTATCTCCAATCCTTCTGAAGCTGTGGTAGCTATCAAAATATCAAAGTGTCTTCTGAAAGCAGCCTGGAATGATAGCAGGTTGTTTAATTCATCATCGATATAAAGAATCCTGATGGTATGAGCATCGCCGTTTGCAGACATTCGATTTATTTATTAATGGCGGCTGGCAACAGATAATTCAGGGTAATAACAAATTCAGCACCATTGCCCGGTGAAGTTATAACGTCAATTTTCCCGTAATGCATGAATATGATCTTGTATACAATGGAAAGACCCAGTCCAGTACCCTCTCCCACTTCTTTTGTAGTGAAGAAAGGATCAAAAATTTTCCGCTTTACTTCCTCACTCATCCCTACGCCGGTATCTTTGATGTGCAACTCCAGTTGACCATCTACATCACGAGAGAAGATACGTATATAGTTCTTTTCGTGTCTTTCGTTTTTAAGCTTAATGGCATGGATGGCATTGCTGATAATATTCATGAATACCTGATTCAACTTACCGGGGAAACATTCAATCACACCGTCTGCCTGATAATCTTTTTCAATGATGATATTTTCATTGAGCATATTACGGAGCAGAACAATGGTTGAATCAAGTCCCTCATAGATATTAACAGTCTTGATTTCCCCTTCATCCAGACGACTGAAAGTACGTAGCCCTTTCACAATTTCCACAGTTCTTTCGGCACCGTCTCTGATACCGCTAACCAGATTATCTACTTCGGACTTGAGGTATTCAATATCAATTTTATCTTTGAGCTTCTTTACCTCTTTTAATTTTTCCGGCATTTCTTCAGGTGCCATATCATGCAGGGGCTTATAGGCATCGATGATACTTACCAGATCGTCTATGTCCATTTGTAAAGGCCCGATATTGGATTTAACGAAGTTGATGGGATTATTGATTTCGTGAGCGATGCCTGCAGTAAGCTGACCCAATGAAGCCATTTTTTCGGCATCTACCAGTTGTATTTGTGCGTCTTTCAATTCCTCCATGGCAGAATGAAGACTTTCATTGGATTTCAACAATTCATCAGTACGTTCTGAAACTTTCTTTTCCAGCAGGGAATTCTGGTTGATGATAAGTTTCTCATTTTCCTGCAAAGTGCGCAGACTCTCTGCTTGAGACAATTCTTTTTCGCGGCGGAGATTATTGATTTTATCTGCCAGAGCTATTGCCAGCAGGGCAACTTCAAAACTTGAACCAACATATAAACTGTAGGTGGTGAAATTGTTGTAGGGAAGGATGGCAAAATTTCTCAAAATCAGAATGAGGAAAGCGAAGAGGAAGAAAATCCAGGCAATGATGTAAAATATGGCGGGACGATATCGTTGTTTAATTAAATAAATACATGTACCTAAAATAGTAATAACAACAAGTATACCATTGATATTTAAAATCACATAGGAAACAGGTAGATAACTGGTGAATAGGCAGATTCCCATCCCCAAGAAATAAATTGCAATAAGACCCTGCATAATCCTATGGTATAGATTGCTATTTACAGCTGTTTGCAAAAACTGCATGGTAAATAATAATCCTGAAATAGCTGACAATGATGAGGTAACAACTACAGCATAGTGGTTGATAGACGGGTAGTCTGGCCAGAGGAAACGAAAACCATATCCTGCCAATGTAGATTGAGCAAGTGTGAGGAAAAATATATAAAATATGTACAATAAGTAGTTGCGATCGCGTGTTGCGGAGAAAATGAATAAGTTGTAGAGGAACATTACCAACATCACCCCCATATAGATACCTGCTACTAGGGTTTGGGTATTGAGTGTTTCATTGAGTGACTCATATGTGTGAATCGAAGCGGGAATAATAATGGGATGTTCACTATTGATGTGAAGCAGGTAGCTTCCTTTACTTCCCTGGGGCAATTGCAGGTCAAAAATGAAGTGTGTGGTCTTGCGTTGAACAGAGTCAGTAGCAACTGCATTACCATCGATGGCAAGCATATTTGCCTTTCCGGAATCAATTCTGTATAGGGTTACCTTACTTAAATTGGAATAGGCAATATCTAAGAACAAAGAGTTGGAGGCCGATTGATTGGCAACATCCATTTTGAACCATGCATTTTTTACATTGATCTGAAAAACCGGAATTTGATTGGAGGTGCGTTGGAATTTGTCGTTTTTCAGTACATCTTCTGCCGACATTTTATTGGTGTCATCTTCCAGAAATTCAATGTTTTCGGCAAGAACTGAGGATTGACGATCACCTGTAATCTGAATCTGTGTTTGTTGAGCTCCAAGAAACGATAATGGCAGGAAAATTCCTGCCAAAAAAAATAAGACTGGACGGAGCAGCACTTTACCTAAATTGGTTTTATACAGTAGTGATCTGTTTATGTGATTACCAAACATAAGGGATAATCATTTTAGTTGTTTTTTTATATTCAATGTATCGCTCCTTAAATTTTCCAGTCAATTCTTTTTCTTCAATACCAATTCGAACATAATAGGCATAACTCATGGCAATGAAAGCAATAAAGAAACCAATCCAACTATTCAAAATCAATGAAGTAGCTAATATTGCCAAAAATGCACCGGTATAACTGGGGTGGCGAACGATTTGGTATGGACCGGCTTGAATTAGCTGATGGTCATCCTTTATTTGAACGGTAGCGGTGAAGAATTTGCCCAGGGTATTGACTGCCCAGGCACGAAAAAAAATACCGAAGAGCAACGTGATTATGCCAGCGAACGTGATCCAGTTAACTAGATTCTTATCTACATGAAAATACGCCCAGTCAATAATGGGAGCAATCACACCCAATGCAGACATGGCAAGAATTAGAATGACTGAAAATCTGTCACTACTTTGTTTTTCATTGGTCTCTTCAACTGATACCGGAGGTTGTGTGAGCCACATGGCAATACTACCAAAGATCATCAGTAAAATTTTCCAATCCAATATTAGTTTTGGGTTGCCCAGCAGAGGAATAACAATCATCAGCAAATTGCTGACTACAGCCAAAATCATTTTTCTCATGTCAATTATTTTTTGGCTGCTGTATTAAAAGGTTCATAAGTAATGTGAAACTCTTTGGGATCATCAATTTGTAACTTCAGGTTATAGTGTATATTAATGTAGCTTTCTTTAAACGGTGATTTCTCTTTAGAAATATGAACAGGGTTATCACGTAAGAAAACAATTTTTTCCTTTTCTTTGGGATGGGTGGTTGATAGATCAGCAACGTTTTCAGAATATACTGCGGTTGCTAAGAGATCGATTTTAGGGTAATAAAAAGTACCATTGTTTCCTACTGTTGTCAGGATCTGACCACCAATCCAATCCTTGAAGCGAACAGTAGTAGGTGAACAGAGTGTGAAAAATGTATTGATACCTATTTGAGTAGCAAGCGCAACCGCAACGCGGGAAGGAAACAGACTTCCGATTCCAAATCCTGCTACTTCTTTTGAATTCCAAAGACCAGAAAGTTCGGCAGCACCAGTTTGTGCATGTTCACGCACTATTTCATAGATCCGCGGATCCATTTTTCCTGTTGCATCTTCAATTGGGAGCGGGTGAATACCATCAGCTATTTGAATACGTGCACCACCATACAATTTAGATCCATCTAGTTTTTCAACCACGATCACAAACATAGAACGGCGATACATCCAATCATTTGTATTGGAGGTAATATTTTCAATGCCATAAATTGATAATACTCTTCGATGCCCTTCTATAAACTTCAAACAAGACTCAGGATCATCGGTTGCCCGAAATACCCGAATCCGGATCTCTTCATCAATGGGTAAAAAACTGCTCATTACTTGCTGAATTTTAATAAATTTAAAGGAATTTACCTGATTTTTGTAAAAATTTAGTGGAGGAACCGATGTTTTGGTATAATTTTATACTAACGCAAATTAATCATTAATAGTATGGAAGAAAAAAATATCAATGTATTATATATTGATGACGAACCAAATAACATTAATTCGTTCAAAGCTTCCTTCCGTAGAGTGTTCAACGTTTTCACAGCAGAATCTGCTGAGGAAGGAAGAAAAATTCTAAATACCGAGGATATACAAGTTATCCTCAGCGACCAACGCATGCCAAAAGAGACCGGTATTGAGTTTTTTCAGTCTATTCTACAGACCCACCCCGACCCCATCCGGATTTTAATCACCGGTTATACAGATATCAACGCTGTAATTGATGCCATTAACGTGGGTCAGGTTTATAAATACCTTACCAAGCCCTGGAATGAAGATGATATAAAAAATTTCATCATCAAGGCATTTGAAGTTGTTGACCTGCGCCAAAAGAACCGTGAATTGACAGAAAGGCTAATTGATGCCAACACCAAGCTTGAATTTCTTGCCCGTCAGGGACTTCTTTCTTAATCAGACCCTTATTTTATTAGTTGTGGTCCTTTAGGTACCCAGCTAATCATTTGTATGGAGTAAAATTCATACTGCTATGTTACTTTTCCTACCATTATTTGGTAAAACCGCCCCTTGGATTTCTGGAACAACCTACAATTAAATATCAATTAAACGATATAAAGCATTTAATATCAATACTTTAATAAGTTATACAGTTAATTAATAATCCTTCAGTTCCGTATCTGTCCGTGCAGGTGTATTGCGTTTTCTGAAAAACTCAAAATAAAGTCCAACCACTAGAAAATCGCGCCCAATCTCGTCATTGATGCGGTAATCGAATTGGTGAAGGTAGCCTAACTGGACGGTAGTTGCTGGAGCGATTCTGTAATTGATATTGGCCTGCAGGCGGTTTCTTTCAAAATAGGGCTCCCTATCTGTGAAGAATAGTTCATTGCTAATGGTTGCTAAGAAGGGCTGCGATCCGCCTTCTTTTTTTCCGAAGGGATGTGAAACAGCCAACCGATAGCGAAATCTATTGCGGTAGCCATTTCTGGTCCATCTCAACTCCGTTCGGAATCTTTGTTCCACTTTGAGTTTACGAATATCTTGAAACAGTGTTATCTGGGGCCAGAGCCGAAATTCATCGTTGTTTTTGGGCTTAACAAAATTCCCCCCCTCCCGGTAAGTTTGATAGGTACCTGCTCCAAGACTAATATTTACATTTTGAAGCAACTTGTAATTCATTCCTCCCTTGAACTCGTAATAATGAAACTGATTATAGAAAGAAAGTGAACGCAACTGGGCTTCTCCAAAGAAACTGATCTTTGGCGTGTACGTATACTTAAAGTTCAGTACGTTCCAGGATCCGGTACCGGAAATCTGAGTTCTACCTGTATAAAAGCAGGCGATGAGAATAAACAATACAATTAGCTTTCTTATCACAGAGGTAAATAGTGAATAGTAAAATTATTAATAATCTTACACAACAAGAGGCAGTTTTGCAAGAAAGAATGGCTTTTAACCGGTATAAAAAATATTAATATCTGAGAATTGTGTATTAGAAAGATATTACCCCTACTCTACCCTTTCAGGAAATCCAGGTCAGACCGTTTGTATTTGTGTGGTCCGGCTTGCTCGCGTTTCATGTTCCAGCAATGACGGGCATCATTTGGGGTTAGTCGGGGATTATCAGCTAAAAAATCCCGCATGTATTGGTTGTACTGAAACTGTGGTGCAATCTTACCGGGCGTCTGACCACTTTTTTTCTGGTGATGTATTTCAATCCATGCTTCCACTGCATCTGACAATGTCCTGCCGGTATTGTCCTTCATCCACTGTAGGAATACTACGTTGAATGAAAAATGGGGTCCTATACATTCCTTAAAAAAATCACGTACTCGCTGGCTGTTTTTGTACCGGTCAGTGATACTGGTTTGCAAAGTGAGTGGGTCTTTATCCCAATTGAAACCTTTGCTCATCTTTCCTTTTCGAGGAATTGTAGCTGGAGGATACCCGTTTTGTAAAAAGAAAGCGATGCGCGTTGTAATATCCTGTTTACTTCCGGCCTGCGGAATGGAATGTGCTGAACAAAACCTGATAAGTTCAGCTTTTAACCAATAAAATTGTACAAACTCCTCTGCCTTGAGTTGAGTAGTTAGGATAGGCCTGGCCATGGAATTAAATTTTTTGCTGGAGGGAAGTCCAACCACCTCCATTGTGTACATCCGGGAAGCCATTGGCAGCGAGTAAACTTTTGGCAGACCCGCTGCGCATACCGCTTGCACAGCAGGTTATGACGGGTTTGGATTTATCCAACTGCTGAAGTTTACCCGGTAGTTCATTCAGGGGAATATTAATAGACCCGGGGATATGTCCGCTTTGGTATTCACCGGGAGTGCGAACATCAATTATTTTGGCGCCATCGCGCACCAGTTGGCCGAAATCTGTAGATGGGCCACCACCGAATAAATTTTTTAAAAAATCTAACATAGCTGTACGTTGAATGAAATGATTATTTTTTTTCAGGCAAGAAAGAACGGAATAAGAAGAAACCCATCAAGCCTCCATAAAGAGTGCTGTTCAGTGGTCGAGATGTGATCATGCAGGTTCCGGATGCACAACCGATATAATGATAATAAAGATAGCCTGCCAAAGCTCCCGTAGCGATGCCTGCCAGAGTAATGATAGTTGGTTTTGTCATTTGCATCTCGCAAAGTTAGCGACCCCCGCCCCCATTGTGTGTAACATTCGTCACAAAGGAGAACATCTTGAAAAATACCGGGAAAAAGCCCGGATGGAGCAAAGAAGATTCTACATACACTAGATAACCCCTCAGTAGATACGGGTATTTTATTTAAATGTAAAAATTACCGACAATATTTGGCAATTTCCTGATAAGCAATTGCTTTACCCAATTCACCTGCTTTTGATAAATCTTTACATCCTTCTGCTTGTTTTCCTAATTTAATCTTTGACAAACCCATTAGGTAATGAGGTAGACCGGGATCGGAATTTCTTGTTCCCGTTGAGGCGGCCAGTTCAACCGACTTTTCCATGTGTCGGATACATGACTTATATTCCTCTTTGGTATAATACCATTCCCCCAATGAGCCCCAGATATAGCTCTCTTTGGGTTCCATAATCAGTGCCTTGTCTAAATATTTTTTAGACTCATCCATTTGACCCAACTGAAGAAGTCCATAACCCTTGTTGTTGTATACTGTACCCATTTTGTATATGTTGGGCTTGGCCGTTTTTTCTCTTTTTATTATCTCATCATAATCAGCAATTGAACCCCATCGGTCGTTAATAGTGGATTTAACAAAAGCTCGCATGAAATAGGCGTCGGTATTGTCTTTGTTAATTGCAATGGCTCTGGAAAAATCTGCAATGGCCTCGGTATTCTTTCCTAATTTATCATTGGCCAAGCCCCTGTATAAATGTGCACTTTCCATATCGGGTTGCATCTGTGCGGCCCTGTTAAAATCTTCCAGTGCTTTTTCAAAATTCTTGATACCGTAATAATAAATATATCCCCTGAAAAAATACGAACCGGCATATTCGGGTGATGCTTCTATGCATAGATTCATTTTACCCAAAGCACCTCTCATATCTTGTTTTTTCCATAATTCCTCTGCTTCTTGATAAAACTGGGCTGCACGCTGGGTAGCGGAAGACACTCCTCCGGTTTTTGGTTGTTCAGGTGCCATGCCACTGCCAGGTTCATCTGCGTCATTGACAACAATGAGATAAACGAATGGGGAGGCTGCTCTTACTTGTTCTGTCAATGACTTACCTTGTTGCTGGTTGATGTTGGGCAATACAATTGGTTGCGGCAATAATTCCATCAAGCTTTTGAGGTAACCAGCTTTGATTGCATAGGAGGCATTTTCCGCCTTTGAGTGTCGAGCATTAACAATACCAATTACTGCCCCGTTTTTATCAAATAAAGGACCACCCGAGTTACCCGGCTGAATGGGTGCGGAGACCTGATAGGTAGAAATATCCCCCTTGAATCCTGTACGGGAACTGATGATGCCATTGGTCAGCTTTACCTCTTCGCCCATGGAGCTTGTCATAGGATATCCTAATACAAAAACATTCTCTCCTACCTCGGCAGTACCTTGTCGCCAGGCAAAAGGGATAGCCCCCAAACCAGAAAATGAAGGGTCTTTAATTCGTAGGATGGCCAGATCATTTTTTTCATCAGAAACCATCAGTTCTGCCTTCATTTTTTTACTAAAATTTCCTCCTACACCTTTTACCTCAATGGTTTGGGCATCTTCAATCACATGATGATTGGTGACGATATAGCCGGCAGGATGTAAGGCAAAACCGGTTCCTGTTGAGACAGAAGGACCACCATTCCTTGCAGCACCACCACCTCCGTCATTGCCTTTGGGGAAAAGTCGAATGAGCATGATCTTAGCCCCATCCTGACGTGTGAACGATAGGAGCACTGAGGATTCCAACATTCCAATACAGGTTTGAACCTGAATATCTATCTGATTGTAATAGTCCCGGGCAGCGGTGTAATAATCTATATTATATATACCGTTTACGGCTGTTTTACCGATAAATCCCTTTACATAAGAAGTTTGCCAAAATGGACTGGCGGTATTGTGTGATAAGACAATGATGCGAAATTGATCCGGAACACGACGACCATCCCGTACGTCTTTCTCAATGGCATATTTAAATCCATCGTTGCTTTGCCAGATCCCTTCTATGGGGTCGATTGAAGTACCTGTCAGATAGCTGCGGGCAGTTTGCTCGGTATATCCTTTTACATTGAAGTAAGTGGCAACTTTTTTCTGGGAAATGGTGGGGGTATGTACCAATAACATACCAATAATACCCACCGGAAGGAGCTTACGCAGGTTCATAGGATAGGATTGAATCAGACCGTAGAAATAAAATTAAAAAAAACAGGTGAAGAGTTGAATTGGATCTGCGTTTTTAAGGTATTCATAACGTTTTGGCTGCTGCTCACCCTAGAGTGCAGCCAATGAACTTCACATGGACCTTTAAAAAAGAGTGGAGGAGAAAAAAAATGAAAAGGCCAGAATTAAGAGAGGTGCATACTCACACCCACTCTCACTCTGGCCATTGTGCCCCAGGCGGGAGTTGAACCCGCACTCGCGTTGCGGCGAACAGGATTTTAAGTCCTGCGTGTCTACCAATTCCACCACCAGGGCAAAAAAAAATCCCGGCCGCTATCGCAAACGGGATTGGAGCGAAAGACCGGGCTCGAACCGGCCACCCCGACCTTGGCAAGGTCGTGCTCTACCAAATGAGCTACTTTCGCTTGTTGTATAAGAACTAAGGGAGGACAAAATTAAATAAAAACGTGCTTTCAAGCAAAATTTTCATTTACTATTTGTACTCCGGTGTGTACTGTGAACTCTTTTGTACTTCTACATCCGGTTTACCCTTGTAACGGTGGTTGTACAGTTTATAGCAGCCCCCCAGCACAAAGGCCAGGATGCAGAAAACCTGCACATAAAATAAAAAGCGCGATGAAGTTACCCAGTTGGCGCGGATATCTTTTTCTACTGTTTCGGTTGTTTCCTGTGACATATTTTTTATTTCGGTGCAAAAATAAGTGATACACAACAAATTTATACTACCTGTTGCTGATTATTTCTGTAAAGCTTTTCAACCCTTTAACATAAAAATCCCAAATTAGAACGCTCTTATGAACGCCCCGTAAAGAATGCAAGGGTTTTTTGCCCTCTATGTGACGTGATTTTCCGTTCATCCACCACCCAATTACCGCAAAATGAGCCCTGGCTATCCCCATAAATTCTTGCACTCGTCCCTGGAACAAAGCGCGCCATGCAGCGATAACATCAAGTATCCATCGTGCTGGTATTACCCAGATTTTTTCTGCCGTCGGCAGGTTCCGGCTCAACATGATCAGGTTATTTCTGAAATTCAACATTACTTTTCTTCCCCCAACGGGTAGGGTTCCTCCACCCACATGATACACTTCTGAAGAACCACAAGCCACTATCCGATATCCCAGCAACTGGAGTCGCCAGCATAAGTCAATCTCTTCCTGGTGTGCAAAAAAGTCAGCATCAAAACCTTTGGCTTTTTCAAAGGCATCCCTCCGGACGCAGAAACATGCTCCGGAAGCCCAAAATATTTCTACGGTATCGTTGTATTGTCCGATATCGGCTTCGATGTGATCAAAAACTCTTCCTCTTGCAAAGGGATATCCTAAAATGTCTATCCATCCGCCGGCTGCGCCGGCGTATTCAAACAAAGATCGGTTGTGATAAGCACGTATCCGTGGCTGTGCAGCGCCAATTAAAGGATCAGACTCCATGCAAGCTACCAGAGGTAATAACCATCCGGGCTCCACATATACATCGGTGTTGAGTAAAACAAAATAATCGGCCTGAACATCTTTCAAAGCAAGGTTATAGCCCCCTGCATACCCGGTATTCTTCTTGAGTTGGATGGTACGAACTCCAGGATGTTCTTTAGTTAACCATTGAATCGAGTCATCAGTGGAAGCATTGTCAGCTACAATCACTTCAAGGGCAGAATAATCAGTAGCCAGTACCCCCGGTAAAAATTGTTGCAGCCAATGCTGACCATTGTAATTGAGCAAGACGACTGCAACCTTTGGCGTTATCAGCATGGACGAGAAATTTTATAAACTATCTGATAACCCCCAATTGATGAGATGGCGTACTTCGGTGGGTACCGTATTTTTGCGAACGGGAGATGTCTTCCTTCCCAGGCGTACAATAACAGTCTTGCGGGAAGGAATTACAATAATGTATTGTCCCAATATACCCCTGGCATAAAAAATCTCCGGATTTTCAGGATCAATCCACCATTGGAAACCGTAATAATCACAGGCCTTTCCGTCCTTGTCTTTGATTCCACAAGGAGTTATGGAGGAACGAAAATAATTGCTGTCAATCACAGACACACCATTCCATTTTCCTCCCTGTAGCATCAGTTGCCCGATGCGGGCAAAATCTCTTGCATTGGTGTTGAAACAACAGTAAGCCTTTATTTTTCCATCCGGCTTATCAACACTCCACAAGGCGGGGTGAACTGCGCCCAAGGGTTTCCATAATTTTTCTGCAGCATATTCACTGAGCGGCTTTCCCGTTGCATTTTCGAGAAGTAATCCCAGTAGTTGGGTATCTCCGCTTTTGTAATAATGAAGACTTCCCGGTGCATTGATCATTTGAACGCTCAACGCTGTCTTTTCTACATCATTGCCATAATACAATTCAGCGGTTACGCTGAGCGGATCTTTATAGGATTCATACCAATCAGTGCCACTGCTCATGGTAAGCAGGTGGCGTATGGTTACTTTGGCCTTCTCGCCTTCCTTAAATGCAGGAATGAAATCACCGACCGGTTGGTCCACTGATTTAATTTTACCATCCTGCAAAGCAGCACCGATCAATAAACTGGTGATACTCTTGGCAACGGAAAAAGATCCCGATAAGGAACTATCACTGTAACCATCTCGGTATTGCTCAAACCTGAGGGAGTCACTTTTTATTTTTACGACTGCAACGGTCTGCAATGCATCCAATAACTTTTGAGAACTATCGGGTAATTGTTGTTGGTTGTAATCTGAACCAACAGCCCAAGGTTGTGGTGCAGCGGTTGCAACGGTACGATTATCAAAAAACTGATAATCATCAATATCAGATAGATTCCGCATCGCAACGATGTGGCGAATTCCTGCAAAAAGATAATTTCTTCCGCTGAGCACTGCAAACAGAGCGATTCCGGCGAATACCACTATCAAAAGCAATAACAAACGCTTGATCCATTTCATACAATCAGATTTTGATAAAAAATATCGTTAGTAAAAGTAAATGATTAACTTCGTGGCACAAGCAGTAAATTATGTCTTTTCTCGGTCGCAATCTCGATTTTCTCGATCATCCTTGTAAGGATTGATTTTTACCGACCTTCTGCCTTTTCATATCTCTCATTTTTAAATCATTCCTATGCATACTGCATCCGTATCGGATCGTACCCGTCAACTCATTGAATTAGAGGAGCGCTTTGGGGCGCACAATTATCATCCCCTTCCTGTAGTACTGGAACGCGGTAAAGGAGTTCATCTTTGGGATGTGGATGGAAAACAGTACCTGGACTTCCTCAGTGGTTATTCGGCAGTGAACCAGGGACATTGTCACCCAAAGATTATTGCCTCACTTCAAGAGCAGGCATCCCGTCTTACCCTTACTTCACGAGCATTTCACAATAATTTGCTGGGGGAATATGAAGCTTTCATTACCCGGCTTTTTGGTTTTGATAAAATATTACCCATGAATACGGGAGTGGAAGGTGGAGAGACGGCCATCAAGCTGGCACGTCGTTGGGCTTACACCCAAAAAGGGGTGCCCGACAACGAGGCGATTGTTGTATTTGTGGAAGGAAATTTTTGGGGGCGCACACTGGCTGCGATTTCCTCCTCCAATGACCCCAGCAGCTACGCAGGTTTTGGTCCCTACATGCCGGGCTTTGTCTCTGTTCCCTACAATGATCTAGAGGCATTGGAAAAGGCATTGCAGCATCCGAATGTTGCCGGATTTATGTTCGAACCCATACAGGGGGAGGCGGGCGTGGTAATCCCAACCGAAGGCTATTTGCGGGGTGTTCGCTCCTTGTGTGACCGGCACCGTGTTCTCATGATAGCTGATGAAATTCAAACGGGATTGGGAAGAACGGGTAAGATGCTTGCCTGTGATCATGAGGGTGTTCGTCCGGATATATTGATCTTGGGAAAAGCTTTGAGTGGCGGAACCATGCCGGTTTCCGCTGTACTAGCCGATGATGCCATCATGTTGAATATTCGTCCGGGTGAACATGGCTCAACATATGGAGGTAATCCACTGGCCTGTGCAGTTGCTATAAAATCTTTGGAAGTTTTGGTGGAAGAACAGATGATTGAAAATGCAGATCGACAGGGAGAATTGTTCCGGCAATTGCTCGCTGAGATACAATCCCCCCTGATCAAAACTATCCGGGGTAAGGGTTTGCTGAATGCAATTGTTATTCAACATCCTGAACCGGAAGCAGCATGGCAAATCTGTTTGGAGATGATGCACTACGGCTTACTGGCGAAGCCCACCCATGGTGATAAAATACGCTTTGCTCCTCCCCTCTTGATAACAGAACAGGAGATCAGGAGAGCAATAGAAATAATTCGGATTTCTTTGGAGCAGACTGCAGTTAAGTTACAAGGGAGGGGATAATTGTGTTACCCTTTATCAGCCATTGATGTTCCGTTGCGGGAAAGAAGACTCATTACAAGTACCACACCTGTCAGTGGTACCAGTATGATCAATGCCCATTGCTTTTCGGGTACCTCACCAATGTAGGAGGTGGTCAGCAAGATATAATTGCGCATCATCCAAGCCAGCTGAAGGGTTGCCAGTATAATGGTAGTAACTTTTGCGCTCACTTTAGGTATCCAAAAGAGCAGACACATGATGGCAGAAAAAACGAGCGGCACCAATCCGGGCTTTCCAAAATCAGTCCCTTCTGCTGACCATCCGGAGATGGTGAGTTGAACGGAAGGGATAAAAATCCAGGGTTGGAATACCAGCAATACAATAGCTGCAGAGGCAAGGAAGCCAATTACATGGGCGTATTTCATGCGCAATGTTTTGAAATAAAAACCCCCGTTGCCGGGGGATAGTTGGAGGTCCCGAGCGGATTCGAACCGCTGTAGAAGCTTTTGCAGAGCTCTGCCTAGCCACTCGGCCACGGAACCATAATTCGTAGAGCTGAACATCACATCAACTCGGCACAAACTTACTGCAAAGAAAGGAAATTTACTACCGTAAAAATTATATTACCGAATTTTGTGGAAAATATAACCATGTCACCTATCGCTTCCAGTGAACTGATCATCAATGAACGGGGAGGTGTTTATCACCTTAATCTTCGACCGGAGGAATTAGCCCCAACCATCATTACCGTAGGAGATCCTGATAGGGTGGCTGCTGTAAGCCGTTATTTTGACCACATTGAATTCAAACAGGCCCATAGGGAATTTGTTTCACACACCGGGTATGTTGGAAAGCGACGCCTTACTGTTCTTTCAACAGGTATCGGCACAGATAATATAGACATTGTGTTGAATGAATTGGATGCACTCGCCAATATTGACCTCAACACCCGAATACCCCGGGAGGAACACAAGGTACTTGAGATCATACGTGTAGGTACATCCGGCTCATTACAAGCGGATATACCTGTAGATGAGTTTGTAGCGAGTACCCATGCCATAGGTATCGATAACCTGCTGCTCTATTATTTGCGGGAAACCAATGCCGCAGATCAGCAAATATTGAATGCATTTATCCAACATACCCGGATTGATTCCATAGGCATAGAGCCCTACATTGCTCCTGCAAGTATTTCTCTGTTGAAAAATTTTGTCGCCGATTTTCATCAAGGTATTACCATTACTACACCCGGATTTTATGGTCCTCAGGGAAGAGTGTTGCGCTTAAAAACAGCACACCCCACATTGGTAGATACCTTAACAGATTTTCATTACGGCAATCACAGGGCTACCAATTTCGAAATGGAGACCAGTGCGATTTACGGATTGGGAAAATTATTGGGGCACTCCTGTGTAAGTCTTAGTGCCATTGTGGCCAATCGGGTAGTGCAGGAGTTTAGTACTCAAGCAGGCGAAACAATTGACAGACTGATTCGTAAAACCCTGCAAATACTATCGGAGAGAGAACAATAATCGGGCATTTCTACGCATCTTTGTCTGTAATTTTTTTCCTATCACAACATGACCTTGTCATTCTATAAATACCAGGGAGCAGGCAATGACTTCATTGTCCTCGACGGACGAAGTCATCTACCCCAGTTGAGTTCGGAGCATATTGCGGCTCTTTGTCATCGAAGGATGGGGATTGGTGCTGATGGTTTGATGATTTTGCTGTCGCATCCCGAATTTGATTTTGAGATGAGGTATTATAATGCCGATGGCCGGGAAGGAAGTCTTTGTGGCAATGGAGGGCGTTGTCTCACCAGATTTGCCTATGATATGGGCATGAACAAAAAAGAATTCAGGTTCCTCGCTACAGATGGTCTTCATGAGGCACGTATAGCAGACAATGGATGGGTTCATCTGCACATGTTACCCGTGAATGCAATTGAGTCTAGAGGTACTGATGCGATGCTTCATACCGGATCGCCACATTATATCAGACAGGTAGATGATATAGAACATTTTCCGGTAGTGGAGGAAGGAAAAAAAATTCGCTACAACAAAGAATTTTCCTCTGCGGGAATCAATGTCAATTTTGTTCAGCGTGTACCGGAAGGTTTGTGGGTTAGAACTTACGAGCGGGGTGTTGAAGATGAGACACTGAGTTGTGGAACGGGTGTTACGGCAGCAGCCCTTGTATGCGCAGGACCGGGAAGAGAAAAACAACTTACAACAATATTCACCCGAGGAGGGGAATTAGCGGTAAATTTCACACGAACCGGAGAAGGTTCTTTTGACGATATCTGGTTGTGTGGACCCGCAGAGCGGGTTTTCAATGGTACGATTGAGCTTTCATCCAATATCTAAATTTTATCCATGATTCAGTATTTTAAAACCCTGGACGGACAAACCATAGAAACCGATCAGGCAGAAAAAGGGGTATGGGTGAATCTGGTGCCCCCTTTTCGGGAAGAGGAATTCATAGACATCAGCCATGAACTGAATATACCCATAGAATTTTTACGTGACTCGCTGGACATCGACGAGAGGCCTCGCTTTGAGAAGGAAGATGAAGTGAAGTTTGTTGTTATCAAGACCCCTACGGAAAACAATTCCTTCAATGACAGTGATGCCTTTTATATCACCATACCAATCTGCATCATTTTAACAGAGACGCAGATTGTAACCGTGAACTCATTTGACAATGGAGCCATCAAAAAATTTCTGCACACTTTTCAGAAGCGACATCCTGACCAAAAGAATATCATGGTGCTGAAAGTATTTGAGAAAGTGGTGCAAAACTTCATGGAATTTCTCAAAGAAATCAATCATCGACGAAACCACTACGAGAATAGTCTTTACGAAAGCAATAGCAATGAAGACCTGCTGAACCTGATGCGCATACAAAAAAGTTTGGTGTATTTCGTAACTGCACTTCGCAGCAATGAGTTGTTGATGATGAAACTGGAGCGTACCAATTCACTTGAATTGAACGAGGAGGAAAGAGAATTGCTCAATGACCTGATCATCGATACCAGCCAGGCCCTGGAAATGGCGAACATATATACCAATATCCTGACTTCCACCCTCGATGCCTTCGCCAGTGTTATCAGCAACAACCTGAATTCTGTCATGAAGCGCCTCACTTCCATCACCATTATTTTATCACTTCCCGCACTGGTAGCTGCCATCTATGGAATGAACGTTGATATTCCTTATATGCATTCACCCCATGCATTCTACATTCCTGTAGTGCTTTCTCTGGGAGTATCGATGCTCATCAGTTGGTATTTCATGAAACGAAAATGGTTCTAAGATGGCATTGTTCAATGTACGGGTATATGGAATTTTACTGTGGCCGGAACAGGGGCTTTTGGTCAGCGACGAGTTCATAAAGGGGCAGTATATTACCAAACTTCCGGGGGGCGGACTGGAAATAGGCGAAGGCACCAGGGATTGTCTGCAACGGGAGTTCATGGAAGAAACTGGCTTGCAGGTTACCGTGGGCGAACACATCTACACCACAGATTTTTACCAATTATCGGCCTTCAATCAACGGGATCAAATCATCTCCGTCTATTATCGTGTGCACCATGAAGGACCTATTCAGTTGGAAGTAAAACAGCGTCCTTTCGATTTTGCCCCCCATCAAACAGCTGATGTATCCCTGGAATCGGAAGTATTCAGGTGGATTCCGCAGGAACAAATCCATCCTGATTGCATGACCCTTCCCATTGACAAAGTTGTGATGGACATTATCCGGCAGCAGGTGCGTTGATAAAATCCTCCTCATCCTTGCCCATGGCTGCATCCTTCATTTTTTTGGCTACCTCTTTTCCCAAATAATTCTCAATACGGGCTTCCATGAAATAGATCAATGGAGTCAATAAAATAGCCATGGTAAATTTATATGCATAATTCACCAGACAGATAGCCAATACCAATTGCCAGCTCCAGTTATTGCCAATTTTAAATGCAATGAATAACACAACAAAACTATCTACTAATTGACTTACTGTCGTTGATCCGGTAGCCCTCAACCATATCCACTTATCACCGGTTGCCCTTTTGATGCGATGAAAAACGAAAACATCTACCAATTGACTCACTAAAAAAGCGGTTAGACTTCCCAGGATAATCCACATACCCTGACCAAAAATACCGGCGAATGCCAATTGCATGTTATTGATACCGGCATCTGTCTTGGAACTGATCCAAAAATCTGCGGGAGGAATATTCATGGCACCATAAAACATAACAAAAGCGTAGGTAATCAATACGACAGCAGTATAACTAATGCGTCGCACAGCTTTAGGCCCATAGTATTCATTGACAATATCGGTAATGATAAATTCCAGGGGCCAGAGCAATACCCCACAAGTAAGGTTAAATGACAAACCCGATTGTCCGAATAACTTGAAATTCGCCGGATCCCATCCGAACAGCTTCTCGAGAGAAAAAATTTTCCCACCGATACATTCAGCAATCAGTGCATTGGCGACAAAAAAAGCACAGATGGAAATGAACAATTTTGTTGGCTTGTCCTGTAAAATAGAACGAATCATATCAGACGGGTTATGAATAAAAGTTGAAGAGCGAGTACTATCAAATATACTGCATAATACCTGCCCAACAAGATAGGTGGATGATGCTTTCGATGAATGAGGGCAACCAGAAAGACCAATCCATTCACCAAAGGAGCCAGTACCCATCCCGCAATGACCAATGTTCCAATAAAGTCAGGATGCAAAGCACTGGTGTCGCCCAGTCGCAAAATAAGAGTGATGACAAAGCAGACGTTCAGGATCCAGGCCAGGCGAGATAAAAATAAAGTCCATTTCATAAAATATGAATCAAAATACCATTAATTTGCCGTACTTAAGCAAGTTATACAATGAAAAAAGCAATCTGGCAAAAAGTGGCCCCTCACCTGCTGGCCGTAGTTATTTTTTTGGTAGTTGCATTGATCTATTGCAAACCGGTGCTGGAAGGTAAGGTTTTGCAACAGATGGATGTGACCCAATGGAAGGGAATGGCACAAAACTCTTTTGTTTATAAAGAAAAACATGGTGAATTTCCTTTGTGGACCAATGGCATCTTCAGTGGTATGCCGGCATTTCAAATTACCAGTGTGGGCAGCAATCCTGTATCCATTGGCTACTTGCACCAGGTATTCACGCTTTTTTTACCTAAACCCGTTGGTCTTTTTTTCCTCGCCTGTATATGTTTTTACTTACTCTCTCAGGTGATTGGAACCAGGGTGGTAATTGGCATCGCAGGAGCACTCTCCTATGCATATGCTACTTACAATCCTATTATTGTTGGTGTAGGACATGATACCAAGATGCAAGCCATTGCCTATCTTCCTGCATTCCTGGCAGGCTTGTGGATGCTCTATGAAAAACGTTCTTATCTATTGGGGACCGCCATGACAGCAGTATTTACTGCCCTGTTGGTTGCCTCCAACCACTTACAAATCACCTATTATGCCCTGATTCTCGCACTTATCATGAGCATAGGATTCGGTATCAATTGGATCCGCAACAAGGATTTTGCACATCTATCACGTGCTGCCGGATTAGTAATTGTAGGTGCAGCATTGGGCGTATTTGTCAATGCAATAACATTGTTTACAACCTATAGTTATTCGAAAGCAACCATTCGGGGCGGAAGTGAGTTGGCAGAAAAGAAAGGACAAGTGACCAAAACAGGATTGAGTAAAGATTATGCGCTCAGTTATAGTATGTATCCTTCTGAATCGATGGTGTTGATGTTTGCCAATTTATATGGAGGGAGCAGTGACAACAGACATTTGCCGGAAGAAAATTCAAAAACAGTCGCTGCATTGCAGGAGATGCCGCAACAATTGGCACAACAACTCTCCGGATTCCCTTATTATTGGGGTGGAATCAATGAAGGCACCTCCGGTCCACCCTATGCCGGGGCTGTGATTTGTTTTCTTGCTTTGTTGGGCTTCTTCCTCATCGACCGCAAACATGCAGGCTGGCTCTTGGCTGCAATTGTATTAACCACCGCTATGAGCTGGGGCAAATATTTTGAGGGCTTCACCGGCATGTTGCTGGATTACCTCCCGTTTTATAACAAGTTCCGCGCACCCAGCATGATCCTGGTTATACCTACTCTCCTTTTGTGTATAATGGCAGTAATGGCATTGGACCAACTAACTGAAAACAGCGATAAGAAGTGGCTGATGGGTCAATGGAAAAAAGGGTTGATGTTAACCGGAGTGGTTTTTTTCGCAGCTCTGTTGTTGTATTTTTCCGGTGATTTTTCCAGTGAATCGAGCGATGGATTTTTATTAAAACAAGTAAGCAGCATCCAGGATGCTACTCAACGAGAGCAAATAGAAGCACCGGTAAAATCGTTTGTCAATGCCCTGCGTGAAGATAGAAAAGACCTTTTCCTGGGCTCACTGCTGAGAAGCCTGGCATTTATTATCGTAGCAGCCGGACTATGCTGGCTCATGATAAAAGATAAACTCAAGCCTGTAATTGCAATAGGCGTCTTGGGATTCTTTGCTTTCATTGATGTGATGATGATCGATGTCAAGTATTTCAATGCTGATAACTTTCAGGATAAAGACGAGTACAATTCAGTATTTGAACCCACTCCTATTGATCAGGAGATTTTGAAAGACACAGGATATTATCGTGTTCTTGATCTTTCTCCCGGATTGTCTGCAGCATTTAACAACGGAGCAATCTCAGCTTATTTCCATAAGTCCATCGGAGGTTATCACCCCGCCAAGTTGAGCATATATCAAGACTTGATAGAAAAACAATTGTACAATTACCCTGATTGTCGCCCTACCTTGAATATGCTCAATGCACGATATATCATTTTACCACCCACGCAACAAGGGGAAAGTGTATCCCTTCGACTGAACGATCAGGCACTCGGAGCTGCCTGGTTTGTAAAAGAAGTGAAACCATTTTCTACTCCGGCACAGGTGATGTCTGCAATCACTTATCTGCATCCCAAAGACACTGCCTTGGTTCTGGAAAAGGACAAGGGGCTACTGGGTTCATTCACCGGAAGTTCTGATAGTACTGCCAGCATTGCTTTGGTAAATAATGACAACGATCGCATTACGTATACCAGCCGATCTACATCCACCGGCTTCGGAGTTTTCAGTGAGATATACTATGAAGATGGCTGGGTGGCCACCATTGATGGCAAGGAAACGCCTATCATCAGAACCAACTATGTATTGAGGGGATTGGTAATTCCCGCAGGGGAACATAAGATCGAATTTCAATTCAAACCTGCTTCTTTTTATAAAAGTCAGCAAGCCGGAATGGTTTCATCGGTATTGATCTGGTTGTTGCTTTTCATGGCAGGTTTCCAGGCAATTAAAAAGAATCGACCCGGTGCAACTGCCTGATACAGGTCATTTATTAGGAATAGTTTCCTACCGAATCTATCCTGCAGAAAATGGAGGGCAGCAAAGCATCACTTCATTTTATGGTGAACTTTCCAAAAGAGTTCGACTATCGTTGTTGGTATCGCGCGACAATGTGATTGATCCGGAAGAACCCATCGAGATTTTTCCACAGTTGTATTCCAGTTACAGAAGCTGGATGAATGTTTTTTTAGTGTATCAACTTATCCGGCTCATCAAAAAAAGGAAGTACACCTGTATGTTGGTAGACCATTCCTATTATGCCTGGCTTGCCTGGTTACTCAGAAGATTCACCGGGGTACCTTTTATCATCCGTTCCCACAACATAGAGTCACACCGCTTCAAAGATTTAGGCAGGTGGTATTGGTCATGGATAGAATGGTATGAAAAAAGAATACATCAACGTGCCAATTATAATTGGTGGATCTGCAGGGAAGATCTCAAGTATGCCATCAAACAATGGAAAATTGATCCGGAAAAATGTGCTGTTACTACCTATGGCACTTTACTGCACAGCACCCCGGAGAAAAGCCAGCGGCTGGCAAGTAGAAAAAAAATTCTGGCCACCTGGCAACTCCCTGAATCAGTCAGGTTGTTTTATTTCAACGGCTCTCTTGGCTATCTTCCGAATACAGAGGCACTGCGTGTTATTATGTATGATCTGATACCAAGACTGCGGCAGGCTGCCATTGATTTTCGCATCATCATTACAGGTAGCGGTATGCCGGTTGAATGGCACAGCCTGATGAGCAAGGAAAAGGCAATCATTTTACCCGGTTTCCTTCCCGATATCAGTATGTATTGGGAGGGTACGGATTGTTTTATTCATCCGGTTACACGAGGTGCAGGTATCAAGACCAAATTGGTAGAGGCATTGGCACACGGGCTTCCCTGTGTAACAACGCAAGCAGGTCTTAGGGGTCTCGATCAACCGGGATATAGGAAAGTATTGCTGGCTGTACCCGATTACGACTGGCAAGCCTTTGCGGAACAAATGGTGGAGGCATCTGATCCGGACAAACGTTACAAGGTACCATTGGAATTCTATCATCAATTCAGTCTCCAGAACATTGTTCATAGCGCCCTCTTATCTTTGCAGCAAGATGGTAACCGGTAATCCAAAAATATCAGTGGTCATTTGTACCTATAACAGGGACCGTTATTTAACTGGTGCCCTGGACAGTCTTTCCACCCAAACAATAGGTACAGAAAATTATGAGGTGATCATCGTGAACAATGCTTCCACAGATGATACGGCAACCGTATGTAGGATGTATTTAACAGAACACCCGGAAGCACCCATCACCTATCTGGAAGAAAATCGTCAAGGAGCTTCTTTTGCACGCAATACAGGGGCTGCAGCAGCCAGATCACCCTTGCTTTGTTTCATGGATGATGATGCAGTAGCAAAGCAGGATTACATTGAAAGAATTCTGGCTTTTTTTCAAGAAGTTCCTGGTGCAGGGGGACTGGGAGGAAGAATTATACCACGCTATATTCCCGCTGAACCTGCATGGATGAGTCATTACGTATCTTCACTGGTAGGGCATTTCCATTACAGCAATGAGCGGTCAGCTTTTAGCGGTGGGAAATATCCACTGGAATCGAATATGATTGTACGTACAGAGGACTTCAGGGAAATAGGTGGTTTCAGTTCAGCCCTACCGGGAGTGGTAGGAAGCGTTCGGATTGGCGGAGAAGGGAAGGATTTGTTTTATCGTTTGATGCAGTTGGGCAGGGTCATTTATTATGATCCTGCGGTTGTTGTTGAACATGTGGTGGAAACCGAGAAGCTCACACCTGCTTACCTGTATCGGGTTGCCAGTGGTATCGGAAGAGGTGAGCGTGTCCGAATTGAAAAAAAAGGATGGCCTGCCCTCCTTTTCAAAACAATAGAATACTTATTCAAATTGGGAGCGGCCATAGTTTTAGGAATGGGATATGCCCTTCAGGGTAACCCTGCCAAAACAATGCCGGTAATACAATTTAGAATTGACGCACTGAAAGGATTATTCAATCAACCCTGAAACATGAAATACACCTGGTCCTATATCCGTGACCGTAAGATCAAGGGAACACTCTCCCGCTGGTTCGGAATAAAATTTAAACATCCCTCTGAAACTTCCAAAGTAAGAAGCATGGTACTTCCCTATTGCAAAGGGAAGGGATGTGATGTGGGCTTCGGTGGTGATAAGGTAGTAAAAACAGATTGCGACGGCATCGATTATCCTCAACCTTATGCCAATGCAGGTAATGACAAAGTAGATATTGCCTGTGATGTTATTCAACAAGAGATTCCGGTACCCGATAACACCTATGATTATGTGTATACCAGTCACCTCATTGAGGATTTTGCCGACACGTCAGATGCCCTGAAAAAGTTTGTCCGCATTCTACGCCCGGGGGGATATTTGATTCTGGTATTTCCCGATCAACCTAAGTATGAAAAGTATTGCGAAGAAATCAACTTGCCGATGAACCCCTATCATGTTCATGCAGATATGGGTTATGATTACATGAAGAGACAGTTAGACAACCTTCCGGGCATTCACTACAGGGAAGTTTTCAGCAGCAATTGCGCTATCGATTACAATGTAGTGATGGTAGTTCAAATAGAGAAACATTGATGACTACGCTTTATTGCGGGAGATTTTTATTCCGAGCGGCTGCAACAACCGATTTACGCTTTTCATAATACCCAGTGAAGGTGTTGCCTGTTTTGCATAGAGACAGGGTAGAACATGAAATTGGTCATAGCCATTCGCCTTCACCATTCCGGCATAAGTTTCCAATAGTTTTTTCCATACGGGAAGTGTACCCAAATCGAATCTGTTTTGGTGTCTTGATAAGACTTCCGGTTGTTGGAAAGAATATCCACTCACGTGAAGAAAAAGCAGGGGGTACTGACCGTTCACACGAATTCCTTGATCTGTTTCTATAAGATTTCGTTCATGAATGTTCCAATAAGCAACATTGGCACCGGGATGTTGAAATATGCCGGTTCCGGGGAAGAAAAGCGGAACGAGATTCAGCCAGATCTGATCAACCCCCATGCCCTCAGCGAATTGATAGTGACATTCCGTTTGCATGTGCTGAGCCCACCAATGTAAAAAATCATCGGTTGCAGCCGATCGCTTCATTGCCATAAACCCTGCATTATAAATACCAGAACGAAGAATGTCTCTCTCCAACGGAAGCCGGGTATTATCGGGTAGAGGGCTTGTCAGGTGGGGCGTAATGAGGAGGTGATGCTGCTGTAATTGTTCCTCTACTACCGATAAAGGATGCAGAACCCACATATCGGAATCGAGATAAAGCAAGATATCCGGATATTCGCGGGCAAAAATGGCCTGTGCCATGAAGGCCTTCATGGCACAATTCAATTCTATGACTGTGTAGCGAGCTGTGATATCGTCAAAATGAGGTATATCCAGTGTATCGATCTCCCAGATGGAATGAGGTGCCAGTAAATCTTTAATAAATCGTCCTTCGATTTTGTCAACCAGTCCGATAATAATGGTATAATCAGGATGCAGTGCAGCAAATGAATCGCACATGGTTTTACAGTGTGCCAGGTGATTCGCAGAACAGACCGTGTAAAGAATTTTTTTCATTTATTTTTTTTCAACCAACAGAATGGTGTTCAGGTAGAGGGTTTCGGACTTGGGCCAAATGGGTTCAAACAAAAGGAATCCCAGGTTCAATCCGGGAACCACTATCTGTCTGATGATTTTTTTAAATAGTTCGAATCGCGAGAGCAGCCATACTTTGTGCAACCATTGGTCATTCATGTAGACGATAAAAAGTTGATGAAGGGTACTGATGAAGTGTCCATTTTTATCGGTTCTGGTGATGGTGAAACCGTTTCGGCTGAGTAGGTCATGCAGGGCAAAGCGGGTATACCGGGCATAATCGGCAGGAACCTCATGTTCTTCCCAGGCAAAGGGACAGGTCAGCAGCATTTTTCCCCCGGGTTTCAAAACCCGATGCAATTCGGGGAGTATATCCGGAAGATTAAAAATATGTTCAAATACTTCACTGGTAAAGATGGCATCGAAGGAGGCATCCGGGAAGGGCAATGTTTTCCCATCGTACAATACATCAATGTTTTCCCGGGCATGGTCGTGTCCTTCACCTGCATAATCTACGCCAACATATTCGCTGACACCGGTAAAAAGTGATTGATAGGGTTTGGCTCCGCAGCCGAAATCGAGCAAACGACCGCTCAGTTCTCCACTGTATAGTTTAATTTTGTTGTAAAGCCCCTTGCGGATAAAGTACAACGGATGTCGAAATGTTGGATTGAAGTCGTAGGGAACCATGCTGCAGGATGTAGCGGCAAATTAAAGTTTTTTCAGCCATGTTCAACCGATGGAAGGATATTCTGTATGATCTGACCGGACAATTTGCCCGTTTGGGTGGTATTGAAGGTGGTAATGAAGGTGGTTCAAAGCGGGCTTTGGTAGTAAGACTGGATGAGATCGGAGATTATATGCTGTGGAGGCCGGTTATACGTCATTTGCTAACTGCAAAGGCGTTGGAAGGAAAGGAACTAACTTTATGTGGTAATGCCAGTTGGCGGAGTTTGTATGAGCAATTGGATGTTGAATGCTTTCATACGGTTATCTGGGTTGACAAAAGACGTTTCAAAAAAGACCTTGGATACAGGTTGGGGGTTCTACAACAAATCAACAGATCCGGGTTTGAAGTGGTGATCAATCCCACTTTTTCGAGAGACAAGCGCCATGATGATGCGATTGTTCTGGCTGCTAAGGGGAAGCAGGTATATGGGATGGTAGCCAATGAGGAAAATATCCGTCCTTATGAAAAGGGATATGATAAGGGCATGTACACCCATTTATTCCGGGGGCCTGAGGGAGCGATGTTTGAGCTCATGCGCAACCGTCTATTCGCAGAATATGTGGTTGGAAGTAGTATGAAGGAAATGATCTGGCAACTTAGTAGGGAGCGGTTGCCGCTTGTTGATTTGATTTTACCGGAAAAGTACCTGGTAATTTTTCCCGGATCCCGGAGTGCCAGGCGCATTTGGCCGGCACGGTATTTTGCAGAAGTAGCCACCTATTGTCAGCAGCAGTTTGATTGGGAGGTGGTATTGTGCGGGGGCGCCGGGGATATAAGCTACGCCAATGCTTTCAAGGAATTGTTTCCCGGAAATGTTACAGATTTGACGGGTGCCACCGGGTTACCTCAGTTATTAACTATTTTGAGGGGTGCCCAGTGGTTGGTTACAGTAGATACGGGCTCTGTACATTTGGCGGCAGCGGTGGGGTGCAGTGTTACTGCCATCTTTAATGGGTCGCAATATGGAAGGTTTGCGCCTTATCCAAGGGAACTTACACAAACAATACATGCCATCTACCCTAAAGAGATTGCAATGGATTTACAATATCCTACTATAATTCGCAATCAATATACTTTTACTGTAGATGTACCATATGATTTGGTACAACCGGCACAAATAATAGAAAATATTAAACCTTATTAAGTGGAAGATTCAGTAAAAAGTCCGGTTACAGGAACCAATCAGGTTGAACGAGTAGATCAATTTCCGGTTCAATCAATTATAGATTCATATCATCGCTTCGGTTTAAATGTTCATAGATTTTTTGATGGACTAGAAAATGTATCCTTGTTTGAATGTAAACAGACTGGCTATAGATTTTATCATCCCAATTCGATTTTAGGGGATGCAGAATTTTATAAAGAATTGCAAGAGAAGGACAAGAATTATTATCCTATCGATAAATGGGAGTATGACTTTGCTCTTGATTTCATAAAGGTGAAAGATAAAGTTTTAGAGGTGGGATGTGGAGAAGGTCATTTTTTATTGAAATGCAAGAAAAAAGGAGCTGCAATTTTTGGCTTGGAATTTAATCCAGGTGCCATAAAAAAACTAAGAGAGAAAAAAATTGATGTTACAAATGAAACTATCAATGAATTTAGCAAATACCACCATAATGAATATGATGTTGTTTGTGCCTTTCAGGTTCTCGAACATATTGATGAAGTGTCAAATTTTATTACAGATTGTCTGCAATGTCTAAAGCCGGGCGGCATACTGATATTTGGAGTTCCCAATTCAAATCCGTTCATCTATAAATATGATAGATTACACACTTTAAATCTTCCGCCTCACCATGCTGGATTATGGAATAAAGTAAGTCTTGAAAAAATGGCAATATTTCTCTCGATACAATTGGTTAAAATCAAAATTTCGCCCTTAGAACATTACAAAGATTGGTTTAGAATCCAGAAAGATGTTTGGAAGAGGGAAAATGCACTTTATTCATTCTTGGATCTCATACCCCGACCCATTTATAAATTATTCCTTCATCTTTTTCGAAATAAAATAGAAGGAAAAACTATTGTTGCAGTTTATCGAAAAGGATAACTTTCAATTATCGCAATAGAACCAAGGTGCCGGTCCTCTTAATTGTTTCGCAGTCAGTTATTGCTTCGATCATATAGACGTATGTTCCACTTGACTGCGGAATGCCCCGCAAGGTTCCATCCCAACAGGAAAAAACATCTTTAGAAGAATAAATTAAATCACCATTTCGATTAAATATTTCGCATTTGAAATTTTTAACTGCATTTCCCCATTTAGCAACCCCAAAACAATCATTCAAGCCGTCGTTGTTCGGGGTAAAAGCATTTGGGACCAGATAAGACTGATTGGCATAAGAAAAATCACGCAGGATGATTGACCTGGATGCTGAGCAACCTTGGTCTGAATAGACAGTAACCTCGAACAATTGTCTATCCCCTCTATTCGTCACAAATGGCTGAGCACTGCGCGGATCGGATACAAGTTGTGCAGGCAGCCAGTAGTAATAGGTTCCTCCGCTTGCCTTTAAATAAACTGTATCTACTTTGCAATTAAAATCATTTGACTTTTCTATCTGTATCACCGGCTTCTGCGCCACCACAATTTGACTAAAAAGTGTATCCGTAATCTGACAAGTACTGTCAAACATTTCCAAACTATAGAGTTGTGATGAATCAGGTTTTACCAACAGATTTTTCTCAGCTATGGAAAGAGCATACCGCGTATTCAGCCAACGACTTTGCTGACTGCCCGATGACTTCAGTAAAATAGTTGTCCCGACGCAAATTGTATCTGAAAAAGGAGACAACTCAAAACTAGGTGGATCTTTCACCTCAAATTGAACAGAATCTTTGGTGGAACAAAAAGGGCTTGAAAATGCTTTTAGAATGTATAAGGTAGATGTAAGGGGGGTAATGGAAGGATTGGCAATACCTGGATTACCAACACCAATGGTGGGTGTCCATTCATAATTTGCTCCCGACTCAATGGTACCAGTTATCTGAACAGACTGTCCCTTGCATAACAATGTATCAGTTAAAAATATTTCTGCCCGGGGAATAAAATAGACTTGGATGGAACGTATCAATGTATCCGAATAATTGCAGTCGGAACGGTACATTCTGACCGCAATGTTGCTGGTAGAATCTGGTTTCAACCATTTTACAGCTGGGCCAGGCAGATTGGAAGGAAGCCATGCATACGCATCGGCACCACTGCCTGTTACAAGAATACTATCCCCCTTGCAAATTTCTGTCTTACTCAGATTTAAATCGAACTGAATGGGCGGATGAACAACGATGCTAACAGTATCTTTCGCTAAGCATCCAAAGGCCGAACTGGCAGTTACATAATAACTGGTAGTTGTAAAGGGAGTTGCCAGCGGTTCAGGTAACGAGGGATCATTCAGGCCTATGCTGGGTGTCCATTGATAGGACAAACCTGCGGGGGAAGTTTGTGTAAGCAAGAGTTTTTGACCGGAACAAATAGCAGTATCAGCAAGAACCTGAATCGATATAGATGGATTTACAGTGAATTGAATGCTGTCATTGATTGAACAGTTATTGATATCCAATCCATTGATTCGATAGCGTACTGACTCATTGGGTGCGGCTTTCGGACTTGATGATGTTGAACTTGATAAACCAATTGAGGGAGTCCATTCAATGAACTTTACATTGCTGACAGTTAAAAGTATAGAGTCATAATTTTGACATACCACATAATTTCTGGTCAAATTCAAATTAGCCGGACTTCTAACAACAATTTGCTTGCAAAATGATGACTGGGTAGGCAATCCTTCATCTACTACCAAACTTACATTGTAAACACCGGGGTTGCCATAGATGATGGGAGGAGGATCGACAGCATTGGAACTACTGATGTTAGAACTAACACAGCCCGTAAACTTGATGCGAGAGAGGGTATTTCCTGATGCATTGGGCATGAAGGCATACAAGTCGGCACCATCTCGGAAAATTTTTGAAATAGAATGTGGACTGCTTGCTCCACCTATTCTTCCCAAAGACTGAGCAAGCGGATTGGTGCCAAGGGTAGTAAATGTCAGTCTTACCAAATCACCGGGTCCACCATTGACCAAAAATCCAACCAGTTTATCACAATACTTCATAATGAACAGATCACGGGGACTACTTAAAGAATTTCCAATATTTCCCAAATTTGTTCCCGTAGGAGTCAACAACATACTTGACCCAAAATCTAGTCTTGATAGGGTGCTATTACCAAAATTTGAAACAAAAACCCGCCAAACTCCATTGTCATTAATCGGACAAATTCCGCTTGGCAAATCTAGGTTCCCGATATTTCCAAGATTTTCACCTGTAGGTATTCCAGTAAAGTTTAAACCAAAACTAAATTTAGTAATAGTACTATTTCTGTAGTTGACGGTTAATCCGTACCAATTATTATCTTCTTGGAAAATGAACAAATCAACAGGGTAATCCATATTTCCAATATTCCCCCAATTCGTATGAATAGGAGTATTGTTCAATGAAGTGCCAAAATCAAGTTTCACAATTCTGGAACTGATACCAATTAGTGGATCTCCTCCCACCACAAATGCATACCAGCTGCCATTAGCTTTTAAGACTTGTAAACCTTGAGCACTATTGGGAATGCTGCCATTAAAATTGCCCAGATTGGTTACTATGGGTGTATTCAGCAAACTGTTTCCAAAGTTCAACCGAATGAGACCTCCGGGCGTATTATTGACTACGAAAGCATAATAATTTCCGTTATCAAAAGCGTAATCTGAAAAAACAGGAATTCCTAAACTATTGCCCGGGTTTCCCAATAACACACCTGTAGGTACCTGATCAATATTGGCAGCACAGAAATCCCAGCGATAGGAAGTTGCGTTGGTAGAACGATTGGTAATTGTGACCGAACTATTCACACAAGCAGAATCAGGCATTTCAAAAAGAGCCAACACATTGGTTGATTCAACACCTATTTGTCGCGAAGTTGAGAGGGATAAATGATCAATATTAGCCGAGTGATGAATAACCACACCACGATTAACAGCACTATCCTTGTTGACAATCGAATCAGAGATGAAGAGAGAAGGGGGTACTACAAGATGTTGAGCTGCAACTTTCTCTTTGCTGATAAAAATCAAGCAAAGCCACAATAAGTACCGCAGAAATCGATACAAACCAATTGACAACATGATGTGCAATATATTCAAATCAAATCAAATACTATGCAGAATGAATTTCAACTTACCAATTCTCCCCACCCATCTTTTTTTTGAGGTTAAAAAGAAACTTACCGATTGGTGTTTGAAGCAAGTGATGAAGCATCTTTAGTCGCATCTGCCAGAAATTTAGTAAGAGAGAAGAACCAAAATGAGACTCGTATACTTTTGTATTTTCATCCAATGATGCAATGTACTGATGCGAACTGATTCCGGAATCGTCGAAGCGGACTGATGCAAAATTGTAAAAAGCGTAATTTTCTTTCGTCAGGCGACACATCATATCGTAATCCATCGCAATCTTGTATGCACCATTGTATTCCCCTACCCTTTTATATGCGTTTTTGTGAACGAACCAGCTGGGATGAGAAACACTGCGCATGCCCCGGTACAATTTGGAAGACTCGAATGGCTTTCCGACCTCAACCCAATGGCCGGCACGTTTCATTACAATCTTTCCAGATATCCAAGCAGCACCGGGATGTTGCCGTAAAAAATCAGCAATTTGTTCCAAAACTTTCTCATGCAGTAGTTCATCTCCCGAATTCAAGAGTTGAATCATGCCCTCCCCGGCGTAGCGAATACCTTTGTTAAATGCATCAGCAATGCCGGTATCGCGTTCGTTGATTACCTTCCTATAGGAGGGCAAAGGTTTTCCAGAGAACCAATCCGCTATGGCACTATCAGTAGATCCATTGATGATCCAATGTTCATCCGGCAAGCAGGTTTGTTTATCTACTGACTCACAAGTTCTCTGAACGTCAGAAAGATTATTGAAACAAATGGTGACAAGAATTAAGTGCATGTCAGCTAATTGGAAAATCTTGAGATAATAATTGATGTTTTAATGCCTTTTACTGAGACAGCGCTTATTCAATAGAAAAACAAATATAATATGCTATAATGTATTGATTATCTGTACTTAAGGAGTGCTAATTAAAATTTTATTTTGTACTCGAGGTTGAGAATAAAACCTCGGGTTAATCCATCCGGTCTAACATCTCTTACAACAAATGGAGCGCCCAGGTTCAACTGCAAACTATTGGTGGCATTGAACGCATAATCAAAAAACAGATTTCCATTTAAAGTGAGGCCCTTAGATCCCTGTATATCAGTTAAGCGATTCAACTCGTCCCTGAACTGATCGTTACCCAGATGATATATAGGCAATAGACTGGCTGTCATTTTTAATTTAGATTGGAGAACGATAGGATAGGCAATTCTGACCAGCACATCACCTTTCCTGGAATATTGATTGGTGGACTGAAATTTTCTTAATGGAGAATTGATCGGGTATCCGGAAGCCAGGAATTGGTTGTTGTTTTGACTCAGTGGTTGTTGGATGGCAGCAACCAATTGAAGCTTGTTGAAATTATATCCTAGACCAAAAATTAAATCGAATGTGCCGAGACTCGGTTGGTAGTCCATCGGGAGAGGTAAATTATTGCTGGACTGATTTGCCTGTGAAAAAGGAATTTTGGTTCCAATAGTCATTTGTAATTGACTGGTCAATCTATAATTCAGGTTAAGAAACAGATCGGAAATAGAAAAAACGGTGATGTTATTACCGGATTGTCCCAAGCTGGTTATTTTAGCATCCAAAGCGATTTTATCAGAAACCTGCCTGTAGAATTCAACATAGTTTCCGTAAACAGAAATTGAGTTGTCTGCACTCCCCCAAAAACCTCCGATTTTTAAGTGGCTTTTCCAATTTTTTGTGCTATCGGCGGCCAGCTGTGGTTTGAAGCTATTGATGGTGCAAAAACCGGCATCACTGCAACCCTGTGCATTACCGGAATATGAAATTACGGAAGCTAACGACCAGAGTATTGAAAAGAAAATTAGCTTTTGCTTCATGATTTTTTTTTTGGTGAAAATGATATCGATCTGATTCAGCAGTAATTTACAAAAAATCTATTTACTCGTGAGCAGCGAAAGATTTTCCATGAACAGTTGCATGCCTTTCTTTTTGTGTTCGTCGAGTGTAAAACTTATATTCTGAGTGAAATATACTTCCGGATCGTAGGGATGTATGGGTAATTCCGGCAATAAATCTCTCCAGTGTTCCACACCCCATAACAAAGCTCTGTTGAAGGAATCGATGAAAGAAGTTGGCAATGGCTCAATGGCTGCCCAAACTGCAAAAACAAAGGGGAGGCCGGTATGTTGTGTCCATGCTTCACCAAGATCGTACCTGTAAGGAAAAGAAGGGTACAGTTCTAAAGCGCGGTCACCGATAACGACAGCAGCCGAAGTACCTTGTATTTTTTCAAGGAAATCTGCTCCGGTGGCGTGTAACAAATTTGGCTGAAGCCGCCAGTAGTCCCTAAGCAGAATTTGTGCCAATGCTACCGAAGTATTGCTTTGATAGTCCAGCAAAAGCGTCGTAACCTGTTCTAAAGGAACCTGGCTGAAAATAGCGACAGAAGCGACAGTACCTGTAGATCCAATACAATAGTCCGAAACAACCCGGGCACCCGGAATACGTTGGAGGGCAGCAACAGGTATTAGACCAATGTCAATTTTTTTCGATAGCAGTTGCTCAGCTACCGCAGCAGGGTAATCGGAGGTCAGTGAGATATCGGGACGATTGGGGGCATGGGTTAGACCATAGACGAAGGGCTTTGTATTCAGATAACTCACTGCACCGATTCGGATGGGTTCCACCAGCTACAATTTTTGCAAAGAAAAACAATTCCCGTCAGGGAAAAGCCAAAAACAAAGGAAAAACCAACATTCCTTGAAAACCGCCTTGGCTGCTTTATCTTTGTGCATCATTCAATTTGCCTAATACGGCTTTCATGGAACTTACTCCACTTACCGCCATCTCCCCTATTGATGGCAGATACCGCGAACAAGTATCACCGCTGGCTCCCTATTTTTCTGAATGGGGACTGATTCACTACAGGGTTCGAGTAGAAATTGCCTATTTCCTCTTTCTGGCAGATCAAAAACTATTTGTACTTCCAGCAGCTGTCAGGAAACATTTGCAACAAATGGAGGCAAATTTTGGACCCGCAGAGGCGGCCGCTATAAAAGATATCGAAAGAACAACCCGCCATGATGTAAAAGCAGTAGAGTATTTTTTAAAAGAAGAGCTCAAAAAGGCGGGTGGCGAACGTTTGCAGGAATGGATTCATTTCGGACTCACATCTCAGGACATCAATCATACTGCAGTGCCTATGAGCTGGCAAGCAGCATTAACAGAAGTTTATATTCCTGCAATGAATCAACTGCAAAAATTAATGCTACAGCAAGCACGAAAATGGAAGGATGTGCCAATGCTGGCAAAAACGCATGGACAACCCGCCTCCCCTACCCGATTGGGTAAGGAGTGGAAGGTTTTTCACGAAAGGATATCTACTCAATTGCATTTGTTGACATCACTACCTCATACAGGTAAATTCGGTGGAGCCACCGGTAATTTCAATGCGCATCAAGTAAGTTTTCCGGAAAAGAATTGGCCGCGGCTGGCAGATAAATTCGTTCAGCGATTGGGTTTAACAAGACAGCAGTTCACCACCCAGATTGAGCACTATGATTTATTAGCTGCCCACCTCGATACCATCAAGCGGATCAATACAATATTGATAGATTTCAATAGGGATTGTTGGACTTATATCAGCATGGAATATTTTCGCCAGCAAACCAAAGCAGGCGAAGTGGGGTCTTCAGCTATGCCCCATAAAGTAAATCCGATTGACTTTGAAAATGCAGAGGGCAATCTTGGTATTGCCAATGCCCTTTTAGAACATTTATCATCAAAATTACCTGTCAGTCGTTTGCAAAGAGACCTTACTGATTCAACGGTTTTGAGAAACATAGGTGTTCCTTTGGCGCATAGTTTACTGGCAATACAATCCATGATGAAGGGAATGAATAAGTTATTACTTAACAGGGAAAAAATTGAATACGACCTGAATCAAAACTGGGCTGTAGTTGCAGAAGCCATACAAACTATTTTACGGAGGGAACAATATGCCGGGGCTTATGAGGCACTTAAAGAATTAACACGCGGCAAGGAAGGTATCACGCAAAAAACTTTGCATACTTTCATCAAACGCTTACCAGTTAAAGCCGGGGTAAAAAAGGAATTGTTATCTATTACACCCATGAACTATACGGGTGTTAATCCCTCTTTTTAGTAATTAGTTTTCCTTGCGCTTGATTTATAATTTCAGCAGCATGTATCCTCTACGCTGGTAAGTGCTGATAGCTGTCATTGCAGAAAGTGCAATTTCCAACTCGGGGGCAATGGTGGCCGGATCGATGTTCCGCTTGACCATGGATTGAGCACAGACCAGCATTCGTACACCCGCTTTTTTTAGTGCACTAAACAGGGGCAGATTTGGATTGGGAACATTGTATTTGCGCAGATAAACAGAGTCATGTTGTAAAAACATAGCTGCCGGACCATGAATTACTCCTACTATATGTAATCGTTCAGGAGATACCCCACCCAAAACGTGCAGGTTCGCTATGGATGCGATTTTTTCTAACAATTCGTGTACCATTTCGGGTTTAGGATTGTCGGTATTCACCTCAACCACGATATTGTAGGTTTGACCGGGATCGGGCTTTTCAACAGGTAAGGCAACAGCATTTACTCCGCCAAAACCTTTTACCAGGGGGTAAACTTTCTGAGAGCGACCCGCAATAGAGAGCAAGAATAAGAGGAAGAACAAGCAATATTTCATGCGACAGTATTTAGAACAATATACAGAATTATCAGGAGTAGCCAGTTAGTTATTCTTGATAGGATAAAATCTTTCAGGCCGCGTTTCCCGAAATTGACGAAGCAATGATCGTATCATTTCATTTTCCGGGTAGGGTGTTAATTTTTGGCGCAGGGATTCAATCGGTTCATCCGGATGCCAATGAATAGATTGACTCATGCCATAGAATCTTCCCTGTTCGACAAGGATGAGTCCATCCTGGTCACGAATTACATAATTGGATTGTTGTTCCACCAGGTGTTCTAAGGCATTTTCAATTCTCAAGTTGTGTTCAGCTGGCTGCGGCAATGGTGATGATGGTGTTTTCTCTAGATAGCAGATAAAGGGATGTAAGTCAAAAGATCGAACTATTTTCCAAAGTGTTCTGTGTGCATCGGCCTGAAGTCCGAATGAACAGACAGGTGCAGAGAATTTATTCTTTTTATCGATGGCCAGGCGACGAAAGCCGGCTGCATCAATGTAGTGGTAGATCGACCAGGCAGCTTCGAATCTTTTTTGGCTTTTGTTGAATGCGGGCCATAGTCGCTTGATTTCAATGCTTTCTAAAATTCCTGCTAAAAGTTCGGAAGCACAGATGGTATGACCGATGGTATAAATTGATTTCAGCAGGGCCTGTCTTTTTTCTGAAGTGTCTAGTCCTGTAAAGTGGCTTATCACTCTTTTGCGAATCTGTTTGGCCTTCCCGACGTAAATAACTTTCCCTTTTTTATCTCGGAAGTAATAGACACCCGGGGATTGGGGAAGAGCATTGATTTGATCGACGGATAAGTTAGGTGGCAACAGCTGATGTTTACCCTCCCGGCGCAGCATTTCTTTAACGATGGTATCTCCTGACTTTTCCAATGCCATTGACAAGACGGTAGCTGCGGCTTTGGCATCACCACCAGCACGGTGACGGTGAGTGATGGTAATGTCAAGTGATCGGGAAAGATGACCCAATCCATATTTTGGGAGACCGGGAAATACTTTGCGGGCAAGACGGATGGTGCATAGTTTGGGCGATTGCAAATGATAGCCTGCTTGTTGGAGAAAGTATTTTACAAATGAATAGTCAAAATTCACATTGTGGGCAACAAAAATCCGGTCGCAAAGCAGATTGAATATTTTTTCCGCCTGATCATTGAAGGAGGGTGCCAGTGCTACCATATCATCAGAAATACCTGTCATGTTGGCTATGAATGGAGGAATGGGTTGTCCTGGATTGAGGAGTGTTTCAAATGTGTGTTCTATTTCACGTCCATTCATGCAAACGATGGCAATCTCTGTGATGCCATGTTGGTGGGGGAATCCACCTGTGGTTTCGATATCGACAACGGCAAATCGCATTTAATTCAATTCCAATCTTTTAATGGTTGGTTAAGATGTAGAATAGACACATTGAAATGAAAAAGTGTAAATAAAGCCAATTAACTGTTTTAACTATCTAATCGTCAATATAAAATTGAAATTTATTAAGAAAAATAAACTCGAACATATTATTAAATATCGTCAAACATATATTGGTCATTAATATAATTTATGGATTTTGGGTATAAACAAAATAAAAATATCATTGTTAATTAACGTTTTGTTACCAAATTGCAGACCTATTAAAAACAACTGAAAAATGAGAAAGCTCCTAATGATTTTCATTGGGTTGTTTGTTGCAATGACTTCGCTCGTTGCCCAAACAAGGGTCATCACCGGAAAGGTGTTTGACGAAAAGGGCGCCCCCATCGCCAATGCTTCTGTTCTTGTAAAGGGAACAACTATAGGAACTACCACCAAAGATGATGGTTCCTTTTCTTTAAATGTTCCTGCTAGCGCAAAGGAACTGGTCATTGCATCAGTGAATTATGCCAAGCAGGAAATTAATATTACTTCTTCTAACACTTATGCCGCCCGCTTAAAAGCGACAAGTGAAGATTTGGAAGAAGTAGTTGTAACGGGTTATCAGCAAACCAAGAAGAGAGAGGTGAATGCTGCGGTGAGTACGATTACCGCCAAGCAAATTCAAAACATTCCTGTGACTTCTGTTGACCGTTTGTTACAAGGTCGTGCAGCTGGTGTACAAGTTAATGCTAACAACGGTATTCCAGGTGGCCCAGTTAACATCCTGATACGCGGTGCCGGTTCTATTAATGCTGGTAATCAACCCCTATTCGTTGTGGATGGTATTCAAATCAATGGTACTACTACCAACATTCAGACCCAAACGAACCCCATTGCGTTCTTAAACCCCAATGATATCGAATCCTTTGATATCCTTAAGGATGCTGCAGCTACTGCAATGTATGGAGCGCGCGGTGGTAATGGTGTGGTATTGATTACCACCAAAAAAGGAAGGGCAGGAAGAAATGAAATAAACTTAAACGTACAATTAGGTTCAACGAGTCCGCTTAAGTATTTTGATATATTGAATATCGCAGAAATAACACAATCAAGAATCGAAGCACTTCAAAATGCCAATCCCCGTGCAACGGCCGCTGCGGTTCGTGCCACTGCTTTGGCAGGTTTGGGAATTGCAGGAACAGCAACCGATGCTGACATTGCTAATTTAAGAAATTATGATTGGCAGAGGGAAGGTCTTCGCAATGGAAGTCTGCAGCAATTTGAAGCTTCTTTGCGGGGTGGTAACGAGAAAACAACTTACTCTATTTCTGGTTCTTACAACAATACTGATGCGGTCGTATTCCCTGTTAACTTTAAACGCGGAACCTTGCTCACATCTTTGACTCATAAAGTGTCTAAGAAAATAACTATTGAAACAAGTATCAGTTTGAGTACCATTCGCCAGAATGCGCCCTTCGGTGGTGCAGTTGGTGGTGCCTTCTTAGGAAACATCGCTTTTGCCGGTGCCACTATTCTTCCCCACAACCCCATTCGCAATGCCGACGGAAGTTGGTATGGACTTCCGGGATCGGGACAAGCCGTAGCAGGTATTCTGAGTTTCAATCCAATGGCTGTTAACGCTTTAAACACCAATAAACAGGTAACCAATCAAATGGTAGGTAATTTTTCCATCAATTACGACATTTTGAAAGGGTTGCGTTATACCGGTAAAGTTGGTATGGATTACCGCTTGGTACAAACAGAGTTTTATGGAGATCCACGTTTGGATGAATACTTCAACAGAAGAGGTTTTGGTTCAGTTAACTCTGACTGGAACACCAACTTCTTAACTTTCCATACCCTTAACTTCAACAGAACTTTCAACAACAAACACGGAATAACTGCATTAGCGGGTTTGGAATATAGAAGTGATGTCAACGAGCGTATTGGTGCTTCTGCGGAAGGCTTCCCAACTCCCGATTTCAGAACTGTCAATTCCGCTGCTACTCCATTGGGGGCAACTGGTTTCTGGTCTGGAAACAAAATTTTCTCCCTATTCGGACGTCTTGGATATGATTATGACAGACGCTATAGTGTTATTTTCTCTTTTCGTCGTGATGGTTCTTCCAGATTCGGATCCAACAATCGTTTCGCTAATTTCCCATCAGTGCAATTGGGTTGGAATGTTACCAACGAAAAATTCATGGAGCGTTCCAGCAATTGGCTGAGTAATTTAAAACTTCGCTATTCATGGGGTCAGTCCGGTAATGACCAAATTAATAACTTCGATGCCCTTGGTTTGTTCGGTGGTGGTCGCCAGTACAACAATACCCCCGGTATTTTCTACAGCCAGCTGTCCAGTCCAACCCTTCGTTGGGAATCCAGAACTGAAAACAACTACGGAATTGACCTCGGTTTTTTCAAAGATCGCATCACAGCCAGTGTAGATGTATACAAACGTGTTAATTCCAGACTGTTGTTGAATCGTTCATTGTACCTGACAACTGGTTTCACCTCCTTTACCGATAACGTTGGTGAAGTCATCAACGAGGGTGTGGAAGCCAACCTGGGCGTGAAAATCATTGACAGAGGGTTTAAGTGGAGAACGAATTTCATCTTCGCTTACAACAAAAACTATATCTCAAAATTGTATGATGGCTTAGAGGTACTTCCAGGTAATAATGCTATTCGCGTAGGGGCTCCGTTGGGATCCTTCTTCGTAGCTAACTATGCAGGTGTAAATCCTGCCACAGGTCGTGCCATGTGGTACAAGGCAGATGGTAGTCTTACTTACAACCCATTGATTCCTGCAGACCAGCGTTTGTCCGGTCAAACCAATCCGGTATACAATGGTGGTTTCGAGAACATTTTCTCCCACAGAAACTGGGAATTGAGTCTGTTCTTTAACTATGAATACGGACGTACGGTTAGTGACGGACAGGTTAACTTTATGTCTGAGATTGGTGGTCGTGCTTTCAACGGATTAAGAGAAATGTACGATGCCCGGTGGAAAACACCTGGCCAAGTTACCAGCGTACCTAGACCATTCAACGGCAATGCAGATTTTAACAGCTCTAGCAGATTTACTGGACAGCGTTATCTCTTCAAAGCAGATTATATACGTCTGAGACAAGTAATGCTTGCTTACAACCTAACTGAATATGTGAAAAAAGCGAAACTTTCTCTCTTGCGGATCTATTTCCAGGGTAACAATCTGTTTACTTACTCCGACTATCCCGGATATGATCCTGAATTCGTGGGTGCTGCTACAGGTATTGTACCTCAAAATAAAAACTTAACCGTAGGCCTGCAAGTAGGTTTCTAAACCAGAAAAATGAAAGATTATGAAAACTATTGTAAATAAAATAACTGTTTTTGCTGCCACACTCGGTATTTTAGTAGCCGGCTGTTCAGACAAAGACCTGGCGGTACAACCGCGGCAGTCCATCTCATCAGAAACTGCACTTACTTCTGTCAGCAGTGTAGATGCAGCTGTAATTGGTGTTTACGCTACTTTGAAGTCAAGAGTTCTCTATGGACGTGATTTCATGCTCTATGGTGATGTAATGGCGGATAATGCTGTTGCTACCAATAAGAGTGGACGCTTAGTAGGAGAAGGTCGCAACAACAATGGTGCACATTATGCCAACTGGGGTACTGCATACAGTGCCATCAATGACTGTAACCTTGTATTAGCTGCTATACCTAAAATTTCGGCAGCATCAGCAACACAAAGAGACAGATGGGAAGGTGAGATGCGTTTTATCCGTGCCTTGCTCTACCATGACCTGATGCGTGCATATGCTTATGCTCCAACTTTTATTGTAAATGCTTCTAACAGAGGCGGTGTTGTACTTCGTAGTACAGCTGTTGACAATAAAGATACTGCCGCCGCTTTCAGACCAGCACGTGCATCTATTGCAGAATGTTACAATTTCATCATTAATGACCTGACAATTGCCTCAACCCGTTTGGCTACCTCAGCCCGTGCAGGTGCTCCACACTTTGCCACCAGGGCTGCCTGTCAAGCTCTGTTAGCTCGTGTTCAATTGTACAATGGGGATTGGACTGCGGCTAGAACGGCTGCTACCAATGCATTAACCGGTGGTGTTGGAACTCTTTCAACTGCGGCTAACCATGTGGCAGGATGGAGAGCCTCTACCAATCCGGAATCAATTTTTGAAGTTCGTTTTGCTATAGCAGCTGAAAGTCTGGGGGTGAATGAAGCCCTTCAAACAAGCTGTACTTCAATGGGTGCTATTGGTTCTCCATTGACCAATGGTGGCTGGGGAGATTGTGTTCCCAATCTGTTTGCTTTGAATGCATTGGGCATCTCCGGTGTACCATCCAGTCTCTCCATCTCCAACGCGATTGCACTTCCGGCTCTAACCAGAAGTACTGATGTACGTAATCAGTTGTATGAGTGGGGTGGGCAACGCACCAATCCACGTTTTATGGAATGCACCAAATATTTTGGTAAAAGTGGTTTCCTGAATACCGACAACGTACCAGTGATTCGCCATGCCGAAGTCTTGTTGATCAGAGCTGAAGCTAGTTTCCGCCTGAACGATGAAGCTGCTGCTCTCAATGATATCAATACCCTTCGTGTTAACAGAGGTCTTGCCCCCGTTACGCTCAGCGGAAACGCAATTTTAGAAGAAATTCTGAACCAGCGTGTTGCTGAATTGACAATGGAAGGACATCGTTTTCATGATATGAAACGTCTCGGAAGAGATATCGTGAAAGATCCAAGTGTTGGATTTGTTCTGGCAATTACTGATTTCCGTGTACTGGCTCCAATACCCAACGGAGAATTGGTAGGCAATCCCAACATGCAACAAAATGTGGGCTATTAATTAAATGCGTAAACATTCATAAGATGAAAAAAATCATTATCAATACAATGCTCCTCTTTGCAGCCATTATTAGTTTTTCAGGCTGTATCAAACAGGAGAACTATGTAATTCAGGGATTACAAGTTGAATTCGATGCTGCTTCCTGGAATGCCAGAGGCGCCGGAGTTACTTACCCAATTCTAACCCGAGTTCCACCTTACGGTATGCCGGTAGCAACCACCGACCCACTGATCACCCGTGCAAGTGGTACCATCCGTTTCCGCGTTAACCTGATTGGTGCTCAGCAGCCAACGCAGCAGACACTGAACTATAGTGTTATCACCTCTGCTTCTACTGCCGTATCAGGTACTCATTTTACTATTCCAGGAACCATCGTAATACCCCCGAACAGCAGTTTTGGTGAAGCGGTTATCAATGTTATCAACCCAGGCGTATCCAGTGCCACACCCGTATTGCTGGTTCTGGAAGTGACCGGTAATAACCTGGTAAAACCCGCAACAGAATTGAATAAAATCGGAATCCAAATTAGTCAGCTCTAATCAGATTCGATTCCAATTTTAACTTTGTTACTTCTAAAAAGGCCACTATCTTCATAGTGGCTTTTTTTTTACTATTAAGTTGCCATCGATGATCTCAATTTTCATTATCCATTCATTTTTTGATAAAACAACGTTATGAAAACATTTTTTTCAAGCCTGACTGCAATTCTACTATTTTCATTGACCGCCACCGGACAAGGCTTTTATGCTGATGCAGTTAACCCCGGAAGAGTTTACCGAGAAATGAAATGGGATAATATCACCGGAACTGTGCTCCTTTTTGAAGACTGGCACATCGCCAGGGTGAAAATTAATAAGGGGAAGTTGATTACCGGACTGATGGTCAATTTCGATGTGTATGAACACAAAGCCCTTTACCAGAATAACAACCAACCCTTCGAATTTATTGACCAACTCGATTATATCGAAACCGACTTCGATCAACCGGATCAACGCAAGATGTTCATGAACGGTTTTATATCCAACCAATTCAATCCGAATACTTTTGTTCAGGTGCTGAATGAGGGAAAATACATGCTCATCAAATATGCTCGAAAGGTTCTGATTGATACCAAAACGTATGGATCCGGCAACAATGACAACAAAACAATTGAGCTGCAGTCCTTCTACTTTTTGGCCAATAACAAATTGGCCACCCCCATTAAACTATCCAAATCTGCTTTAGAAGAAATAGCAGGAAGCCAAAAGAATGAGTTGACTGCTTACCTTTCTGCCAATAACTTAAATCCGAAAAAAGAGCAAGATTTTACCCGGGCCCTGGTCTACCTGAATGGTTTTTCGAATTAATCAGGTCGTTTTCCGTCTACGCATAGCCCCTACAGCCGGGGTAACCTGATTTTTTTCTTCCTAACACTGTAATATTCCCATTAATTTAACGACCAATTGATGGTAGGTTGTAACATCCAGGTTAATATTGCGTTACAATTGCTGTAAACACCTATAATTTTACAGGTATGAAAAAAGTCCTTCTCGCACTATTGGTCATCATTGCGTTTGGCTCTTGCAAAGAAAATGCTTGCCTGAAATATGTGAAAATGAGCGGGCGAGCTATCAAAGAATCTATTCCGGCCGGGTGCACTGAAGCATCTATTGGATTGTCCAAAAATCAGTCGATGCCTTCGGCAGATTTTTCGCTGCTGCATCCGATGGAATCAGGCGTTGACCGCATGACCCGCTGATTCTAAGGGAGCAGAGAGCATTTTCCTTATTTTTGCATCCGGATTACTTCCGGATTCAACGGCTGGGCCGTGACATCGTCAGGATATTTGTCCGCCTAAGCAGTATGGAACTCAGTAAAAATTTTATTCCGGCGGAAGCCGAAGCCAAATGGTATGAACATTGGATCCAACAAGGCTATTTCAATAGCCAGTCTGATGATCGCCCCTCTTATACAGTAGTTATTCCTCCCCCCAATGTGACCGGTGTTTTGCACATGGGACATTGTTTGAACAATACCATCCAGGACATTCTGGTGCGTCATGCAAGGATGTCTGGGTACAATGCCTGCTGGGTGCCTGGTACCGATCATGCATCCATCGCAACGGAAGCTAAGGTAGTGGCTATGTTAAGGGAAAGAGGCATAGCCAAATCCTCACTCAGCAGAGATGAGTTCCTGACCTATGCCTGGGAATGGAAAGAAAAATACGGTGGCATTATCCTGCAACAGTTAAAAAAGATGGGGTGTAGCCTGGATTGGAACAGGACATCCTTCACCATGGATGATGCCTACTATCAGTCAGTCATCGGTGTTTTCGTTGATCTGTATCGCAAGGGACATATTTACCGGGGCAAACGAATGATCAATTGGGATGTGAAGGCCCAAACTGCACTCAGCGATGAGGAAGTCATCTACCGGGAAGTCAACAGCAAATTATATCACCTGAATTATCGAATAGAAGGTGATGATGAAGCCGCCAGAACAGGTATTACCATTGCCACCGTTCGACCTGAAACCATACTCGGTGATACTGCTATATGCGTACATCCGGATGACCTTAGATACCAACACCTCATCGGACGAACTGCATTTGTTCCGCTCATCAACCGCCGAATACCCATCATCGCAGACAACTATGTGACACCTGATTTTGGAACAGGTGCCCTGAAAGTAACCCCTGCCCATGATATGAATGATTACCAACTGGGGATTAAATACGGACTTGAGGTGATCGATACCATGAACGACGATGGAACGATGTCGGAAGCAGCCATATTATTTGTTGGTGAAGACCGGCTGGAGGTAAGAAAGAAAATTATTCCTCAGCTGGAAGCTGCCGGAAATCTAGTAAAAGTAGAAACATACGTCAATCAGGTTGGCTTCAGTGAAAGAACAGATGCGATGGTCGAGCCCCGACTCAGTATGCAGTGGTGGGTAAGCATGAAGCAATTGGCTGAACCGGCACTGGAGGCAGTGATGCAAGACGAGATCCATTTCCATCCTGCCAAATTTAAAAATCTCTATCGCCATTGGATGGAGAACATCAAAGATTGGTGCATCAGCAGACAGTTGTGGTGGGGACATCGAATACCGGCTTACTATGCACCGGATGGTTCCTTTGCAGTAGCAAAATCTGTGGAGGAAGCATTGGAGTTACTTCAGAAAGAACACCCCGGTTTAACAAAAGAGGATATCAGGCAAGATGAAGGATGTTTGGACACCTGGTTCTCCAGTTGGTTATGGCCTTTCGAAGTCTTCCATGGTTTGTCCCAACCCGGAAACAAAGAAGTCAATTACTATTATCCAACCAGTACCCTGGTTACAGCCCCCGAAATAATTTTCTTTTGGGTAGCACGTATGATCATGGCAGGGTATGAATATATGGGGAAACTACCGTTCAGGGATGTTTATTTTACCGGAATTGTGAGGGACAAGCAAGGTAGAAAAATGAGCAAGAGTCTGGGCAACTCGCCGGATTTGCTTGGTCTGATAGATCAATATGGGGCAGATGCTGTTCGTTTTGGAATCATGATTGCCTCACCGGCAGGGAATGATATATTGTTCGATGAGGCAGGACTAGAGCAGGGACGTCATTTCAACAATAAGCTTTGGAATGCCATGCGATTGGTGCATGGCTGGAAAGAGCGCATTAGCCAAGATGCAGATGGTGGGGCTGAAACTGCTTTTGCACGGAACTGGTTTCAACAAAGACTGCTAAGCACCAAGGCGGAGGTTGCCGAGATGATGCAGCAATTCAGACTAAGTGAGGCGCTAAAAACCATTTATTCCCTTATTTGGGATGATTATTGCAGCTGGTACCTTGAATGGGTAAAACCGGGCATGGAACAACCGGTTTCACAGGAAGTTTACGAACAGACGGTTGGTTTTTTTGAGGAATTGTTGCACCTCCTCCACCCATTTATGCCTTTTATTACGGAGGAGATTTACCATCTTTTGCGCACCCAATCCACAGATCTGTGTGTAAGACCCTATGCAGAGATAACAAATGTCAATGAAGATGTATTGGCAGCAGGAAGTCTATTGCAACAACTTATATCTGCCCTTCGGGATGCTCGAAACAAACAACAAATCAAACCCAAGACCTCGATCGAGCTAGCTATACAAACCGAACATCCGGAAAAATACAGGGAAATAACTCATCTGCTTTCCAGGCAGGTCAATGCATCATCCATTCAATTCACATCAGATGCGATAGCCAGAAGCATTGTTGTTGCAGTTGAACAAGATCGCTTTTATATTTCTGCGGGAGAAATCGGGAATACCGTTGTACAAAAAGAGGGTCTGCTCAAAGACTTGCAACACCAGCAACAGTTCCTGGAACAGGTAAGAAAAAAATTGCAGAACGAAAAGTTCGTCAACAATGCCAAGTCCGAAGTCATTGCCATGGAAAGAAAAAAAGAAGCAGATGCCATGGCCAGGATAGCCACCATTGAAAGTGCCCTGAAGGAATTGAGCAATGATTAGAGTGTTATTTACCTTTTAAGTCCCTCACCCATGAACTACAAAATCATTGTTGTTGTGTTGTCACTTTTGTGTATTGAATCAGCGATTGTCGCACAGGGTGCAGGAGATTATGCTACGCTCAAAGTAATCAATCCACGTTATCCCGACAATCAACTCTTCAAAACTTTTTCCCGCTCTGCCTATCCGGTGGCATTCAGTTTACCGATTGGCATCATGGCTGTTTCTATCATTTCGGAAAACAAGAAAGGACAACAAGTCGGTTACGAAATGATGGGGGGATTAATCATTTCTGCTGCTGCAACCGGAGCAATCAAGGAGCTTGTGCAACGCCCACGACCTTATCAACGATACAATGACATCTATCCTGATGAATGGGAAGATGGCAACTCCTTCCCTTCCGGCCATACCTCTTTATCTTTTTCCAACGCAACTTCTATATTATTGAGTACAGAGAAATGGTACCTGGCGGCACCGGCCTATTTGTGGGCTTGCGGGGTTGGTTATTCAAGAATCTATCTCGGGCAACATTATCCCAGTGACGTCATAGCGGGGGCAATTACAGGTGCAGGTGGTGCATACCTTTCTCATTTACTCAGGAAAAAACTTTTCGAAGGACCTCGGCGACGCAAGCCGGTTCGTTTGCCCTGAAGCTTAAACCAAGACGTGGGTATCTTTAATTACACCCATTACAAATACACTTTGTAACTGTCCGATATTTTCAGCCTGGCTGAGTTTATTTACATGAAAGTGATAATAGTCATCCATGTTTTCAGCTACCACTTTCAGCATAAAATCGAATTCACCTGAGATGTTGTAACAAGCTATTATCTCGGGCATTTCCATGATGCTTTTGATGAATTTACTTCCCGCGCTTTTGTTGTGTTGACGCAGAGAGACATAGCAGATCACCATCAACCCTTTGTTAACAAGATTGGGATTGAGCAAAGTAGCATATTGACGAATGACTCCTTGTGTTTCTAGGCGACGAATGCGTTCATGCACGGGAGTGGTACTCAATTTTACCTGTACGGCAATTTCCCGAACGGTGGCACGTGCATTTTGTTGTAAAATGCGCAGAATGGCCAGGTCTTTATCATCTAGCATCACTGATAAAACAGGTTTTTCGGCTATAATTGTTGACTTGGACATGTAGTTTTAGTATTTTGTTCTTAAAATTAGTGATTAATTGCAATTTTATTCTATTTTTTATAATTATTTTATTATATAATACTATGAAATACCTTTGCATCAAATAAAATTTTATGTCAACTACATTCCAACACATTGATTTCACTTTGGCCAATAAGGTTGCTGATATGCGCCTGGCTGATTGGGGTCGCAAAGAAATAAAACTCGCTGAAGCAGAAATGCCCGGGTTGATGGCTGTTCGCGAAGAATATGCAGGTACACAACCCTTGAAAGGTGCCCGCATAGCAGGATGTCTGCACATGACCATACAAACTGCCGTATTGATTGAAACCCTGGTATCATTGGGTGCCGAGGTTAAATGGAGTTCTTGTAATATCTTTTCTACCCAGGATCAGGCGGCAGCTGCTATCGCAGCAGCGGGAATTGGCGTATTTGCCTGGAAAGGACAGACACAGGAAGAAGCAGACTGGTGCATTGAGCAAACCCTTTTCTTTGGAAGTCCCGATCGTCCCCTCAACATGATACTGGATGATGGTGGTGACCTTACTAATATGGTGTTTGATAAGTATCCCGAATTAATCAAAGGTATTCGTGGATTATCTGAAGAAACAACCACCGGCGTTCACCGTTTGTATGAAAGAATGGCAAAGGGCACTTTACCCATTCCTGCAATTAATGTAAACGACTCCGTTACGAAATCCAAATTTGATAACAAATACGGATGTCAGGAATCATTGGTAGATGCCATTCGCCGCGCCACCGATATCATGATGGCGGGTAAAATTGCTGTTGTAGGTGGATATGGTGATGTTGGAAAGGGCTCTGCAGCTTCTCTTCGTGGGGCAGGTTGTCGTGTGATCGTAACTGAAATCGATCCGATTTGTGCCCTACAGGCCGCTATGGATGGTTATACCGTGAAGCCGATGCTCGAAGCTGTTAAAGAAGCGGATATCATCGTTACTGCATCCGGCTGTCGTGATCTCATTACGGAGAAGCATTTCCGCAACATGAAAGACAAGGCCATTGTATGCAACATCGGACACTTTGATATCGAGATCGATGTTGCCTGGCTGAACCAAAATTTTGGACACACCAAAGACACCATCAAGCCCCAGGTGGATATGTACACTGTAGATGGCAAAGACATCATCTTATTGGCTGAAGGCAGATTGGTGAATCTGGGTTGCGCAACGGGGCATCCTAGTTTTGTGATGAGTAATTCCTTCACCAACCAGACCCTTGCTCAGATTGAATTGTGGAACAATCATAGCAACTATGAAAACAAAGTCTATGTATTACCACGTCACCTCGATGAGAAAGTAGCCCGTTTGCACTTGAGTAAAGTAGGTGCAGTGCTGGATGAACTAACAGAGACCCAGGCTGAATATCTCGGCATTAGCAAGGTTGGTCCTTTCAAAACTGATAGCTACCGCTATTAATTTTTCTTTGTTATAATTGATCTTCTAAAGGTCTGCTCAACCGGCAGACCTTTTTTTATTTCACAAACTATTGCGAAAAGATTATACCCGAATAAGAAAGCAGAAAGTTTGGAAATAACTTTGTAACGCTTTTGATCATGAAATCATTCCCAATTATAGCAGGATTGTCCGGATTAATTTTTATTACTGGCATCTTATTCGTTGTTTCCTGTTCCTCCCGGAATACAGGAGCTCAAAATACCAGTAGAGAAATACAGAAAAATCAAAACAGCCCGGAATCGGCCAAAGATTCAGTTAAATCAAAAACAATTGATTCATTGACTCAATGGTATGAGGACACATCACATCATTTTGTTTTCCTCACCTGGGATGATGGTCCACAACCACCCGGTACCCGTAATTGCCGAAAAGTTTTCAAAGAGTTGGGTGTCAAAGCCAGCTTTTTTGCAGTGGGATTCAACATTCTCAATAAAGAACGGGAACTTTTGATGGACTCTATACGGCGAGATTATCCTGCACTGCTCTTGGTCAACCATGGATTTAGCCATGCTATGAACAATCGGTATCAAAAATTTTATTCCCCGGCTTCAATAGATACAGCTTTGAACGATTTTTTACACAATGAGCGATTGATGCAGATAACGGAAAAAATTATTCGTTTTCCCGGTCATAACACTTGGGCTGTAAATGGTATGATAAGTGGACAACTAACCAAAAAACCATTGGTTCATCGTTTAGATTCCATGGGCTATCAGGTAATTGGATGGGATACTGAATGGAGAGGAAGCAGTAAAACTAATGCGCCACGAGAATCTGCGACAGAAATGGCCAACCGGGTTGTAGCGCAATTATCATCCGGTGATACCCGTGTACCGGGTGCGGTGGTTCTGTTATCGCACGACCGGTATTTTGCGCACGCGGATGCGGTGGACTCTTTGAGAACATTTATCCAACTTTTACAGGCCGATCCACGCATTCATTTTGAAACCATTGACCATTTCCGCGAATTACACCAGATAAGAAGATCGAAAGGCACAATTAATTAGGAAAACAGATCTTACCCATACAAATGGCAGGGATACCCTCTCCACTTCCCTTATAAGTGTCGGGATTGCCAGCCACCGTTTCATTGGCTAACAAAGCGAAAAGCACAGCTTCTTTAGCATCCGGATGAACCGAAAGTTGTTCGGTAGTTTGGAAATTACAGTCAGGCAACATTTCTTTTAATTGTTGCATCACCAGTGGATTGTGCATTCCACCCCCACTTGCATACACTTCCATCTTCTCTCCCACCGGACAAGAACGATGCATCGCCAGGGCAATGGTATTTGCAGTAAATCTATTCAATGTGCGCATCACGTCTTGATGTGAGATATCCGTGGTGCCGGTTTCCTCTTGCGCCTTCCGCAAATAGGCCAGATTAAACAGTTCAGGACCGGTAGTAGCTGGAAATGACTGGGAAAAGAAAGAATGAGACATCAAGGCTTTGAGCAAAGGTTCATGGCAGTTGCCTTGTAAAGCAATGGCAGCATCTCGATCACAGGACTGGTTAAAAAATCTTTGCGCATAGGCATCCATTAGGGTATTTCCGGGGCCTGTGTCAGTACTAAAAATTTTACTGACATCAGTTGTTCCGGGTAGATAGGTGAAATTCGCAATTCCACCGATGTTCAGCATGATGCGATTTTCACCTTTTTTGCTAAAGATCAGATGGTCACCATAAACTGCCAACGGTGCTCCCTCCCCTCCTGCCGCCAAATGTTTTTGCCGAAAATCGGCAATGGTGATAATTCCGGTAGTATGAGCGAGGTGATCACCGTCACCAATTTGTAGGGTAGCATGAGGAAATCTTTCATCCTTGTGCATCCAGGCGGGTGCGTGGTAGATGGTTTGTCCGTGACTGGCAATCAGGTCTACTTCTTCGGGCTTAACTCCCCATTGTTTCAGGGAATCGAGTACCAATTGGCCGTGAAAACGACCAATCCATTCGTTGAGCAGACAAACTTTTTCTAAGCTGGTGTGTTGTAAGGCAAATACCTCTTTTACCTGTTGCTGGAAAAAAGAAGTATAAGGAACAGTGGTAAAATGCAGCAGTTCGAGCGAAGTAGACAATCCACTTCCGTTGATTTTACAAAGTGCGATGTCTAATCCGTCAAGAGAAGTACCACTCATTAATCCTATGATGAACCTACTAGGTGCGTTCCCGATTATGCAGAGTTTATTCAGATTTTTATTCATTTATGCGGATTTTTAAGCCTTTTTACTAAAAAACTTGCGAGAATTTGCGGTTTTCTAGTAGGAATAAGACATAAAAGTAATAATTTCGACTACCACGATTGCAAAAATGCTGAAAAAAGAACGACAGGCATACATACTTCGTCAAGTCAGTCTGCACAACAGTGTGCTTTCTGCTGACTTGAGTGCCGAAATTCAGGTTTCGGAAGATACCATTCGCAGGGATCTGAATGAGTTGGCGGAAGAAGGAAAAGTGATCAAAGTACATGGGGGTGCGCTCTCAAAATCATTCAATAGTTTTTATTTGCGCTCTGATGTTTTCTACGGGGAACAGAAGAAGATCATTGCCAACAAAGCCGTTTCCTTATTGAAAGATGGGATGTTTGTGTTATCCGGAGGGGGAACAACAGTTGTTGAAATGGCCCGTATGCTGCCGGAACAATTGCAAGCTACATTTCTCACTGGAAGTATCCCGGCCGCTTACGAATATGCACAGCATCCCAATTCAGAAGTCATTTTCATCGGTGATAAAATTTCCAAAAAGTCTCAGATTGCTGTGGGTGGGGAAGCTATTTCAAAGATCAAATCTATACAGGCGGACATATGTATTATGGGTGTGAATGCCATGGATGTGGAGAAGGGTATTACCGATAATGACTGGGATGTGGTGATCTTAAAAAAAGCTATGCTGGAAGCATCGCATTTGAAAGTGATCATGTCTATATCGGAGAAGTTGAATTCTGTGCAACGCATCAAAATTTGTGCTTTAAATCAAATTGATATCCTTATAACGGAGTTGGATAAAAACGATCCGGTATTGGCTCCTTATCGGGATCTCGGTATAACTATTTTATAATTCCTCACAACCTAAACCACCTTTATGAATACTCTAGCAACCCAAAGGCAGGATAAATGGAAGAAATTCTGTTTATCGCTGTTCCTGAGTCTTTTCGCCGTTATTTCTTTCGCCCACGCCTTCGGCGTGGGCGAAAGCTTTGTGCAAGAACAACTTTTTGCGCTGTGTGATCACAGCGAACAGCATCCAGTCCTGGGCAATAAAAGTTATTCCAATAATAAAACAGGACAACAGCAACTTTCTTGTGGCTGTCCCAAAAATGATGTGAATGAATATTGTATACTTGGGACTAAAACGAATACTCAACCCACAAAAAATCGAGTGCGGATTGTGTTCGCATGATTACATACCCGGAAAATCAGATTTTTTTTTAAACTTGTGTTTCCAAATTTATTTATCAAAACATAAAAATTGCTTGCTTATGAAAGAGCTTCTACTTTCAAACTGCAGAAAGTACTTGTCTTCCCTGCTCTTTGTCTCTTTTCTTTTTATCGGCGCAACGCTTTCTGCCCAAGTGGTGGTAAAGGGTAAGGTGGCCGATCAGGGAGGTAGCGCGCTCTCCGGAGTTGCCGTTACCATCAAGTCTACCGAACTTGGTGCCATTACGAACGAGTCGGGTACTTATTCTTTTGTTGCCAATCTTAAACCCGGCAATTACGTACTGGTATTTTCCAGTTTAGGTTTTAAAACGATCGAAAAGAAAATTTCATTGCCCGCTTCGGGAGAATTGTTCACCAATGCCGACCTTATTACCGATGTGCTCGGTCTTGATGAGGTGGTCGTAACCGGTGCTACCGTAAGAACTTCTAAGAAAGAATTGGGTAATGCCATCTCGACGATTAGCGCCCGCCAAATGCAAAATACCGGTACTCAGAATTTGAGTGGTATTTTGAATGGTCGCGTAATGGGTGCTCAAGTAACGCAAAACTCCGGCGATGCGGCGGGTGGATTCTCTGTTCGTCTCCGTGGTGTGGGTTCAATCTTCGGCAGCTCCGAGCCTCTTTACATTGTGGATGGGGTTATTATCGATAACAGCTCTGCCAATGTGGTCAATTTAAATGCTGATGCGCAAGGAAGCCGTATTCAGGCCGGAACCAATCGTATTGCGGATATTAATCCCAACGATATCGAGCGCATTGAGGTAATTAACGGTCCTGCTGCTGCCGCCATTTACGGTAGCCGTGCCTCTAACGGGGTAGTACAAATCTTTAGCAAGCGCGGTAAATCGGGTAAGCCTCAAGTAACATTTTCTACCAGCGTAAATAGTAATTCGCTTCGCAGGCGTATTGAACTCAATGATTATCCTTTCCGCTTTGGTATTGCCAGCGGTCCAGACTTGTTTACTGCTGGCGATCGTCTGACCATGGTGGGTAATCTGCGTCCAAATGCCGCTACCGTTCCCGGTACCGGACCTCAGGCGCTGGGCGCCGGTCGATTAGATCGCGTAACCTATCCTGTTACCCGTTACGATTATCAAGACCAGATCTTCAATACCAGCTATGGTACCGATAATTTCTTAAGCTTAAATGGCGGTAACGAAGGCACTAACTATTATTTGAGTGCCAGCTATACCAACAACGGAGGAATTATTCGCAATACGAACTTTCAACGATATGGTCTTAAGGCCCGCGTTGAAAGCCGTCTTAGCCAATGGGCCAAACTGGCGGGGGGTGTTATGTTCTCAAACTCTCGCAGCAAAGATTTGCCCAATGGTAACAACTTCTTTTCTCCCATCTCCACCATGAACATTATCGATAATGTCTGGGATATTACCGCTCGCGATGCGACCGGCAACTTAAAGAATGTTGAGTTGGTGCGTATGAATCCAAACTCGGTGATCGAGACCTACAACATGCGCCAGAACACGAACCGTATGCTCAGCGATCTTAAGTTGACACTTACTCCAATTAAAGGATTAAGCATTGATCTGACCACCGGTTTTGATACCTATGCACAAGAAGGAACTACCATTCAACCTCGTGTACCTTACACAGGTGTGAGTGCGGCGTTCTTCCCCGATGGTTATGTGAGTGCAGCCAAGTTAAATTATTTTCAATGGACCGGCGATGCAATCGCTTCTTACAAGACGGCCACTGCCAATAACGATTTGCAAAGCACTACCACGGTTGGATATAGTGCTCAGTACATCAGCAATAATTTTCAGGCACAAGAAGGACGCGATCTACTTCCTTTTGTAAGTACGATCAATGCGGCACAAAATTTCTTTAACCTGCCTGTGGATAACCGTTCAGAGCAAAGCATCTTCGGTTATTTCTTGCAACAGACCTTGGGCTATAAGAACAAATTGTTCTTAACGCTGGCTGGTCGCTTTGATGGTTCTTCTGCATTTGGTACCGATGCTCGCAATATTTTTTATCCCAAGGCTTCGCTCTCATATAATTTAAGTGATGAGGCTTTCTTTAAGAATGTTGCTAAGACCATCAATACCTTAAAGCTGCGTGCATCATGGGGTAAGGCCGGTAACCTCACCGGTATTGGAGCCTACGACCGCTTTACTACCTACCGCCCACAGGTATATACCGGTGGTGCAGTGGTTGCTCAAAACAGAGTAGGTAATCCTAGCATTCGCCCTGAGATCAAGACAGAGTTCGAGATGGGTGCCGAGATGTCTTTCTTAAAAGGACGTTTGGGATTGCAGTTCAGTGTTTACAATCAAGAGATCACTGACTTGATACTTCCTTTTAGTGTAGCCCCTTCTAGCGGAGCATCTAGCTTGTTAGATAATGTGGGTGCCATGACCAACAAAGGGATCGAGTTGATGATTACAGGTACTCCCATTCAGCGCAAAGGTTTCCGTTGGGACGCCAGCTTGCTGTACAATCGTAACCGCAATAAAATCACAGAACTCTACAATAACGCTCCCTTTATTTCTTTTGATGCCAGTGGGACGCAAGGAGTACTGGTGGGTCAACCCGTGGGCGTTTACTTTATCAACTATTTTGCCCGCAATGCCGACGGCAGCTGGTTGTTACGTGATGTGAATGGATTTAACTTGCCTCAGGTAGAGCGCGGTAATGCCGCTACCGGTGTCGCACAGCGCGATGCCAACGGTCAGCCGACTGGTACGCCGCTTCGCAGAATTTTTGGAGATCCCAATCCTGATTTTAACATGACCATCGTTAACGAATTTACCGTTAAAAATTGGAGCTTTCGTTTTCAGTTCGATGGTGTGTACGGGTTCGAGGTGTACAATTGGGACCGCATTACCCGTAACAATGTTGGCGTGGGCCCATTGGCCGAAAAGGAGTTGCGTGGCGAAGTGGCTCGTGGTACAGTGGCCGCTATTGGTGGATTTATCGGACCCCGTATTCAGGAGTATCACGTACAAGACGGAAGCTTCACTAAATTGCGTGAGTTGGCCATTGGTTATACGATCAATAAGTTGAAATTCTGCCAAAGCATGAAGATTGCCCTAGTGGGTCGCAACCTGTTCAGCTTCGACAAGTACGACGAAGGATTCGATCCCGAGGTCAACTCTGCCGGACAAAGCATTGTACGCGGTTCCGACTTTGGCTCGTTCCCAATTCCTCGCGTGTTACAACTTTCCATCACCACCAACTTTTAATTGAGTGCATATGAAACAATACATTTTACTTCTTGCAGTGCTGACCATGGGAATGGTCTCCTGTAAAAAAGACTATACCAATCCCAACGCTCCCACCGATAGCCAGGTGCTAAGCAGTGTGGATGGGTTAACAAAAGCTATAGTAGGGATCAAGCAACGCTGGGCCGTAAATGGCGTGGGCGTAAGCAGTCTCTATCAGGCAATTTCTGCCTCCGGACTCAGCACCGGTGAACTAACCGTACTCAATGCGGGTAATGCCGATCTGGCCCAGTTACAAAATGGAGGAACGAATCTCGCCCCTAACAACGGCGTGTTAAACTCGTTTTGGACAACTGCCAATATCGTAAATAGCGAGGCTAGTAAGATCATCGCAAACGTGGGTGTTATTTCCAACGTTAATTACCGCAATGCCGTACAAGCCTATGCGCATCTGTACAAGGCATTGGCCATTGGTACCATGGCACAGTTCTGGGAGCGTGTTCCTGTTACGCCCGGAGCAAATGCCACTTTTAGTACCCGAACCGAAGCGCTGGCCGCGGCCACTAAATTGCTTGACGATGCCGCAGCCCTAATTGGTACCAATCCCTTGCCTGCTGACTTCTTGAGCCAGGTAGGAAGTGAGATCGATGTGCGCAACACGTTGATCGCCCTTGCAGCTCGCTTCTACATCATGGCTGGAACCAACGATCTGGCTCTGGCACGCGCTAGCGCCGTTAACCTAGCTTCTCGCAGCGTATATTTTTACAATACACTAAACCCCAATCCGGTTTACCGCAGCTCACTCATCACCAATAACGTATATGGTATTGTTGCTAACTTTGGACTTACCGGTGCGTTGGCCCCTGCGGCGAATGATGGTCGTATTCCTTTCTATTTGGTTCGGAATGCTACTAACGGGTCTGGTTTCTTTCGCGATGATGCAACTGCCATTCCTATTTTTCTTCCCGGAGAAATGCTCTTGATTCAAGCCGAGGCCCATGCCCGCACAAATAACCTGGCCAATGCCGTTACGGCACTCAACCAAGTGCTGACAAAGACCACTGATGCCTTTAGCTTGGGAGCTGCTCTACCTGCCTATAGCGGCGCTAATACACAAGCTGCTATTTTAGAAGAGATTTATCGCAATCGTTGCATGGAACTTTACATGAGCGGCATGAAGTTAGAGGACAGCCGTCGCTTTGGTCGTCCCGGTCCCGGCCAAGCCGGAGCCGAGCGCACGCGTAATTTTTATCCTTATCCACAACAGGAAAGGGATGGTAATCCTAATACGCCCAACGATCCGGCTTCCTAAAGCGGTTCAATCTTATAAAAAAGCCCTGTCGAAATTTTCACAGGGCTTTTTTATTTCCTGACAATTGATGCATCTTTACAATTACAGGATTATCACATGAATAAAGATTTTGTCTTCCCCCAAGCCAATATGCGTTTTGCAGAACTTAGCGATGTGGATGCATTGGTCAAATTAGTGAACAGTGCCTATCGGGGAGAAAGTTCCAGACAAGGATGGACAACCGAAGCAGATCTCTTAGATGGCATACGAACACACCCGGAACACATGTCTCACCAAATCAATAATGATACATCAGTGATGATGGTTGTTACAGGAAAAGATGATTCCATCAACGCCTGTGTATACCTGGAAGACAGAGATGAGAAGCTCTATTTGGGCATGCTGACCGTTCAACCTGATTTACAAGACAGGGGTATCGGCAAACAATTGATGCAGACTGCCGAATTATATGCAAAGTTGTTAGGAAAAAAGGGAATCCAAATGACGGTTATCTCTCTCCGGGATGAATTAATTGCCTGGTACCAACGTCACGGTTATCAACCCACAGGCGAAACACAACCATTTCCGGTGGGACAGGCATTGGGTGATCCCCGCAGAGACCTGGAATTCATGGTGCTGGAAAAAATATTATAGCTAGTAAACTCGCAGGCAGACACTGTTGGTCAATTGGCCGGACATTAACGGGTTTGAACTGTTGCCGTTCATCCCAAAGCCAAGCATACAATACTTTTTCAACTTTATTTTGCAATTAATCAAGACCGGTCAAACACTCAGCCGGCAATTTTGTTAATTAATTAAATCTACACCATGAAAAAATTGATCACGCTGACCCTGCTGGGTTCACTGCTGGTAAGTTCCAGCCTTTTTGCACAAGATGATAAGTCCAAGCGGCCAAGTCCACCCGCAAAAGCATCTGAAACGCTGAAAAGCGGAGCGGTAGTTACCATCGATTATAGTTCACCTGCACTCAAAGGAAGGGTGATTGGTAAAGATGTTGAACCCAAAACAGGTGAAATTTGGAGAGCCGGTGCTAATGAAGCCACAACTTTTGAAGTTTCCCGCAATGTAACCGTTGAGGGTAAAGCACTCCCAGCTGGTAAATACGCTTTTTTTGTTTTAACTGCTGCTAACGGCGAAGCCACCCTCATATTCAACAAAAATTTCGACCAATGGGGTGCCTATGATTATAAAAAGTCAGAGGATGTGCTCCGTGTAGCAACCAAAGTAGGTAAGACTTCCACCTCCAGCGACAGACTGACCTATTCCATCAAAAAAGACGGTCGTGTCAGCCTTACTTGGGGAACAATGGAAATTGCTTTCAACGTTCAATAAAATAAATTATACCCATCAACCATCGGTACCGCTCCCGGTTCCGGTGGTTTTTCATTTTTGGCAACAACAAATACATGGTTCAAGCTTATAATTTCCTCGCCAGCTGGCAACTTTTTCCCGAAAAATGTCAGTTTCAACACGGATTAACGCCTAAAAGCGGACAATACCAGATTGAAAGTATTCGCAATGGCTTGGCGTTGAGCATCAGTTCGAATTGGGTTAGCATGGACAATGAGGCATTTTATAGCCAATATGAAATGGTTCCGGATAACCAAATTCACCCCCTCACCAATGCGGGTTTAGCGGATGGCGTTTCCGGTGAAATAACGGATGCGGGAAATCTTCAAATCACCCTTTACAAAACCGGCGAAATTTTACTTCAAGTATTGCATGAAATAATGCCAAATGGATATTTGAAAATCAATTATTTAGGTAAAAATAAAGAAGGTGAGTCTTATGCCAACACTGAGATTTATCACAAACAAATGAGTGTTCTTCCCTATGCCTCCTCTTTGGGTAGTGTCGCTATTCGTCCAACCAATGAAGGTGTAATCAAATACAAGGCATTGGCCGCCATGGAGGAACAGACCCAAATGCACCTGGATCAAATCAGGGAACAAATAGAATTACTTGCCAGACAGGCCCAGGAAATTAGAAAAAGAAAAGAACTGAGCTGGATGATCTATGAATCCCGTCTTTCTTTCCAACCCCAAATTGGCCATACCTATCACCTTTATGAAAAGAAGGATGGCACTCATATTTTATCACTGGTTGCCCCCAATGAATGGGGAGGTGCCGGACCCTTCAAGGCATTTGTATCTTCTGTAAAATTACTGGCAGATCATACCTGGGTGGAAGTGTCAAAGGCTCAGGAATAAAGCTTATTCAGGCTGCCCCCTTTGACAAATAATTTTTCGATTCTTTTTTCAATCAGTGGGTCCATCTCGACAGCCGGGGCATGGTGTGGTTTGATCCGGGCATCTATCACCAACGGACCTCGACAGCCATAATGTTTATGTCGAACAAATGCATCTATACCATGAACATCGTGAGAAGGATTGCAACGGGTAAATGCAACCCAGCAAAAATTACGTAAAGTCTGAGCAGTGAATCCCGCATCATTGCACCAAATTATCAGTGGTATCTCTGTATTTGGATGTTCCTGTTGCAACCAAACCTGGGTTGCATGATCCATCCATTGCTGAGTAGCAGATTCATCTGTATAGGGATCTGTCTGGAAGGCAACGACCCCGGGCATCACCAGCTTTGCAGCCTGTACTCCCTTGCAGCGCGTGAGCCATTCGGGAACATCAGTCGCTAATTTTCTTTTTTCCGAACCATAGGCTGCTATAACTAGTTTACTTCCGCTATTCAAATCTGTACCGGAGTAATCCAGGGTATCAATGGTGGTTTGGGTGTAAAAATGTAAATCCCGCTCCCAGTCTATTCTTTCCAGCATGTATTGGAAAAACTGTGAGATGTTGCGGGTATGCACATGAGCCGGAGTTCCGGCAGTTATGAACAGAAACTTGGCTAGTGAAAGTTGTCCGGTTCCCAATATGTGATTGGCAATGGTCAGCAGTTCTGCCGGTCTTGCAGTGGGCGCATAAGGTGTATAGCGCTCACTACCGATTGCCAGAAGCAAGGGGTGAACACCTGCTGCATCTACAGCATGAACCTCTTTCAATCCGGGAATTTCAGTAGAAACAGCATCACCTGTAATCTCATGAATGAGGTTGCCAAAACTGGTATCTTCCTGCGGTGGTCTTCCGACAACAGTGAACGGCCAGATAGCATTTTTTCTTGCATACACTTTGTGTACCCGCATCACAGGAAATGGATGCTGCAAACTATAATAACCGAGATGATCTCCAAAGGGTCCTTCGGGTTTCACATCACCGGGATATACTTCACCCGTAATCACGAAATCAGCATCACCACTGATACAAAAACCATCTTCATAGCGGTACCTGAATCTTCTGCCACCCAATATTCCGGCAAAGCTTAGTTCACTCATTCCTTCAGGAAGAGGCATCACGGCGGCTACGGTGTGCGCTGGCGGACCACCTACGAAACAGCTCACTTTGAGTGGTTGTCCGGCTGCATTGGCTTTGGTTTGGTGTACCCCAATGCCCCTGTGCAATTGATAATGGAGTCCGATTTCTTCATTCAATACATATTCATTTCCGGTCAGCTGAATCCGGTACATGCCCAGGTTAGAGGTACCTACCCCCGGCGCATCCATGTCTTCTGAATATACCTGTGGCAATGTTACAAAGGCTCCTCCATCCATTGGCCAGTGGTGAATGAGTGGTAGATTGCTAATACTTATTTCTTGTTCCATTACAGGCGGTCTCCCCATGCTCTTCATTGGTAAGGCATTGATGGCTGACCATCCGGAGGACAGATGTTGGAGTGGATTTTTGAGTGCTTCGATCGGTCGGTTGCGCAATTCTATGAGCCGCTGAACGGTTTCCAATGTTTCCCGAAAAATAAACTTGCTTCTATCAAGTGTTCCAAAGATGTTGGAAGCAGCTCTGAAATGACTCCCCTTCACATTTTCGAATAAAAGTGCGGGGCCATCCATCGAGAATACCTTTTCATGAATGGCAGCCATTTCGAGGTAGGGATCGACCTCTTCTTTCACCCTGATAAGGTGACCATGTCTCTCCAGATCTATTAAACAGGCTTCTAAGGATGAATAGGGCATGAGTAGTTTCGGGTTGACTTTGGAATAGATAAAAGTTGTCCAAAGGCAAGCAAAATTATAACAAAGCAGTCAGCCCGTCAAAAAGCAACCTTCCGAGAGAAAAGGTTGTAATTTTGCTCTATGACCCAGTTGAGTATTAACATCAATAAAATAGCCACCCTGCGCAACAGTCGTGGCGGCAGCAATCCCGATCCGATTCGCATGGCATTGGATGCAGAGCGGTTTGGAGCCGATGGTATTACCGTCCATCCTCGTCCTGATGAACGGCATATTCGGTATGATGATGTTCGTGCATTGAAAAAAGTTCTTACCAAAGAACTCAATATAGAAGGGAACCCTACAGAACCCCGCTTTACTGCTTTGGTATTGGAAGTGATGCCTGCACAGGTAACATTGGTTCCGGATACAGGCGGTCAACTCACCAGTGATCATGGTTGGGACACAATGGCGCAGCAAAACCTGTTACAAGAATTGATCCTTCCTTTCAAGCAAGCCGGGATACGTGTTTCTGTTTTTATAGATCCTCTTCCCGGAATGGCTGCCGGAGCTAAATCTGCAGGTGCAGACCGGATCGAATTATATACGGAGATGTATGCGCGCGCTTATGCTGAAGGGAGAGCAACTGAGGTGATTGCTGCATTTCAGGTAGCTGCTGCTGAAGCCCACATGGCAGGTCTTGGCATCAATGCGGGTCATGACCTGGATCTGCACAATCTGGCTTACTTCGCTCAACACATTCCCCACCTGGATGAAGTTAGTATTGGTCATGCCCTGGTTGCAGATGCCCTTTATTTCGGCTGGCAAAATACCATACAATTGTATCAGCGTGAATTGGGTAAATAAGTTTTCCTGCTTTGAATTTCCCTTCGTATTTTAAGTAAAATTTTTACATGAGAAAGATCCTCATGGGTTTTTGCTTGCTGCTGCCCTTCTTCCTCCGAGCACAAGCACCTGCTCCCCTTCTACCCATACCAACTCAACAACAGCTGGACTGGCACGAAAAAGAATTTTATTTGTTCATCCACTTTGGACCCAACACTTTCACGAACAAAGAATGGGGTGAAGGGAACGAAGACCCGGCGCTGTTCAATCCTACAGATCTCGACTGCGATCAATGGGTTAGGATTGCCAGGCAGGCAGGTGCAAAAGGCATCATCTTAACTGCAAAACACCACGATGGTTTTTGTCTCTGGCCGAGTCAATTTAGCCGCCATACTGTTCGGGAAAGCAAGTGGATGGATGGTAAGGGAGATGTCGTTCAGATGCTTTCAGAAGCCTGCAGAAAAGCAGGATTAGACATGGGGGTTTATCTTTCACCTTGGGACCGCAATCATCCTCTTTATGGTACAGATCAGTACAATGATGTTTACCTGAATACCATGAAAGAGTTATTGACACAGTATGGAAATTTTTTCGAACTATGGTGGGATGGTGCCAATGGTGAAGGTCCCAATGGCAAAAAACAGGAATACGATTTCAAAAGATTTGAAGACTCCGCCTTCCGGTGGCAACCGAACATCATTATCTTCAGTGATATTGGCCCATCGATTCGCTGGTGTGGGAATGAAAGGGGTATCATCTATTCTACCAATTGGAACTTACTGGATACAGCCGGCTTTCGGCGCGGTGAGGGAAGTCCGGCCATGGATACCCTGAACAGGGGTAATGTGCATGGGAAACATTGGATGCCTGCTGAAGCGGATGTGTCCATACGTCCGGGTTGGTTTTATCATCCGGAGCAGGATGATAAAGTGAAAACTCCTGCGACTCTTTTTCAACTTTACCTCCAGTCTGTAGGAAATGGAGGCAATCTTTTGTTGAATGTACCTCCTGACCGACGCGGCAGGTTTCATGCTGCAGATTCTGCGGCACTGGTAGGATTTAAAAATATACTGGACCGTGCATTTCAGCAAAATCTTTTCAGTACTGCCTCTATCAAATCGAATCAATCATCGACAGCATCTTTGCGCAACCTGCTTGACATGAAAAACGATACCTGGTGGATGGGTGATGGTAAAGAACCCCTGGAGATCACTGTTCAACTCAATGAACCAACTCAATTGAATGCTTTGGTACTGGAAGAGATGATTGCATACGGACAGCGGGTACAATCCTTTGCAATTGAAGCAAGGATCAATGGGGCCTATCAAACTGTTTTCAGTGGAACAACGATAGGAAGAAAAAAAATAGCAGTTTTTCCTCTCGTCCATACAAATGCTATCCGCCTGAAAATCACCGGGAGCAAGGCAATTCCCGTTCTTCGCAACTTGTCTGGCTATCATATCCGGGAACTAGATACCATGCTTCCTAAATAATTTTGATTAACTTGCCATCAATACCAAATACATGGATGCAACAAAACCGCTGGTAGGCATCATCATGGGCAGCGATAGTGACTTGCCGGTTATGAAACAAGCTGCTGATCTGCTAGAACAATTTTCGGTGCCTTTTGAATTAACAGTAGTATCTGCTCATAGAACACCACAGCGCATGATGGATTATGCCACCCATGCAGCTGAGAGAGGAATAAAAGTTATCATAGCAGGTGCGGGTGGTGCTGCTCACTTGCCGGGCATGGTAGCCGCCTGTTCCACATTACCTGTAATCGGGGTGCCTATTTTATCATCCAACTCTATCGATGGTTGGGATTCAGTATTATCCATTCTGCAAATGCCTTCGGGTGTACCGGTAGCAACCGTAGCTTTGAATGGCGCAGCCAATGCAGGTTTATTATCCATACAAATTCTTGCTACCTCCCATCCATCACTTGCTGAGCAAATGAGCTTGTATAAAAAAGAATTGCAGTCGAAAGTTGCTGAAAAAGTGAAAGGGTTAAAAAACCAATACCCCAATCATTTTGATGGGGGCACCCATTAACTATTCTTCAGGGTTAATACTGTAAACCCATTGGTGATGGCACTGGAATGATTGAGCACTGTTTGCATCCATGAATTACCCCATCGGGCATACCAAAGTGCCATATTATCTACGCGCTCCTGCAAACTGCCTCCCGGAAAAAGTTGATCTTTAATGAGTTGAATTCGATAAGCACTTTCAGTATGTTTTCTTTTTTCCGCCCGAAGCATCTTTTTCTCCAGTGCAACTATTTTTTCGATGGCTGCCTTTTGAAGAGCTTCGACATGAGCAGACAAAGTTGTATCTACAGCCGTAGCACTCTCCTCGATTTTTTTGTATACAACAACCAAATTTTCTTTTTCCTTTTGAAGATCCAATGATGCAGTAGCTTCTCGGGTCGCCAACCTGGTAACAAGATCATCGGTAGGAAGAAACAATTCTTCCAAACTAAAGCCGGTTTGTTGCCATTTACCGGCCTGCTGTTCTGTGAGCAACAGGAATGAATTTCTCAATAGTAGCACCGGAAAAAAACGATTGGCTTTTCTAAAAACCGGTAATAATTCCAGCCAGTAGGCCAACTCTCCTCCCCCACCAATGAATGCAATATTGGGGAGCAGGGATTCTTGTAAAACACCCCGTAATATGACGTTTGGACTGAACCGTTCAGGGTGATTCAGTACTTCCTGTTCTATTTGCTCTCTTGTAAAACGAAGTTGCAGGGCGGGCACAGTAAATTCATTGCCCTCCTTCTCGATGCGTTCTCTTCTGTCATTCAATAAATAAAAGAGATTGATTTCTCTTCCGGCTGCCTGTACTTTAAAAAATTGCGCAAGTTGCTGAATGGACGAAGACACGGCCTGGTGTGAGAACTGGGAATCCAATTCCTGTAAGAGAATCGGGACAAATGCCTTTTTTAATTTGGGATGATCGGCATTGAAAACAACCAACCCATATTGTCCCATTAGAGAATGCACCAGTGCAAGCATAGCCGATGCAATGGTCTTTCCTTTGGTAAAACAATTGCGCCAAAGCTCGGTAAGCTCCTTCCCCATTTTTTCAACCCCCGTTTGTCCCTCGATTTGCGCAATGATATCCAACAATGCCTGATCAACTTTCATTCGTCCTACGGCACCGGTTTGTTGGGTTGTCCAACTCATTTTGATTCCACCCACGCTTAGTTGACCGATCTCTTCCAAATCGGCATCTTCAGAGCCCATATAGTAGACCGGAACAAATGCTTGCGCTGGAAAACGTTCCTGCAAAGCTGCGGCCAGTTGTATGGTATGGAGACATTTATAAATGAAATAAAGCGGTCCGGTCAGTAAGTTAGGTTGGTGAGCAGTGGTAACCGTAAATGTATGTTCCTGAGATAACTTAGCAATGTTTTGTTGTACCGCATTGATTGGTGTACAGGTTTGATATTGTTCATTCAAAACCTCCGTCAACAATTGTCTGTCAACCGGAAAACTTTTTCTTTCAGTCATTGCTTTTTCCAACCCTTGCCAGTCCGGAGTGAATTGATAGAATGGATCGAGCCTGGGATCTCTTTGCAAATAGCAATTCACGATATCGGTGAAATAACCGGTATGACTGTAAGCAATTGTCTGAACGTTAGAGGACATGATTGGCAAAAGTACAACTAAGGTTGGAACCCAATCTCAAAGAATTATTCCAACTTTCTACTTGAACCTATCGGGATGAAAAGCTTGTAAGTGAATTGCGGTTGGCTGGTGATCGATGAGGTCAGCCACCAACTTTCCTGTACCGGCACCGAGACTCAGCCCAATCATGGCATGTCCGGTAGCAACAACGAGGTTCTTCCATCGACCCGGTCGACCGATATACGGTAATCCATCTGCTGAACAGGGCCGGTATCCATACCAAATATCCTTTGGGTCGGGAAAAGGAATCGATTTATCCGGAATGAATTGTTTTACTGCTTTTAGAACCCCTTTCATTCTATTGAAGTTAGGAGGAGTATTGGTGGGAACAATTTCCATGGTTCCGCCGATGCGTAGTTTTCCACCCTCGAGTGGCGTGAGCGCCACCCTTCCTTCCGTTAAAATCGCCGGATGTTGAAGCTGAAAATCTTCATTGCTCCTGGTGAGAGAGTATCCCCTCCCTGCCACAAGAGGAAGAGATAAATCCAGTTGACGTGCCAATTCTCCGCTCCAGGAACCGGCAGCAAGAACAACTGCATCTGCAGGATAACTGTTTTGGACAGTTAATACCGATTTCAATTGCTGCGCACTAGATTGAAAACCCGTTGCCTTCTCCTGAATGAATTGAACACCAGCCGATGTCAGCTGGCTTTTCAATTGCTCCATCAGAAGTTGGGGATACAAATGGGCATCTCCTGGGAACCAGATGGCACCGAGTGCACGGAACTGTAAGTGAGGTTCATATTCCTGCAACTCTTCCTTTCCGATCAAGCGGGTTCCGGTAAGTCCAATCTCACAGGCCTTATCACAGGTATCTGCTGCATGCTTGGCTACCGCATCCGTTTGAAAAATTTCCAATAATCCTTTTTTTTCATACCCAAAACGAAATTCGGGCAGGGATGTCCATTGTTCATAGAGTGACTGACTGTAAAGAGCAATGTCGCGCAAAGGTATGGCTGCTTTGGACACACGATTTTCGTTGGCTGATCGCATGAAATGCCAGCCCCAGCGAATAAGATCCAGGTTCAATCGGGGTTGAATGTAAAAAGGACTTTCTCTGTTCAGCATCCAGCGCAGACCTTGTTGCACTATACCGGGGGTAGCCAACGGAATGAAGTGACTGGGACAAACATAGCCGGCGTTGCCATGAGAGCAGTTAGGCAATACTTCTCCGGTATCGAGAACAGTTACCTGATGACCTTCCCGGTTCAAGAACCAGGCACTGCTACAACCTACTATTCCTCCCCCAATAATTACAACGTGCATGAATGAAACATTAAATTACCTGAAAACCGTGTGCATATGGATCGTCTTCAGGATGGATGGTGATGATGTTATGTCCATATACCTTGGCCCAACCTTCTATACCGGGAAAAATGGCTGGTTTTCCGTTTATTTCTGTAACTCCCTCGATGGTGCCTGTAAAGGTAGAACCAATGATGCTCTCATGAACGAATGAATCACCTTGCTTCAATTTCCCTTTAGTGAACCATTGAGCCATTCGGGCAGAGGTACCCGTACCACAAGGCGATCGATCGATGGCTTTATCTCCATAAAATACTGCATTGCGGGCATCTGAGGCAGGGTTCATGACCTTGCCCGTCCACAAAATATGCGAGCATCCTCGTATGGTTGGATCATTGGGATGAACAAAGGTATAAGCGGCATTGATGGCTTTGCGCAGCTGTGGGGACCAGTTGATCAGATCTGCAGCTGAATAATTTTCAATCCCGCTAAAATTCTCCTGCGGGTCTACTATGGCATAAAAATTTCCGCCGTAGGCGACATCCACCCGAATTGTTCCGAGTCCCGCACAAGTTACCGTGAGATCTGTTTGGTCGAGATAAGCAGCTACGTTGATGATTTTTACAGCAGATATCTTGTCGCCATCACTGGTATAATGAACAGTTATTAAGCCAGCCGGAGTTTCTAGCCGAAGGATGCCGGGGTTTCTGGGTTGTATCAACCCTTCTTGCAGAGCAATGGTCACAGTTCCGATGGTGCCGTGACCGCACATGGGGAGGCAACCGCTTGTTTCAATGAACAGGATGGCCACATCGTTGGCAGGATCATGGGGAGGATACAAAATACTTCCGCTCATCATATCATGTCCGCGCGGCTCGAACATGAGTCCCTTGCGGATCCAATCGAATTCCCGCAGAAAGTGTTGTCTTTTTTCGCTCATATTATTACCTTCCAATGCGGGACCACCGGCAGCAACTACGCGTACGGGATTGCCACAGGTGTGGCCATCAATACAATAAAATGCCGGTTTTGTGAAGCGTTCCGGCACCGAAAAGGGGGTTACAATTGGGTGGGTCAACATGAGGTGCGGCGGGTTGATTAATTGATTAATTTTACAGAACGCTAATCAGATGGAAACTTACGGAAAAATTTTATTGATTGCCATGCCCATTTTCCTCTTGCTGGTACTGGCAGAAAAATTATACGGTATATACCGGGGCAACGATACCGTGCGCAACATGGATATGATATCGAGTCTAAGTTCCGGATTAACCAATGTGACGAAAGATGTATTGGGCTTGAGTGTCGTTTTGCTATCCTACGAATGGATGGTGCAACATTGGGCTTTGATTCAGCTGCGCTCAGCTTTCTGGATGTATTTTGTAGCATTCATTGCCCTGGACTTCATGGGATATTGGGTACACAGGATTCAGCACCGTGTTAATTTTTTCTGGAATGCGCACCTGGTTCATCATAGCAGTGAAGAATTCAACCTCGCTTGTGCCTTAAGACAAAGTATTTCTTCTATAGTCAGGATATTTACCATTTTTCTGCTGCCTGCAGCTTTGCTGGGAGTTCCGGCGAAAGTAATCGCAGTGGTTGCTCCGCTTCATCTCTTTGCTCAATTTTGGTACCATACCCGACATATAGGAAAAATGGGTTGGCTGGAGCATGTTATAGTTACCCCATCGCATCACCGGGTGCACCATGCCATCAACCCGGAGTATATGGACAAAAACTTTAGTCAGATTTTCATCATTTGGGATAAGTTATTCGGAACATTTCAGGAAGAGTTAGATCAGGTTCCTGCCGTTTATGGCATTACCCGCCCGGTTGCTACCTGGAATCCGATTAAAATCAACTTCATGCACGTATGGCTATTGATCAAAGATGCCTGGAGAACGCAGGAATGGAAAGATAAGTTGAGGATCTGGTTTATGCCGACTGGCTGGAGACCGGAAGATGTGAGCAAGCAATACCCCGTTTATAAGATTGAGGATGTTTACCATTTCTCCAAATATGAAACCCCGGCCTCACCCGGATTTGCTACCTGGATTTGGGTACAAATGTTGATTTTACTGTTGATGTTGATTCATTTCTTTGGGAACATAGCATCCATTGGAAGTCCGGGTATTTTTTGGTACGGTGGCTATGTATTCCTCTCTGTTTATGCGTACACAGAACTAATGGACAAGAACCCGAGAGCTTGGCTGTGGGACTTATGTAAGGCCGGTTATGTTGGCTTCATCCTTTGGCAAACAGGCGATTGGTTTGGTTTATCCTCTCGCTTACCCGGAGTGATCTATTGGTTAATTGCGTATCATTTGTTTTCCGTGTCTATCAGCTATGTTTATTCTAAAAGTTTTCAGAAGTCAGCTGCTACGGCAGTGGGATAAATATTCTTTAAATCATTTTTATTCGGCCTTCGACTTTAATCCTTACCCTTTTGTAATTCCGGCGGCAGCCAGTTTTCAGGAAAATTTTGAAATGCCACGGGTCTTAGCCATCTTTTGACAGATTGAGTACCGACAGCGGTAAAACGACTATCAGTAGTTGCGGGGAAGGGACCGCCATGTACCATGGCTTCACATACTTCTACTCCGGTTGGCACGCCGTTGTGAATCAACCGCCCGGCAACCGGAATGGCTGCCTGTATGAAATCAGCATGGCTTATAAAATCTGATTGAGTGGCCATCATGGATACAGTGAGTTGACCCTGAACTGACTCCAGAACCTGTATCATTTGTTGCGGGGTCTTACAGATGACCAAAAGGGAAAAGGGTCCGAATACTTCTTCTTTTAAAGCAGGCTCCGCCAAAAACACGTGTGCATCAACTGTTGCCAAAATAGGGTAAGCGAAATCGTTGTTATCTAAACTTTTATTTGATGTAAATTGACTAACTCCATTAACATTCAATAATTTATAAGAATTATTATAATAAGATTTGGAAATACCTTCGTGTAGCATCGCACCCGGTGGCACTGTGTTCAACCGATTGGAAAGTTGTTCAATAAATGCATGCAATCCTTCCCCTTCAATGGCAATGAGGAGTCCGGGATTGGTACAGAATTGTCCGACCCCAAGGGTGATTGAACCCGCATAAAGTTCTGCCAGTTTACTGTGTTCTGTTTTGAGGTAATCAGGGAAAATCAAAACGGGATTAATGCTACCCATTTCGGCGAAAACAGGTATGGGGGAAGGTCTTGTAGCTGCATAATCCCAAAGGGCTTTTCCTCCGGAGAAAGAGCCGGTGAATCCGACGGCTGCAGTGTGGGGATGCTGAACGAGTAATTTACCTGCCTCAAAAGAACCTTCCTCCAGGTGCTGAAAAACATGTATTGGCATACCTGTTGTGGTTGCTGCCAGCTGAATAGCACTTGCGACCAGACGAGATGTTTTAGGATGGGCCGGATGTGCTTTTACTACTACTGAGCATCCTGCTGCCAATGCGCTGGCAGTATCACCACCGGCAGTTGAATAGGCAAAAGGGAAATTGCTGGAACCAAAGACCACAACAGGGCCCAATGGGAACAACATACGCCGAATATCGGGATGGGCAGTTGGATCATTTACCGGGGGGATGTGTTGAATAATTTCTCGCCAATCATTTGTATGCAGCATATCGGCCAACTGCTGCAATTGCAGGAGTGTTCTACCTCTTTCATTGATCAATCTGGCGGTAGTAAGGTTGGCTTCTGCTGCAGCAGTATTGATCAATTCATCACCCAATGCAAGTATCTGCTCCCTGATGTTGAGTAGGAATTCAGACCTTCGGGCGGAAGTAACTTGTCTGTAATGGTGAAAGGCTGCAGCAGATTGATGCATCACCTGATCAACAACGGTTGATAAAGTTGGGTTGGTTTGCATAGAATTATTGGTCAAGCAGTGAATGGTATTCCGGCAGTTTAGGTCGTGTGTCTAGGGCTTGCTGAATAATGCTGCTAATGGCTGCTCGCTCCTCCCCTTGCAATGCTAATCTGGGGGCACGAACCCATTCTGTTCCATAGCCACTGAGTTGACCTGCGAGTTTAATGTATTGAACTAGCTTCGGATGAATATCTAATTCCAGGAGTGGCATGAACCATCGATAAATCTCCAATGCCTCCTGTATTCTTCCGGCTTTCACCAGCGCATAAATGGCCATGGTTTCTTCGGGGAAAGCACAGACCAGTCCCGCTACCCAACCTTTGGCACCGGTCACCAATTCCTCCAGTGCCAGTGTATCAACCCCACAAAGGATGGAAAATCGATCACCGAATCGATTGATCAGTCGGGTAACATTGGTGACGTCGCGTGTTGACTCTTTGATAGCCCCAATGTTGGAACAAGATGACAGTTCTTCCAGCATGTCTAGTGTGACATTTATTTTGTAGTCCACCGGATTATTATAGATCATGACCGGAAGTGAGGTAGCTCTTGCTAAAGTGGTAAAATAAGCTACAGTTTCCCGGTCATCCGAGCGATAGCGCATGGGGGGCAGGAGCATGAACCCATTGGCTCCCCATTTTTCTGCTGCCTGGATTTGATGGACTGCGATTGCTGTATTACCCTCCGCAATGTTAAGTAGTACCGGAATTTTCCCTCCGGCAACAGATTGTGCTGCTTTTACCATTAGTTCTTTTTCATCAGCAGTAATAACACTGGCTTCACCCAATGAACCACCAATGATTACTCCGGCTGCTCCGGCAAGTATTTGGCGATCTACCTGCTTTTCGAACAAATCTACATCGATTTGATCGTTGGCAGTCATAGGTGTGGTCAATGCGGGCACAACACCCTTCCATTCGAATGGCATACTCCAAAAATTTTGATTGAAAAGATAATGAAATTTATGCAACCACCTCGGCCTCCAGATCGTAGTCGAAGGCACGGGTAATTTTGGCTTGCACAAAAGAGCCGATGGGAAGTTTTTTATCAGATCGGATGATCACTTCATTGTCCACTTCAACACTATCAAACTCTGTTCTGCCGATGTACCGACCGGCTTCTTTTTTGTCAATCAGAACAGGAATGATTTGTCCGACTCTTTCCTGATTTTTTTCATAACTGATTTCCTGCTGCACTTCCATGATGCGTTGAGCACGGGCTGCTTTTACATCAGCAGGAACATCATCTGTCAGTTGATGTGCGCCGGTATTTTCTTCATGGCTATAATGAAAGATACCTACTCTATCGAAGCGATGTTTCTCTAGGAAAGTAATCAGCTCATCAATATCGTCCTCCGTTTCACCGGGGAAGCCGGCAATCAAAGTTGTTCGCAAACAAATGCCCGGCACCTTCTCGCGAATGGCGACTATAAGTTCCTCCATTTCCTCCCGTGTAATATTCCGTTTCATTGCTTTGAGCATGGCATTGCTGGCATGCTGCAGGGGCATATCCAGGTAGTTGCAGATGTTGCTTCTTTCTCGCATCACATCCAGCACCTCCAGAGGAAACTTACTGGGATAGGCATAATGTAACCTGATCCACTCAAGACCTTTCACATCGGCAAGTTTGTTCAGTAATTCAGGCAGTGCTCTTTTTTTGTAGATATCCAGACCGTAATATGTTAACTCTTGTGCGATGAGCATAATTTCCTTTACCCCGCGGCTCACCAGTTTTTCGGCCTCTTGTACCAGGGCATCGATGGGTTGACTAACGTGTCCCCCGCGCATAAGAGGAATAGCACAGAAAGAGCAGGTGCGATTGCATCCCTCGCTGATTTTAAGATAAGCATAGTGAGAGGGTGTGCTGAGCAGTCGTTCACCTACCAATTCTTTTTTATAATCGGCGTTGAGCGTTTTGAGTAAAATTGGTAGTTCCATCGTACCAAACCAGGCATCTACATCGGGCATTTCCTTTTCCAGATCATTGCGATAGCGTTCACTTAGGCAACCTGTCACATAGACTTTTTCGAGTTTGCCTCTTCGTTTGAGCTCCAGCTGATCTAAAATGGTATTGATGCTTTCTTCCTTTGCCTTGTCGATGAATCCGCAGGTATTGATAACGGCAATGTTGTGGTCAAGTCGTTTGTTCTCATGAACAACTGCAATATCATTGGCCAGTAATTGTCCGCTGAGTACTTCACTGTCAACCAGGTTCTTGCTGCAACCTAGTGTAATGATGTTGACCTTATCCTTGGATAGTTTTCCTGCCTTCATGAGGGCACAAAGGTAGGAAGAAGAAAGCAATACGGGGAGTGAATCCGCACGGATTACTTGTGTATCTCACTGGTAAAGTGAAAGTGTATGGACGGATTGTTGCTGATTTCAGTATTCAGGAACCATTCGCTTTGTGCCAGATATACCGGATGTCCATCTTTGTCTTCAGCAGCATTCTGTTGCTTGAAGCGGAGGAATTCTTCCAGCTTTCCGGGCTCTTCTGAAGTGAGCCAGCAAGCCTTATAAAAAGGAAGTGTTCTGAATTCACAGGCGGCACCGTATTCCTGCAAGAGGCGGTACTGAATTACCTCGAACTGTAACTCACCCACGCAACCAATAATTTTTTTATTTCCACCGAACTGAGTAAAAAGCTGGGCAACGCCTTCGTCTGTTAACTGGCGAACACCTTTTTCCAGTTGCTTTGTTTTCATGGGATCTTTGTTCACCAACTCCTTGAAAATTTCAGGCGAGAAGGATGGTATTCCGGTAAAATAGAAGTTTTCTCCTTCAGTCAGCGTATCTCCTATTTTAAAGTTGCCTGTATCGAAAAGACCGACAACATCACCGGCATAAGCATCTTCAATTACATCCTTGCTGCGTGCCAGAAAGCTATAGGGATTGCTGAAGCGCACATCTTTGTCCAATCTGACGTGATGATAATATTTGTTTCTTTCAAACCTGCCACTGCAAATGCGCATGAAAGCAATGCGATCTCGGTGCTTAGGATCAAGGTTCGCATGTATTTTAAAGATAAAGCCACTGAACCGATCTTCAGCAACATCCACTAGTCGGGTTGAAGTTTCCCGGCTGCGGGGAGAAGGGGCGATTCGGGTAAAAGTGTCTAGCAATTCTTTCACACCAAAGTTATTGACGGCACTTCCAAAAAATACCGGAGCGACTTTGCCCCGGAGGTAATCTTGCCAGTTCAAATCACCATAAACACCCTCAATTAGTTCTACGTCTTCCCTCAATTGATCTGCATCGCGGTCACCTACTTTTTCTTCCAGAAGATGATCGGAAAGTTGTTCGATGGAGATAGCAGCTTCATCTTCTGTTCCGCTGTGGGCGGTAAACAATCGGAGACTGTGGTTATCGAGATTATATACGCCCTTGAAATCCTTTCCACTGTTGATGGGCCAGGTCATAGGATGCAGTGATATCTTCAGTTCTTTTTCAATTTCTTCCAACAGGTCAAAACGGTTCTTACCATCACGGTCCATTTTATTGATGAATACAATCACCGGTGTATCGCGCATCCGACACACTTCCATTAACCGACGGGTTTGTTCCTCTACCCCATTTACGCTATCAACCACCATAATTACGCTATCTACGGCAGTAAGTGTTCGGTAGGTATCTTCTGCAAAGTCTTTGTGACCGGGTGTATCTAACAGATTGATGAGAAATTCACCATATTCAAATGTCATCACAGAAGTAGCAACAGAGATACCTCTTTGCCTTTCAATTTCCATAAAGTCACTGGTAGCGTGTTTCTTTATCTTGTTGCTTTTTACTGCACCTGCTACCTGAATGGCGCCGCCGAACAGCAGCAACTTTTCTGTGAGAGTTGTTTTACCGGCATCGGGGTGAGAGATGATGGCAAAGGTTTTTCGCCTGTTGATCTCTTTGGCGTATTTCATAACGGCAGCAAAGGTAAGCCAGGCTAATGAGAATTGGCCTGATTGGGTGAGTAATTAAGTCTGTACCGGATAAAATCAGATATCAATTGCTTCACCGTATGCTGCTGCAGTTGCCTCTTTGAATGCTTCACTCATGGTCGGGTGCGGGTGAACAGCATTGAGAATTTCTGTGGCAGTGGTTTCCAGTTTTCTGGCTACTACAGCTTCTGCGATCATTTCGGTCACATTCATCCCGATCATATGGCAGCCAAGCAATTCTCCGTAGCGTGCATCATAGATCACCTTTACAAATCCCTCTGTGGCACCTGCGGCACTTGCTTTTCCACTGGCCATGAAAGGAAACTTACCTACTTTAACCTCATAGCCAGCTTCTTTGGCTGCTTTTTCAGTATAACCAACACTGGCAATTTCTGGCGTGCAATAGGTACAACCGGGAATGTTATTGTAGTCAAGCGGTTGGGGGATATGGTGGTGTTTTTTCTCAAGATAAGCAATGTGCTCAGCAGCATTGATGCCCTCTTTGGCGGCTACGTGCGCCAATGCTTGTCCTGGTGTACAGTCACCAATTGCATAGATTCCGGCAACACCAGTCTGTTGATACGGATCTACCAGTATCTTACCTTTTTCTGTTTTGATACCATTCTCTTCGAGTCCTATGTTCTCTATATTGGCGACAACTCCGACTGCACTCAAAACGATGTCAGCTTCCAGCGTAATAATAGAGCCATCGGCTTTTTTTACTTTTGCCTTCACGCCTGTACCACTGGTGTCAACTGACTCAACAGTGGATTGGGTCATGATATCAATGCCTTGTTTTTTGTAATTTTTTTCCAATTCTTTGGAAATGTCCTCATCTTCCACCGGCACAATACGGGGCAGGAATTCCACAACAGTTACTTTGGTACCCATGGAGTGGTAGAAATAAGCAAACTCAATTCCGATGGCACCACTTCCAACAATAATCATACTGGAAGGCTGGGTAGGTAATGACATAGCATCGCGGTATCCAATTACCTTGCTGCCATCTTGCTTTAAGCTGGGCAATTCTCTTGAACGCCCGCCTGTAGCAATGATGATATATTTGGCCTCAACGATTTGTTGTTTTCCATCTGCAGCGGTTACACTCACTTTTCCTTTGGATTGAATGCGGCCATATCCCATGATCACATCTATCTTGTTCTTCTTCATCAGGAATTGTACTCCCTTGCTCATTTTATCTGCTACACCCCGGCTTCTTTTGATGACAGCTCCGAAATCGTGTGCAACACCTTGTGTCTGCAAACCATATTGACCTGCATGCTTCAAATAGTCGTAAACCTGGGCACTTTTAAGGAGTGCTTTGGTGGGAATGCAGCCCCAGTTCAGGCATACCCCACCCAGACTCTCTTTTTCTATGATGGCTACTTTCAGTCCCAATTGAGAAGCCCGGATAGCAGCAGGATATCCACCTGGACCACTGCCTAAAACAATCACATCGTATGCCATAAAATATATTTTTTTCTTGTTATTGTTAGCGGGGGCAAAGGTACATCGGGTGGAGCAAATCAAAAAATCGGACTAATCAACGGGAGGCTTAGTGAATTAGTCAAAGAAAACACGCACTGTTTGGTATAACATACGGCTATCGTAGGTCCCGGACCCGTTGGATGATGGATCGGCATATCCCTGTAACCCGAAGAGACCGGCGATATTACCATGCCGAATAGCGATTTCGAGATAACCGGCAGAATTGAACCAGGCCAGTTTGGAGGTTCCGGTGACGGAAGAAAAATTGTCACTCAGTCCATCGATTACCTCATTTCTGTTGAACGCAAAACGGAAGGTTCTACCTCTTCTTTGCTCTTCAAACTCTTCTTTTGTAATGTTGATTACAACATTCTCAAATTGGTCGATAAAGAGTATCTGACCGTCCATCCAGTCTGGGCCAACTGTAGGCCGCAGTGGATAATTTTCTACAATTTGTTGAGTGGGTTTTCCCGGCAATCGTTGAGACTGCTTCAACAATGCCGGGAGATGGGAAATGATGCTGGCAGTGATATCTAAAAGAGTTTTAGTACCGGTACAATCTAGTTGCAGTAGGGTTGACGGTTTTTCTCTTGTAATCATGGTAAGGATACCGTTGTCGGGACATATCAGCCATTGATCGCGGTAGCGTGCCAGCAGGAAGTATTTTACAGGAGTTTCGAAGCAGTTGACCAAAATGAGGTGAATGGTCTCCGGTGGGTAATGACCAATTGCTGCCTGACAGATGTAAGCAGCCTGAGGAAAGTTGGTTTGAGACAAATAATGAGAAATATCTGTGATGGTGATACCGGGTAAGGCCGATAACAATTGTCCCTTAATTGCACCCACAGCAAAATCGCGCAGACCGATATCGGAGGATAAAGTGACAATGGCCATGTTGTTGTTAACGCCGTAGCAGCAGTCTTATTTCACCAACTGCCCGTTTTTGTAGAAAAAATTTCTCACCAGTCGGTCGGTCAGTGCCGGTAACCATTTGTTGAGGAATACGGTACGTTTACCATTGAATGTAAGTATCAGGGTACGTTTGCGTTGACGTATGGCATCGAGTATATGTCTGGCACAGGTGGCTGAACTCATCATAGCCCCTTCGTCCATGGAGGTCTCCCCCCTCGCCTCTCCTTTGCTATCCAGGGCTGCCATTCTGATATTGGAGGTAGTGAATCCGGGGCATGCCGTCAATACATGCACTCCTGAATCGAGTAACTCGGTTCGCAGGGATTCCAGCCATCCATTGAGTGCAAATTTTGAAGCGGAATACCCGGATCTTCCGGGCAAACCCCTGAAACCGGCGATGGAGGAAATACCCACGATACTCCCTTTATTTTTAATAATATGGTGAAGTGCATAATGTGTGCAGTAAACAACCCCCATATAATTAATGTCCATAACTTTTTTTAGGGTGGCGGGAATAGCATCCTGAAAAAGTGATCGCATCGAAATACCCGCATTGTTAATTAGAATGTGGATGGTTCCGAAAGTAGCGATGGTACTTTGAATGAAGTCGGCACAATCTGCTTCGACACTCACATCCGCCTGGAAAATATGGAGGTGCATACCGGCAAATTCCTTCCGCAGTTGTTCCAATTTATCAACTTGTCTTCCGCAGGTAGCAACTCTTGCCCCTTCTTGAAGGAAAATTTCTACCAATGCCTTTCCTATTCCATCCGACCCCCCGGTTACAACCACAACCTGGTTCTTAAATTGGCTCATGTACTACGATTTTGTACAAAAATAAACCCTTTCGGTGGGTCTTTTGTGTAAGAATGTTAGTAAGTGGATTATTTTGAAACATAAATATTTGGTGAATCTTTGATAATTCTTACTTTTGCACTCCCTAACAAGTGATTCACTTGTTTTCGGTCGATTCCGTAGCTCAGTTGGTAGAGCAATACACTTTTAATGTATGGGTCCTGGGTTCGAGTCCCAGCGGGATCACAAAGCTCCGATCATATCGGAGCTTTTTTTTTGCGGTTACTCAATGAATGGACTCCCCTCTTGTAAAAGGACTGTTTAGAAACGAAGTGTACAACCGGCATTCAACCACCGACCCGGCATTTGGGAGCCCAACAAATCACTATAACTGGTATTGGTGAGATTGGTACATTCCAACTGAATGCTGAGAAATCTTAATGGAGTTGTATAACTGAGCCTGGAATTTATCAGAAAGTAGTTCGGACTAATTCTTGCCTGAATGGCGGGTGCGGACAAAGTATTTCTTTCTTTGTACAGGGTAGTAAGTGAAATGGACCAATTTTTCCATTGACTGATGATCTGGGTATTCCACAAAAACCTGGCATGTGAGGAAAGATAGAAAGAGGGTGTTGATTGTCCGGCAACAGATTCCATCCAAACAATTCCGCTCGACACTGCCAGTTCATTCTTTTCACCCCAACTGGTTCTATACCTGAAATCCAGTTCAATACCCCTGGTTTGAACAGCGAATAAATTGGTGGCAAGGGCATAATTTCCCGTAGGTAAAAGATTCATTGGCCTGGGCATTTGTGCAAATGGTGTTGGCTTCCAGTCGATCAAATTCGTCTGGTCTCTGTAAAATGCCGTTAGACTTAGGATGAACCTTTTGAGGGGGCGGAAGTCAATTCCGGTTTCATAATTCCAGGAGCGCTCGGGTTGCAGGGATGGATTACCGATGTTACCTGCTGTAACCAGCGTCTTATTATAGTTGTTGTATCGTTCCGTAAAATCTGCATCGCGTATTCCCTTGCTGATAGAACTCCGCCAGGTAAACTTGCCTTTATTATAAGACGCATTGATTTGAGGAATCAATTGCCATCCATAGCTTTCATCCCAATTGAGTCGAATGCTTTCATTGAGGAATAAACGGGGAAATAGATGGTGGTTATGGATCAGAAAAATTCCGGTATGTGCAAGAGCATGATTTCCCCTGTCATTTGAATTAATTTTTTTATGGAAAAATTGAGTTCCATAAACAATACTCCTATTGTTCGGCAGATTTTGCATCCACCTGGCCTGTAAAATAGAAAGTTGAGTTGTATTCAAATTGGTAGCTCCCGATGGATTGAACTGAAATCGATCCTTCAATACCTTGAAAGCTCCATCCAATTGAAACTTCTTTCCACCTTTTTCCCTGATCAATGCCATACTCGACCAATCGCTCGTTACCCTTTCGTTGGCCGTATCTGACAAGAAGGGGGTATAAAAATTTTGTGCATTGAAATACCGGTTGTCCCTTGCATATCTAAGATGCAAAGACCAATAGCTATTCAATCTTTTTGTAAATGCAAAAGAACTGGTTACATTATCGAAAAAGCCTTTGGTTCCTCGCAGTTGTTCACCATCAGCCCTATTGCGCATGGTAGACATACTGAATTGTCCTTTTAAAAGAGAGGTAGTCCAATAAGCCTGAAGATTTGAAAAGGCATTTGAGCCGGCTCTGTAGGAGAATACGCTTTTATCAACCAGTGAATCCTGTGAAGCAATACTTGCTTTGGTAATGATATTGACAACCCCACCGACAGCATCAGCACCATAGATGGCGGCAGCTGCACCTTTAATGATTTCAATCTTTGCAATTTCTTCAGGGTGGAGTGGAATATAGGTACTGAAATGACCAGTGAGTGGATCATTCAATCGAATGCCATCAATTACCACCAATACTTGTTGAAAAGTACCACCCCGGATGATGATATCTGACTGAGACCCTGCAGGACCCCTTTGCTGAATCTCAATTCCGGGGGCATATCTAAGCCATTCATCGATGCTGTTAACCGGCAGTTTCGCCAGGTCTGCACTGTTGAGGGTGATTATATTTCTTCCGGTAGTAATGTTCTTTTGTGGAAGGTAACTGGCACTGACTACAACAGAATCTAACTCCTTCGTTTGTGCCCTTATCATCAGGGGGAGCAAAATAAACCAACTAAAAATGATGCGTAACATGGTGCGAAACTATGATTTGTAGACTGAAAATTTAACCTCACCCTATTATTTATTGAAATTATTTTATATATTGGTTATCGATAGTTTTTAATATGAATACATCCGTTAAAAAAAGAGAAAGGTACCCAACAACACACAGAAGAAATATACTTGGAAGTCATGTTAAGGAAGTACAGCGGGAATATGAGTTGACAGAAGATAGAAGTTGGTGGATGGAGTTAAGGTTCAATTCTCATGTAATTTTCAAATGGCCAATCGGAATTTTCTATTACTTCAAATATATGTTTTCAGGTAAAAGAGATTTTCCAGTTTATAAGCAACCTTTGGGGGGTATTTTTCCGGTTTTGAGTGAAACATGCAGCATTGGTCTGTTATCAGATTGGGCATCCTTCACCAGTGAATCAATTCTGGCAGGTGATGAATTGAAGAAAAAGAATTGTGACATTACCATTCACATGGGTGATATCTATTATGTTGGTAGCAGAAAAGATGTCTTGTTGAATTTCGGAGAAAAGGGTGCCTGGCCCTGGGGTACAAAAGGCAGTTTTGCCATACCCGGTAACCATGAATATTTTAGTACTGCCGAGGGTTTCTTTGAGGAATTGTTACCCAGAATGGGAATAAACGAGGGTGAAATAAAATGGGTACAGGAATCGGGATTTTTCTGTCTGGAAAACAAATACTGGAGAATCATTGGTCTTGATACAGGTTATCATTCGGTAAAAGATACCTTCATAAAACTTACTTTAGGACAGGATGCACGGCTGGACGATGTTATGATAGAATGGTTGAAATCAAAAGTTCAACCATTTGCTCCCAACGACAACAGAGGAATCATTTTATTAACTCATCATCAGCCCAAATCAGCATTCGAAGGATTCTATGATAGAATTGTTCAACAATTGATTCCTGTTTTTGGTGATAAAAGATCTTTTATCTGGTTCTGGGGACATGAGCATCGTTTGGCATTTTATGGTGTAGATGCCCAAAAAGATGTACTCAAAGCATTTGGTAGGTGTATTGGACATGGTGGTATGCCCGTAGAATTAGGCAATCAGGTAGAGTTAGATGAACCAGAAGATGACCGGGCAACACAACAATCTCTTATCTTCTATGATCAAAGGGTGAACAGCAATCACAGGGAATTAAAATCACTGGTAAATGAAATGGTGGGATTCAATGGCTATGCAACTATTGATCTAAACCATGATCAAGCGATTATTAGACATTATGATGTTGAACATGAATTACCACTGGTAACAGAGACCTGGCAAGTTAATATGAATTCAGGAGAGTTGACAGGTGCCATAGAAATACATGCTTCCGGATTAACATTTTACAAAAATGCGGATCCTTCGGATGCCGTGAGTATCCGGAACCTCCTCTAATTCCAAAATGGTTACCCCCAAGATGTGACTTGCATCATTTGTATTTTCAATGGTCCGAACTTAGGCAAGCACAAGTATTTCTGCTATTTGATGTAACTTTGCCTTTCTTTCTGCAACAAATAATCTGTACGAACCAATGATCAATGGTAAGAAAGTTATTGTCGTGATGCCCGCATATAACGCGGAGAAAACATTGGAACAAACCTACCGTGAGATACCGATGGATATTGTCGATGACATAATCCTAGTTAATGATGCCAGCAAAGACAATACTGTACAGGAAGCTGAGCGGCTGGGCATTCGGCACATCATTACTCACCCTCAAAACAGGGGCTATGGAGGAAATCAAAAATCCTGTTACAACAAAGCACTTGAGTTAGGTGCTGATATCGTGGTCATGTTGCATCCGGATTATCAATATACACCGAAATTGATCTTGGCCATGAGTAGCATCATAGCCAATGGTCTTTATCCTGTAGTTTTTGGCTCGCGTATTCTGGGGAAGGGTGCATTACGAGGAGGCATGCCAATGTACAAGTACATTGCCAACCGCGCACTGACACTTTTCCAGAATATTTTAATGAACCAAAAATTAAGTGAATACCATACAGGATACAGAGCATTCAGCCGGGACGTTTTAGAAAAAGTAAACTATGAGTTGAACAATGATGACTTCATCTTTGACAACGAAATGATTGCACAAATTTTCGATGCCGGCTTCGAGATTGGAGAAGTTACTTGTCCAACTAAATATTTTGATGAGGCATCCAGCATTAATCTGAGCAGGAGTATCCAATATGGGCTGGGTGTAGTAGGCGTATCAGTGGGCTATTTCTTGAAAAGACTGGGATGGATATCCCCTGTGATCTACCGGCACAAACACTAATTGGTTTTTTGCACCGCCGCAGCCCTTCTGTAAAAAACAAAGCCATTTTTTATTCCAAGTAATTGAAAATCCGGAATGGTATCATATACAGGCTTGTCCATGATCTTCACTGAAAAATAGACCGGCTTATTGATAGGGCCACGAATCAACCAATTTTTATAATTGATTTCTTTTTCGGCCGTACTAAGTGTATCGGGCTGTGTTGACCCATTGTTCCGAACAACTTGTATTAATTCACGCTGTGCAATATCAGGAGGTTGAACTCTACCATAAAAATAAGGTGCATAACTTTTGTATCCCAGCGTTTCCCGGTAGCAATCTTCATTTTGATGGGATGTAAAAAAGTCAATGTTAGCACGTTGGCTGATAGCTTCGACGGATGGAAAAATAAATACAACAAGAAAAAGCGTAGCCATTGCAACCGAAACAAACAAAAGTGGAATGGTACGTTTGAAAGAAGAATTCAAAATGAAATACAGGGTAGCAACAATGATGAGAATGCCCGCCAAGGACTGCCAAGGATACCAATTCACAGTTGCTTCTAGGTTTCCTCTGGCAAACGGATCATCGACCATATCCTTCCATTGATTGACCCTTTGCATTACAAATGGAATAGCAGCTAACAAGAGACCTATGAATATTCCGATGATCCCTGTCAAAACTTTAATCCAAACGGGTATTTTCATTTGAACTTCCCTGAGTAATTGATCAATATACCTGGCAGCAATGAAAGTCAGGGGAAGCCAGCATAAGGAGGAATAATGAATGATTTTAGTGGTAACAAGGGAAAAAACAATCAGTGTCACCCAAAAAAGTGAATTCATCCATTGGTGGAAGCGATGCAGCGCATCATTGTCGTTTTTCATGACAATTCCCTTGAGAAAAAAAACAGAGGCCGGAAAACATCCTAACAATAAAACCCACCAATGATAAAAAAATGGCTCGCCATGATCAGCATCGGAAGTACTGAAAAGTGCAATCTGCCGCTCGATGAATTCAACCATGAATCGTGGCCCATGCCGAAATAAGTCAACTCCAAACCAGGCAAAACAAGTTATAAAACAAATGAAGGCAATGATGAGAAAAGAAGTGGACTGAATCAAGAGCTTTCCCTTATTCACCAGAACCATAACAATATAACTGATCAAGCACAACAGCAAGGCAACAGGTCCCTTGGTAAGAATGGCAAGTCCGAGCAATAGTCCGGTAAGCGCTGCTAATTTTTTACTATGCTCAGGCTGGATGGTGAGCAAAAAAAAGTGATAAATAGCACCAAAGATGAATAAATTAAACCAGGGGTCTATAATTCCTGAACGTGGGTATAGGAAAGTAAAAAAAGTGCCCATATAAACCCATACCCAGGTTCTTGCCAAATCTACATTCCCCCATCGCTTACCGATGCGAAAAATACTTACCACTGTGATAATACCGGCGATCGCATTCGGAAACCTTGCTGCAAATTCATTGATACCGAAACAATGCATGCTGATGGTCTGCAACCAAAAAAAAAGTGGTGGTTTTTCAGTAAACCGGATATAATTCATTTGCACTGAAAAATAATCTCCGCTGGCGATCATTTCCCGTGCATTTTCAGCAAAATTGATTTCATCCCAATCAAAAAGATGAACCTGTCCGATAAAGGGTATCCATGCAATGGCTGCCAGCAGCACAATGGTCCATTCGTTTTTTAATATTTGACTCAGCTTCATGGGTAGAGCAAAAATGAGAAATATTATGAGATGCTAACTAATTTTTCCAAATAAAAGCCCAACCAACTAAATCAAAAACGGTTAAAAGCAGGGGAACTTTGTTTCGAGATTTCTACTTTTTTGTAAGTGGTCTTTTCTTGATCATTCCTCCTCTGGTGTCTTTTATCGTATTCATAACTACAAAGGCATGTGGGTCTATTTTCTCAATTTCTGTATTGATTTTATTCAATTCAAGACGAGTAATTACTGTATACAAAATTTCCAGCTCCTTTTTGCGCTCTCCACTTTTTCCATAGCCCCCCTTTCCACTGTAAATAGTAACCCCACGACCTAATTCATGGATAATCATCATGCGAATTTCTTCGTGGTGGGAGGATATGATGGTAACTCCCATATACTCCTCAATTCCCTCCACAATAAAATCAAGGGTCTTGGAGACAGTAAGGTAAGTGATCATGGAATACAAAGCGGTTTCAATACTCAACAAATAGGCTGCAGCTGAGAAAATCAGCACATTGATGATAAATACTACATCACCAATGGTAGCACCGAGTTTGCGACTTAAATAAATGGCTAATACCTCTGTTCCATCAATTACAGCTCCCCCCCTAACACTTAATCCAACTCCCACGCCCAAAAAGAAACCTCCAAAAACTGCTACCAGCAATTTATCATTGGTTACAATGGGGAAATCGAAAAAATAAAGTACCAATGCCAGTGCCATAATAGCAAGGCAAGTTTTGATAGCAAAAATTCTTCCCAAGTGGTTATTCCCCATGATGATGAAGGGAAGGTTCACGAGTACAATGACAATGGAAAGAGACCAACCGGTAATACCTGATAAAAGAAGTGAAACACCTGTAGCCCCTCCATCAATGAAATGATTCTTTAACAAGAAACCTTCTAATCCAAAAGCTGCCGAAAAAACACCGATTAAAATAAATATAGCATCCCGGATATTTTTAATTAATCCGATGCGCCATCTTCTGTATTCCCGTGCTTTTTCAAATTTTGTTGCCAATAGTCATTTATTTGATTGTTCAGCGTTTTTCCAATTCGCATTCTAAAAAAGTTGGTGGATTTCCTTCCACCACCAAAAGTTGCAGAGGCACAATGGTGTAAGATTGCTTCTCGCCCCTGATTACTGATAACCGAAGTGTAAGTCTGTCGTCGGTCATTTTCAATTCCTTGGCCTCCAATTGAACATTGCTATCTGTCTCCGGATGCATACAGGCAATGGCAAATTGTCTTCCAAAATCAATGCGGGTCGGCATCCCATTCTTGCCCATGGTAGCAGCCATCCCCAGCAAACTATCCAACATAATCTGGTCCCGAATGATGGCGCATTCGATACTGTCTGGAGAAAATGTATTTTTCACAAAGTATCCTTTTGCCACTGAATAAGGTACGGATACGGATGCATTGTTCCTATATGTCGATGTCATGGTACAGGAATATAGCAAAATTGCTGCCAGAATAGTCAGTAAAAGGGTTAAAATGTTTTTAACACGCATGAATATTAAACGCATTTTGAGAACTGATCAATTAGCAGACGACATTAGATAACAGGGATTGAAAAGCCAGCGAAAGCTACCATAAGTTTGTGCCCTGAAATTAATTTCCGGACCGAATACCAATAACTTGCCCTTTCCCATTTGTGCTTCGAACGCGGTTATACCGTCTTTCAGGTAAGACTGCCCCCAGGCCCAGCCACTGCGCAAGGGGGTCGCTGAACTAAACCAGGCCAATGGTTTGATTTGTCCTGTCAACTGCGCAGCAGGCTGTAACCTGAAAACCGGACTTTCATCAAAATAGACATCGGTTTTTTCTGGCATGCCCCAGCCAGCAGGTGTTTTATTATTGGTAGAAACGCTAAGAACACTGCCCGGTATGTAGTACTTTTCATTCGGCAGCTTTTTTTCCTGACCGTTGACCATTTCGACCAGTGCATCAGCAATGGGGAGTTTAAAGTGGTAAGCCAATTGAGCTGAAGACCCGATGCAAACAATGGTGCCACCAGATTCAGCGAAATTTTTTAGTGCAGGAATAGAAGTCGCAGCTGAAATCCTTCCTAGACGCGGATGATACACAGCCGGTATAGTCTCTTTGTTGATTTCTCTTCCTCTTACCGCCCCAGATGGTGCAGGTATAGCTCCACCAACGAAGATGATTACATCAAATCTATCTTTTAGTGGAGTTGAATCTATGTCACGGGCAAAAATCACTTCGTACGGGAATCTGAATTGCTCCATGAGGTAGCGGGTCCAACCTGAAGGCATGGAACCACCATATTGATCCCAGATAGCTATTCTAGCTGCCTTAACAGGAAGTAAATTCAAGGGTTTTTGTTGAGTTGGTTGCGGTTTGGCACCTGTTGCTGCAACTACCTGCTGCACTTTCGATTTATTTTTTGGCGTCAGGGATACGAAAAAAGACCCGGCAGCATTTCCTGCTATTGTATCCGGAATCCTGCTAACTTCAATTCCTTCCTGTAGCAAAGAATTGATAGCTGTAAAAGAGTAATTGGCCCTTGAGTCAAGAATCCATCCTTTTTCATTGGCAGGAACTCCGGCTGAAGGAAGTGGAATCGGTTCGCCGAAAGGAAGACGTAGCATGGGAATATTCACTTCGTCCATGATCCTGTCAAATTGAATTCCCATTGTATAGGCAAGTGTCCAACCGGCTGCATCATAGGGTGGAACCGGCGGTCCGCCGGGATAGGCAAAATCATTTGGATGGTCTTGTGGTTCGAAAAGATCCAGGATATGAGGACGGAAAGCCTGGTTGGTCATGACTACCCAGGTTCCTGCGGGATAATTTCGATTTCCTATTGAGGCAGCAGCCGTTGTTTGATGAACCATCACACCAGTACCGATTAAGGCATTGAGGAAACGAATGCTAGTCGCTTCATCGCTGTTGGGTGGCATGAAAAAAGCACGGGCATCCCTATTGTCTTTGTTCTTCATCACAGTATCAAACCATTTAGCAGACATGACAGGAACTTCAGTTCTTGCTCCAATGATAGTAGAATCGGATCCCCGTCTATTACCGGAGTTGTTTTTCAACGATTCCTGGTAGGCAGTTTTTATGGCAGCAGATTTATTGGGTGAAAGTGCCCAATGGTCTTTGCTTCCCTTATCTATTGAGTTCTTGCCCATCCGATAAATATTGAACAACAATTCATCGCGGTAGCGCATAGCATAATTCAACACAGCGTAATTCAAGGACACAGAATAGTCAATTGACTTTCTGAATCTCCAGGGACCAGGCAAAACAGGATTGGGTGTTGAACTATTCGGAACAAGGCGATCCGGAACCAGCGGAATATTGGAAGGGTTTGGACTACCGATAATTTCTGTCAGCAGCCCAATCATGTTGTGGAAATAAGTGGTAGTGCGGAGTCCACCGTTGTACCAGGTAGAGTAAACTGACCCATTTTTATTGGTATATCCCGGTTTGTTTTCCACGTTCAACCGATTGATCATCGCAGCGCCAACTGCTTCTAGACTGGTTATCACGATGGGATCGAAGGCATAATTAAAAGGATCGCGAAAAGGAGGTCCGGCCACAACAGATCCGGGCGGACCGGACTGGTGGTGGTTGTACATGATCTGAGGAAGCCACTCGATGTACAATTGCCGGCACATGTTTTGAGTTTCTTTCAGATTGAGCATGTAAAAATCACGGTTGTTGTCATGACCGGCATATTTCTCATACAGACGGGGAAGATTATCGGCGTTGCGTTTTTCTTTTACCGGATTCCGCATGTACCATTCAGATACCAGTTCCTGGCCATCGGGATTCGCATGGGTCATCAGGATGATTACATTATCGAGTATGGCTTTGGTTTCGTCATCCTGCCTGCTGGCTAGTTGATAAGCAGTTTCGATCAGTTGATGTGCCCCTACAACCTCATTCGCATGCAATCCGCCATCGATCCAAACAATCGCTTTTCCACTTGCAGCCAGAGCCCTAGCATCTGCATCAGACAGATTTTCTGCCAAAGCAAGTCGACGGGAAATGGTCTTATATTCATCGATTTTTTTAAGGTTGGCAGGTGAAGAAACTATGAGCATGGGCTGATCTCTGCCCTCTTCTGTTTTTCCGATAGAGATCATACGTACCCGATCTGATGTGGCTGCCAATTGTTTAAGGTAAGCTTCGGTTTGTGTGAAAGTTGCCAGCATATAATCATCGCCAATGGAAAAACCAAAATGTTGGGAAGGAGTTGGTATGTTCTGTGCAATGTTGCTGAGTGTTGATCCCAATAAACAGCATACAAGTAACAAATGCTTCATGAAGACGAATTGATAGATGAATGAGGGGGTAAACTATTTATTTCTTTTGCTTTTGAAATTGACGTTGCTCCTCTTGTCCGGCTCGGATAAAGGCTTTTAACCGTTCTTGCAAACTGGAATATTGAGATTTTCTACCATAAAGCACATCGTGAACATACCAACTCGTATTCTGGTGTACCAGCAATATCGTATCAGTCCATTTCTCTTTATAATGGGTATTTTCAAAAGCAAAAGGGATCTTGATCTCCTTCATAGTACAATAAGCAGTATCTGAGGGAATATATTTATTATATTCCTCGTAGAGACTTGTAAAGATTTCTCCTTCTATTAGCAATGGCTTATCAGTAGGTGATTTGGATTGGAGAATGGCTTTTCTACTGACAACTTCTGTTTGTTTAGATTCCTTCACCAATTGAGTAAGTTCTGAAGAAAATGTAATTTTTTCGAGTGAGTCGTTACGAAAAGGGTTGGGACGAGAAAATACTTTCTCCGCTATTTCCCAGCTTTCTGTAAACTGACATTGAGATAAAAAATACTCTACCGAATCAATTATCGCGGAATCTCCCATCTCAACAGAAAAATTCAAAACTTTATTATATGTCTTGTATGGATATATTTTCGTTAGTTGAGGGGGTTCGATATTCTCAACTGAAACCACATTCAGTTTTTCTTCTTTCTTTTTCGATTGACAGCTAAGTAACGATAGAAAAAAGAAGACTAAAATAAAAAACTTTAAAGTTTGAATTTTCATATAAGATTTTTACATGTAATTAGATTCTGATTCAATCTGGGGTGAATTATTGGTTTTTTTGGAATACCATAATTCTTCCCTAAAGATACTATTTGGATGGCTAAAAAAATGGAGAGCAGTGCTTTGTGGATAAAGTTTAGAACCGACTGGTACCCATAGAGTGATTCTGATAATTTAGAACCGAATCAGTAACTGCGTTGCTTCCTAATGATTGATTACCTTTAGAAGCAAGTTATGAAAAACAACCCCACTTAATCTGATCACCTCACATGGAACCACCTGTTCCCGAACATATTCAAGGCTTAACCAAAGACGAGGTACTGGCTGCCCGACAGCAGTTTGGCAGAAATGAATTTGAATTCAAACAGTCCAATGAACTATGGCGGATGCTGCAACAATTGCTGGGAGAACCAATGGTGATCTTATTGCTGGCAGCTTCAACGCTTTATTTCATAACAGGAAAAATTGCCGATGCAATTTATCTTGCAATTGCCATATTGATTGTTGCAGGCATTTCAGTTTATCAACACAGGAGAAGCAGACTAGCGCTGGAGAAACTGAAAAAATATACACAGCCGCTTGCTAAAGTAATCAGGGAAGGCAAAAAAATAGATGTACCCATTGCTGATTTGGTAGTTGGCGATTATCTAGTGGTCGGCGAAGGTGATCGGGTGGCTGCCGATGCCCAGCTTTATTATTCTTCCGATTTGGAAATCAATGAATCAATTCTTACGGGAGAATCAATGACTGTAGCCAAGGATAAAAACCATGATGATCCTACTGTTTATCAAGGAACGCATATTGCCACCGGTATGGCGATAGCGGTAATTACTGCTACCGGCATGCATACCCGTCTTGGCAAAATCGGCAAAAGTCTGGCACAGTTAAAAGAGCAAGCAACACCACTTGAGCAACAGATAGGCAATTTCGTAAAAAAAATGGTGATAGCTGGGGTATTGGTTTTTCTGGTTGTATGGCTGATAAATTATTCGAAAAGCAATAATATTATTCAAAGTTTATTACAGGCTTTGACGCTCGCCATGAGTATTCTACCTGAAGAGATTCCGGTGGCTTTTACCAGTTTCATGGCACTAGGGGCCTGGAGATTGATGCAGCAAGGAATCATAGTCAAACAGATGAAGACTGTTGAAACTTTGGGAAGTGCTGATATTATCTGTACAGATAAAACAGGAACTCTTACCCTGAATGAAATGACACTGAAGGCAGTTTATCCTGTGGAAGAAGGCGGCTGGAAAAACTGGGAAGTGAACGGTGCCAGTAATGCAATGAAGGAATTGGTAAAAACGGGTATGTGGGCCAGTGAACCAATGCCCTATGACCCAATGGAGGTTTCTTTGCACGAGGCCTATGGAAAATTTTGTCAGCATGATGAGCGGAAAGCATATCAACTGACCAAAGAATACCCCCTGGAAGGCAAGCCGCCTATGATGACACATGTGTTCACAGATTTGGAAGGACATCAAATTATCGCTGCCAAAGGGGCACCGGAAACCATACTTCGGGTTTGTCGTTTGGATGACACAGAACGAAAGGTCACAGAAAAAGCCTTACATGAAATGGCTGAAAAAGGATATCGCATACTAGGTGTTGCGCAGTCATATAATTCACATGATGCATTACCTGCGAATCAAGAGCAACTTGAGTTTCGGTTGACCGGGTTATTAGCTTTTTATGATCCACCTAAGGAAAATATCAAGCAGGTGATAGAACAATTTCAGCAGGCAGGCATTGAAATTAAAGTACTCACCGGTGACAATCCGGTAACCACCCGTCAGATTGCCGGCCAGGTTGGTTTGGATAGGACACAAGTGCCTCTAAGTGGCGAGGAAATTATGCAACTGGAGGGGGAAGAGTTGGATGCTGCGGTTATCAATAACCAATTGTTTGCACGGATGTTTCCGGAAGCCAAACTCAAAGTGATTCACACATTACAAAGATTGGGAAAAATTGTCGCTATGACAGGTGACGGGGTCAATGATGGTCCTGCTCTAAAAGCTGCCCATATAGGTGTTGCAATGGGCAAAAGAGGTGCAGAAGTGGCTAAACAAGCAGCTTCTATGATACTTCCGGATGACGATCTGGTCCACATGCTAACTGCCATTGCCATGGGACGCAGGATCTACAATAATTTAAAAAAAGCCATCCGATATATCTTATCGATTCATATTCCCATAATACTCGTCGTCTTCATTCCATTGGCATTGGGTTGGACCTTTCCGAATATCTTTTCCCCCATCCACATTATATTTTTTGAACTGATTATGGGGCCTACCTGTTCCATCATTTATGAGAATGAACCAGCTGAGGCAAACATTCTTCAAAGGCCACCCAGAAAGTCCAGCACCAGCATTTTCAATTGGTCAGAATTATGGATAAGTGTACTGCAAGGACTGATTATAACTTCAGGTTGTTTGGTGATGTATCAATGGGGATTGAGCCACCGGATGAATGAGCGAGAGGTCAGAACTCTTGTTTTTACAACCCTGGTTGCAGCCAACCTATTTCTCACCTTTGAAAACAGATCTTTTCATTCTTCATTGTTTCAAACTTTTCGTTACCCCAACAAATTGTTGTCATTGATTATTGGTATCACGCTTTTATTGGGAATACTCATCTTATTTGTTCCGGTGGTACGTGATTTTTTTGACCTGGCACCCATTCAATTTATACCGCTTCTATACTGCCTTCTAATCGCTTTGTTGAGTGTTATTTGGATAGAGATATTAAAATGGTTGAAAAGAAGAAAAGCTTTACAACTTCAACCAGGGGATGCCAGCTGAGTCTACCTGAATCCGGTTAATCGGGAAGGAAATAGAAATTCAAAGCAGTTTGTGCTTTGTATGGTTCAAGCTTGTTTTTTTTCCAAACAAAAGGTGAATAACCCATTTCACGGATTAATTGTAGTGTTCGCTCCTTTTCGGGGATGTCCCAGATTTCACAGTAAATTAATGGACGAAATTTTCGTATCACTTCTACCCCACCCCGTAAAACATGCCACTCAAAATTTTCAACATCAATCTTCAATCCCACCCAATTCACAGGTGATTGCAATTCAGGCAGATCATTCAGACAAGTAGCGGGAACAGTAAATGTTTCATTCCCCTGTGCATCATTGTCAATCACCCGACTCAACCCATGCATTTTAACTCCTTTTTCAGTAGGCTGAACCATTCGCAATTGACCCGAGCTATCTGACAATGCCTTTTCATGAACATGAATGCGCCCCTTACCAAAAAGCCGTATCATTTTTTTACAACAGCGTAAGTTGGCAGTCACCGGTTCAAAAGAAATAATTGTACAATCAGGTCTTTTTTTTTCCATTAAAAGAGAGGTAATACCCAAATTGGCACCCACATCAATAATGACACCTTCTGATGATATTTTTTGAAGAAAAAAATCAAGTTCTTTATCGGGTCGAAAATACCTTACAACATACCACTGATAGAGAGCTGTTAAGAACAAGTAATGATCAGTTCCCAACAGTTGCTGAAAAAAGTACTGTATTTCTCTTTTCCTCTGCATGTTGATGTGGCAGGTATTATGATGAATGGTTGAATAGAAGGAGTAAAGTTAACTGAAATGGGCAAAGTCGAGGTAACTTGCGGTCAAATCAGTGTGCAACAATTGATAACCATTGTTGTTATACCAAAGAATCTGCTCAATCATTACCAAAGGAGGAATATAAATTCAATCATGAATCATCTAACCCGGCTTTTTTTCTTACTGATCGTTTTTAATTGGCTTTTCCCCGCTCAGTTGGCGGCCCAAAATCCGCTTTCCCTCAATGGAACTGTTAAAGATGCTGGATCCGGGGAAGTACTTATAGGTGCCTCCACTTATTTATTGGAAAATCCGCAAAAAATAACACTTACCAATGGGTATGGTTTTTTTTCCATTACAGTTCGCCCTGGAAATTACCGTTTGGTTGTTGTTTCTGCCGGTTATAAATCGGATACGGTAGCAGTAGAAGTAACATCCAATCTCACATTGGTCATCAAATTACAACAGATCGGAAAGGAATTGCAAGAGGTAGTGGTAAGTACCAGCCGAAAAAACGATCAGGTATCTAAACCTTTGATGGGGGTTCAGCGGCTTACCATGAAAGAGATGAACAGTGTGCCTGTTATTTTTGGAGAGAGAGATGTTTTAAAAACCATACAACTTCTGCCAGGCGTTAAATCTGCAGGAGAAGGAAACAGTGGTTTTTTTGTTCGGGGTGGTGCTGCCGACCAGAACCTGATTTTACTCGATGAAGCTACGGTATACAATGCCTCTCACCTGCTGGGATTCTTTTCATCCTTTAACTCAGATGCCATCAAAGATGTCACGCTATATAAAGGAGCAATGCCTGCAGAATATGGTGGCAGATTGGCATCTGTGGTTGATGTAAAAATGCTGGATGGAAATAACCAGTCCTTCCATGCCAGTGGTGGTATAGGGTTGATTTCATCCCGGCTTAACCTGGAAGGACCACTAGAAAAAGACAAGGGTTCATTCATTGTCAGTGCCAGAAGAACCTATGCAGATGTTTTTTTAGGATTATCGCGTGATAGCAGTATCAGAGACAACAGCCTTTATTTCTACGATTTCAATGCAAAAGCCAATTATACCATCAATAAAAAAAACAGGCTTTTTTTATCGGGATATTTTGGCAGGGATGACCTTGGATTTGGAAGAACCTTCGGCATCGATTACGGCAATAGTACAGCTACTTTGCGCTGGAACCATATTTTCAATGGAAGGTTGTTCATGAACAATTCACTGATTTATAGCAACTATAATTATAACATAGAAATCAAATCAGGAGTGAATAACCTGCTGATTAAATCAAAGATTGAAGACCTCTCTCTCAAAACCGATTTTCAGTATTTCATCAACAATGACAATAAATTCAATTTTGGATTTCAGGTTACCCGTCATTTATTATCACCCGGTGTGGTAGAAGCATCTGCTACTTCCAGTTTCAATTCACAAGCACTTCCGCTTAAACGAGCCATGGAAAGTGCCGCTTACATCAATCATGAATATGCTCCTCTACCCCAGCTTCGTTTCAATTATGGTTTACGATTGACACATTTTGCATTGATGGGACCCGGAACTTTTTATAGCTATGATTCATCGGGAAACGTAAAGGATGTAATTCAAAAAAATTCCGGATCGGCAGTAGCATCTTATATTAATCCTGAGCCCAGATTTTCAGCCAGTTGGCTGTTGAGTCCGCTTAGTTCTTTTAAAGCCTCATTTACCAGAAATGTTCAGAACCTGCACCTGCTCAGCAATTCAGCAGCTATCAATCCAACTGATATCTGGATTCCCAGCAGCAACAATGTACGTCCTGAAATAGCTGATCAGGCATCAATAGGATTTTATCGCAATTCGGGCAATGGCATGTTTGAATTTTTTGTTGAGACCTATTATAAATGGATGCAAAATCAGGTGGATTATCGCAATGGTGCACAACTGCGTGCCAACGAACAAGTGGAATCGCAATTGCTTTTTGGCAGCGGACGTGCTTATGGAATAGAATGGTTTTTGAAGAAACGAACCGGATTATTGACCGGGTGGATCAGTTATACACTTGCCAGAACTGAAAGAAAAATAGAAGGCATCAATAGAGGAAATTGGTATCCGGCACGCCAGGATCAGACCCATAATTTGGCGATCGTAGGTATTTATCAGGCAAGTAAAAGATGGTCCTTTTCAGCCAACTGGGTCTACAACACCGGTAATGCAGTTACTTTCCCCAGTGGAAAATACAGGATCAACGGACAAACAGCTTATTACTATACGGAAAGAAATGGATACCGTTTCCCCGATTACCATCGATTAGATCTATCTGCCACACTGAAAAACAAACCAAAAAAGAATAGAGAGGGCAGCTGGACATTCTCTTTGTACAATGCCTATGGAAGAGAAAATACTTTTAGCATAGAATTCAAAGATGATCCCAATAATTCTGAAAGAACGATTGCAGAACAAACCGCACTTTTCAGGTGGGTACCCTCCATTACTTACAATTTTAAATTTTAGTGTCGTGTTTACTGTTATACAATCAATTATTTTAAAAATGGCAAACAGTTCTTACAAGAAAATCAGCTTAGGTATGTTGCTGCTCATTGTAATTACTTTTTCGGGATGCACAAAGATAATAGATGTCAATCTCAACGATGCTGATCCTCAGTTGGTGATAGAAGCCAATGTACTGAATACACCAGGCCCTTACTATGTACAAATCAGTAAAACAGTGAACTTCAGTGCCAACAATCAGTTCCCGCCAATAACTGGTGCAAGAGTGATAATTCAGGATATAACTGGCGGAGTTAAAGATACACTCACTGAGCTACAAGCTGGACTTTATATTACGCAACGATTGACCGGGGTTGCAGGTAGAACCTATCAAATGGATGTGACTACGGGGGGAAAAAATTATACGGCTGTATCAAAAATGCCGGCTGCAGCAGAACTTGATTCTGTGAGCTTTGAAAAAATCAGCCGCCCCGGTTCGAAAACCGACTGGTATGCCGTGATCAACTACCGGGATCCAGGCGGAATTAATAATTACTATCTGTTTACTTTATTTGTCAATGGCAGAAGAATCAACAACACTTTTGTTTACGATGATCGGTTTTCTGATGGACGGTATGTTTCCCGCACATTGAGAACGGATAGTGCTTATATTAATCCGGGTGATTCGGTTCGGGTAGTGATGCAACATATGGGGAAAGAGGGATTTGAGTACTACAGTTCCTTTTCTCAGGTAACAGGCAATGGTGCGCTGCAAACGATAAGTCCGGCCAATCCGAACAGCAATTTATCGGGTGGTGCTTTGGGCTATTTTATTGCCAGTTATACAAGTACCAGAAGAACTGTTGCCAAATAACCGAAGAGAGTATTGCATCGACTTATCAATACTTAAATACTTTTCCACCGGCAAGAACTTCCTGGTTCTTGGCATCAAAAGTTACTCGTTCTCCTGTTTTGGCAGCTGCATTGGTCATGATGGTAGCTATGGAATGGTAGTAACCGGCTTCAACGGGTGCATGGGTAACCTGACGACTTCTTATACACTCCATCCAATTTTTCACATGTGCTGTGGTAAGAAAATCCCCACCCGTATTGGCGCCAGCAGCAGCTAGCATAACAGCATCACCAATACTTATCTCGGGCAATAAATTAGCGGATAATTGCATGGCTTCAGCAAAATTTTTCTGAAGTCCGCCTCTAGGAGATACCTGGTTGGTCACAAGATTGAGTTCACCACCATTGGAATAATAAATTTCTCCTGGCCGTTCATCTCCGTTGTGCATGCGGGAACTGAATACAACTTGAAATCCACTGCTGAGATCTTCTGCCGGACCATAATCAAATACTGCGGTGATGGTATCCCAGTTTTTTCTTCCATCCTTCCAAACATAGATTCCCCCATTGGCGACAACACTTCGGGGATGGTTGAAACCACTGAACCAGTGAACGGTATCAATCTGATGACTCATCCATTGACCGGGCAAGCCGGAGGAATAGGGCCAGAACAACCGGTATTCCAGGTATTTTCTGGGGTCAAAGGATTCAAAAGGTCTATTCATCAGGAAACGTTTCCAGTCTACATCTTCTTCCTTGCATTGTGCAACCAATGAGGGTCTACGCCATCTTCCGGGTTGGTTGACATGCCAGGTAAGTTCAACTTGGGTTATGGGACCAAATCGGCCTGATTGTATGAAATCGGCGGCTGCCTTATAATTTATGCCACTGCGTCTTTGAGACCCAATGGTGATTACGCTTTTGGAAGCTTTCACTGCCTTCAAAGCATTCCGGTTGTCTTCCATGGTCTCTGCGAATGGTTTTTCGCAGTAAACATCTACCCCTGCCTGAACAGCTTCAATGGTATGTAGTGCGTGTTGAAAATCTGCAGTGCTGATGAAAACAGCATCCACTGTTTGGGATGCATAGAGTTCTTCGTTGTTGCGAAATGCAGATATGGGGTGACTGAATTTATTTTGTAAATAAGATGTTCCTTCTTCGCGTCTTTTTTTCCAAATGTCAGAGACACCCACCAAATCGAAATTCATGCTTTCATACAATTGCAGAAACGGGGGCAAAAGAGAATTTTTAAAGCGGTCTGAGAAACCGATAACTCCAACTCGAATCCGGTCATTGGCACCTTTGATGCGAGCGTAACTGGCAGCACTAAAACCTATTGCTCCAAGGTAGGTGGCAGCGATTGTTTGGGATGTTTGGCGGATAAATTTTCTTCTTGAATTAGCCATAAATGGAAGGTATATCGTATGAAGAGATAAATAGAAGGCACAAAAAAAGTAACCCGATTAAACTCCACTAAATGAAGTAAAGGCACCATCGACTTTTATTTCTGACCCATTGACGAAACCAGACGCATCGCTGAGCAGGTAGACGATAGCACCATTAAGTTCTTCCGGTTGACCGAATCTTTTGAATGGTGTATGTTGAATTACTTTGTTTCCTCTTTCTGTATAAGTTCCATCCGGTTGTGTGAGAAGTTGTTTGTTTTGCTCTGTTATAAAAAAACCGGGTATGATGCTATTGACACGAATTTTGTCACCGAAGCGATTTGCTACCTCAACAGCCATCCATTTGGTAAAGCAATCCACCGCTGCTTTTCCCATGCTATAGCCAAGAACGCGGGTTACCGCCAAATGTGAGGTTACGGATGATATATTGACTATACTTCCACCCTGCTGCTGTGCCATTACCTGACCAAATACCTGTGTTGGAAAAATGGTGCCCCAGATATTCAGGTCCATAGCAGCTTTCATTCCGGATAGGTTCAGATCGAAAACATCAGCTGAAGGCGAAAGGACTCCTTCCGGCAAATTTCCTCCGGCGGCATTGACGAGACCATGAATGGTACCCAGTTTACTAACAATGATGTCCTTGGCAGCTGTAAGCTGTTGAATGTCAAGAACATCTGCATTTACTGCCAGTGCGATTCCGCCCTGTTGAATGATTTGATCAGCTCTCTGCCGGGCTACAGCAGAATTTCTACCAAGTATGACAGGTATTCCTCCGGCTGCTGCAATTGCTTGTACAAAGGTGCCCCCTAGTATGCCGGTACCTCCGGTAACAACGATTACTTTGTCTTGGAGTGAAAAATTTGCTGACATGACTATTGCTACTTAAATGACTGATATGATTTGAAAGGCAATTACTAAAATCATTTCAATATACGAAAAGCGGCTGGTCAATTTCACATTTCAGATAAATCTGTTTGAACAAATTACGGGATTATGATATAAGACATATTTAGCTGCGAACAATGCAATTTTTACTCCTATCCTACGTTGTTCAAGATTGATTCGTAGGATTTTTGCCGTGCTAAAAGAATGAAAACCAAGAAACTATAATTATATAATATTTTATAATACATAATATGTTTTAATATATTATTTTATAATTATAATATTTAACGTATATAAATATGAGATTCAGGCTTTTTCTAATTAATACAAAGGATTTTTCCTGTTGATAACTCTATTTCACCACTCTAATTTTACGCAACTCAAATGATTATTAAAAAAAGCCGAGAGGCTCAATAGAAATGAAAGGCACGTTATTTCCAACCCAAAATTTACAATGCATTAACAAGCAAACTTCCCTGTGTGTAGTGTAATTACTTAATTTTATCGCGATTGTAGTAAAATATTGACATCATTTTTATTATAATCCTTAAATCCGATACCCTACGCATTCAATTACTTTGTATGCAAATGAAAACCCCTTTGGTCCTGTGAAAAGGATATTTGTTTTTTTACTGATACTAACTGCACTTAATTCTGTTAAGGGGCAGGGCACTTATAGTATCAATGCTTGTTCAGGAGTTGCATTCAATTTTATAGTTCCCTCTCCCATAGAGCTTGCTGGTACCGGATATACATGGACAGCACCTGTAGCCCCCTCTCTTACGGGAGGTGTTGGACAACCAGTAAGCCAAAGTGCTGTTACAGGAATTTTACATAACAATACTTCCTCCGTTTTAACGGCTACTTATGCTGTGAGCACTTCAACCGGACGGAATTACACCCTTCACGTATTAGTGACTCCTCTCCCGGTAGCCAATCCGATTGATGACCAGGATCCGGTTTGTACATTTGATGCTACACCAATTATCAATGTTTCAGGCCCAAAACCCAATACTGTTTTTTTCTGGTCCTATCAGAGTCCAGAGCCATTCATTGGTATTCCCAGGGATGGGGGACCCGTCACCGATTTTATTCAGACATTTGTAGCAGAGAATAATACAAATGTTCTAAGAACCGCTACTATCAGTGTAATTCCGAGTATTAATGGGTGTGTTGGGTTACCTGTAACTTTTCGGATGCCTGTAAAACCAGCTCCGAATGTAACTGACATTTCAAATCGTAACCTTTGTCATGGAGTAACTTCAACTCAGATAAATCTAACCTCCAACATGCCGGGATCAGTGATTAGCTGGAATTCGAATAACACCAGCATTGGCATCCAGCCAAATGGTGTTGGCGTTATTTCTTCCTTCACTGCCACCAATTTAACTCAAAACCAGGTTACTGCCAGGGTAGAAGTACAGGGGTTTTCCAATGGATGCTATGGAAATGCGGAAACTTTTGAAATTTTGGTAAACCCGCTCCCTGAAATTCTACCGGTTTCAAACATCAGCATTTGCGGTGGACTTTCACCAACAGTAACTTTTAGTGCACCATCTTATCCGGGAACAATATTCAACTGGACCAATAGCGATATCTCCAATGGTCTTCCTGCCAATGGCACCGGTCAAATCAGTTCATTCATTGCCAATAATTTTTCTAATCTGCCGGTATCCAGTTTGTTTACAGTGACTCCTTCATTTTTTGGATGTCCGGGGACGCCTATTTCTTTTACGATGGAAGTAAAAGCTACACCCAGGGTTGACGCTATTGGTAGCTTCAGCCGGTGCGACAATACTTTGATCGGACCCATTATTTTTTCTGGTTCCCCCATTGCTGGTACAGAATTTCAATGGCAACACAATGTACCCGGAATCGGACTTGCAACTTTAACGGGAATTGGCAACATAGATGCATTTACAGCAACAGGTTCAAACATTCCTGTCATATCTAATTTCACTGTTCGGCCTTTTTCAAATACCTGTTTCGGCCCTGCTATTAATTTTTCTGTTCGTGTCAACCCAACGCCAACTGTTAACCAGATAGCTGATCAAATAAACTGTGAATTTTTAAATGCTACTGCTGTAGTTTTTTCTGGTAATGTGGGCGGAACAATATTTAACTGGACCAATGACAGATCAGATATAGGTTTACCCGCTGTAGGATCAGGTAATATACCAGCATTTACTTACGTCAATCCTTCAACAACAGACATCATTGCCAAAATAACTGTTACCCCATTATCCAATACGTGTTCAGGATCTCCTATCAGTTATTCTTACACGGTAAGGGCCGCACCTGACATGGTTCAACCATTGTCACAAACCAAGTGCAACGGGACTCTAACAGATCAGGTAACATTTTCATCTGCCACCATGCCGGGTGCAACTTTCAGCTGGACGAGAACACCCCTTTTTGTGGGAACGTTGCCTTTATCAGGAACAGGTAACATTGATGCCTTTACAGCAGTAAATCTTTCTGGTGCCCCAATACAAACGGCCATCACAGTTACCCCATTTAGTAATAATTGTAATGGACCTTCCAGAACATTCAATCTCGTTATCAATCCAACTCCATCGGTAACAGTCGCACCTGCAGGACCCATCATTGTTTGTAGTGGCTTTTCAACTTCAGTTACATTCTCCGGATCTAATGTCAGCAATACAATTTATCAATGGAGCAATAGCAACAATCTGATTGGTTTGGGCAATTCAGGAACAGGTTCCATTGCTCCATTTATAACAACCAATTCCGGTTCTTCACCTCTTGCTGCTAATATCACTGTAACCCCTATTTCCAATACATGTCAGGGAACACCAGTTGCATTTAGCATCATCATTAGACCCACTCCCACTTTAAATCCACTGTCCAACCTAATAGTATGTTCCGGTGGTTCTGTAAATGCCATCACTTTCTCAGGCTCAATTGTTTCAGGTACCCAGTACAACTGGTCACATACAATGAGTGATGTTGGACTTGCTTCGCCTTCAGGAACAGGAGACATACCCACCTTTAGTGCTACCAATACGTATAATGTTCCTATCAGTTCCTCATTCATGGTTGTTCCTTTCAGCAATGGCTGTAGTGGAACAAGCAGGTCTTTTACCTTAAGGGTAAATCCGACACCTACCATTGCATCAATATCAGATCGCGTTGTTTGTACAGGGTCACCTATTAATCAAACCTTCGGTGGGTCATCCGTGGCAAATACTACTTTTAACTGGACAAATACAAATACGAGTATAGGAATTGTAGGTTCCGGAACAGGAACTGCCCTTTCCTTTACCGCTGCGAATACCAGTAACATTCCAATTACTGGCCTTGTAACGGTAACTCCGGTATCGAATACATGTTTTGGTATTCCTACACAATTCAGCATTCAGGTTAATCCGGTGGTGGGCCTTGATCCAATTCCTGATCGGGTAGTTTGTAGTGGTGTCCAAATCTCCTCTATAATTTTTAGCGGTTCAAATGTTGCTAACACAATATATAGCTGGACAAACAGTAATCCCGCCATTGGATTGGCATCAACTTCCGGTACCGGCAACATTCCAGCATTTACTTCTACGACTCCTTCTAATGTACCCATCGTTAGTTTCTTTACAGTAACTGCGATGTCGAATACCTGTAACAGCATTATCCGTTCCTTCTCGATTGTTGTTAACCCGGTACCAACGGTTACAACTACCCCAAATGCAGTTTACTGCAGTGGTCAACCCATTAATTTAAATTTTAGTGGTTCTGCTGTTCCGGGAACATTGTATCAATGGACCAATACAAGAACAGAGATTGGCTTAGCTGCAAATGGAAGTACCAGTAACAATACGTTTACCGCCACCAACAACAGCAATATTCCTATAACGGCACAGATTACTGTTAGACCAATGTCCAATAGCTGTCAGGGAACACCCAATACATTCTCGATTACTGTTAATCCAATTCCGACAGTTCAGCAGGTAGCTGATCGAAACCTCTGTCATACACAGACATCCAGTAAGATTTTCTTTGGTGGCTCTCCCGTTAGCGGAACACAATATAACTGGACAAGAACAAGTGTTCCAGTAGGTTCGCTTTCAGTTAACGGAACAGACACAGTGACTTCATTTACCGGTTGGAACCTCGGTAATGTTTCTCTCACATCTGTTTTTATAGTTACCCCAATTTCAAACGCTTGTTCCGGTGCATCGATGACTTTTTCGATTACGGTCAATCCGATTCCTCAACTTGACTCCATCCCTTCATTGAATTTATGTGGAGGTGTTGCAACAGGAAATGTGATTTTCTCAGATCCTACTTTAACAGGTACACAATTTGAATGGACCAACAGCAATCCTTTCATCGGCTTACCTGCTTCAGGTATGGGAGCTATCAACTCATTTACAGTAACTAATAATTTTCTCTTACCCATAACAGCCTCCATATCTGTCCTTCCTGTCTTCAATACTTGTTATGGCACGGGCAGAAGTTTTAGTATTGTTATCAAACCTACTCCGATAGTAAACCAGGTAGACAATCAATCGGTTTGTAATGGAACTGTTATACCGGCTATTACCTTCACCGGGTCACCTCTTTCTTCCACTGTTTACAACTGGAGCAATTCCAATACAGGAACAGGTATAGCTAATACAAGCGGAACTGCATCCATTGCAGGATTCACTTCTACCAATCTTTCCAATATTCCACTCAGTTCACTCATTACTGTTGTTCCCTTTACCAATGGATGTTCCGGATCACCTATGCAATTTACCATTCAGGTGAATCCTATACCATCTGTTACTCCAGTTGCCGATATTGCTATCTGCGGAACACAGACTATCTTACCTATTAACTTTGTTGGTACTACAGCCAACGGTAACGTAATCGTTCCGGGTACAGTTTTCAACTGGACAAATACCAGTACGGATGTAGGTTTGCCATTGTCAGGAAGTGGCTCCATCCCTGCTTTCAGCGCCACAAATCTGTACAATATCCCTATTACAGGCTTAATCACGGTAACTCCCGTTTCCAATAGTTGCTCGGGAACTCCCATCAGTTTCTCCATAAACATTCGGCCTAGTCCGACAGTATCACCAGTTCTTTCACAGGAATTGTGCACGAATCTTTTGACTGACCCAATTATCTTAACAGGTTCAACAATACCCAATACGGTATATAACTGGACGAATAGCAATCCGGGCGTGGGTCTTGCTTCAACAACAGGCACAGGAAGCATCCCCTCATTTACAGCAACCAATTCATCGAACGGACCAATATCGACAATCATAACGGTCATACCGTTTTCGAATGCATGTTCAGGAACCCCCTACCCCATCGTGATCACGGTAAACCCAATTCCTGCGGTAGACCCGGTAAGTAGTTTTGAGGTATGTGGAAATACACTCATAGGTCCTGTAAATTTTTCTGGATCTCCTTTAGCAGGTACCCGGTATCAGTGGACTAATGACAATTCAAACATAGGGTTACCTACTTCGGGAATTGGCAGTATAGCAGCATTCACTGTCAGCAATTCAAACAACGTTCCGGTGGTCGCTAATTTTCAAGTTACCCCATTATCTAATACCTGTTTTGGGTTACCTGTATCGTTTTCCCTACTTGTTAAACCATCACCTAAAGTTGATGCCGTAGTAGATCAGGCATTGTGTACGAATTTGATTACTTCTCCCATTTTATTTGGAGGTTCAACAGTATCGGGTACGGAATATAGATGGACACAGACAAATACTGCTGTTGGATTAGCCGCGGTAACCGGAACAGGAAATATTGCTTCCTTCACAGCAGCCAACTTGTCCAACATACCTATAACGAGCATCTTCACAGTAAGGGGATTTTCCAATACCTGTTTTGGTACACCGGTTCAATTTTCTATAACAGTAAATCCAATACCTGCTGTTTATCAACAAACAGATATTCTGGTTTGCGGTAATCAGACAACAGGACCCGTCATTTTCACAGGCTCACCGCTTTTCGGAACGGTCTATCAGTGGAATAACACCAATACTTCCATTGGCTTACCTGCATCCGGCAGTGGAAATATAACTGCATTTACGGCAGCCAATAATTTCAACACACTGATTACAGCTCAAATCACGGTTACACCCTTCTCTAATGGCTGTAGCGGTGTGCCCATGCAATTCGGTATTACTGTTAGACCAACTCCCAGTGTGGATCCAATAGCCGACCGAGTATTCTGTACCCAAGCCGTTAGCACACCAATTATCTTTGCAGGTTCAACCATTCCTAATTCAATTTATCAATGGACCCACAACAATGTAGCTGTAGGGTTGGGTAGTCTAAGCGGCGTAGGTACAATTCCTGCTTTTACCACCACCAATTTGTCAAATACAAGAATTACCAGTCAGTTCGTTGTTACTCCCTTCAGCAATGGCTGCTCCGGTGAACCTGCTCTTTTCCAGATCATAGTTGACCCGATACCCAGATTAGATCCGATCAATGATGTAGTTATTTGTGGACTTAGAAGTACAGATCCGATTATTTTCACTGGTTCTCCGATTGCTGGTACAGTATTTAACTGGACAAACAACAATATTGGCATAGGTTTGGCAGTAAGCGGAAGTGGAAATATAACATCGTTTAGTGCCAGCAATAATTCAACTGCACCTATTTCTTCACTGATTACAGTAACTCCATTCTCCAATACTTGTTTTGGTACTCCGGTATCATTCAATATGATGGTAAAACCAACACCGGTTATCGACTCCATAAATTCTCAAACATTATGTGCTAATAATCCAACATCACCCATCATTTTTACCGGTTTAGCTATACCTAATACAATCTTTAATTGGACAAATAGCTTCACGGATATTGGTCTTGGTTCAACGGGCACAGGTAATATCCCAAGTTTTACTGCTACAAGCAGTTACAATATTCCTGTAACATCAATTATAACTGTTACTGCATTTACCAATGGATGTTGGAGTGACCCAATTTCTCTCAATATTACTGTTAACCCAATACCAACTGTCAATCCAATTTCTAACCAAATTGTTTGTGCCAATGATAGGATTAATACCATAGATTTTACGGGATCTATTATGGCGGGTACAGTGTATCAATGGACTAATGACAATACAGCTATTGGTTTGTCTGCCAATGGAACCGGAGACATCAGTGCGTTTACAGCAACCAATCTATCCAATCTACCAATCAATAGTCTGATTACAGTCACTCCTATTTCCAATGCCTGCAGCGGTGTTCCTTCCAGCATGGTAGTAACAGTAAAACCTGCACCTGCAGTTTTACCTATACCGGATCAGGTTTATTGTGGTGGAATTCCAACAACACCAGTTTTCTTCACCGGATCACCAGTAACTAATACACAGTACAACTGGGTTCAAAGCAATGCAGGCATAGGTCTTGCGACATTATCGGGTTATAATTCAATACCGTCCTTTACAACATCCAATGCCAGCAATATTCCGGTACAAAGTTTAATCCAGGTAACTCCTTTCAGTAATGGATGTATAGGACCAACTTTTAGCTTTAATTATATTATCAATCCTGCTCCCACGGTTTTGACAGTAAATGACATCATTGCTTGTGGCGATCAAACTATTCCGGGCATTAATTTCAGTGGTTCTATAGTTCCGGGCACAGAATATCGCTGGACAAATAGCAACACCAGTATAGGTTTACCGGCAAGTGGTATTGGCAGTATAGCTGCCTTTTCAGCTTCCAATAATTTCAGTATCCCGATATCTGCACAGATTACTGTAATCCCATTCTCTAATAATTGCAGTGGAATGCCGATCAGTTTTACTATTACTATTAAACCTACCCCCTTCGTAACACCAATAAATAACCAAACACTTTGTGCCAATAACATCACATTACCGATTGCTTTTAATGGATCTGCCATCAATGGAACACAGTATCAGTGGACAACCAGTAATAATACCATAGGGATTGGGGCATCGACCGGAATTGGCAATATACCTGCATTTACAGCGACTACTGTATCCAATATTCCTGTGACTGCGCGTTTTACAGTTACGCCGACTTCAAATGCCTGTAGCGGTTTACCAGTCAACTTTGATATCACTGTAAATCCAATTCCAACAGTCAATTCGATTCCCGATATTGTACAATGTGGATTAATTTCAACCCAACCGATAGTATTCAATGGATCGCCTGTACCCGGGACAATTTATCAATGGACGAATAACAATGTCGGGATTGGAATACCTGCCAATGGAACTGGAACCATACAATCATTTACAGCTATCAATCCGGCTAACCAAGCAATTAGTGCCCTTATACAAGTCATACCTTTCTCCAACAATTGCTCCGGTAGTGCAAAACAGTTTAATATAACCATAAAACCTGTACCCAGGGTAGATAGTATTGTAAATCAAACTTTATGTGCTGGTTTGTCAACAAATCCTGTGCTGTTTAGCGGATCAGCTGTTACAGGAACATTATACAATTGGTCTGCAAGCAATGGCTTAACAGGAATACCCACTCTTACAGGAACAGGAGGTGTACCATCTTTCACTACGGTAAATACTACCAATATTACAGTCAGCAATCTGATAACTGTAACCCCATTTAGTAATGGTTGTTCAGGTGCATCTGTTACTTTTAATTATACTGTTCATCCCATTCCTAATGTTCAACCAGTCGCAGACATAATAACCTGTGGCAGTAGACAATTGGGACCAATTCCGTTCAATGGATCAAGTGTGGCAGGAACAGAATATCATTGGACAAATATCAATTCCTCTATAGGAATTCCTGCTTCAGGTATTGGAAGTATCGCACCATTTACTCCTATGAATGTTTCGACTGTACCCATAGCAAGTGTTGTCACTGTTACGCCTATTTCCAACAGTTGTTCGGGTAGCAGCATCAGTTTCAGCGTAGTTATCAAACCGGTACCGGTTATGACGAGTATCTTACCTCAAATTATTTGTAACAGAAACAGTACCGCCCCTATCCAATTCATTTCTTCTTTAGCCAATACGAATTTTACCTGGACGAACAGCAATCCTGCAGTTGGTTTACCATTCACTACAGGAATTGGAAATATACCTTCGTTTACCGGAACCAATACTTCAGTCTTACCTGCTTCAACCTTGTTTACTATTCAGCCTGAAGTTGCCGGTTGTTTAGGTATAGCTCAATCTGTTACAATCACCATCAATCCTACTCCGGTATTATCATCCTCTATTCTACCATCCGGTATTTGTAATGGAACAACTTTCAGTTATACTTCTGTAAGTGCTACACCCGGTACGACTTTTATCTGGCAGAGGAATGCAAATTCATCTATCAATGGAAATACTTCTTCCGGAGGATTCACACCATTGATACTTGAAACATTGAATAGTTCTAATAGCCAACCACTTTCAGTTAACTATACCATTTCTTTATCAGCCAATGGTTGTTCCAATGCACAAAGTATTACTGTGTTGATTAGTCCGGCTGCAACACTGAGTGGTCCTCCCCCACCGGCAACAGTGTGTTCAGGAAGTATTTTCAGTTATACGACACAATCATTAACGTCAGGTGCTGTGATTACATGGACCAGAAATCAGGTACCGGGAATTAGCAACCCTATTAATAGCGGTGTTTCCATCATTTCTGAAATTTTACAGAATACAACTCTAGCAGCGGTTCCGGTTATCTATGAAGTAACATTAAATTCCAATGGCTGTGCCCAGTCACAAACAATCACCACTGTCGTATTGCCATTACCGGCAATATCCAATCAAAGTTTAACTACATGCAGTGGTGTTAGTTTCCAATTTACCCCCACCAATACAGTAGATAATACACTGTTGACATGGTCTGCACCAACTTACATTACAGGTGGCATAAGTGGTGGACAGGCCAATTCAATTCCTAGCATTAGTCTGTCACAAAGTCTCAACAGCACGAACGCTCAGATAGCTATTGCCAGCTATTCGGTGCAAACGAGAGCAAATAACTGTTTAGGAAATGCTTTCTCCCTTACAGTTCAGATATTGCCAAGACCGGTATTTAATAATGTAACCCTTACTCCTGTCTGCAGTGGAAGTACCATCACTTATCTTCCGACCGGATCTGCTGCTGATACCAGGTTCAATTGGTCGCTTCCAGATCAAAGACCTAAAAATAGTTTATCAGGAGCGACAATAGGAAGTAATCAGGTTCAATTCATTCAGACATTAACAGCTCTGAATACCATACAAGATACCGCTATCTACGAATTACAACCGATTAGCAACAATTGTACTGGAGTACCATTCTCAGTGTCTGTAATCATTAAACCTGTTGCATTAGTGGCAGATGTGGTTGATACAATATGTTCAGGATCTCGGTTTACTTATTTGCCTAACAATATCCCTGCGGGCACCACCTTTACCTGGGAAATTCCGCAGATTTTACCATTGGGATCAGTATCCGGTACCCAAGCACAAATTATCCCTGCAGCACAATTCTCGCAGCTGCCTGTGAACCTTACACAGCAAATGGCAACTTTGAGATACAATGTTTTTGCAACCAGCGATAATTGTGTATCACAGCCATTCCAGGTCCAATTGGTAGTAACCCGACCTATTCCTACCCTTCCTTTACAAACAAGAGTAACCTGTAGCGGGGTGAGGGTAAATCTAACACCAGGCAATATGCCTACCGGAATAACTTATAGTTGGGAAACTCCTCTAAGAGGAATGAATTCCTTCATTACAGGTATGTCCGGAAGTTCTATAAATCTTCCGATAATTGAGCAATTGTTGTTCAATCGGAATGCGCTGGATAGCATAGACTATACTATTTATCCGCACAGAGACAATTGTATCGGTAATCCGTTTACAGTAAGGGTAAATATCGTACCACAACCTACCGTTGGAATCAGTAGTTTGGGAGAAGTGTGCAAAAACATTCCTGATACACTTTCATTGTTTTTCACAGGCACTGGTCCATGGCAGTTCAGATATGAAGACAATGGAATCCAAGGTGGAAGAACAGGTGTAACTGCTAATCCATTTAATCTGATTTTACCACCCAATGATTCAGGTCCCAACCCAAGAATAATAAAGTTTTTCGGTCTACGTGATTCTGTATGTAGTAATCTAACTGATACTCCGGTAATTGTAAAGAGAATTAAACCTTTACCAACCGGTCGAATAATTTCTTTGAATGGAAATTATGTTTGTAACGGACGCTTGGATACAATGTTTGTAGTATCTCCAGATTCAATAGTAGGTTGGCAGTGGTATAAAAATGGTATCATCCAAGTTGGTCACACTAAAGATTCAATTTCTTCGAATGAACCGGGTTTTTACCAGGTAGTAATAACAAATTCTGCAGGTTGTTCAGATACTGCAATTGCCCCCCATCGTCTAATTGCCAGTCGTCCACCTGTAATCAAATTCAGGAATGATTATAGATGTATCAATACCCCCATTCGATTCTTTAACCAAACAGATTCTTTGGTAACTGGTCCTATTACATGGAATTGGGATTTTGGAAACGGGCAAACAGCCACTACTTATCATGCGCAAACAACCTATCAGGTTGCCGGAACCTATCATGTAATTGTTTCAGCAAAACAACAAAATTGTGATGCCTTCCCTCCAGTAATACTAGATTCTATCATTCAGATTGTTAGTCCCATAGAACGAGTAGATCTACCAGCCATTAGTGCTTATAAGAATGTAAATAAGCCAATTGCTGTCAGAAGTTTACCAGGTTACAAATATTCCTGGTCTCCCAGTATAGGTTTAAGAAGAACGGATAGTGTTTCCACAATTTTTAATTACGGTATTAATGTGAAGTATGGTATTAATATGACTTCACCAGAAGGTTGTGTAACGACAGATTCCCTCTTGGTGAGAGTATTCAATGACAAATTGGTCGAAATATTTGTGCCAAAATCATTTACCCCCAACGGAGATGGTCTAAATGATAAAATTTATGCGTACACTTCTGGAATCACTGAATTCAAATACTTAAAAATTATCAACAGGTTTGGCAAGCAGGTCTTTGAAACCAGAAATATAGACCAGGGTTGGGATGGTATGTTTAATGGAAGTTTACAACCGATGTCAATATTCTTCTGGTTAGCTGAAGGTATAGCAGAAGACGGAACTGTTGTACAAAGAAGTGGTCAATTCTTATTAATGCGATGAAAATGAATCCAATGAAATATGATCAACTAACTTACCGCATCATAACATTGGGGGTTATTCTCCTGTGTCATCTGCAAGTATCAGCGCAAGACCCGTTATTCTCTCAATTCTATGCTACTCCAATGAATGTGAGTCCTGCACTTACAGGAGCCGGAAAAGCTGACTGGAGGATTTCCACCAATTTCAGGAATCAGTCTGTAGGTGATCAGTTCATAAGTCTCAACACTACGGCATTATCTTTTGACGGAAAAATTTTTAAACAACCTTACAGAGCTTCTAACTATGTAGGATTGGGCGTTATGATACTACAAGATGCAGGATTAGGGGGAGCATTTAAAAATAATACTATTCAACTTTCCGCAAGTACACATGTCAGTCTTGATGAAGAAGATAATCATGGGCTATGTGCCGGACTAGGTGTTAGCTATAACAATACACTAATTAATTTCAACGAACTGACTTTCGGTCCTCAGCTATCGTTTGCAGGATTTAATAGAGCACTGCCGACCCAAGAAATGTCTTTGAACTCTGTAAAACCTTATTATTCGGTTTCTGCAGGTATAACTTATACCTATACATCTGACAAAGCAAACTTTGATATAGGTGTTTCCGGATACAGATTCAATAAGATCAATAAAACAGCTTTGAATGACGCAACTCAATTGGATGCTCCCAGGTACAATATTCACAGTGATTTCCAAACATTTATCAATGACCGTCTAGCAGTTAATATCAATGCTGTTGCTGTATTTCAAAATCAGGCAGATACCTATTTGGTAGGTGCTAATTTTGGCAGATTGATGAGCAATGATGATTTACCTACTGTAATCAATGCAGGACTTTGGTATAGGCAGAACAATGCTGTTATACCGTATTTGGGAATCATGTATAAAAACATGCAGGCAGGACTTACCTATGATATATATATTGGAAATTCTTCCAGCGGTGCCATACGCACTTTTGAACTATCACTCATTTTTAGAAAACCCGGTAAAACGGGCAGATTAATGGATTCATTTGGCAAATAGTCAATAACCACTCTCCAACTTATAATTGGATCCCGTAAAAGCGGGCTGCATTCTTATAAAAAATACCTTCCTGTTCTTCTACAGTATAATTAGAAAAAAATCTTCTTGCAATTTGAATACAATCTTGGTAAGATGCTGCCAATAAGCAAACTGGCCAATCTGAACCCAACATTGTACGAGAAGTACCAAATTTTTTGACCACAGCATTCATGACAGGAACAAAATCTTCATACTTCCAGTTATTCCAGTCAGCTTCTGTAACCATTCCACTTAGTTTACAATAAACGTGGTCATAGGTGGCTAGCTTCGAGATGCCTTCCTCCCACTCTGTAAACATTTTACTTTTTATATCGGGCTTCGCTAGGTGATCAACCACCACCCGCAATGAGGGGAGTTGTTGAATCAGTTGTAAGGCAGCATTCAGTTGATGCGGATAAATCAGTAGATCATAGGTATATCCGAAATCAGCCAGTAACTGAAGACCTTTTACAAAAGAAGCTTGTAACATAAACTCAGGTGGCTCGGATTGTAAGATATGCCTGAATCCTTTCAAAATTGGGAATGCCTTGTATTGCTTTAACTGTAAGGGAAGTGCGGGATGCATAAGATCAACCCACCCTACTACCCCCCGAATGAATGGATTGTTAGCTGCCAGATGAAGTAAAAATTCAGTTTCAAGTTCCGATTGATCTGCCTGAACTGCTATAGTACCCATCACATTGGTAGAAAATAAATTCTCCTGGAGATCCTCCGGCAGAAAATCTTTTCGCAATGCAATCATTTCATCGGTTATCCATTGATCTCTCTCCGGCTCAAACCGCCAGAAATGCTGGTGGCTATCCAGTATGGGTATAGGTTGTAAATCAGACATACAATCACAGCACAGTGCAAGAATTTTTCTTAATCTTGAACAGAGGGGTCAATAGGTTTAACAACCCGAACCAATTTTCCCTGGCTATTCATCCCTTCCAAAACCAAGAGTAATTTCTTACTGAAATCATTGTTATAGTAGGTCAATTTTACTCTAGGACTTTTTTTATTGGTTAGTACATATGGGTTCCAAAGCAGGGTACTACGGTTATCGGGATCAAAGCTTGTTTCCGGCCGATCATAGGGAGGTAATGCAAATTCTTTGAATCTGGAGTAGCCGCCAAGGATTGCATATTCCATGCCTTTGGCATTGGGATCTGCTTTTCTGGTGTCTTGACCACGCTTGGTATAAATTGCGATAGCTCCACCTGCTCCACCTCCACCGGAACCAAAGAAAGGAGGTCTGAAAACTTTCACGTAAGCTATGTCCTGGATACTGATGGATTGAACAACTCCTAACTCTGAGCGCACTTCATTCAGAAATAAATCGGGTGTTGCACCTCTCCAGTTCATGGTTGCATTGGCACCTGTTCCGGAAATCATCAAACCTGCAACCCTGCCCTGTAGAAAAGTCAATATGTCGATTGCCCCCATTATTTTACCATCTTCACCAACATCAAAGGAATAACCATCACCACCTGAGAATAGTCCGGACGTATATTTTTCTTCCAGAATCTGAATGGGGGATTTCACTTTTGTTTTAACGACGACTTCCTGCAATGTGGCAGCCTCCATCATTTTTCGCAGACGTTCTTGTTCATTAAATATGGCGGTCATACGTGCACGAAGTATACTATCAGCGAATGGCGTAATCGGATTTCTATCGGAAATACTCCTTTTTCCCGGCTGATACCGCAGTAATCCATTATCCAATCTAACTTGGGTAACATCCGTTAATTTATTGCCGGAATTGAAACTATAATACACTTTTGCGGTATCATAGAAAAACATATCACTGACTTCAAAACTGCCATCTTTATTGATTGGTGCAAAATAAAATTGCTTGCTACTATCTTTGCCAGAAACAATCAAATTTAGCTGGGGAGGAGCAGCAGACATATTGGGTTTCAAACCAAATACCTTTCCTTGTAGCTTGATAAAGCTTTGCTCAGCAGGGTAAGTAACGGTTGGCGCAACCCCTGCTTTTAATTTATCCCAATTGAATCTTCTCCATCCATGGGTAAGCAGAACCAAATCAAGATTTGCGGTAACGCTATCAGAGTCGCTCATTAAATAATATGCAGGATTGTGGATTTTTCCCTTGATATCTCCACTGAGCAATAAATCGGAAAAGATGGTCTGTGTTTCGGGTGTATTCAGAGAAAAATCTGTAATGGCAACGGACAAGTTGGCGGCAGATGTATCTGAGACAAAAAATTCAACAATATTTTTTCCTCTTTTTTCCAAGTTGACCAAGGGAAAGGTTACACGAACATTGAATTCATGTTCTCGGTTATTTACAAATAATATACGCTCTGCAATCGGAAGAAAATCTTCTGAAAATAAGGTGAATTGGAGAATACCCGTTGGTAGCTGATCAATGGGTATCGTGGCCGTGACAGCAGTTTTTTCCGAAACATTAATACTTACTTTATAATATAAACTTTGGTGCTGATGAATCCAGAGGTTCAGTTTCTTCCAGTTGGCAGGCACATTGCCTGAACGTTGAATTTTAACAGTAGCTTCTTCATTCCCTCCTTGCACCTGCAAAACAATACCTTCCGTCTTTGGCTTTTCTATAATTGTTGTTCCCTTTTTACCTTTTTCATCTATCCAATTCAACTGATAGATTTCGTTCACTACAGGCGTAAATGAAAAAATTCCCATACCATCATGTCGGGTAATTATGGTATCTACTTTTTTCATCTTACTATCTACCAGAGTTCCACGTATCTTGACCGGTTCACCATAGGGATTGGTAGCCCTGAATGCAAAACGGCTGGGAACCCCTGCAACTGCCATCCCTCCTTCCGGGAATGTCTGGACTGTTGTCTTTAAGTCAACAGGAGCTGTTAATTTAGCAGAAACCACAACCGGTGAATTAATCAGAATATCTTTCTTGAAAATAAAATCTGTATCATGGTTCAGCATCCAGGAGGTATAGGCTTTTACCTGTACGAAGTTTCCACTAAACCCGGTAGGAAGTTCAAAAGAGCCTTTGGCTGAAGACTGGAATACGGGTGAAACGGTTTGTTTGATCAGTCTTCCGGTAGTGTCATACCATTCAACATAGAGATTTTTACTTAACTGACTTGGGTCATTCCCGGTTCTGATGTATCCTTTGTAAAAAATTGTTTCATCTTTATTGTAGATGTTCTTATCAAAATGCAGGTGAACTTTCTCGATGGGTAAATTAAGCTCATATTCCATCATCATGGAATCAATCTGTTGAGCTACAATTTGGTTAACTGTTACAAAAAAGAAAAATAAGAACAAATGAATCCGCTTCATGACTTCGTTTTTAAAAACAATCAAAGATGTAAAAAAATCAAGACACTTTCTTTCTATCGTAGTAAGGAACCGTGTCGTCAGAATCTGCTTCCTCCTGCAACCAATATGCACGAGTTACTACGGTGCCTTTTTTTGTTTTTAGTAATCTGCCAAAGATTGCATTGGTAGCATTGAAAGTAACATCGGTTACTCCTACCGTATTTCCGGTATCAGGAGCAGGTTCTGATGCAGGATCAACATTTTTGGGTGGTGGTGACGGAACTACAATGACACTATATCCATTTAGTTCAAGTAATTCTCTCAAAAAAGTAACCCTACCGGCTTTCACATTTCTCTCAACAACAGCACATTTAATTCCCTCCAAGTCTTCAAATTCATGATTTTTATTAATCGCCATATTCACTTTAATTTATTCCGGTCAGCAATTGAAATAGGTGTTCGTATAAAAACCCAAAGAAACCAATGAGAACGATGCCTACTGCACAAAAAAGCAATGCAAATTTAACAGAAAAAGAAAGGGTATGTTGGGGTAAACTTTGAACGGGCTGGTTCAAGAAGATTGTTTTTACTACCCGCAGATAATAGTAAAGGGATATGACCATGTTGGCTGCAGCGATACCTATTACCCAGTAATTACCTCCGGAAGATCCCGATAGGAGCAGAAAAAATTTCCCAAAAAAACCTGCAGTAGGTGGGATTCCCGCCAATGAAAACAACGCAATGGTAAGTATCCATGATAGAAATGGATGGGTTCGGTACATACCTGAGAGATCAGAAATTTCTTCGATGCCGTATTGTGCGGATAGTACAGACACCACCCCAAAAGCAGCGAGGTTGGAAAAAAGATAAATCAAGAGAAAAAACAAAACCGAGGTGGCACCCTCTTGTGTGTGCGCAGCGAGAGCGATTAAAAGAAAACCTACCTGAGCAATCGACGAAAAGGCAAGTAGCCGTTTGAGATTCAGTTGTTTGATCGCGAAAAAGTTAGCTATCAGAATAGACGCCAATGCAAGGATTATCAGCCCGGGGTACCAAATATCAATTTGCTCTTCGAAAGTTTGGTAAAGAACTGGAATCATGACCATGAAAATAGCGGACTTAGAAACAACCGAAAGAAATGCAGTAACTGCTGTGGGAGCCCCCTGATAAACATCGGCAGTCCATAAATGGAAGGGAACAGCAGAAATTTTAAAAGCAAAACCGGACAAAATTAACAAGAAGGCCAAAATGGAAAGAGGTGAATGACCAATGTGAGTTATCAATCCACTAAAATCAAGTGTACCGGTTAATCCATACAACCAGGAAATACCGAACAACAGCAGGGCAGAAGAAAAAGCGGATGATATGACCAATTTCATGGCTGCTTCCGGAGAATGCCTGCGCCCAAAATCAAATCCTGCAGCTGCCGCAAGTGGTAGTGAGGACATTTCAAGACCCAGGAAGAAGAGCAGAATATTCTGGGAAGACAGCATCAGGAACATCCCCAATAGAGATGTGATCAATAATAAATAAAACTCGGGCAAATTATTTGCCTTCTTGCACCAATCATATGAAAAGAGTGCAATGATCCAAACTGCCAGATTGAGAATTGTTTTTTCTGCCAAAATCAGCGGAGTAACCAAAAAACTTTCACCGAAAAGTGTTCCGTAATTGAAATCCCATAAACCGCCTATTATGTTGAAGAACAAAACCAGGTTCATTCCATTGATCCAGGCTTCATTGGAGGGTTCTTTCCACAACCATACCACCAGAATGCCCAAAATGATAGCTACCAGCAGCAGTTCTTGTTTCATTATAAGCCAGTCATTCAGTTGCATACCCATTTATTTATTGATCAGTTGGCTGGATGCGGACCTTACGAGCCCATCAGCCTCATTGCCGGTAAGATATTGTAGTAAAAAAGGTGCCAATCCCATGACAAAAATTCCAACCAGCAATAGTCCGGCTGCCAGTTGCTCTTGCCAAGCAGCATCTTTCAGGTTCTGCCAACCTGCTGCAAGCGGTCCCATGACAGCTTTTCCAGCTGCTCTGAGAATGTACACAGCAGTTACGACGATTGATGCACAGGAGAGTATGGTTGCCAACCTTATCCAGCCAGACGTATTTTGCCAAGCTCCTGTAAAAACCGTCATTTCTGCAACGAATCCACTCATACCGGGTAATCCCAGCGAACACAAACCTGCTAAAATAAAAACAGTACTGATAATTGGCATATTCTTTAGTAATCCCCCCAATTCATTCACCTGACGTGTGTGGGTTCTTTCATAGATCATTCCGATAGCAGCAAAGAAGAGAGCAGTCATTAATCCATGCGAGATCATCTGTAATACGGCACCGTTCACAGAAGTGACATTGAATATGCCGATTCCAAGCATGACGAAACCACAGTGACTTACAGATGAGTAGGCATTCATGTACTTTAGATCCGTTTGCATCAATGTAACAAAGGCACCATAAAAAATGGCGATAGCAGAAAGTGCAATGATAGCCGGCCCATAATATTGTGCTGCTTCCGGCATCAAGAAAGAGGCGACACGAAGACAACCATACCCGCCAAGCTTCATAGATACTCCTGCGAGGAACATGGAAGCAGCAGTTGGTGCAGAGGCGTGACCATCAGGTACCCAAGTATGAAAAGGAAAGAGAGCGGCAAAAAAGCCAAAGCCTAAAAATAGGAATGGAAAAAATAGATACTGAAATGATACCGGAAATGCATGTCGTGATAATATCGCTAAATCAAAACTATGTGCTTGCTGATAAATGGCTGCCAATCCAATGAATACCAAAGCAGAACCGGCCATTAACATAAGTGCCAATTTCATGGCACTGTATTCTTTTCGACCGCTTCCCCAGATCCCTATCAGCAGGAACTTAGGCAATACGGCGAGCTCGAGAAAGAAAAAGAGAGTAAAAATATCCCTGGACATAAAAAAACCGTAGGCACCGAGACTCAGGAATACCAAAAGAAAGAAAAACTCTCTGCTCATTTTTTCCTGATTCCAGGAAACCAAAACACCTGCCAGTACAACCAGCGCAGTTAACAACATCATTGAAAGAGAGATACCATCAACACCTATCTGAAACTGAATACCCCAGGTTGGGAACCATTCAAATTGCTGAAGAAAGTATACCTCGGCGGGCTGCTGTATCCTAGCAGCAATGAACTGGCGAATCAGATAAATCACCAGGAACAACTGCACAGCTGTTCCAACTAGGGCGAACATCCTGTTGTAAACAGCCCTTGGGGTACCTGCAATGAGCAGGCAGGTTACCAACGGAACAGCTAAAAATTGCAATAGGTTCATTTGTTTATTTTATTACCATAGTTATTTCCATAGATAGAAAAAGAAAATCATCCATGCGGCAATACCGCCCATGAAATAAAGGAGATAATCCTGGAGTTTACCGGACTGCATCTTCCTGAAAAGATAATAGCAGCTGGCCACCCCATCCGCCACAACATGAATCAATCCATCTACAATATTGCGATCAAACCACGCAAAAGGCCGAGCTACGAGTGGTGTCAGAATAGAATGGGTGATCCATAGATAGAGTTCATCGATGTAAAATTTCTTGAATGCAGCGCGATACAACCAATTTTGTGCAGAATCAGATGAAGATGTTCGATCAGAGGGTCGTGCATATTTTATGTATGCAATTGCTATTCCGAATGCTGATATCCCCAAGGGTGCAGCAGAAAAAAGCCAATTGATGGTAGAATGGTGTGTAATCCCGCCCCATGAAATATGAGAACCAAAAGGCAGCCAGCCAACAACGATTGTACAGCCGGTTAACAGCAGCAAAGGAATGGACATTAGCCAGGAACCATGATGATGTGGAGTGATATCTGCAGGTTTACCCCAGAATATTAAGAAATACAAACGGAACATGTAAAATGCTGTTAACCCTGCAGTGAGCAAAGCCACACCAAAAACAAACCGATTTGCACTAAAAGCAGCCAGCAAAATCTCTTCTTTGCTGTAAAATCCGGCCAATGGAAATACTCCGGCGATAGCAAGACATGCAATTAAGAATGAAAGATGAACAAGAGGAAGATGCTTGCGCAATCCGCCCATTTTTTCAACCTCATTGCTATGAACCAAATGTATCACTGCACCTGCACCCAGGAAGAGAAGCGATTTGAAAAATGCATGTGTGAACAGATGAAACAATGAAGCCGTATAGCCAAGGTAGTGATCTCCACTGTTTGAAATTCCCAGGGAGAACATCATATAGCCAATTTGAGACATGGTTGAATAGGCTAAAATTCTTTTTATGTCAGTTTGAGTACAGGCAATAACAGCAGCAAAAGATGCAGAGAAAAGTCCAATAAAAGTGATTACTGACATGACATCAGGCAATAAGATGAACATGCCGAAAAGTCTTGCCACCAGAAATACTCCGGCGACAACCATTGTGGCAGCATGGATCAGAGCAGATACCGGTGTCGGACCTTCCATGGCATCCGGTAGCCAGATATGCAAGGGGAACATGGCAGATTTCCCTGCACCGCCTACGAAAACCAGTAAGAGTCCCCAAGCAAGTGCACTTAGTCCTAAAAAACTCGCTGCTGACGCAGATTGAAATCTCCCGTCGGAAGAATTGCCCAATCGTTGCAGTAATGTGGCAATATCTAAAGACTCACCGTAGTAAGAAAGTACGAGAATGCCTATGAGGAAACCTAGATCGGCAAAGCGGGTTACAATGAATGCCTTCTTAGCAGCAGCAATGGCAGAGGGTTTGGTAAAATAATATCCGATGAGCAAGAAAGAGGATACACCCACTAGTTCCCAACAGATATAAATCTGAAATAAATTTCCAGCCAAAACCAGACCCAGCATCGAAAATGTAAATAGTCCCAAAAAAGCAAAGTAAGTAGTAAAACGCTCCTCTCCTTTCATGTAGGACAGACTAAAAATATGCACCATTGCGGAAACGAAAGTTACCACAACCAACATCATGATGGTTAGTGGATCAATGACAATACAAACATCAATGCTCAGTTTTTCATTGAATACCAACCAGGGAAAGCGAAATATTGTTTCAAAATTTCCTGCATGACCTGTTGCAGGTGCTAGCGTAAAATAGTTGAAAGCTACCATCAGTGACGCACCGGTACTTATTAGCATCATGGCCGTGGCAAACAAGCCTGCCAGGTTTTTTGGTATGCGCCTGCTGGTAAGTCCCAATAGCAGAAAACTTACCAGGGGAAACAATAAGATGGTCAATATGGTGTACAAATTGGGCATGATTAATATTTCAATTCAGAAGCATCTTCCACATCCACAGAATGATAGGTTCGATACAAGTGTATGATAATGGCGATAGCGATGGCTGCTTCCGCGGCTGCGATAATGATTATAAAGAGTGATAAAAAGATACCGTCTGTTTGCTGAGGATAGAGATAGCGCTGGAAGGCAGCCAGATTGATATTGACACTGTTGAGCATGAGTTCCAATGACATGAGAATTGTGATGAGGTTCCTGCGGGTGAACATTCCATACATACCTATGAAGAACAGGGCAGTACTAACAATTAGAATGTGTAAAAGTGGTACGTGTTGCATGAGACTGTTTTACTTGAGGGTATTTGTGGTTTTGGAATCAGGTAATTTCATAGCGATGGCTATACATGCGACCATGGATGCGAGCAGCAAGATGCTCACCATTTCAAAAGGCAAAGCGTATCCACCTGCTTCAATAGATAGCATTTGTTTACCAACGGTACGAATATCAGCAACTACGGCATCGGTAGCTTTTTGTCGGTATCCATACAGCCAAAGACACCAGACGGTAAACAGAAACCCACTGATAACAGCCAGTAAAGCAAAAAAGTGTCTTGACTTTTTGAGTGTGGGTAATTCCTGAACCGAACCACGAGTAAGGAATACCGAGAAAATGATCAATACGACAATACCACCTACATAAACTACTATTTGTACGGCAGCCAGCAGGTTAAGTTCAAGCCAGAAATAAATAGCAGCTACACCCAACAATGAGAAAAGAAGCCAGATGGCTGAGCGAAAGATTTGTCTGCCTGTCACCGATAGCAATGCAGTGATCAGCAGGAAAGCAGCAATTAAATAAAACGCTATGGCAGATGCAGGCATCATTCTACTCCCTCCCTGATTTTTGAATTAGGCTGGTTCAATTTTTTAGTTAGTTTGTTTCTATCATACACACTGTGTTCAAATGTTTGTGCCATCTGTATGGCATTTGTGGGACATGCCTCGATGCATAGATTACACATGGTGCAAAGTTCCAGGTGGTAGATAAAAGTATCCAGTGCTTTTTTCTTTTTTCCCTCCGGTGTTAAATCCATCTTTGTGATGATTTTGATTGTTCCGTTTGGACAAGCAAGTTCACAAGCGGTGCAGCCGGTGCAGGCATGTTCATTGTTATCATCATGTGCCATTACCACTTCTCCCCTGAATCTTTCCGGAAGTTTGAGTTCATGGCGATTATCAGGATATTGCTGGGTGATGATTTCAGAAGGGTGAAAGAAATAATAGCCGGTCTTCTTCATGCCCTTCAGCAGAGAACTAACTCCTTGATAAACCTCTTTGATATATTCTTTTATAAACATACAATCTTTGGTTTAAAAATGCCATCCCTTGATGGCGATCCAGGTTACCAGCAACAAATTTAAAAGTCCTATGGGCAAAAGGTATTTCCATTCAAGATTCAACAGTTGATCAACTCTCAGACGGGGGAAGGTCCATCGGAACCACATGATCAGAAAGATGAGGAAAAATGTTTTTCCCATGAACCAGACGGATGAGGGGATCCAATCCATGAGGTGGTTGAACCCATCCCAGTGAGCGATGTGGAGGGGCATCCAACCACCCAAAAACAAAGTGGCGCCGAGTGCACAAACGATGAATATATTGATGTATTCAGCCAGGAAGAAAAGGGCAAAGCGCATACCGGAATATTCAGTATGAAATCCCGCAGTTAATTCAGATTCAGCTTCAGCCAGGTCAAAGGGAGCCCGGTTGGTTTCAGCGGTAACTGCTATGATGTAAATGACAAATGCAATAAGGACGGGAATATGGCCTCTGAACAACCACCAGCCACTTTCCTGTGATGCAATGATATCAGATATCTGTAAACTGCCGCTCAGAACTACAATGCATAAGATGGAGAAGCCGGCGGATAATTCATAGCTCACAATTTGTGCGCCGCTGCGCATGGCACCCAGCATTGCGAACTTATTGTTACTCGACCAGCCGGCCATCATCACCCCAATTACTGAAACAGAAGATACAGCTGTAATGTAAAGTACTCCAATATTGATGTCCCATATTTGTACCCCTCTTGCAAAGGCAATAGGGGCAAGCAGCATCATGGCAACCATCATAACCAAAAAGGGAGCAAGGTTGAAAAGGAATTTATCGGCCAATCTTGGTACCAACCCTTCCTTCATCAAAAGTTTTAAAGTATCAGCCACTGTTTGAAGCATGCCGGCGGGTCCTACCCTGTTGGGGCCCATTCTTATTTGAATGTGCGCTGCTACTTTTCTTTCCATCAACACCAGCACCAAACCTAAAATTGCAAATAAGGAGATAGCCAATATCCCGATGATGATGCATTCTATCAGCAAAGTATAGGTTCCTGTTTTTTCCAACAGGAAAGAATGTATTTGTGCCGCCCATTGCTGAAAACTAAACATATTAATTGCTTCGGGTGTGTTGATGTAAGATGTTGCTCTTTTTATGTTTTACTAATGGTTGTCAGGTTGTTGGTTATTTTGTTGGATTTTTTATCTATCAATATCCGGAATTACCAGGTCGAGTGTTCCCATTGTAGCCATCAGGTCTCCAATTTTACTTCCTCTGGCCATGTGGTCAAGGGCAGATAGGTTGGAAAAACCCGGTGAGCGATATTTGATGCGATAGGGTGTGGTTCCTCCTTCACTGATTATATAAACTCCCAATTCGCCGCGCGCCGTTTCTACCCGTGTATAAAATTCACCTTTGGGTAATTTGATAACCGCCTTGGTTTTTGCTTGAAAATCGCCTTCGGGTATTTGATCGATCAGTTGTTCAATGATGCGAATGGACTGGTACATCTCGCGGATGCGAACGATGTACCGGGCAAAAGAATCTCCCGCCTGGTGGAGGCACTGCTCAAAATCGAGTTGTTCATATCCTGTGTAAGGAAATCTTTTCCTAATATCTCCATCAACCCCACTGGCACGGGCCACAGGTCCGGTGCAGCCAAAAGAGATGGCATCTTCTTTGGAAAGAATACCGATGCCCTCCGTTCTATTTCGGAAGATTATATTATTGGTTACCAAGTCTTCTAACTCGGTTACTTTATCTTTAAATTGAGTTATGAAAGCACGAACCCTGGTAACGAATTCCGGATGCAGGTCATACATCACACCACCCGGGACCATATAATTCATGGTTAGACGGGCACCGCAGGTTTGCTCCATGATGTCATTGATCGTCTCTCTTTCCCGAAAAGTATAGAAGAAGGGTGTCATGGCACCGAGGTCCATGGCCATTGCCCCGATCCACAGTTCATGAGAAGCGATGCGTGTTAGCTCGCTCATAATGATGCGGATGGCCTGGGCTCGGGCAGGGACTTCAATTTGCATGCCTTTTTCCACACAAAGGGCACATCCGAGGTTATTGATATGTGCAGAGAGATAATCCATCCTACTGGTCACATAGATAAATTGTCGATAAGAAAGGCTTTCTGACATTTTTTCAATGGACCGATGAATGTATCCAAGGTGGGGTTCAATTTTTACGATGGTTTCTCCCTCCAGGGTAATTACCAGGTGCAGCACGCCATGGGTAGCCGGGTGTTGAGGTCCAACATTGATGACCAATTGTCCCTCTTTGAGTTGAGGATTGTTCTCTGAAGATGATATGATCTGGGTTTCTGCGTACATGTTTTTATCAGAGCTTGATCATATTTACCGGGTCTTCAAAATCTTTTCGCATCGGATACCCATTGAAGTCATCGGGCAAAATGAGTTTGCGTAAATCAGGGTGTTGATGAAATGTGATACCAAACATTTCAAAAGCTTCTCTTTCATGAAATTCGGCAGTCCGCCAAATATCACACACCGTATCTATTTGCGGCTTGTCCCTGTCCAGCTGTACTTTAACTACCATGGTTTCATCTGTGCGTGAACTACGCAGGTGATAAACCACACACAAATGTGTCTTCCAGTCCACTGCGGTTAAGCAAAACAGAAAATCAAGAGCGGGAGGTCCTTTATGGATGCAGGCTGCGAAGTTTTTCCATTTGTCTACCGGTACCTGAACAACGAGCCATTCTCCGGTATCATCCGTCGTAGCAGCAGGTTCAATGCCCAAAATCCATGTAATCATTTCCTCTTTCGTCATCTGGTCATGGAAGTTGGTTAGAAGAATTTCTGATCTGTTCGCGGGTTTGACCGCTTTTGATTTTTTCTTGCAGGGTCAGAAGCGCATGAAGAAGGGCCTCCGGTCTGGGAGGGCATCCAGGTATATACACATCGACAGGAATGATATGGTCTGCCCCTTTAACAACAGAATAAGTATTATAGAAAAAGGGCCCTCCACTGATAGCACAGGCGCCCATGGCAATAACGTATTTGGGATCGGCCATCTGGTCGTACAGTCTTTTCAACACCGGAGCCATTTTATTGACGATCGTGCCGGCGATGATGATCACATCTGCTTGTCGGGGTGTGGCGCGTGCTACTTCAAAACCAAAGCGGGCGAAGTCATATTTGGCAGCAGCTGTAGACATCATTTCAATACCGCAACAACTGGTTGCAAAAGTTAAAGGCCAGAGTGAGTTGGAACGTGCCCAGTTAACAAGGTCCTGAAACCCGGCAGCAACTACTCCCCCACCAGGCATATCAATTACCTGACCCGGGAAAGTACTCTTCAAATCTTTTACTGGCTGATTTACTTCCATTGTAATGCACCTTTTTTATGGGCGTATAAAAATCCGATGAACAAGATGAAAATAAAAATTCCGGCTTCGAGCAATGCAGTAATACCCAGTTCTTTCACTACAACCGCCCAGGGAAAAAGAAATACCAGTTCTACATCAAAAATCAGGAACAACAAGGCAAACAAGTAATAACCGATGGCGAACTGCTGCCAGGGAGAAGTGTCAGTTGGAATACCGCACTCATAGGGTTCACCCTTTTGAGGGTTGTGAGTCCCTTTCACCAAAAATTTCCCTACCAATATTCCACCGGCAGAAAAAACCACGGCGGCTACAAGAAGTGTGATCATTGAAACCGGACCCATATTGTCAGTATTTCTTAGATGGTAAATTAATCATTTAATACCAGGTTTTAAAAAGTTATCAACCCCTAAATGTCAATAACTTTTTTATGGAAAGCATTTACTTTAATTTCTATTTCTTTCTTTGGCTCTTTTCATCAATTCCTCGCGGGTGATGGTGATCATTTTCCCCACCTGTTGTTTTCCCCGGTAAGTGACTGCACGCATCATGCTGCATTCTTCTGGTGGAAAGAGAGGACCGCCCCTGTAGGCGGGATAAAAATTATCAGGGAATGTGTTGTCAAAAGAATAATACAACTGTAATCCATTGACTTCTGTACTCAAATCTACCTGAAGTCGGCCATCTTTTGAGAAGCGGCTGTCAATGATAGCATCATTGTGACAGGTGGCATATTTTTTCTCAGCAATATCATATCTGACCAAGTGATGGTTCAGTCTGTTAACAAAGTTGTCCCAGTTCTTTTTTTCTGCCGGTGACCAAAATGTTTCTGCCAATGAAAATGCTCTTGGCCATACCATGTATTGCAGGTAGCGGTAATTATAGATTTGTTCAGTCCAAACGTTCCCTTGTCCGCCTTTGATCCATTGAGGGTCTATTCCGGGTGGCAATGGTTCGAACTCGTAAGTTTTTTTCAGTCGAAGGGTCGCATAGACTTCCGGTTCGGTCGCCGGGTCACCTTGCATGTAATCCAGGTATGCGAAAGTTGTAGGAGTCATTACTACTTCGTGCTGTTGACGGGCAGCTTCGATACCTCCCTTCATGCCTTGCCAGCTCATTACTGCAGCCCCTGGTGCCAGACCGCCATGTAATATCTCATCCCAGCCAATCATTTTTTTGCCCTGAGAACGCACAATTTTTTCCAATCGCTTTTCAAAATAACTCTGCACTTCATCCTGGTTTTTCAGACCTTCCTGCTTCATCAGGGCTTGTACTGCAGGGTCTTTTTCCCAATAGTTTTTGGGACATTCATCACCACCTGTATGCAGGTAGGGGAAAGGAAATAGTTGTGCAAGTTGCGTTACCACATCCGTTAGAAATTGAAAGACGGTATCTTTTATTGGGGACAAAGTATTATTGACCAAAGCCGTCGGCGGATTACCGCGCGACCAGTCCATAAAATTTTCACCTGAATTGACCTGATAAGTAGCTGCCAGTTCGGGAGTTCCGGAGAGGTTGGGATAGGATACTACGGCAGCAAGACTATGACCAGGAACATCTACTTCGGGCAAGATATCGACAAACCTTTCTTTGGCATACTGCACGAGTTCACGAATATCGTCTTGGGTATAAAATCCACCGTGGTCTCTTTTTTCTTCTTTCTTCGGGGTTGGAAAGGTGCCGAAGTATCCTTGTTTTTTTACATTCCAGGCTCCTACTTCAGTCAATCTTGGCCAACCTTTGATTTCGATTCTCCAACCTTGGTCGTCAGTCAGGTGGAAATGCAATACATTGTACTTATAGCGTACCATATCATCGATGAATTGCTTTACCTCCTGCTTGGTAAAAAAATGTCGAGAAACATCGAGCATCAATCCTCTCCATCCAAAGCGAGGCTTGTCATGTATAGTTACGAAAGGTATCTTCCAGGAAACGTTTTTTGACGGAGATAAGCTTTCTATGGCGGTAGGCATTAATTGAAAGAGGGTTTGAATGCCATAAAACCAGCCGGCGGGTGATGCGGCGCTGATCTCGATGCCTTTTTGATTTACCATCAAACGATAACCTTCTTTGCCCAGATTTACATCAGAACTGTTCGCATAGACCAATCGAATGGTGGCATTGGCTGCATTTGTCTTTGCGATGGTTTGACCACTGGCTTTTTGCCATCTCTCAGAGAAGGTGCGAACTACCCAACCGGCTTCGGTAGTGGCAGGAGCAGCAATGGTAACTTTTTCAGGCAAACTAAAACTTCCCTTTCCCTTTTGTAGTGAAACCGGTTCAGGAATGATTGCAATCGTGGTATCGGCAGCAAGGGCCAATAAGGGGAGTGCACACAAAATCAGTGCAGGTGCGAGCAGTCGCATCTTCATAAGGCAAACTTTTCACTAAAATAGAGAATTTAGTTTTACCTATTTCCACTAAATGATTCAAGTGCCAACTTGATGGCGGGGTCGAATTGGGATGCAACTTCGTAGAAACCTTGCTGGTGAAATCTTTGGCGTGCCAATAACATGCTGCAACGTTGAATTAAAAATTTTTCCTGGGCAGGTGTGATACTTTTTATATCGATGCCATCGGCTGCGGCAGCGACCTGCACCTGATCCCGAAAACTTTCACCGGGTTTTATAAAGTTGGCAACCCTGATTGCAGAGGGAATGGTATCAAGCTCACTTCTATTGCTTAGATAAAGCTGGTAAACAAGCCTGTTCAAGGTATTTTTGTAAAGCAGGGTGAAAATTTCAGGAGTCATGGCTGTAGTGTCCCAGGCAACTTTTTTATCAGGATAGATGCCTCCCCCACCGTATAATTTTTTGCCCGCAGGTGTAGTATACACTTTGCCCTTTTGTTGTGTTGTGTCGTTTTCATCATACCTATTGCGAAGCATAGCATGAGGATCATCACCTTTTTGTAATTGACTCCTTTCTACATATGGCCGCTGAATATTTCTTCCGAGTGGTGTGAAATATCGGGCAGTAGTAAGACGAACAGCCGTTCCTGAACTGAGGTTAAACTGTTGCTGAACGAGGCCTTTACCAAAACTTCTTCTTCCGATGATAGTGGCCCTGTCCCAATCCTGTAAAGCACCTGCCAGTACCTCACTTGCTGATGCTGAAGTCTCATCGATCAAAACAACAACAGGACCTTCCTCAAAAATTCCGATTCTGGATGCTTTGTAGGAAATCTTAGGCTGATGCTTGCCTTCGGTGTAAACAATCAGCTTATCGTCAGAGAGAAATTCATCTGCAATATCAATTGCTTCCTTCATCAAACCTCCACCATTGCCCCGCAGATCGAGTACAAGTTGTTTCATTCCCTTTTTCTTCAACTGCTCCATTTGCTGCATGAATTCCTCGTAGGTCCGGTTCGCGAATTTGTTGAGATGAATATACCCTGTACTGGCCGGCAACATAAAAGCAGCATCTACTGCAGGTAAGGGGATATTACCCTTGGTTAAGATGGTCTCCATTGATTTACCGTTGCGAAGAATTTTGAGCCGCAGTTCTCGGGTAGGTTGTGACCGCAATGATTTCCTTATTTCATCGGGAGAAAGTTTCTGACCGGAGAGGCGAATCTTGTCGTTGACTGAGAGCAGAATATCGCCGGTAAGCAAACCTGCTTTGGCTGCAGGAGCATTGGGAATAACAAACATAACGTGTACAGAATCACTTAGTACCTGAAACTCGATTCCAATGCCCTGAAATGATTCATTCATTTCATCCTCTGCTTCTTTGAGGTCTGTGTTGCTCATCCATACGGAGTGAGGATCGAGGTGGGTCAACAATTCCGTGCTGACCAACTGCTCAATGCTGTCTGCTGACACTTCGTCGACATATTTTTCCCGCACCAACCGAATCAGTTCCGGCAGAGAAGATTGTTTTCCAGAAGATAATATAGGGGCATTGCCGGTTTTGGACCTCAATTGGTAACCAATGATCATGCCGACTATCATTACCAGCGAAAGTATGAGCGGGAGGGCAACCTGTATTTTTTTACTTGACATAAATAGTGGTTCTTTGCAGAACAATGGAGGAGCAAATATCTCAATAATTATTGAAAGCCGGTTGATGAACAAGACTCCTTCCATTCAACGCCCAATAAATGTATTGAAATGCAGGTTCAACTGATAGCAGACAGTGGCGCCACCAAATGTGACTGGAAACTGATTGGTATTCCTAAACCAAAGAAATTTACCACCCAGGGAATTAGTCCCTACTTCCTCTCGCCGGAAGCTATTGCTACCCTTCTTCACAATGAGGTACTACCCCGTTTAAAAGGCACCCAGGTTGATGCAGTGCACTTTTACGGAACCGGACTCAGTCACCCCGCCAATCAAAAGATATTACAGCGGGTTTTACGCAAACAATTTCCAAAAGCGGAACTAGAGGTCGCTACGGATATAGTAGGTGCAGCCCGGGCTCTTTGTGGGCGGGAGAAAGGCATTGCCTGCATTCTCGGTACGGGCTCAAATTCCTGCTACTACAATGGCAAAAAGATTGTGAGGAACAGTCCGGGTATCGGCTATATTCTGGGAGATGAGGGCAGTGGGGCCTATTTGGGTAAAAAGCTGGTTCAATATTATTTGTATGATATCATGGAGGAGCCACTGCGAACTGCATTTGAGCAACGCTTTCATCAACAAAGGGCGGATATCATGGAAAGTGTTTATAAAAAACCCCTTGCCAACAGATACCTGGCATCCCTGGCCATTTTCCTGGCGGAAAACAGGGGGCATTACATGGTCGAGAACATTTTAGAGGATGGATTGCGGGATTTCTTCCACCAACACCTGTTCTCGTTCCGGGAAATCAGATCTGTACCCATTCATTTTACCGGTAGTATTGCTTTTGGTTTCAAAGATGTTTTGCTGGAACTTTGTAAGTTCTATGAATTAAAAGCAGGGAAAATCATTAAAACACCACTGCAAGGCCTCATCGACTATCATTCTTAATTTATGAAAGAATTCATCCGATACACAGAGCAATCTTCTCTCTACAGACACCTGGAAAAAATGACAGTTGCAGAATTGCTGCACAACATCAATCAAGAAGACAAAACTGTACCTGATGCTGTTGCCAAAGCCATACCTCAGATTGAAAAACTGGTATCAGCCATCAGCGATAAGATGCTGGCCGGTGGCAGACTTTTTTACATTGGTGCGGGTACGAGCGGCAGATTGGGGATAGTGGATGCAAGTGAATGTCCGCCTACCTTCGGGGTACCCTACGGTCTTGTTATAGGCATCATTGCCGGTGGAGATAAAGCGATTACAACAGCCGTTGAATTTGCTGAAGACAATCCTGATGAAGGCTGGAATGATTTGATGAAGCATTTTGTGTCCGATAAAGACGTGGTGGTCGGATTAGCAGCCAGTGGCAGCACACCTTATGTGATTGGTGCATTGAAGCAATGCAGGAGAAAAGGAATCATTACCGGCAGTATCAGCTGCAATCCCAATGCCCCTGTTTCCCGCGAAGCGGATTTTCCTGTCGAAATCGTGGTTGGTCCGGAATTCATCACCGGAAGTACCCGCATGAAAAGTGGCACTGCCCAAAAACTGGTGCTGAACATGATCTCTACTTCAGTAATGATCCAGTTGGGCAGGGTGGAAGACAACAAAATGGTCAACATGCAGTTGAGTAATGTGAAGCTGGTAGACAGAGGGGTAAAAATGGTAATGGAAGGATTGGGACTCAAAGATTATGAAGAAGCAAAAGATTTGTTGCTGAAGCATGGCAGTGTGAAACGTGCCATTGAAGCGGCTAGTCACAGTCATTAAACCGGTTTATGCACGAAATAGAGCCTTATTATAATTGGAGGCATCTGTATATATCTGAAGAAGACAAGCTCTCGCCTTTTTTTGGCAGAACCTATAGTGAGTTTGAATATTCCCAAACAATTTATAATTATTTTATACACCCCCAATGGGATGAATTTGGCAGTAAAACCCTGTACCTGAAAATCATTTATGCTGATTATGAGTTGCACTTCTGCATCATTGAATTGATCGGTGAATGGAATGATGCCATCGAGAATGATATCATGATGCTCAAGAGGGAGGTGGGAGACGAATTGATGAAGCAGGGATTGACCAAATTTATTTTCATCGCCGAAAATGTGTTGAATTTTCACAGCAGTGACAATGAATATTACAGAGAATGGCAGGAGGAAGTCAGTGAGGAAACAGGATGGATTACCATTTTGAATATGCCGGCAGCTACCCAGCAGGACTTCCTGCGGAAGCGCTTGCAATACTATATGGAATTGATTGATTTACCGGAATGGCGTTCTTACAAACCCTATCACCTGTTCAAAAAAATTGATACCGCAATGGGCCTGCGGTTAGAAGAATGAATAAGAAGCAGCAATGATGATATTGGATAACCATTTTTTTCGTATCTTGACAACAAATCGTTCGGTATGTCTTTACCAGTAAATAACAAGAACAACAGTAAGGGAGGAAAAAAAGGAAATGTGCCGGGGGCACAGAATTCACGCTTTATACCCAAGCCGGGAGCAGCAAAATCCAGTGGCGGAGGTAAAAAAATGATTAAAACAGGTGGCTCACGCGGAAGCTGATCGTTGAGTTCCCCACATTTCGACTAAACATCCATTAAATCATCGTAGGCCATTCTGAGTTCATTCCAGGCATGGTTGTCACCTGCTTTTTTTGCAGCTGCTAGTCCTTTCTCATACCATTCCTGTGCTTCCCGAACCCGGTTTTGGTTAACCAATGCCGCGGCCAGGTGATAATACGATCCCACATAATCGGGCAAATCATTCAGCAACTGTATCCAGATATTGATAGATTCCTCTTGCTGACCGGTTTTCAGGTATTCCAATGCGAGAGCATGGCGAAGAAAGGGGTCATTGGGCTGGTCTTGTAGGTATGCCAGCAATTTTTCCATCCGGTTCATAGCCAAAGATAAGCTGCCGGTTTATCCACTTCCCTACTCTCTTAAAAAAAATTAACTATTCCGTTAACAGCACAATGTATTTCCTCCCTAACTTTGTATAGTTGCATAAACAACTATTTTTTATTCTTTACCCTTTTTTCATTTTTTAATTGTCTGTATGAAGATTCTAGTATGCATCAGCAGAACTCCGGATACCACTTCCCGGATCGCCTTCACTGATAACAGTACCCGTTTTGATGAAACGGATGTTCAGTGGATCATTAATCCTTACGATGAATGGTATGCGTTGGTACGAGCGATTGAGATAAAGGAAAAAAATCCTGAGACGGTTTTGCACCTGGTATCAGCGGGTGGTCCGGAATTGGATGCCATTTTGAGAAAAGCGCTGGCACTGGGTGGAGATGAGGCCTTCCGCATTGATACAGATAGCAAAGACAGTTACACCATTGCTGCCCATTTAGCGGCACTTTGCCACCAGCAGCAATACCAACTCATATTTACGGGTAAGGAAGCAATAGATACCAACAACGGAGTTCTGGGAGGGATGCTGGCTGAATTGTACCCAGCCGAGTATGTTTCCTTGGCAACGCAATTGGAACTCAGTTCGGATGGCTGTACAGTTACCCGTGAAATTGAGGGGGGTGAGGAAACCCTGACTTGTCCTTTACCTGCTGTGATCAGTTGCCAGAAAGGAATGGCAGAACAACGAATTCCGAACATGCGTGGAATTATGGGTGCACGCACCAAGCCCCTGCACGTAGTTACGCCGGAGGCAGTATCCCCACTAACCTCCATCGTACAATATGAATTGCCCGCTCCTAAGGCTGGCGTAAAATTGGTGAGTGCCGATCAGCCGGAAGAACTGATTCGCCTGTTACACGAAGAAGCAAAAGTTTTATAATTCATTAAATTCATTGATATGTCAGTTTTAATTATAGCAGATCTGCAAGATGGTCATCTCAAGAAATCCTCTAACAGTGTAATCAGTTATGGCAGCGCCATTGCTCGTCAATTAGGTTCTGAAGCATACGTGCTGGTATTGGGTACTTGTTCTGACGATCTCAGTGCACTGGGAAATTTCGGTGCGTCAAAAGTGTATCAGTTAGATGATGCCTCTTTAGCAGTAATTGATCCGAAGGTTTACACACAGGTAATTGCTGATGTAGTATCCTCTACAGGGGCGCGTGTGGTTGTTTTTGGTAATAACCCTACTGCTAAAGCGGTTGCTCCCGGACTTTCTGCCAAATTAGGGGCGGGACTTGTGGCTGGAGCATGTGCCTTGCCCGATACATCCAATGGATTCACCATAAAAAAGACCGTTTTCTCCGGAAAGGCCTTTGCCACCGTTTCCATTTTAACTGAAGTAAAAATTATTACACTGCAACCCAATAGTGTTACCATTGCACCGGTGGGTGGTATTGCACAAGTTGAAAAATTGTCTGTATCAGTTCCCGCTACGGCACGCAAGGTTGCCGGCGTGAAGAAAACCGAAGGCGAAGTGCCGCTCACTGAAGCGGATGTCGTGGTAAGTGGAGGACGAGGCATGAAGGGGCCCGAGCATTGGGGAATTTTATTAGACCTTGCCAAAGCACTGAAAGCAGGAACTGCTTGTAGCCGTCCCGTGGGGGATGCGCATTGGAGACCACACCATGAACATGTCGGACAAACAGGCGTACAAATAGCACCCAATCTATATTTTGCCCTTGGCATTTCCGGTGCGATACAGCATCTTGCAGGAGTTAACAGGAGTAAGGTCATTGTTGTGATCAACAAAGATCCTGAGGCACCCTTTTTTAAAGCAGCTGACTATGGTATAGTCGGTGACCTTTTTGAGGTAGTACCTAGACTGACTGCAGCGATAGAAAAACTACATGCAGAAAAGTAGTTGGCTATTGATTTAGAGCTGCTTTTGCCTTCTCCGAAAGGGCACGATAATCTTCTCTTACAGGATTGAATACATCCAGTAAACGACAATCTGTAATGGCTCTACCTGAATGCCGAACGCCGGAAGGGATAACGAGTACTTCTCCGGGTTTAAGCAGGATCGGTTTGCCTGCTACTGTCAATTCAAACTCTCCCTCCTGCACCATTGATACCTGTTCATGTGGATGATCATGTTCCGGCAAGGTAGCTCCGGCACGGACCTGTAAAAAGGACAAGGTCATGTTCTCGGTATGAACAAATCGAACAAAATAACCCGGTATCATTTCAATTTCCGGTTGGTCTTTTAATAGTAGGGCTGACATAAATGGTAATTTCAGAACAAATTAAGGTATTTACTAAAAAAAACACCCGCCAATTGGCGGGTGCAGACGATAAAAATTGGTAATTGCTTATTTGGCAAAAAGGTGAATGGCCAGTTGTACATCATTGGAAACGGCACCAACACCATATTTCACACCAAAGAGGGTTCTGTCCATTCCGAAGAAAGCCTGAGCAAAGAAACCTTTGTCATCAGAGTTACGAATATTGGCAGAAAAAGACAAAGGCAAGGTTGCACCGTGGAAGGTAAGGTTACCCGTAATGGTGGCTGCATTGTCAGATGTATAGTTCACAGATGTGATTTCGAAAACTGCTTCAGGAAATTTCGCTACATCCAGAATCTCAGCGGATTTCAGGTGACCGCCCAAGCGATCGCCGGCTGCATCAGTTACTTTCAGAGCAGAAACATCCATCACGAATTTTCCACCTGTCAGTTTACCACCTGTAACGGCTACAGTTCCGCTTTTGATGGGAACGATGCCGGTGTGGAAATCAGATTTTTTAGACCCTACCCAGTCAACACGGCTTTTCTCGGTATTAACGGTAAGATCTGCATACTGCTTGGCGGGTGCAGGAGCAAAAGAAAAGATTCCGGCAGCCAGAACAAGGGATGCCAATGTGAACAGCTTTGTTTTCATAAACAGTTTTTTAGATTTAAGCGATTGATTGCAGTTGAGGTTCAAAAATACAAAAAAAATGTTAGCAAGGTTTTAAAAGCGATGTATGAAGCGGGGGTTTGTATTATCTTCGCCAAAATTTTTTCACATGAATCTCCACGAATACCAGGCCAAAGAATTACTGAAGAAATACCAGGTTCCTGTACAGGAAGGGATTGCCGTTGACAATGTGATGGCTGCTGAGGAAGCCTACCAGCAGTTGAAAAACCAAACCGGTAACAATTTTGCTGTCATTAAAGCCCAGATTCATGCAGGTGGCCGAGGTAAGGGAAAAATAGAAGGTACGGAGCAAAGAGGAGTAGCAGTTGCCAAAAGCCTGGAAGATGTTACATCGATTGCGAAAAATCTATTGGGTGGCACCCTGGTGACCATCCAAACGGGTGCAGCGGGTAAAAAAGTAAATAAAATTTTGGTTGCACAGGATGTTTATTATCCTGGTGCCTCCCCTGTGAAGGAATTCTATCTCTCTATCTTGCTGGACCGTTCCAAAGGAATGAATGTAATCATGTACAGCACAGAAGGTGGAATGGACATCGAAGAAGTAGCCCACAAAACTCCAGAAAAAATATTCAAAGAGTGGGTGCATCCCGGAGGTGGATTACAAGGATTTCAGGCAAGAAAGATTGCTTTTAACCTGGGATTGAGCGGAGAAGCCTTCAAAAGCTGTGTGAAATTCGTGACTCAATTATACAATGCATATGTTTCTCTGGATTGTGGCATGTTAGAAATCAATCCACTCTTCAAAACCAGCGATGATAAGATCATTGCGGTGGACTGTAAAATGAACATCGATGACAATGCACTTATGCGTCATGCGGATGTTGCTGCTCTCAGAGATATTTCGGAAGAAGATCCAACCGAAGTGGAGGCAGGTCAATACAATTTGAATTTCGTGAAGCTGGATGGAAATGTGGGCTGTATGGTGAATGGTGCAGGGCTGGCCATGGCTACGATGGATATGATTAAGTTGAGTGGTGGTGATCCGGCCAACTTCCTCGATGTAGGTGGTTCTGCCAACGCACAAACTGTAGAAGCCGGATTCCGCATCATCCTGAAAGATCCTAATGTAAAAGCGATCCTCATTAATATCTTCGGTGGTATCGTTCGTTGCGACCGGGTTGCCTCTGGTGTAATTGAGGCCTATAAAAAGATGGGCAATATCAATATCCCCATCATTGTTCGACTTCAGGGCACCAATGCGGTTGAAGCCAAAAAACTGATCGATGAAAGTGGATTAAAAGTACAGTCCGCCATTGAATTGAGTGAGGCAGCCGATCTGGTGAAGAAGGCAGTTGCCTGATTATTTTTTGAACAACCGGCCAAATTAAGATCAGCTTGGTCTTACGTATCGTTTTACTTCCGCGATAGCGCTAAAGCTATAGGTTAATCCTGATTTTACTTCAAGGCAGGCAATTCTTTTGCGGCGTTTATTGAGCTTTTGAAAGATTCTTCCGTTTTCCGTTTCAAAAAAAGCCCCTTCTTCCAATTCATCTACCAGAACAAAACCTGCTCGAATGTTAACATTGTGCGCACGCAGGGCCAACAACAATTCTGTTTCTCCATTAGCAGTGGCCGCCGGGTTGCGGATGGATGCCTGCAATGCCCTGGTAATATCAGGAGGGAAAATGGACTGAGCTACAAATTGAACGAGTAAGCTGCTATACTCCTGTTTCCATTCTTTGCCATGGGGCTCAACCCGATGCCCGAATTTTTCGAATGTTAGCAGGTGTGCCAGTTCATGCAACAATGTAATGAGGAACTCATATTTATTAAGGTTGCCGTTAACACTGATGCGATGGTTAGCATTAGCAACAGCATGACGATAGTCCCCCAATACAGATTTTCTTTTACGGGTAATGGTCAGGTGCACTTTATACCGGTGAAGCAGTGCTGCCACCTGGTCAAAGCTTCTGTCCGGTAGAAATTCAGCCAGTGCCTGAAGGGGGTGTTCTGATGAAGGCATTACTTATCCGATTTCAATCGCAGGGAAATGCGGGTCTCTATCCAGGAATAGACTATGTAGCAACCCATGGATACGATCACTGCATAAACACTTCGCTTTTCGCCGGCTGCAATGATATAGACCAATACGAGTGATGCCAGAAAAAATAATTTAACCATGGTTGCACCGATGATTCCTCGCATAACTGCTTGTGGATTGGGTTGCTGGAGATTGCGCTTTTGAAAAAAAATATTCAGGCAACTGGTAATGAGTAGGATCAGGTTGGCAGCCTGTACAACCATCGGATTGATCTTTTTATTCAATAACCATTCGCTACCTGCAGCAGTCATGGTAGCAATCAAAATTGCTGCGATGAACAAGGGAAGCAAGAGACTGAATAAATTTTTTTTCATGTAGGTTGGTTAGTCGATGGAAGCTTCTTTGTTGGGCACTTCCAATGAAGTAGTATCCAGCACGACTGTGCCTGAGCCTGAAAGTGCTTTCTTAACACCGTCCAGGTACTGATCGCGGTAGCGGATAGCCCTTTCCAGTGAATCGGTGCGTAACTTCAGTACCTGCAGGGCTGTTCGGCTTTCGCGGGTTCCGTAACCGGGTATGTAATATTTCAGGGGTGTAAATGCAATCAAAGCGATGGTAAGGCCGATCAATAATACAAAAATGGTGCTCAGCCCAATGTAGACACTCAGTCTGGACAAACGAAAGGTAACTACCTCCTCATAGGTATCATCATTGAGTACTACCAGCCGGTAGCTATTCCGGAGGCGGTTGAGTGAGTTATTGAATTCGCCGGTTGCCATTTGATAAAAACTGGTTAAAGGTACAAAGAAGAAGTCTTTTTCATTGCTTCACGCCAAGAAATAAACGTATTTTTAAGCACGGCTATGTGCTTGAATTCTACTTTCTTGTTTTCTTTACCGGCGGCAGGAATCCGTCGGATATTGGGCGCAGCCATGATATTGTGGTTTCCGTTGATTTCATTGGCCCAACCCAATACTACCATAGAAGTTCCCAAACCGGCAAATTTTGAAAATAGGACGCTAGGGGCGGAACGAACCGGCAACAAGAAATTCACCTTTCCCCGCCGCGTTTACAACAATACTGTTACCCGCTTCAATTATCATTTCAATGCCAACCAATTGATGATGGACATTGAAGAAAGAGCGGGGGCAGCAAAACCCGATGATTATACCCGACTTCTTCCTTTCTACCCTTATGAATTAAGTGAAACTGCAGGTGATCCCTTGTTGGATAGCATCATTTACAAATGCACAGCCGGAATTCTGTTGCATGACTTACGAAGTGATTGGGTTGACAGACTTTACCTCTTGATGGGACGTGCCTATTTGCTCCAAAAACATTTTGATTCTGCCGCCGTTGTATTTCAATACATCAACTATGCTTTTGCTCCCAAGGATGATGGTTATGATGTGCCCATTGGAAGCAATGCCAGCAATACCAATGGTGTATTTACCATTGCGACACGAGAAAACAAAAGTTGGTGGAAGAAAATCATCAGCAAGCCACCCAGCAGGAATGAAAGTTTTCTTTGGCAGGCACGCAACCACATCGAACAGGAAAACTATATTGAAGCTGCTACGCTACTTGAACTTTTGCGCAAAGACCCGCAATTTCCGGCACGCCTGCAACCAATGCTGTATGAAGTTGCTGCCTATGTTGCCTACAAACAGGGAATTTGGGAGACCGCAGCCCGTGAGCTCACGCAATCACTGCAATTGAATCCTACTCGACCAGATTTCGACCGGGCTGCTTTTTTATGCGGACAAATGTTTGCGCTGGCGAAACAAAACACGGAGGCTGTTTCCTGGTTCAACAGGGCCATCAAAGAAACCCATGACCCCCTACTGGAAATCTATTCCCGTCTGGAGGTTGCCAGTCTTGCCGCCAGTGCTCAAGACAATGCCCTTCAACAAAACCTCGAGGAATTGTTGAAAATGGCCAAGCGGGACAAATATGAAAGCAACCGCGACATCATTTATTATGCCGCAGCCCAATTACAGATCAAGCAAAAAAATTGGCCGGGTGCCATAGAACTTTTACAAAAAAGTATTGCTGCTTCCAATCAAAATGACCAGCAGCGGGATAAAAGTTTCTTGCAATTGGCAGATTTACATTACCTCCGTAAAAATTACGGGCAGGCACTGGCATGCTATGATAGTTTGCGACTGCCCATTCCCGACCCGATAGATGCCAAGCGGGTGGCAGACAGAAAACCTGCATTGAAAATTATTGCTGCCAACCAGGAAATAATCGAAACAGAAGATAGTCTTCAAATGCTGGCACGCATGACAGCTGAAGAGCGAGCCCTCATTGTAAGAAAAGTATGGAGACAGCTTCGCAAAGAAAAAGGATTAAAAGACTTGCCCGTTAATGATCCCGTAGGCATTAGCAACCCGATGGGCAGCCAAACACTTTTTACCTCTGCCGGATCAGGAGAGTTTTATTTTTTGAATGCCAACCTGCGCAGCAAGGGACTCAATGAGTTCAAAAACAGGTGGGGCAACAGACCAAATGTTGATAATTGGAGAAGACAAAGTATGGTGAACAGAACCCTGAATAGGGTCACCGCCGTGAATGATCCCCAACCGGGCACGGTAGTTACGAATGCTGTTGCTGAAGACAAGGACATAACACCGGAATCGCTTTTTAAAAACATACCACTTGATGATTTGAAAATGGGTGAATCCAATGGCCGGCTACTCAAAGCATTGCTGGACAATGCACTTACTTTTCAAAACCAACTGGAAGATTATCCGTCAGCGATAGAAATTTATGAACTGATCCTGAAACGTTTCCCTGAAAGCAGTGAAGCTGAACCCGCCTTGTTTCATCTAAGCTATTGTTACAAAAAAATAGGCAACAATGCAGGTGCAGAAATAATGGCGAAGCGATTGTTACAAGAATATCCCTCCGGGAAACTGTCGCAACAACTCAAACAGGGCAGTCTTCCTAAAACCAAAGACCCTGCAACATTGCGCTATGAAAATATTTACAACCTGTTTATCGAAGGTGAATTTGACAGGGCGAAAGAGGAAAAATTAAAAGCAGACAAAGAGCTGGGGAATTCATACTGGACACCTCAGTTACTCTATATTGAAGCCATTTACTATACGAAAGTAAAGCAGGACAGTGTGGCGATTCAACGGCTCAAAGACATCAGCCGTTTGTTTCCCGGCTCACCCCTTGCAGAAAAAGCAGCCACCATGGCTGAGGTGTTGGGCCGGCGAAAAGAAATAGAGGCATACTTGAGCAACCTGTCGGTAGACAGAGGTATCGAGGATCTTCAGGTTGGAGCAGATGTCGATAAAATGTCTCCCATCAAAGCGATTACGAGCCAGGCGATTCGTCCGGCAGCTCCAACAGCCCCTGTGACTGGCAATCAATTGCAACTAAAATCAGCCATTGATACCCGGCTTATCAATACCGGAAAAGAGACCAATCTTCCTGTTCCTGCCGCACCTGTAAAAGCACCTATTTCTTCCCAACCCATACAATTGGGAACAGGAGCTACAGCCGGCGGGTTTCAGGGAAAAAGCTATCGGTTTCACCCCAATGACACTGCTTATCTGGTGCTAGTTTTGAATAAGGTGGACCCCATTTTTGTGAATGAAAGCCGCAACGCATTTCTCCGCTACAATCAAATGCTTTCCCTGAAACGTCCACTCACCATTCAGGTTAGCAAATTGAATGACCCCATCAACCTGCTTTTGTTCGGGCCATTCACCAACGCAGATGAAGCCATCGCCTATATGGACAGGGTGCGGCCAATGACAGCATCGCGCATCCTACCCTGGATACCTGCCAATAAATTCAGCTATAGCCTGATCAGTCCTGCCAACCTTGCCCTCCTGATGGAGTCCAAAGACCTGGATGGTTACAATGGTTTCCTGAAAGAACTCTTTCCCGATAAATTTTAGCAGCAACGTGGCGGATTAAACCAACTTAAATTCCAAAAAAAACAGATATTTGAGCGTGCAAAAAAATAAGGCAGTCATGACCCGGGCAGTAAAATATTTCTGGAGATTTTTTTTCGGGTGTTTTGGCCTGTTTGTGTTACTAATCATCATCATTCAATTGGGTTGGCTGGGAGCTATGCCTGATTTGCAGGACATAGAGAATCCGACGGCCTCATTGGCCAGTCAGGTATTTGCTGATGATGGAACTCCCATTGGAAAATATTACATAGAAGACCGGGTAATGACTGATTACCGCGATATCAGTCCTTATGCCATTCAGGCATTGGTAGCCACGGAAGATAAAAGATTCTATAACCATAGTGGCATTGATCCGGTTTCTCTGGGTAGGGCGTTGTTTTTCTTGGGAAGAGAGGGTGGAGCCAGTACCATTACCATGCAGACAGCGAAAAACCTCTTTACCGAAAACTGGAGCACAAAGAATTTTCTCCTGCGGAGCATACAAAAATTGAAGGAGTCGATCATTGCCATCAAACTGGAAAGCAATTTTACCAAAGAAGAAATATTGACTTTGTACCTGAACACAGTTGCCTTTGGTGACAATGTTTATGGTATCCGCAATGCATCCAAAACTTTCTTTCAAAAAGAACCCGACCGCATCAATGTGGAGGAAGCGGCTGTATTAATTGGAATGGTGAATGGACCGGGCATATATAATCCCCGCACCAATCCAAAGCGCGCCATGGATAGGAGAAACCTGGTGCTGAATAGGATGGTTACCAAGCAATATCTGCCTGCTGCTGATGCTGCTGTATTGAAGAAAAAGCCGATTCAACTCAATTATAAGAAACTTGATGAAAACAACGGACTCGGACCTTATTTCAGAATGATACTGGGAGAGGAAATGAAAAAATGGTGTCGGGAGCACAAGAAGAACAATGGTGATAACTATGATTTGTACCGCGATGGGTTAAAAATCTATACGACCATTAATCCGAGTATGCAGATTTATGCAGAAGAGGCGGTGGCTCGTCACATGAACTATCTACAAAAATTATTGAATAGCCAGGATAACATTAAAACGGGTACTGTCTGGAAGGGATATGACCATGTTTTAGAGGCAGCCATGAAGCAGAGTGAACGTTGGAAGAATTTCACCAAAGAAGGATGGGAGGAAGAAGACATCAAAAAATCTTTTTTTGAACCCGTGAACATGCGCGTCTTTGCCTGGAATACAGCCAGGGGTAAAGATACCCTGATGACTCCGTATGACTCGATCAAGTATCACCGACAGATGTTGCAAACCGGTTTTATAGTAATGAATCCGATGGATGGGCAAATCAAAGCATGGGTAGGTGGTATCGATTATAAGACCTTTAAGTATGATCATGCCAATATCAATACCAAGAGACAGGTAGGATCTACCATGAAACCTTTGTTGTATAGTCTTGCCATCGAGGAAGCTGGTTTCACACCGAATACTACTGTATATGATAACCAGCAGAGCTTTGGCAGTTTTGGATTGGTACCTGCTACTCCTAAAACATGCACAGGGGCTGCCATGCCCATGGCGCTTGCGCTTGCCAAATCAAGAAACTGTGCAACGGCCTATATCCTGAAGCAATTGGACAACAATGGTAACAATGGTGCACAACGCTTAATTGATTTTTTGCGCAAGTGTGATTTTCAATCTACCATCCCCCCCTACCCTTCCATTGGTATTGGTGCTGTTGAATTGTCATTGTATGAGATGATGCAAGGTTATAGCATTTTTCCGGGCAGGGGATTTAGCGCTAAGCCCATGTACATCACCCGTATTGAGGACAGGAACGGCAATGTACTGGCAAATTTTGTACCTGTCCGGAAAGAAGTGATCAGCGATGTAACTGCTTATTCTGTTATCAAGATGATGCAGGGTGTGATGACCAACGGAACAGGTGTAGGTATTTGGGGCTATGATATGCCGGCAGGTTTGGAAATAGCAGGCAAGACCGGAACTACCAATGACAACAGCGATGCCTGGTTCATGGGATATACGCCCCAGTTACTGGCAGGTGTTTGGGTAGGTGCTGATGATCGCTTTGTTCGTTTTAAAAAGGAAAGTAAAAACGGAGAGGGTGGTCGGGCTGCTATGCCAATCTGGGCCTACTTCATGCGCAAAGCAGCAGCAGACCCTGCCTGTGGCATTGATACAAAAATGACTTTCAATCGTCCGGAAGACATCAATACAGACATCCAGATCGATTATACCAATGGGAATGTCCCCATCATGAGTGGGGAGAGTGAAACCGGTGGTGGTGTCGTGGAAACCGGATATGACGCCGGCAACACAGAGGTAATAGGTGCTGAATCTGATACCAGTCTGTTGGGTGTTCGACCAAAACCTTCAACATCTGCAGGTGACCAGCCCCCTGCAAAACCTGCTGATAACAAGACAGATACCAAGTCCCCGGCTAATCTTCCTCCCAAACCCCCGGTACCCGCACCGAAGAAAACGGGGGGCAACGAATAATTTTTTTTCTTCCGGGCAGCGACAGGAATATTCACTGTATCTTCTTTATATGCACCCGGGATTGATGTGTTGGGATCAACAGTCACCAATGGGTAGCAGAACCATATCCTATGATAGCCGGAAAAGCCACATGGTTGGGATCAACTATGTTCTTGTCCGGCTTTTTTTATAATACTCCTCGCCAGTTTATATTCACCGTGAGTTGATGAAACAGGTTGCGCTGGTAGAACCCGGTGGCATACATGAAGTGCATCTTTCGCAGTTTCAGTGCTGTTCCAAAAGTTAGTCCATTGAGCCCGTTGATCTGATTGAACACATTCAATTCCCTGCGTCGTTGAAAATGATATCCTGCCATAAGTTCGAGTTTTTCGTGCGGATAGATTTGCACGCCGATGGTCAATCGGTTGACTAATTTTTCTAAAAAACTCACACCCGTATAATCGATCTCACCTTCTGTGGCCCGAAACAGCGTGTCATTGTAAACAGTATTGAGTGTTTGCAGTCTTCCTGCGGTGAGCGAAAACTGGAAGGGTGCATGGGCCAGGCGTTTGGATATTCCTGCCTGTATTTCAAAAGGAAGTTCTTCTTTTTTACCACCCTGTGTGTAAGGTGTTAATTGAGTCCCCATGTTTTTTACCACCATGGTTGCCTGCCATCCTTGAGCGGTATCTATATAAGCCAATCCAATGTCAAAGGCTATACCAGAACTGCGAAATATGCCATAGTTGGAATGGATGAATTTGAGCGTTACACCCAGGTTGAATTTTTCCCGATAGGTTCTACTGACCATTCCCTGGAGAACAAAATCAGAGGGGGACAAAGTACCGAGTATATTTCCGGCAGCATCTGTTTGCGTGATATTGCCATAATTAAAATAGTTTACCCCTAGTCCAGACATATAAGAAGTTCCGGAAAGCTTTGTTGCAGCTACCAAAGAATAGTTCCTGATACCGGCAGGAAATGATTGTATGGAAGAACTGATTTGTCCGTCATGAACAGGTCGCAGCAAGGCAGGCTGCTGGAAGGCAAGTGAAACATCCTGTGCCATTGAAGAAATATTATTTCCTCCAAGTGCCCATGTTCTTGCACCAACGGGTTGGCGTAAAAAAGAGAACACAGCGTTGCCGCCCAGTGTTTGTGCATGAATGTAGTTACCACAAAAGAGCAGCAACAATATAAAATAGCGGCCATGGCGCATGGCTCAAAACTAGTGAAGAATTATCAACCCCGGTCAATTGTTATACCAGCGCCAGATCAATTACCTGTTGCATGGTCTTTACATAGTGAAATGTGAGTCCTGTAATAAAACCAGGATCGATCTCTTTGATATCCTTTTCGTTTTGGTTACAGAGAATGATCTCTTTTAAACCGGCACGTTTGGCAGCCAATATTTTCTCTTTTATTCCACCAACAGGAAGAACCTGACCGCGCAGGGTTATCTCCCCTGTCATGGCGAGATAAGGCTTTACTTTTCTTCCGGTAAATGCAGATACCAAAGAGGTCAACATGGTAATGCCCGCACTGGGTCCATCCTTGGGTGTAGCTCCTTCGGGTACGTGCAGATGTATGTTCTTTTTAGTAAAGTGTTCCGGATCGATGCCAAACTTTTTTGCATGTGCTTGCACATAGGTGAAAGCAGTGGTTGCACTCTCTTTCATCACATTGCCCAGGTTGCCGGTGAGTTTTAATTCTCCTTTGCCCTCGCTCAATAAAGTTTCAATAAAGAGAATATCGCCACCCACATAGGTCCAGGCAAGTCCAACAGCCACACCGGGAATCAGGGCTGTCTTGTACATTTCGTTGTTATATCGAATCGGACCTAGAATTTTTTCGACATCAGCGAGGGTGACGGTAGATTTTAATTTTCCTTTGGTAGCGAGTTCTTTGGCCTGATAGCGCATGATGGACGCTAACTGACGATCAAGTTCCCGCACCCCGCTTTCACGGGTATAGTTCTCGATGATTTTTTCCAGCACCGGTGCACCAATCTGAAACGACACATCCTTCAATCCGTGTGCTTCCTTCTGTTTGGGAACAAGGTGACGGAGGGCAATCTCCGTTTTTTCTTCTGTCGCATAGCCACTCAGATCAATGATTTCCAGTCGGTCGCGCAATGCAGGTTGGATCTGTTGGATATTATTGGCTGTAGCAATGAAGAGTACTTTACTCAGATCGTACTCGAGCTCCAGGTAATTATCGTAGAAGGAATGATTCTGCTCGGGGTCAAGTACTTCCAATAGAGCTGAGGAAGGATCTCCCCTGAAATCATTCCCGATTTTATCAATTTCATCCAGAATCATAACGGGATTAGAAGTATGACATTTCCGGATATTCTGAATGATTCGACCGGGCATGGCACCGATATAAGTCTTGCGGTGACCGCGTATTTCACTCTCATCATGGAGTCCGCCCAAACTCACACGTACGTATTTTCTTCCAATGGCATGTGCGATGGATCGACCCAGGGAGGTTTTACCGATACCGGGAGGTCCGAGGAAACAAAGAATCGGACTCTTCATATCGCCTTTTAATTTGAGTACTGCCAGGTATTCCAGGATACGGGTTTTGATTTTTCCCATACCATAGTGATCGTTATCGAGTACTTCCGAAGCATGCTGCAAGTCGTAGTTGTCGAGGGTATATTCTTCCCATGGCAGATCGAGCAGGAGATCTAGGTGGTTGTATACTACTGAATAATCCGGAGTGGAGGGATGCATCCGCTCTAGTTTCGCCATGCCTGTGGAGAAGGCAGTTTTAGCAGCTTCAGACCATTTCTTTTGCTCGGCCTTCTTTTTCATGTCAGCCAATTCGCGGTCATTGCTATCTCCCCCTAGTTCATCCTTGATGCTTTTGAGTTGTTGCTGCAGGAAATAATCGCGTTGTTGTTTATCAATTTCGGTGCGGGTTTTGCTGGTTACCTTGTCTTTCAACTCGGCAAACTGTAATTCCCTTTGTAAAATTTTGATGAGTTGTACTGTGCGCTCCTCAATCTTATCAATTTCCAGCAGCTGTTGTTTCTCAGGCAGTTCACTATTCAGATTGCTGCTCACAAAATTGATGAGGAAATAAGGATTCTCAATGTTTTTGAGAACGATGGATGCCTCGGTAGGGATGTTGGGGGAAAGTTGAATAATTTGTGTAGCGAGGTCCTTGATGGTACTCACCTGCGCACGGAATTCTTCGGTAACGGGCACTCCTCCTTCCGGTAGGAGTGTGACTGCACCTTTGAAAAATTCACCACCCGGAACGATGTCACCCAATGCGAATCGACGTTTACCCTGAATGATGATGGTTGTTCCCCCATCCGGCATTTTGATGAGTTTGGCAATTTTAGCCACCGTACCGATGCGGCACAGATCTTCCGGGGCAGGGTCCTCAACTGCCGGATCTTTTTGGGCGAGCACACCAATCAGTTTTTCACCTTTGTATGCTTCATTAACAGCCAGAATGCTTTTATCTCGTCCCACTGTGATGGGCAATACCACGCCGGGAAATAAAACCGTATTCCTCAGCGGTAACAGGGGCAATACATCGGGAACTTCCAGGTCCTTATCCAGATCAAAATCCTCCTCAGAAATGGGGATAATCGGCATGAAATCTGATTCCTCTTCGGACTGGTTGAATTGTTTATTGAATGCCATAAAGTTGTTATAGTTAGGACAAAATGACACGCAAATAGGATTGTGTTCATCCTGTCTGCGGGATTAAATTATAACAATATTAGTGCCATAGCCCTAGTAAGCCAATATTCTTTTCAATCTGGCAGGAAAAATGGGGGGAAAAGACGGATTGTCTCCTGTTATTTTTTACGGAAGAACAACCGTATAGGTACACCCGAAAGTGGAAAATGTGCCCGTAATTGGTTTTCCAGGTAATTTTTATAGGGTGTTTTGATATCATCCGGAAAGTTGGTGAAGAAGGCAAAAGATGGCACCTGAGTGGGCAGCTGGGTAATGTATTTGATCTTAACAGAGTGCCCCCGAACAACAGGTGCATGATAGGCTTCTACGGCTTTGAGCATGACATCATTCAAGGCGGAGGTAGGTATTTTTTGTTGGCGGCGGGCTGCTACTTCCAGGGCAATTTCAATGGCTTTGTGGATGCGCAGTTTTTCCTTGGCGGAAATAAAAATAACAGGCACATCTGTGAAGGGAGCCAGTTTCTGTTTCACCAATTTCTCGTACTCTTTAGCAGTTTGCGTATTCTTTTCAACGCAGTCCCACTTGTTCACCAGGATTACAATCCCCTTCCCTTTTCTGATGGCAAGACTGACAATCGTGATGTCTTGTGCTGTGATGCCTTTGACTGCGTCAATAACAACCATGCATACATCTGCTTCATCCATGGCACGAATGGCACGTATGATGGAATAAAATTCCAGGTCATCTTTTTCTTTGCTTTTCTTTCTGATACCTGCCGTATCGATGAGAATGAATTCTTTTTGGAATAATTTATAGTGGGTATGGATGGAATCACGCGTTGTTCCGGAGATATCACTTACAATGCTTCTTTCAGTTCCTGTGAGGGCATTGAGGAGGGATGACTTTCCTACATTGGGTTGTCCCACGATGGCGAAGCGGGGAAGTGCGCTATCATCATCAGGTGTGATGGATTGCTCTGCCGGAATGGGAGCAACGATGGCATCGAGCAAATCACCGGTACCACTTCCCGATATGCTGCTGATAAAATATGTTTGCTCGAATCCGAGGGAATAAAATTCCGTTGCTTCCAGTTCGCGGGTGCTGTTGTCTACTTTATTGACTACGAGGTACACCGGTTTTTTTGATTTGCGCAACATATTGGCCATGGCTTCATCAAGATCGGTGATGCCGGTGGCAACATCGACCATGAATACCAGGGCATCTGCTTCTTCTACGGCAATTTGAACCTGTTGACGTATTTCTGCTTCGAAAAGGCCGGTACCACGGGGTACAAAACCGCCGGTATCAATCACATTGAAAACTCTACCGGACCAGTCTGCAATCCCGTATTGACGATCACGGGTAACACCGCTCAAATCATCTACGATGGCTTTGCGTTGTTCCAGCAAACGGTTGAAGAGGGTGCTCTTTCCGACATTGGGTCTGCCTACGATGGCAATGGTATAGCTCATAAAATGGGTATCAGTGTTTAACGGTAGCCGTATTCTTTCAATTGACGTTCATTGTCGCGCCAGTTGGGTCTTACTTTCACAAACAGTTCCAGGAATACTTTTCTCCCGATGAATGCTTCGATATCGGTTCTTGCCAAGGTACCGATTTCTTTGATACGGCTGCCTCGCTCACCTAGGATGATTGCCTTTTGTGATTCCCGGCTAACGATGATATCGGCCTGGATTTTTACCAATTGTTCCTTCTCAGTGTATTCATTTACTACTACAGCGGTCTGGTAAGGGATCTCTTCTTCACAGGTAGCATAAATTTTCTCTCGTATCATTTCTCCTACAAAAAAACGCATCGGAAGATCGCTCATGTCTTCTTCACTGTAAAACGGCATGCCATCCGGGATATATGGAAGAATGGCAGCCAGTAGAATATCGAGGTGTTTCTTTTGCAGGGCTGAAACAGGAATTACCTGTTTGCAATATTTTTTGGCCTGAAAAAATTGAATGGCAGACTCGATCTTATCTTTTCCTACCGCATCGATTTTATTGAGAACAACAATGGCAGGTACTTTTAGCCGCAGGCGGGAAAAGATGTCATCGGTTTGTTGCCAATCAGTGGTAATATCAACCAGCAGCAGGGCGAGGTCAGCATCTTCCAGTGCTGATTGCACGGCCTGCATCATGGTTTCGTGCAGTTTGTATTTAGGTTCGATGATTCCCGGAGTATCGGAGAGAACGATTTGGTAATTACCGGGATCATTCAGGAATACCTTGATGCGGTGGCGGGTAGTTTGTACCCGAGGGGATACAATAGCCATCTTCTCCCCTATGAGGGCATTCAGCAGGGTGCTTTTTCCCGCATTGGGTTGACCGAAGATGTTGACGAAACCGGACTTCATACAGTAAAAAAAAGGCCCGGAGGGCCTTAGTTTGGTTGCGAGGGAAGGGATCGAACCTCCGACCTTCGGGTTATGAGCCCGACGAGCTACCGCTGCTCTACCTCGCGATTTAAGAATGCAAAGGTATGGAATTTTTTTATAGTAACCAAGTTTACAAAAAGCATATTCAAGTAACTAGTATGAACGACAACTTCGGTAGTTGGAATCTCAGTAAATTTAACCGGCTACAAAAAACAAATCGGAGTATGTTATAGTGAAAAGCATGTTGCCTGAATGCACCTGTCGCCAAAAAGGGAAGAAACCTGAAACAAGCCTCTGCTCAACATCAGCGGCTAATACATGGAGAATTTTGACTACTATCATGTTTCGGTAATCGACACCCAGAACAGAAAAAAAATATATATCACTCCCAAATCAAATACAACCCGGAGAGCATTACCTTGTACAACCGAAAAGAAATGAAATGAAAACATACCTCCAACGATTGCTGAACATACAAGAGGACTTGAATGATTTCGCAGAAACAAAGAAAGAAATTGAGAACAACATCAGGTTTTCAGGAAGTAATTTATGGATTCTCATTACGGCAATTTTCCTTGCATCCATTGGTTTAAATGTAAATTCTCCTGCAGTTGTTATCGGTGCGATGTTAATATCACCACTCATGGGACCAATCATTGGCTTAGGGATAGGGGCAGCTTTGAATGACGTTCCTATTATCCAAAAATCGACCTATAATTTTCTTTTTTCAATCCTCTTTAGTTTAGGCACATCTACCATTTACTTTCTGTTCACCCCCCTGAATGAGGCCTATTCAGAATTATTGGCCAGAACAACACCCAATATTTATGATGTTTTTGTAGCCATGCTGGGTGGCTTTGCCGGCATCATTGGACTGTCGAGTAAAAACAGAGGCAATATTCTTCCGGGGGTAGCCATTGCAACGGCACTCATGCCACCTATGTGTACTGCAGGCTATGGAATTGCCACGCAGAATTTTACTTTTTTCTTTGGTGCCATTTATTTGTTCATCATTAACAGTGTTTTCATTGCCCTTTCTGCCTACTTATTTGCAAAATTTCTGAAATTTCCAGTGACGAAAATGAAGGATGTATCTTCTGAAAGAAGAACGGCTAGAATTATTTTATTCGTCACCCTTATTACAGTAGCTCCCAGTATTTATTATGGATTTGAAATGATTCAAAAAAGCCGTTTTGAGTCCAACTCGGATAGATTTGTGCAAAATGAAATGGTAGAAAAAGGATACCTAGTTCTACGGAAAAACATTTCCTACAACAACAAAACTATTGAAGTGATCATTCTTGGCTCTGAGATTGATTCATCTGCTATCAATAGCATCTCACAGCAATTAATCAATTATCAATTGGGTGGTTCTAAATTGTTGGTTAGAAATGGAAATTTTTATGAAAGGAATGCAAGAGGAAGTAAAGGTCCGTTCCTTAAAGAGGAGTCTGATCAATTCGATAAAATAGCTGCTCTAACCGATAGTCTTATTGAAAATGATAAGCTTAAAAAAGAAATAGAAAAAGACATTGAAATACTTTTCCCATCTGTTGCTGGCGTTTACTTTAGCGCAACATCAAAAAACAAAGATCAGGTTTTTATTCAATTGCAGCCCGGCAAAGCCCTTCATTCGATTGATACCAGCTCTATCAACGCATGGATATCGAAAAGATTAAAAAAAGATTCGCTCGCTATTCATTACAAGTAACTATATTTTGGGTAATTCCCGTAAATAAAAATCAACTAATTTGAAACAACTGCAACCAACAAAAAAATTATTGTTGTAGAACTTCAATTAACGATTCTGCAATAATTGACCAATAAAAATGTACTGCAGTGCATAGTATGTTGAACTGAAAGTGAAGGTCGAATAAAAACTGATGAGGAGTGATTCTAACTTCTGCAAGTTCTAACATCGATTGTCTAACTCTATTTACTTGTATACATTGGAAGAACAATGTTTCGAATGGCCTGGAAAAAATATTCTTCAGTGATATTCATACGTTAGAATTTACGAGCGGTTTTCTTCCCCGGCTTTGTTCCCGTTCGGTTGCATAGAATTTCAAGTTTGTGTACATTTGATCATCGAAACGATACAGAGTTTACACAATGGCTTCTTCCACAAAGAAAGATATATTGCATTCTACTTCTCCCCTGCCGGGGATTTTACACGAATTGCCGGAGGATGTAGAAAAAATATTGTCTGCAGATACCGAACTACTCACCCGCTGGAACTCACTCACCCCCATTCAACGCAATGAATGGATCTGCTGGATTACCATAGTGAAGAAAGAAGCTACCCGGGTAGCACACATCCAACAAATGATGGAACAACTCCAACAGGGAGAGCGACAAGCCTGCTGCTGGCCGGGCTGTCCGCACCGAAGACCTTCTGCGCAAAAATGGTTTGGAAAAAAGCAATAAAAAAATCTCCGCAATGCGGAGATTTCACTATTCTATATATATGTAAATATCTGAGTGATAAAATTCTTCCACTCATCTGCTCATGATAAAGTATCAGGATTTTCTGGAGAAACTGGATGCACCGGTCACCCGAATACCTTTTAATCTAGGCTCACCTTTATAATGCACCGAACTTGCACCTGATGCTTCTACTGTTATAGAATTACTTATGCTCATTTGCACATCAGAAGCTCCTGAGGCATTGATATCGGCTTCACTTGCATTCAAATCATAACCCTTAAAACTGGAAGCGCCACTGGCCTGTACCTTAATTCGTTCCGCTTTACCGGTCAATCTGCAATCCGAAGCACCGGTCAATAAAAACTGTGCATTGTTCAATTGTAATTCACCTTTTAAGTTACTGGCACCCGATAAAATAACTTTGAGATCATCGGACTTCAGAACGCCGGCAACAACTAAATCACAGGCACCCGAAACATTGACAGATTCCAGCTTGTCAACAGAAACATAGGCTTTTGCCTTGGGATTCGCCATCCTATTGTGCCAGGCATATTTATACTTAAAGGCAACATAGAGGGTGTTGCCCCGTACTTCGGTAACGATGGCCTCGCGATATTCTTCAGAGGAGGCGCTTACGGCAACGCCGGTTTCACTACCCTGTGTTATATAGACATCAATGCCTCCATCTACCTGAATGGAAGTAAAGCTGCCGACTTTTCTTTTTTCAGCATTGGCATCCTTTACGGTATGAATTGTTTGCTGTGCCTGCACCAGGGTGGAAAGTCCGAGCACCGCAGATAATAAAAAGTATTTCATAAATGTATTTTTATGTGGAACGAAGCCACTGAAGAAAAGTTACAACTTTTTTATTTAATCTTCGATTACTTACCTTTGCACCGAATTCCCGGGGTGCGGATCTAACCGATTCTGCTGAGATAATACCCGTTGAACCTGAACAGGGTAATGCCTGCGAAGGGAAGGTGTCCTTCCTCCTTGCTGTCTTTTCCTGTTCCTATTGTTAACTTTTAAAAAATGTAACATGAAAAAGTTATTAGGAACAATGCTTTTCATTGCTGTTGGCTGTATAAGTTCAGCCCAGTCCTCTCTAACCGATCAATTTACAGGCATCGTTAAAGATGCTACAACCCGGCAGCCCATTGCCGGGGCAACCGTCTGGCTTGCCAACAAACCAATGGTCACAGACGAAAAAGGAGTTTTTGTGGTTTCCCGAAATGCATTGGCCGGTAAAAAACTAGTTATTGCTGCTACCGGTTATCGCAACATCCAGCAAGACAATTTAACCATCACTGCTGCAACCATGGAATGGTTCCTCACCCCGGTAGTTGAAACATTGCAGCCACTGGAAGTAACAGCTGTCCGGGCTTCCGACAGGGCTCCGTTTGCTAAAAGCAACATCTCTAAGGAAGAGCTGAAAAAACTCAACCTGGGGATGGACATTCCTTATATCCTTAACCAGCTACCCTCGGTTGTTGTGAACTCCGATGCTGGCAATGGTGTGGGTTATACCGGCATCCGCATCCGAGGATCAGATGCAACTCGGATCAATGTCACGTTGAATGGTATCCCCTACAATGATGCCGAAAGCATGGGTACCTTCTTCGTGAATCTGCCTGATTTCACTTCCTCTGTCAACAGCATTCAGGTGCAAAGAGGGGTGGGTACTTCCAGTAATGGACCCGCAGCTTTCGGGGCTTCTGTTCATTTGTCTACCAATGATATCAAAGAGAAACCTTATCTAGAGTTCAATAACAGCATTGGATCCTTCGGCACTTTCAAACATACCCTTCAGGGAGGTACCGGAGTCATCGGAAAATATTTTACGATAGATGGTCGTGTGAGTACGATCCGCAGCAATGGTTATATTGACCGCGCTTCCAGTGATCTTCGCTCTTTTTATGTAGGAACCGTATTCAGAAAAGGAAATACCAGTCTGCGTTTCAACGTTTTCTCGGGCAATGAAAAAACCTATCAGGCCTGGTATGGTGTGTCGGAAAGTATGCTGGCAACCAACCGTCGGTTCAATCCTGCCGGAACTGAAAAACCAGGAGAACCCTACGAAAATCAAACAGATAACTACCATCAAACCCACTACCAGCTTTTTTTCAACCAGCAACTGAAGAACAACTGGACACTTAACACGACAACCTTCCTGAGTCGCGGTAAGGGGTATTATGAAGAGTACAGAGCAGATCAGTCGCTGGCAAGATACGGGCTTCCACCTTTCACCAGCGGTGGAATTACCTACACCAGAACAGATTTGGTGAGGCAATTGTGGCTGGATAATTATTACTATGGTCAACTCTTCACGTTACAAAAGCGTACTGATAAAAAAGAGGTAACCATGGGTGGGGGTGTTACCCGATATGATGGTGACCACATCGGCAGGCTGCCCTGGTTGCAGCGGGGCATTCAACCTGCCAATTATCGTTTTTATGACTTACCCGCATTCAAGAACGATGCACATCTATACATCAAATGGCAACAAAATTTCAGCAGTCGCTGGAAGGGATTTGCTGATCTGCAACAACGATTGGTGCGACATGTAATGGATGGTTTCCGCAACAATCCTACCCTCCGTGTAGATCGTTCCTTTTCTTTCTTCAATCCCAAACTGGGCTTGAGTTATCAGAACGGTGGCACACAGGCATTTTTTAGTTTTGCCGTAGCGAACAAAGAACCCAACCGAGACGATTTTCAGGCGGGCATTAATTCACAGCCAAAATCAGAGCGTTTACTGGATTGGGAAGCGGGCTGGTTGCACCGGACAGAAAAAAGTTCAATTGGGGTTACCTTGTTCCACATGGATTACCGGGACCAGTTGGTGTTAACCGGACAGATCAACGATGTGGGTGCTTATACCCGCACCAATGTTCCACGCAGTTTCAGAACCGGTATTGAAATAGAAGGAGGCATTCGCCTGCGGCCATCTTTACAATTGAACGGTAATCTTACCATCAGCCGGAACAAAATCAAACAATTCACTGAATTCATTGACAACTTTGATACAGGTGATCAGGATAAAATTGTACACCGCAACAAAGACATCTCTTTCTCTCCTCCTGTAACAGCCAATGCCACGCTCAATTGGAAACCACTGCCGGCACTAGAAGTTGAATGGCTGCATAAATTTGTGGACAGACAGTTTCTGGACAATACTTCGAATGCTGCCCGTCAGATTGCGGCCTTCTATGTGCAAGACGTACGCATCAATTGGAAAGTGCCGGTGAAAACTTTTAAAGAAACCAGACTGGTAGTGCAGGTATTCAATGTGCTGAACAGAATGTATGCCCCCAATGGATATACCTATCCATATGTTAGTGGTGGAAGTTTAATTGCTGACAATTATTTTTATCCGGTGGCAGGAACCCACCTGATGGCAGCATTGAACATCAGCTTTTAGAAGCAGAGCAACCGGTGCTTTAGCCGGGGAAATTCTCTTTCCAGGCAAGCATACCACCAGTAACATTAATTACATTGGTAAAGCCGGCAGCGGATAAGATATGACAGGCTTGTCCGCTGCGGTTTCCACTGCGGCAATACAAGTAAACGGGTTCGTCTTTCCATTCATCAATGGCATCTGTTTGCATCATCTGCACTTGTCCGAGTGGCAACAAAAAACCACCGATGTTGAAGTCTGCATGTTCATGCGGCTCACGCACATCTACGAGGTGAATGGATTCGCCACGATCGAGCATGGCTTTGAGTTCCTGTACGCTGATAGTTTTCATAACAAAATCAATGAATATTAATATTGGGACTGAGTTGAATCTGTTGTTGCGGGAGGGGTGGTGCTCAGGAAAAGATCCATGAGCTGTCCAGCTTTCATTTTATTGGGCAGCCGGAATCCACTCATGTCGAGTGAATCAGACAGGGCTGCGGGCGATTGTTTCACGATGAAGGAGGAAGCGGAATCTGTGATGGGATTGAGCGCCACCACAGCCCCGATGTTGATGTTCATTCCTTGTAACATGAGTTTGGCCGCCTCAAAAGTAAGTCCGACCAATTGAGGGACTTCCAGTTCACCACTTCCTTCACCACTTCCCAATACAAAATTGATCACTGTACCCGTTGGAATTTTTGTTCCCGGAGCGATGGGCCTATCCCCCAGCAATTGCTCCAACACAGCATTGCGGGCAATATCAGGACGATAGGAAATATTGCCCATTTTTAAACCAAGACTGAGTAGAAACATCTCTGCACTCTTGAGAGAAAAACCCGTCAGGTTAGGCATTTCCACCTGCGGTGGGATGCTTCTGTTGATCGTGAGGTAAATGGTTCTTCCGGTTTTAACGATGGACTCGGCATCGGGGATCTGACGAACAACGGCCTGTTTCGCCAGCGTATCAATAAAAACTGAATCCTGTATCACTACTTCTAATCCGCTGGCTTCTAACATCTTGATGGCTGCCTGCACGTTTTGTCCGGTTACGGAAGGTACTTTCTGCGTCTTGCCGAATCCGGTGATCCAATTGAGTGATCCAAAGAATAAAAAAACAAGCGTAACGACGAGCAGAAAGGCAAACACCATGTTGACCCATAGTGGCTTGCGGGTGATTTGCTCGATCCATTTTTTCATAGTACTTACTATTACTGGCAATATTAAAGTTAAATCTTTACACCGCGAAGATTAGCTTCAGCGGCGAAGGGCATCTTCTATCAGTTCCCCATAAAATTCTGTAAGGTTCCAGCCCAGTGCTCTAACTTGTTGAGGTATCACACTTGCGGCGCTTTGACCGGGCACTGTATTCACTTCCAGCATATAGGGCTGCTGGTATTTGTTACTGTAAATAAAGTCAATGCGCACCACACCGCGGCAATTCAATACTTCATAGACTTTCCTAGCTGCGGCCTCCAACTGTTGCTGCATAGGTGGCGTAATTTCAGCCGGTGTTATCTCCTTGCTTCTGCCCTGGTATTTGGCTTCAAAATCGAAGAATTCATTGTGGGTGATGATCTCCGTGATGGGCAATACGGTGATAGCGCCTGAACGGCGGAATACACCTACGGTAAATTCACGGCCTTCAATGGCTTCTTCAATCAAAATCTGGTCATCTTCTTTGTATGCTTTGAGCAGAGCCGGACCGAGGTCTGCAGCATGCGTTACCTTACTCATTCCCAGACTACTTCCGCCATTATTGGGTTTCACGAATACCGGCAGGGTCAGTTGGTGCAAGATTTGTTCAGGTGATACAGCAGTATGTGCAAATAAATGCAGTGAGCGGGCTACATGGATACCGGCGAAGGCAACGACTGCTACCGTAAATCTTTTATTGAAAGTGAGTGCGGAAGTTGCTGCGTCACAACTGGTGTAAGGGATGCCCAGTAAGTCAAAATAGCCCTGCAATTTTCCATCCTCACCGGGTGTACCATGCAGGCACATCAATGCAAGATCGAATTTCACTTCAGTTCCCTGATCAACAATGGTGAATTTTTCACGGTTGACGGGACTCCTATCTCCTTGCGGAGCAACATACCACCAGCCACTGGCATGGATGTCGATGTAGTAAACATTGTACAGGTCACGGTTAAGATTGGCTTGTACCGTTTCTGCACTTTTGTAGCTGATCTGTGCCTCACTGCTGAGACCACCCGTTACGAGGGCAATATTTTTCTTCATGGGTATTGATAAAAAAATCCCGGTGAGATCTTCGGCAAAAGGCGAAAAAATCACCGGGATAACAGGATGACCACCTTGTTCAGGCGGTTAACATCATTAAATGTGCATCTTTTCTTTTTTTCCCAGCAACTCCTCCACGGTCTCTTTGTATAGTTCATCGGGAACACAACAGTCTACCGGACAAACAGCGGCGCATTGAGGTTCCTCATGGAAACCCTGGCACTCGGTGCACTTGTTGGGAGTGATATAATAGGTGTCTGAGCTAATCGGCGCAAAACGCTGATCACTGTCGACCACGCTTCCATCCATCAATGTAAAACTTCCTTTCACAGAAGTTCCATCGGATATTGACCACTCAACACCACCTTCATAGATGGCATTATTTGGACATTCGGGCTCGCAGGCACCGCAGTTAATACATTCATCTGTAATTTTGATCGCCATAAGGTTCTGATTTGTTAATGGGTGAATCGAAATTTCTCTCCCTCAAAAATACGGTGGAACAATGATTTTACAAGAACGAATTCAAATAATGTCTGAATTAGGTCGCTACATGGCCGGAAATGATCCGGAGTGGCTGGCAGTTCGGGAGAGAGCCGGCAGGGAAAATACCTGGTTCATTCCCAGATTCGTGGATGCCGCTATCCGGGCCATCGTAGAAGACATGCTGGACCCCGGCCTGCTCGAAAAATGGACCAGCGGCTATCATTTGCCGGCTGAAAATCCAATCCCACAAAGGGTTGGTATCGTGATGGCAGGGAATATTCCCCTGGTGGGTTTCTTTGATCTGCTCTGTGTTTTTATCAGCGGACACCGGGCTGTGATCAAGCCCTCCACCAAAGACCAGCGGCTGATTTTGCACCTTCTCCAGCAACTCGAGCGCATAGATGCCCGAACTGTCGATTGTATAACAGTGGCTGAAAGATTGCAGGGATGCGATGCATATATTGCTACAGGCAGCAACCAAACCGGCCGTTATTTCGACCAGTATTTTGGTAAATATCCCCACATCATCCGCCGCAACCGCACTTCAGTGGCTATACTCAACGGAGAGGAATCCCGGCAGGAACTGGAAGCATTGGCAGCAGATATGCAAACTTATTTCGGTCTCGGCTGCCGCAATGTCACCCAGGTCTATGTTCCTGCAGGGTATGATTTCAAACCCCTGCTGGAAGCCCTGAAAACGTATGAATTTGTAATGGACCTTCCTGCTTACAAGCACAATTTCGACTATCACCTGACTTTGCTCATCATGCGCAACCAGTTCTACATGTCCAATGACTCGGTGGTCTTAACCGAACATGCCTCCCCCTTTTCACCCGTGAGCCAGATTCATTATCAGTATTATGAACCCGGTTCTTCTCCCCTTCCCTCTTTACAAAAAGATGAGAACATACAGTGTATTGTAGGGGTGGGCGGCCTGGCGGCCGGAAATGCCCAGCGCCCTTCCCTTTTCGATTATGCGGATGGGGTGGATACCCTTCAGTTTTTGACCCAACTCTCACGTTCCTGATAGTTCGGGCCATTCATGGCATTATTGAACCGATCAATCATGCGGTGATTCAATGGGTTTTCAAAGCCGTGTTTGTACGGAAAAGTTGTACCGTGTTTATACGGGGTAATTCAACGGTATTTCAACGGGCAATCCATACGGTGTTTGAACGGTGTAGTTGTACCGTGTTTATACGGGGTAATTAATCGCTATTTCAACGGGCAATCCTTGGGGTGTTTGTACGGAATAGTTGTACCGTGTTTATACGGGGTAATTAAACGGTATTTCAACGGGCAATCCTTGCGGTGATTTTACGGGGTGCTTCTACCGTGTTTACACAGGTAATATGTTATGTGTTCATGCGGATGATAATCTGTAGCTTTTCCCTTAATCTACGAACTTGCTCGTAAATGTTTGTTAAATAGGCAGGTCGGTTACTGCCATTTCTTCGCATTTAGTTTCTTTGTATGCAGAAAGGCATGTATTTTGCTTTAACCGATTAAAAGCAGTTAACTATGAGCATGAATTGGAAAAATGTATTGGCCATCGTTGCCATCAGTGCGGGTACTACCATTGCCAGCATTTGGGGCTATGGAAAATTGGTGCAACCGGAAATTTCTTCCGGCTTACAGGCAACGAACCAACTTCCGGTGAATTATGCCGGCTTTTTTAACAACGCCGCCAACAATGGATCGGCGGTTGATTTCACTCCATCCGCAACCACGGCGACACCTGCGGTGGTACACATCAAAACCCGCACGAAGGCAAGGCAGGCCACTGTGCAGGAACAGAGACGTCAACGCAATCCTTTCTTCGATGACTTCGGCGATATGTTCGAAGATTTCTTTGGTGGTGGTCCGCGTGTTATCCCGGAACAAAGAGCCAGTGGCAGTGGTGTTATCATCACACAGGATGGTTATATCGTTACCAACAACCACGTGATCAACGAAGCAGATGAGATCAATGTAACGCTGGCCAATAAAAAAACTTATAAAGCTACCCTCGTGGGTGCAGATGCCAGTACCGACCTCGCTGTGATCAAAATCGAAGGCAAAGGTCTTCCCTATCTGGTGTATGGCAACAGTGATGATGCCAAACTGGGTCAGTGGGTATTGGCCATTGGCTATCCGCTATTGCTCGATGTTACGGTAACAGCAGGTATTGTGAGTGCGAAGGCACGTTCGATTGGAGTTAACCGTCAGCAGAGCTCTATGGCTATTGAATCTTTTATACAAACAGATGCTGCCGTGAATTCGGGCAACAGTGGCGGTGCCTTAGTGAACACCAATGGAGAACTAATCGGTATCAATTCTGCCATTGCTTCCCCAACGGGATCCTATGCCGGATATTCCTATGCCATACCGGTCAACATAGTGAAGAAAGTTGTGACCGATTTGGTGAAGTTCGGAACAGTTCAGAGAGCTTTCGTTGGTATTCAATATCAACAGGAAGGAGTAGAATTATCTGAGGAAGAAAAAAAGAATATTCCCGGCTACAAAGAAGGGGAAGGAGTTTATGTAACGGATGTTACTCCCGAAGGTGCGGCTGCACAAGCAGGTGTTAAAAAAGGAGATATCGTTACCAAAATAAATGGTGTTGCGATTAATACCGGTCCCGAATTACAAGAACAAGTTACCCGTTATAAACCCGGTGATAAGGTATCACTCACCTATCAGCGTGCCGGCAAGGAAAATACAGTATCTCTCATTTTGAGAAACAAATCCGGCAATACGGAACTAGTGAAAAACAACAGTGTTCTTGATAAGTTGGGAGCAGAATTTGCTACCGTAGATTCTAAAACGGCTGCCGCCAATAAGATCAGCGGCGGTGTGATCGTGAGGAAAATAAAAGATGGAATCTTAAGAAAGAGAACCCGGCTGGAAGAAGGCTTCATCATTATCAAAATAGGCAATGAGGATGTGAAAACCGTAGCAGATTTTGAGCGCATTCTGAATGCGAATAAAGGCCGCACGGTCATCATGCAATGCGTGTTCCCTGATGCAGAAGGCGCATATCCTATTCCGCTTAACCTGAGTGACCTGAATGATAATTAACGCCGGGATGAATCGTTGAGCTTAGCAAAAAATTAAATGATTTAAGGGAGTCCAATGGCTCCCTTTTTTTTATTGTATGCTTTCATACACCAGGTACTCCCCTTCCATTAGCTCGAAATTTTCCCGGGCTGAAAAAGTATAGTCAAGTTCGGAGAACAATTGTCGGTACCTACCCGCCAGTAACCCGTCTTCGATGGTCACAGTGGCTCGTCCCCGGCGAGCTACATTCAGCAATACCCACACGCGTTGCTTGCTTTTTTCAAAGACATATACCAACAACTGATCATCGGCTGAAGTGTTGAGCAACCTGCATTGTCCCATCGCAACCGCAGCATTGCGTTCCCTTAATCGAAACAACCGTTGATAGAAATCATGCAATACTGTAGGTACCTGCCAGTTCAATTCATCTTTCGAAAAAAACTTCAACCGTTTGGCATTGGCATTTTCTTGTCCGCTATACACCAACGGCATGCCCGGCCAGGTTGAACAGAAAACAGCCCAGGCCCGGGCAGTAGTTCCATATTTTTCATATTCAGTGCCATTCCAGCTGTTCTCATCGTGGTTGCTGGTGAAGAACAAACGATTTTTTTCTGCCGGGGTATTTCGCGCATATTCTTCCAGCACTTCCCTTACCACCCTTAAGTTCTGCTCTCCTTTACTGAATTTCTCACTCACATGCATCCAATGCCAGGCATACATGGTATCAAAAGCCTGATAGTATTCGGTCTGCTCACATTCTGCCAGCCAATACAGGGGTTTGATGGCATCGCAGTGTTGTCGCGCAGTGACCCAGAAATCGAGTGGCACCAGGTGTGCCATGTCGCAGCGAAAACCGTCGATACCCATATCCCGCACCCAGAATGCCATGGCATCGATCATAGCAAGTCGCAACCCCGGCTGTGCATAATCCAGATCGATCACATCGGTCCAGCCATTTTTTTCCGTAAAATTTCCATCCGCATCTTTCACATACCAATCCGAATGCTCTTTTGTCCAATGATGGTCCCACCCCGTGTGATTAGCAACCCAATCGATGATGAGGTACATGCCTAATTCATGCACCTGTTGAACCAATTCTTTGAAATCTTTAAGTGTACCAAACTCTTCATTCACCTGTACGTAGCTGCTGCAGGCATAATAGCTGCCGAGTGTTTCGAGTCTTTTTTCTTTTCCAATGGGTGTCACGGGCATCAACCAAATGATGCGTACACCCATGTCTTTCAGCCGGGGCAGGTGTGCGCTGAAAGCACGAAAAGTTCCCTCCGGCGTGTACTGTCTAATATTCACCTCATACACATTGGCCCCTTTTGACCACCCCACACTTGCCTCACGCTTATCCATGCTGTTCTATTGATTGAATCATTGATTGTTGTCTGCTTCTGCCCTTGTCTCCGCAGCAATGGGTAACACTTTCTTTTCTTCGGGCTTTATCCAATCAAAGAGATGTGCCAGTGCTACTACTACCAATGCTCCCACTGCATTTAACCACAAAAATCCCAATCCGATGTACCCCCATTTGTCAAGCAGGAAACAGGCGACAACAAAAATTTCGCCGAGTATAGCTGCCCGAAAAATTGCGGTGCCGCCGATCTTTTTGAAATAAAGTGCCACCAAAAAAATACCAAGAATCACCCCATAAAAAAGAGAGCCAAGTACATTCACTGCTTCAATAAGACTTCCCATGCCGGTGGCGAGTTCAGCCGTGATGATAGAAAAGATGCCCCAGGCGAGGGTATAATATTTTGACACCCTGTATTCTTTGGCAGATGCTTCGAGTTGATTGACATCGTGTTGCTTCCCGCGCAAGCGGATATGAAAATCCACCACTGTACAGGCCGCCTGCGAATTCAGGGCAGCAGCAATCGACCCCCAGGCAGCCAGGAAAATAATGGCGATGAGCAGTCCTACCAATCCTGCCGGAAGATGATCTACCACAAACCGCAGGAAGATATAATTGGTATCGTTGGTATCTGATGCCGGTACTGCTTTTTTCAATACTGTCTTGTATTCTTTTTGTAAAGAATCCATGGTCTGGCGAGTATTTTGAAAAACCGCCCTTGTCGCATCGTCTTGTTTATCAACGAAGGCCAGACTATTTTTTTTCTGTTGCACCTGCAGTATCTGATAGCTACTATCCAGCTGTTTCAGTTGTGGGGCGTAGCTTGTTTTCATCGCCTTATCAGCGACTGATTGATTGAAAAATACCGGACCCGGATTGAACTGATAATAACTGAACAGCAGGGTTCCCAACAGTAAAATAAAAAACTGCATGGGCACTTTCACCAAGCCATTCATTAGCAAACCGAGGCGACTTTGGGTATTGTCTTTGGCGGTAAGGTAGCGCCCTACCTGTGACTGATCGGTGCCGAAATAAGAGAGGGCGAGGAAGAAACCTCCAATGACACCGCTGATGATGTTGTAGCGGTCTTTCCAGTCAAACCCCTTTTCGGATACACCGGTAGTGATGATGTTGAGTTTACCGGAGGCACCACTCACGCGAAGCGCATCGCTGAAGCCAACACCTTCTGGCAAGTAGTGAACGACATAATATCCTGCGATGAACATGCCACCGAAAATAATCAGCAACTGAAGTTGTTGTGTATAAGCAACGGCACGGGCACCACCACTCACGGTATAAATGATGAGTAGCCCCCCCATGAATATATTGGTCCAGAAAATATCCCAGCCCATGAGGGAAGATAAAATCAAGGAGGGTGCATAGATGCTGATACCGGTAGACAAACCCCGGGAGAGTAAAAAGAGTGTGGATGTGAGGATGCGCGTTTTGAGGTCGAAGCGTTGCTCGAGGAATTCATACGCTGTAAATACCTTGAGCTTATTGAAGAGTGGCACAAAGCTCACGGATATCACAATCATCGCGAGTGGAAGACCAAAATAATATTGTACAAATCGCATCCCATCTGTGAATGCTTGTCCGGGAGCAGACAGGAAGGTGATAGCACTTGCCTGGGTTCCCATGATACTTAGCAGAACGAGATACCAGGGCATGGAGCGGTTACTCAAAAAATATCCTTCCAGGTTTTTGCTGGTGCGGCTTTTGTACAAACCATACGTCAAAATGAGCAGCAAGGTAGCACACAACACTATCCAGTCAATCTTACTCATGCAAAGGTTTTGGTGAGCCAGGAAAATAAGATGATCTCAACAATCAATACAACAATCAGCAACACATACCAGGCGGCAAAGCTGCCCATCGGAGGTTGTTCATTTTTCGCCGGAGTTGAGTCGGTGGAGATGAACTCACTGTTGTTATTGTTCTGCATGTTCATGCGTTGAATCTATTAGAACTCCAATTATTTTTTTGCCAAACCGCCTGCCAGCAAGCCCAGTACCAATCCAATGATCAGTCCGATCTTCACATTCTTCAAAAACAAACCAATCAATACTCCGATGGCAACAATGGCAAAAATTCCGATGCGTCTTTTCTGTTGCATATCAGGGTTGGTTCTTGGGTAATGCCACCAGATTGGCGAGGATGCGGTAAGCACCCGGAACGCCTGCGGGTAGTTGTCGGAACAACACCAAACCGACATACGTGATATTTCCTTTACCATAGGGAGCGGTGATGAGACTGCCTCCTTTCGTGGCGGGTTTTTCTCCGGTATCTGCCATGGCAAGTATCGGCACAAAACGATTGTCGGTTTGTTCTGCATGGTAGGTACTTCTCTCCTGCACCCAACCATCAAAATCTGCTGTTGTAATGGTATTGGGGAAGTTTAGCAGTGGATGTTTCGGTTGAAGAAAAGTGACCGGTGCATTTTCTTCTGTCACACGTTGAGAAGAGTTCACCCGGAAGGGATAGGGCCCGGCAGTGATGTTCTTGATACCTACCTGGTTGCTCTTCATGTATTGAATGATGAGATGACCCCCATTGTCAATGTAGCGATTCAAAACATCGTTGCGGTTGGAGAGATACTCATGAATGTTATAAGCGCGAATACCGGTAATGATTGCATCAAATTGGCTGAGGAAAGGCATTTGAAGATCTGCTTCGCCCAGTGTCACCACTTCATAACCCAGTTGCTGAAGTGCCTCGGGTATCTTATCACCTGCACCGGGAATATAACCTATCTTCTTCCCAACAGTTTTCACCGACAAAGCAATGAGATTGGTTGTAGCCGGTGCGAAATAAGTGATGGTGGGAATGTGATCATACGCGATGATGCGTGTTCTTCCGACATATACTGAGGCATCATTGCTCTGCAAACTCACTTCTTCTTTTTGGTTGGTATTGCCTGCCTTGGAGGTAAGGGTTCGGTTGATGCGCGCATTGTCATCCCAACTGTTTCCTGCATTTGCCGCCTGAAATAATTGGTTACCGGTGATGGTAACCTCCGGTGCTAACTTTGATTTACCCCGCTGAATGAGTTGTATTTCTGCCTGTACGGGTGCGCCGTTGGCGGAAACCAGGTTCTCATGAACGAAGTTTACTTCCGCCTTCGGCAAAACTGCGATCGGCTGATAGAGTTCTCCTTTCACGAGGTCCACAAACTTGTATTGCAGCGCACGGTGAAAAGTAAAATCAACGCCACCAATGTTGATGATCCAGGTAGAAGGAAAAGCAGGATCGTTTTCTGCTTTTCCAATCTGCAGTTGATCGCGTACATCGAAACTTCCCTCTAACTTCGGATATTGCAACCAATAGGGTTGTGAGAGCGGATGATTTTTGTCCACTGCCAATTGCTTGCTGAACTGTACATTCTGGTTAACGGCCAAGGCAAGATTCAAAGTAGTGTCATAGTTGCTGATGCGAACAGATTTCACAACAGCGCCCACATTCTTGCGCATGTTGACAAAAAAGTTAGCCATTACTGTTTCGCCCTGTACCGCCCACTCCTGTGAAGTGGTAACTTCTGCAAACAATGCACTGCACGCTTCTATCAGTTCTTGTATCTCATCGAGCTTTTTATTTCTCCAACCGGACTCCGGTAATTTTTTTACCGAAGCATACAATTCCACCAAGGCGGGAACAGATGCCTCGGGTTGTTCAAAATTATATTTTGCGATGATGCGGTTGATCTTCTCTTCAATGGGCTTCCCTCCTTCCAATCTTGACCAGCCGGTGTTGATACCGTCCATCAAATCATTCACCGGTGCATCACCTCCGATGGTAGCAAAATATTCCTGGAACATCCCGCGGCGACGCGGACGTCCCTCTCCCTGGCTTTTGTGCATACTCCTAGCCTCCGCACCAATCTCACCATAACTTTTGCCGAGTGAAGCATTGAATTGACTGATGTCAATCGTAAACTGATCGGAGGATGTGGTGTTCATGTTCCCGCCAAAATTGAAGGAATTCCAAAGGATGCGCTTGGCCTTCCAGGGCTTTACGCCATAGGCGAATTGCTCAGGAAAGCGGGAAGGATCAGCCGCTGCAATGAATGCCTCCGCACCAAGTATGCCTGAAGCTGAGTGGTGTCCATGACCGGCGCGGGCATCGCCCGGAAATCGATTGATGATGATATCCGGTTGATAACGCCGAATCATCCAAACCACATCACTCAATATTTTTTCTTTGTCCCAAATTCGCAATGCCTCGGCTGCACTCTTGCTGTAACCGAATTCATAGGCACGCGTGAAATACTGTTCAGCACCATCCTGGCGGCGGGCAGCCAGCAGTTCCTGTGTTCTGATAAGGCCGAGTTCAATTCCCTGCTCCGGACCAATCAGGTTCTGTCCGCCATCACCCCTGGTGAGACTCAGGTAGGCCGTGCGGTAAAGTTTCTCCTTGGCAAGAAAGGGAAGGAAGGTGTTGTTCTCATCATCCGGATGGGCAGCGATGTAGAGCACACTTGCCAGCACCTTCAGCTTTTTCATGTTCCGATGAATATCAACACTCGTATAGGTTGTGGGTTGCTGTGCAGATGTGGCAATTACTGCTGACATCCATACCAGACAGAACCAAAAACGGGCATAAAATGCAATCCTAGTTTTCATATTTTACTGCTACTGTTTGATACAATACCTCAACGGCCACTTAAAAATACCGCATTGGCGAAAAGTAATTTTCCGTTCTCCCAAAAATTCCGGAAGAGCGGATTTTCTGCAAAGTAAATAACTTGTCCCGCACCAATTTCCTGCACACCGATAGAGAGTACGTCCTTTAATTTATTTTTAACCAGTACACCTACGAAACCGGACTGGTAACCGTCTTTTTTGATGACGCCAACATTCCATCCGTCCTTTAAAAATTCATATTGTGCGCCACTTTGTTTCAGTGTATAATAAAAATCCGGGTAACCGAAAGCAATCGGATGGGTATTGTCGAGTTCAACTTTATAGATAGCACCTTCTACTGATGAAGAGGCTGCTTCAAATTCTGCATCACCATATTTTTTCAACGAGGCATATTCTCCTTTATCTGAAGACCTGTCTTCCTTCATCTTGATGCCCCAGTCCCCGGAAGCCGCCATAAATGAGATGGCAGATTTGAGGGCAATGATCTTTCCGCCATTGCGCACAAAGTCCTTCAGCTTATCCATCATATTTTTATCGGCGGACCAGGAACGGTAGTTGCCATCGGGTAATATCAATACGTTGATATTTTTCATATTCACGCGGGGCAGATCGGTAGCATTGATGAGTGAGATCGGATAGTTCAGTTGGCGCTCAAAATAGTGCCACACTTCACCTACTGAAAGAGAGGAAGTGGCATCACCCGTTACCATGGCCACTTTCATGCCGGGTAAGGCGACTTTCATGTCGGGTGAACCAAAGTCGATGCCCTTATCCATGAAGCCTGTTTCTACACCTACAGGTTGCACCCGGAATTGCTTACAGACTTCCTGTGTGGTAGCATGCCAGTTAGCGGGGTTGCCGGTTGCAATGACCACGAGGGTGCCCCGAGGATACTCTTTAGACTGATAGGTAAAAGGTTTTTCCGCGAAGCGAACTTTCAAATGATTCGATAACAGTGCAGCGAGCACGCGGCCGGACTGGAAGGAGGTGTAAGGAATGAGCAGGCCATAACCTTCATTTACGGAAGTGATGGCAGAAGTAGTATTCTCTTCATCGCGGATATCCAGCTTTTCTTTAACCCCATAACACTTGATGCCGTAAACAAAGGGCAGTGACCAGGCAGTGATATCATAGGTATTGGAATCGGTGACAACAGTTTTCGGCTCGAACAACACGCGGGCCAGTACGGAACGGGTTTGGTTTCCACTGATGGCGATGTGAAGGCCCTCGTTGACGAAGGTCTCCTCTTTGCCGGAGAAGTATTGGTAGCCTTTGAAACTGGTGGAGCCGACTGCGCCGAAATTAATTTCATTGCGCCGCAGCAGGTCTTTCAATGCATTCAGTTTGGAAGCATCACTGGTCGTGAGAACATAGGTTTTGAATTCAGCTCCCTGACCTTTGCGGGCATCATCGAAGAACTGACCAAACTCTTTCAACAATTTTTCCTGGTTGGTGCTGGAAACTTCAATGGTCGAGATGCCGGTGGTATAGTGGTGCAGGGATCTATCAACCAGGGTGAGGGTATCATTGTCTGCTTTGATGATGCCCAATCCAGCGCGACCACCGCCTGCCTGTTCATAGGTCATGCCGATGGCACCGTTGTAAATAGGATAAGTGTCACCATAGGAAGGATAGAGCAGGTCATAGCGCTCTTTGGTATAAAAAAGCCAGCCATTCTTGTCGAAATAGCGGGCATTGTTTTTACCGATTTGTTGTTGGAAGTCCCGCTGCCATTTGGTGATCACTTCGTGATAAGGTTGTGCGGCGGGGGCAAAGTAATAGGGTCCATTGATACTTTGTTCATGAAAATCCACGTGTACCTGGGGCATCCACTGGTTGTACATTTTCATGCGTTGACGCGTTTCCTCCTGTGTCTGCCATGCCCAATCCCTGTTCATATCAAAATAGTAGTGGTTGCTTCTTCCACCGGGCCAGGGCTCGGCGTGTTCACGGGTATTTGGGTCGGGGTTATAACGGTCACCTGCCACCGAGTTATACCAGTTCACATAGCGATCGCGGCCATCGGGATTGATACAGGGATCCATGATGATCAGTGTATTTTTCAGCCAGTTGTTCACCTGCTGGTTATTAGGATCGGCGAGGGTATGGAGGGTGAGCAAGGAGGCCTCGGTGGAGGAAGATTCGTTGCCATGCACATTATAGCTCAGCCAAACGATCACCGGCATATTGCGAATGCTGTTGCTTCCATTTACCAGTGCCAGGTTATTGTTGCGGATGGATTCGAGTTTTTGCAGGTTCTCGGGGGTACCGATGAAGGCCAGCATCAGGGGTCTACCCTCATAGGTGGTGCCATATTGCATCAGCTTCACCCGATTTGGTTGTTGACGGGCGATCAGTTGGTAGTAATCCACTACCTGGTGGTGGCGGGTAAAACGGGTGCCCACGCGGTAGCCCAGGAATTCCTGCGGAGAGGTGAGGGTTTGCGCACTGAGAGAAAAAGATAGGATAGATACAAGTAGAAGAAAATAAATATGCTTCATGGTAGAATAGAATGAATGAATAAAAGCTATGGAAAGCAGGTACAGTGAACAAGTGAAAGTAAGCAAGAAATCAATGCCGAAAAACGGATTTTATACCAAGTTAATCACACTGTGGTACAAGGACTTAAACATGCTGCAAAAACATTTAATTTTCCGCCATGAAAAAGACATCCCTCCTTTTTTCCTTCCTCCTGTTATTGCATGTGGTGGAAGCGCAGAAATCCGGTTCCTGGGTAGGTCCCGGCAAGGCGATAGATCCTTATCGCTACACAATAGTAAAATCTGCAGTATTTCAGCAGGCATCGGTAGCATCGGCACATCCGTTGGCGAGTCAGGTAGGTGCGGTAGTGATGAAGAACGGGGGAAATGCTTTTGATGCAGCGATTGCGGTGCAATTGGCGTTGGCAGTTGTGTATCCCGGTGCGGGCAATTTAGGCGGAGGTGGATTTTTGCTGGCGCGGAAGGCGAACAAGGAGTTGGTAGGCATTGATTACCGCGAGGCAGCGCCGGGGAAGGCGAACCGTGATATGTACTTAGATAAAAATGGACAGGTCCAATTGAATCTCTCGCAGTTAGGGCACCTGGCATCGGGTATTCCCGGAACGGTGGCAGGATTATTTGCCACCATGGAGCATGCCCGTTTGCCGTTTCGGGTATTGATACAACCGGCGATTGATCTGGCCGAGCATGGTTTTGTGATCACGGAGAAAGAGGCAAGTGGATTGAATGGTATTCGTGAGTCGGTAGTCAAAAACAGTACCAGACCAACAGCATTTGTGAAGCAGGAGAAATGGAAGGCAGGAGATACACTCGTTCAAAAAGAGTTAGCGGGCACTTTGCGCCGCATGCAGAAAGATGGGGCAGCGGGTTTTTATGAGGGGGAGACTGCGAAGCTGATAGTGGAAGAGATGAAGCGTGGAAATGGCATCATCACCTATGAGGACCTCAGCAATTATACTGCCAAGTTGCGGAAGCCACTAGAATTTAAGTACCGTGATCACCAGGTGATCAGTTTTGCTCCGCCGAGCAGTGGTGGTTTGTTGATAGGACAAATGCTCAAGATGATAGAGAAGTTTCCTGTGAAGGAAATGGGCTTTCAAACGCCGGCAAGTGTGCAGTTGATGATTGAGGCTGAGCGCAGGGCTTATGCGGACAGGGCGGCGTACATGGGGGATCCGGATTTCTTTCCGGTGCCTGTCACGACATTGCTCAGTGATGCCTATTTAACGCAGCGTATGGCGGATTATGTTCGTGATAAGGCGGGCAGCAGCAGTATGGTGAAAGCCGGTGTTATCAAGGAAAGTGAGCAGACGACGCACCTCAGTGTGATGGACAAGCAGGGGAATATGGTAGCGGTAACGACTACGTTGAATGGAGGATATGGAAGTCGCACGGTGGTGGGGGGAGCGGGATTTTTATTGAACAATGAGATGGATGATTTCAGTGCCAAACCGGGTGTACCGAATATGTACGGTGCTGTGGGTGGGGAAGCGAATGCGATTGCTCCCGGCAAGCGGATGTTGAGTTCGATGACGCCGACATTGTTGTTGAAGAATGACCGACCTTTTTTGGTGGTAGGAACGCCCGGCGGAACGACGATACCCACATCGGTTTTTCAGGCGATTGTGAACATAGTAGATTTTGGTATGACGGCAGAGGATGCGATCAATAAGCCCAAGTTTCATCACCAGTGGCTACCTGATGAGGTGGCTGTGGAGCGAGATTTTGATGTGAATACGAAGAAGGCATTGCAGCAGATGGGCTATAAGATAACGGAGCGAGCTGCTATAGGCCGCACGGAAGCGATCTTGATCAATAAGCAGGGCAAGCGCGAGACGGCTGCTGACAAGCGCGGCGATGACTCTGTCAGTGGATTTTAGATATAGTCTTTGGCACTCTTCCTCCGCATGTCTTGCGCCCCGACGTGTCGGGGAGACGTTGCGGCTTGAAAGGTGATCATTAATCACACTCACACCACACACTCACTCTGGACTTTCTCCTCCGCAATGTCTTGCGCTGGAGGCGCAGACTTCACGGCTTGAAAAGTGATCCTTAATCACACTCACACCACACACTCACTCTGGCCTTTCTCCTCCGCGTGTCTTCCGCCAAAGGCGGAGACGTTGCGGCTTGAAAGGTGATCATTAATCACACTCACACCACACACACAAACTGAACTCTCCTCCGCAATGTCTTGCGCTGGAGGCGCAGACGTTGCGGCTTGAAAGATGATCCTTAATCACACTCACACCACACACTCACTCTGGCCTTTCTCCTCCGCGTGTCTTGCGCCAAAGGCGCAGACTTCGCGGCTTGAAAGATGATCATTAATCACACTCACACCACACACTCACTCTGGCCTTTCTCCTCCGCGTGTCTTCCTCCAAAGGCGGAGACTTTGCGGCTTGAAAGATGATCCTTAATCACACTCACTCCACACACTCACTCCAACCCTTAGCGTTTGGTCATTGGTATTTTACACATTCAAGCCGCAAAGTCCACCTCCTGCGTCGGAGAGACTTTTCGGAGGAGAAAAAACCGGAATAGTCTTTGGTCTTTGGCATCATCGTCACATTGAAACAGGTATAAGTACTTATTCTATCAATCCTAAACCGCAGTACTTTACCCAAAAATTCGCCCGTGATGTACAAACCCGAAACAATGTATCACCATCCAATGAAAATTGCGACCACGGAGGATTCAGATATTTGTCTTAAATTTGTGGACAATTGTCTAAATCTGATTCCCATGACACCTTTGTCCCAACCGATTCAACGCAAGCTATCTCTGGAAATCACCCGGCTGCTGAAAGGGAGTGTAAGCAAGGTTTCACCTGCTGTTCCTTTGGGTCGATCCATCAATTTTGATGAATTGATGGGTGACAAGCTGATGATGATGCGCGTGATTCGTGAGGGGGTTCCCTACACTCTTTTTACGCTCATACAAATGCTCACCCCTTTTTCAGAAGATGAGTGGGCAACCCTGTTGCAATTATCCGCCAAGTCACTTCAACGCTATAAGCAAGCATCCAAGCGATTCAAGCCTTTGCAATCAGAAAAGATCATCGAGATGGCGGAGGTAGCGAAGGTCGGACTCGAAGTATTTGGCTCGATGGAGAAATTTCGTCTTTGGTTATCGACGCCCAACTATGCATTGGGCAATTTGCCTCCGCGGGAGTTGTTGCATGATTCCTATGGAAAGGAGTTGGTGGTAGATGAGTTAACCCGAATCAATTACGGCATCCTGGTATAATGGAGGTATATCGTTTATCCAGGGAGAAGTTTGCCCGAGATTTGTCGGGAAAGGGCGCGGCGCTGAGGGGTGCGCGCTGGAATGGTGCGGGTGTAGAAGTGATATATGTAGCGACTAATCGCTCTCTGGCAATGGCAGAGGTTGCGGTACACCTCAGTTTGGCAACTATGCCCGGTGATTATATGATGGTGACGATCTTAATACCCGATGAGGTGCGCATCAAAAAACTTTCGGCTGCACAACTGCCACAGGATTGGAATCAGTTTCCGCATCCAAGTTCCACGCAGCAAATTGGGAATAGGTTCATTGCCGAAAATAAGTATGCGGTTTTGCGGGTACCTTCGGCTGTAACGAAAGGCGATTATAATTTACTGATCAATCCCGCACACCCTGATTGTAAAAAGATAAAGATCACGGCTGTTGAAAAATTTCCTTTTGATAAGCGGATATTTAAGTAAGCGAGGTGTTTGAAGTGCGTGGAGATTTATCAAGTAGACATTGCGACGCACTTTTCTCCGCTTTGTCTTCCTTATCGCTTGCGCATAAGGGGACTTTGCGGCTTGAAAGGCAATTTATCTTTCCCATCAGATTCACCAATAAATTCGACTTACTTCCAACCTGCGAAGTCTCCGCCTCTGGCGGAAGACACGCAGCGAAAGAAGAACACTCACTCCGATGATTACAGTCGGATGTTGCTCACATAGACAAGATAGAATGCACCTATTTCAATGATTATCAGCCTACTGAAATATCTCACGCAAAGTAATCATTCAGCAATAGAATAAAGTTTATTTCGAATATTTTTATTTTATTATATTCGTTAGGCACAGGATTAAATATTTCAACCTAAAAATGCTTCCATGAAAAAGATTTCTTTGCGGTCATTATTGATGCTGATTACCGTACCTACGCTATTCGCTCAATGCAGACAACAAGGGTCTGCCAGCAAGCCAGTCGATATTGAAAAAGAGAAGGCTGCCATACTGGCTGTAATCAAAAAAGAAACCGAAACGTATTACGCAAAAAATTTGGAGGGATGGAAGAGTACCTACCTACAATCACCCCGCTTTCGGCATCATGCCTATTGGGAAGGATATGATGAAAAAGTGCGAGGGTACAATGGATTTGATAATTATGTGGCGCTCAAAAAGCAAGCTTTTGATACCAGTATACACTGGGAATGGGATAATACAGTGGTCGAGCGCAGTAATGAAAATTTCAATATTTCTCATGATATGGCCTGGTACACTTTTGATGAAGTGAGTCATGAGAAAGGTACCAACAAATTTTTAGGTAAAGCAATTGAAGCACGTGTATTAGAAAAGGTCAATGGTGAATGGAAAATTGCCTACCTGGGCTATCATTACTATCCATTAAAGGATAGCATAAAATAATTTCTGCACATCGGAATTTCTCCACCGCAATGTCTTGCGCCCCGACGTGTCGGGGCGACGTGTCGGGGCGACTTGTCGGGGAGACGTGTGGCCGGGAGTTTACTATGTGTGATTTTCTTCCCGTTTAATTTCGGCATTCATTTCTCCGCATGTCTTCCGCCAGAGGCGGAGACTTTGCGGCTTGAAAGGTGATCTTTAATCACACCCGCACTACACTCTCAAACTGATTGTTGCTATGCGCCTTCGGCGCACAGTGGTAAGTTTGAAATTTGAGTGTGGATTAGTTCTCCTGTACTCAAGTTAGAAACGCCTTCCGACGTTTGTGGTCGAGGATGTGTGAAATATATATTTCGACAATTACTGTCAGTGTTTTCTCAGGCTGGTAATTCTTACCTTTGCACCATGGAACAAAATGACAGAGACCGTGTGATAGAAATGGCCTGGGAGGACAGGACGCCATTCGAGGCCATCCGCCTGCAGTTCGGTCTTTCTGAATCGGCTGTCATTGCCCTGATGCGGCGCGAGCTCAAGCGCAGTAGTTTCAACCTCTGGCGCAAGCGTGTGAACAGTGGGGTTAGTCAGAAACACGCCAAAACCCGCAATCCGGATATTGCCCGCTTCAAGTGCTCTTTACAGCGCACCATTACGCTGAATAAGATCAGCAAAAGATAAATATTGCATCTCCGAAAAGACTTTTTTATTAGTCTTTGGTCTTTGGCGATTGGTCTTTGGCTCGATTATCACAACAGGAATGAATATCCTACTAAAGACTAAAGACCATACGCTAAAAACCGGAACAGTCTTTGGTTTTCTCCTCTGTATTCTTTATTCACACCCACACCACACACTCACTCTGGCCTTTCTCCTCCGCATGTCTTCCGCCCCGACGTGTCGGGGAGACTTTGCGGCTTGAAAGGAGATCACTATGTATAATGATCGCGAAACAATATTGAATACAATAACCTAATTGTTTTCGAAGGGGCTATTCGCCCCTTCACCCGTAGTTACTTTTTTG
>JADBXP010000006.1 GCA_020403455.1 Chitinophagaceae bacterium
CCTATTAACCGGCCACTCAATCTTTAATGCAGAAGATACTGTCATTTTTTTCTCCTCCGCATAGTCTTTCGAACGAAGTGAGAAGACTATGCGGCAGATTGCATACAAGCCAAATGAATAGGTATCTGCATCAATGTATGAACAGAGCAATTAACAAGCATGCCGCATAGTTCTCCACCTCTTTGCTGAACGTGAGGCAATTCAAGGCAGGAAGCCTATTAACCGGCCACTCAATCTTTAATGCAGAAGACACTGTCATTTTTTTTCTACTTGTGCATACAGTAAACTATCAATTTGTTTAATCGAAAGTCCTTTTATGTCAGGTGCATCAAATACAGCAGAATTGCCTTTCGAGTTAACAGTAATAAAAGATGATAAAGAGAACTTTTCCAAGTTTGTTATTTTAGGTTCATAGTCCTTATGAAATGCAATAAAATTCTTAAACATTTTATTATGAGCATTTATTTGAATAATTGCTGTTGGATAAAAAGAAGCTGGAATAAAAAGAATTTTATTTGAAAAATTAATATGTGGAAATATTTTCTTTACGCTATTGTAATTGAATTTTTCAATATCAAATAAATAAACGATTTTAAATGGCATTTTCGTTTTTTGAAAGTACGCATCATAATAGGGCATTTTTTCTAAGCACGGGGAACACCATAAAGCTGTCATGTATATGAAGGTCGTAGTATCACTTTTGGTTTCACTTTTCAGCGAATCAAAGCTAAACTTCTGTCCAAAAGTTGTAGATGCAATAAACAGAAGAAGCAAAAAAATATATTTCATAAAAAGCAGAAATTATTACACATGATCTAAGATATCAATAAAAGTAGAAGGAAAGTGGTTGTGTAAAGGTATTAAACATCCACTTTCTCCATCGCATGGTCTTTCGAATGAAATGAGAAGACTATTCGGGTTGATTTCATACCAATCAAATTAATGGGTACCTGCAAGTAATGTCTCGTCAGAGAAATCGAAAAGCTTGCCGCAAAGTCTTCTTGATCGCTTGCGCGTAAGGGGACTTTGCAGAGGAGATAGAAAAAATATCCAAGTATGTTCCAATTCATCATAATTGTTAAAATCGGCAGATAGGGTTGTTGCCAATTAAACCCGCAAGTCCTTCTGAAGTCAATCTAAAAAAGAATGCCATGAAAATACTATCCTACCTTTTAGTGATGACCCTGCTGGTTTCCTGCACAACAGCAAGAACAGTTGCTACAGTGCAGCCCGGAAGGACTATGTTGCGAACTCCAATGCCCCGAACCCAGGTTATAGTGGCGCCGCTCAGAACACCCCGTACCAAAGTAATTATTAGTCCGAACAGGGGACGGCACATGCGACCCGCTTTGGTGACTCCGAGGGTGAATGTGCGGATAATTTGATTTTCTGATGTATAAGTTAAGTACCTCAGTGATTTTCCTTCCAGGATCATCTTTCGAATGACGAGTGAAGAGCATGCCGAGGAAAAAAAAGAGGTCCTATCAACGCAATTCACGCACACTTTGTATGTTGGCCATCACGTGAGCGTATTGCATTTTTATCAACTGACGGGCTCGGAAATCATTTTCTGCAAAGACAATAGTAACTATAGAACTACCCCCCTTCAATTGGATTTTTACTTCGAACTCCTTACAATTACTCATAGCAACAGGTTTCAATTCATAGATGGTGGCTTAACAAAACCAATCGGTGCCGGCTGTGACGGCGAAGAAAGTGACACTTCCTCCCGAATCAATTGAGGCAACAACTCCTGCAAGGTCCTGCCCGGCTCAATCAATAATGTAATGGTCATTTTCTTTTTTACATTCATGATCTGTCCGCCTGTCAAATCAAATCCCTGAAGCTGTTGCTCAAGAAATGATTGCTCACAGTCCGGAAATGCCTGCTGAAAAATCTTTCTTCGTACCTCGATTTTCGGGCGATTGAACTGCACTTTATATAGAAAGCGTCTGTCAAAAGCATCATCCAGGTGATTGGCCAAATTGGTTGTGGCTATAAAGATTCCTTCAAAATCTTCCAACTGCTGCAACAAAATATTCTGTAACGAGTTAAAGGATTTATCAACGCTGGACTTCGCATGGAATCTTTTACCCAAGATAGCATCCGCTTCATTGAATAAAAGAATGGGCTCGGTATCATAGTATTTTAAACAACGCCGATATTCATCAAAGACCTTGGTCAGGTTTTTCTCGCTCTCACCTACCCACTTGCTTTGAATCTGTGCAATGTCTACCATCAATATGGTTCTTCCCGTAGCCCTTGCCAGCTGCTTCACTGTGGCTGTCTTTCCGGTTCCGGGATATCCATAGAGCAAAACAGTAAATCCGGGCTTCATGCCGGCTGACATCAATCCACTTCGAATGCTCATGTACATTTCCTCCTCCAATGCCTGCCTAAGAATGGCAATTGGCTTTTCTTCCTCCACATTATAATACAAGACCTCTTCAAAAGTTTTATCCGGATAGATGAGCTGGCTAAGCGTAGGACGAAAATGGTGAGGAGTTTCAGCATCCTTTCCGCCATCGGTCAGGTGCTGAATGGTAAGATCACTGAGCCGTAAACGGTTTCGATTCAATAATTCTTCATTGGAATATTCTACCAAGCCCTCCGATAACAAAAGCCCCTTCGGATCAAGAATGGTGCGTTTGAAATTCAAACGATCATGAGCCTCCGGTTTCAAAATTCGACACAACCGATCCACGTTCACATCATCATCCCCATCGAGATAATCAATCAACATCATAAAAATGACAGCCACCAAATCAGTTGTCATTCCATCGTGCGACAACAACCATTCCAGTTCAGGTAGCGCCCCGTTTTGTTGGGTCAGGTCCTCCAGCTGATGTATCAAAGCATCATTTTGAATGTCGCCCATTCTGTAGCGACTGATCAGCTGCTGAATCTCATCAATCAATTCATCAATTGAAGTGATGGCAGGAACAACCAATGCATCTTTGCTTCCATCCAATACCGCTTTCAGCACTTTATAGGGAACCTCGTATTCCTTTTTAAAGGCAACCTTGCTACGACGTTGAAAAAGATCATCTGATTTTGTTTGCAGCAACCTCAGTTGTGCCAATTCTTCCAGGGTGGAATTAACAAGAGCCAGACAGCTGATGTCCTTCCCAAAATGATTCAATACCCGCTCAATGTCGACCGAACGCTCCCGGAATCCTCCCTCGAGATAGATAGCCAACAAGATGGCCTGTGGTGTAGTGATAGAGAAAAATTCCCGCAAGGGTGCTGCCAATTCCTCCCACTCAGGCATGTTCTCAGCGAGGAACTCCTCATCACTCGTTTCAGCAATTATTTGTTTGATCGTGTTGAATAAATTTCGGGAGAGAAGCTGATTGAGCATAGAATTGACTTGTGCAGGTGAGAAATGCATTTGAAATTTTGTTTCAATTTTGAAACAATTTTTCAACCTTCGTTTACAATCTTGAATTGTTGTCTTGTGGGAAGTTATTTATTACATATACTATTGATTTACAGTTATTTGAGTTTATTTTTAGCTATCCAGGGGCTGCAAATTGCATTATCCTTTGAAATCTATTTTCAAATTCAAAAACAAGTCCGTTTTTTAATTTTCAACATTTTTGAAATAAATTATATTTTGTTTCAACCCTTGTGATTCTTCCATTACTTTTGCCGAAAATTGCCTATGCCCATCACCAAGAATGCGCGGAAGAGACACAACATCATTGACGGATTACTCCGGAGTCACCGAGGCTATACCATCAAAGAGATCGCGCAACAGGTGAATGAACAACTCGAACAAGACGGGGATGCACCGGTATCAGAACGCATGATCTATAACGACATTAAAAACATGCAGGAAGAATATCCTGTGAATATTACCAGAAAGGATGGTAGGTTCATGTATGAGACGCGAGATGAATCAATAGAGAATCGTCCGCTATCAGAAGAAGACCGCAAATTACTGGAGATGGGTGTGCAGACATTTTCAGTCTTCAAAGGCTCTGCATTGTTCCGAAAGTTCAACGATGTGATCACGCGACTAATGACCGGATCTGTATTGCGCAGGTTACATTCTGCCGACCAGACCCGCTACATACAGATAGGAGAAATGGCAGAGAATACCGGTCATGAATGGATAGAGTCTGTTTACCAGGGCATAACCGAACAACAAGCACTGCGAATCACTTATAAATCCTATGGCCGGGAAGCCAGAGACATAACCGTGAGCCCCTACCTTCTAAAAGAATTCCGCAACATCTGGTACATGGTAGCTTTTGACCATGCAGATGGTGCCAATACCGGACCCAAGATCATGAAGTTGAATCGCATCCTGCGCATCGAAAAAGCAACTGATGCCTATATCCGTGATGAGAACTTCAACGGGGAAGATTATTTTAAATATACCCTCGGTGTTTTTCACCAAACAGGAAGTGAACCGATTGAAGTCAAACTGCAAATTGAACAGCCCCTGATTGAATTACTGGCAGAAAACAAAATTCATCCCAGCATGGAGATCATAGAAAAAACAAGTGATGCCATGACCATCAGTTTTACGGTATATGATAGTCCGGAACTCCGCGCCCGCATTTTGAGTTATGGCGCTAAAGCACGTGTACTATCACCCGAATCACTACAAGTCACCATTGCTGAAGAAATCAGGAAGATGGGAGCTGTATATGAAGTTTGATTTTTAAAGTTCACGAACCTACAGACAAAAGATTTGTTACAACAACATGCACGCCTTCCTTCTCTTCCCCCACCAACTATTCGAACAACCCCTGCCCGTTCCTGCCTCAACACCCATTTTCCTCATCGAAAACGATCTGTTCTTTACCCAATACCGCTTCCACCAACAAAAAATCATCCTCCACCGTTCCTCCATGAAATACTACCAGCAGCGGCTGGAAAAACAAAAACATACCGTCACCTACATAGAACACCACCAACCCGAAAGCCGGCTGCCGCAACTCATCCGCCAACTGGCGGCTAAAAAAATTCAACACATAGATTGCTACTTCCCCAACGATAACTGGCTGCAACAACAACTGGAACATGCCTGTCATGAACACGGCATCCAATATCAATACTTGCCGAGTCCAAACTTCATCAACAACCTGCCCCAACAAACAGCCAACCTGGGCAAACGAAGACCTTTCTACCAAACCGGCTTCTACATCCAACAACGCAAAGAACACCAACTACTGCTTACACCTTCCGGTGAACCACTGGGCGGCCAATGGACTTACGACGTGGAGAACAGAAAAAAAATTCCGGCCAAAACGCCCATCCCATCTCTGCACTTTAGCGGCAGTAATCCCTTCATCGAAGAAGCCACTACCTATACCCGCCAATACTTTGCTCTTCACTATGGCTCCGCCGAAGCCCCCTTCCAATTCGGAAAATCCGACCAATACTACCCTTGTACCCATGCCGATGCAGCTCTCGCATTGGAAGAATTCATGCGTACCAAACTAACGGACTTCGGTCAGTATGAAGATGCCATGCTGGCGCAGGAAACCACCCTCTTTCACAGCGTGCTGAGTCCTTTACTCAACATCGGCCTCCTCCAACCCATGCAGGTCATTCATCGGCTGATTGATTATGCGAATACTCATTCCATACCTCTGAACAGTATTGAGGGCATCGTTCGGCAGATACTGGGCTGGCGCGAATTCATTCAACTCATTTATCAGGAAGCCGGCAGCCGCCAACGCAGCAAAAACTTTTGGGGCTTTACCCATGCCATGCCCGACGCCTTCTATACCGCCACCACAGGCATCCCCCCCATCGATCTGACCATACAAAAACTCTTGCGCTCGGGCTACAACCACCACATCGAAAGACTAATGGTGCTTGGCAACTTCATGCTGCTCTGCGAAATCGCTCCCGATGAAGTGTACCGCTGGTTCATGGAAATGTACATCGATGCCTATGACTGGGTAATGGTACCCAATATATATGGTATGTCGCAATACAGCGATGGAGGTATGATGACCAGCAAACCCTATATCGGCGGTTCCAACTACCTCATGAAAATGGGCAACTTCCCGAAAGGAGATTGGCAAGCCATCTGGGACGGACTGTTCTGGCGCTTTCTCTCCAAGAACCGAAAAGTATTTGGGGGCAATCCTCGCTGGGCCATGCTCATCAAAACCTGGGACAAAATGGAGCCGCAAAAACAACAGCAACACCTGCAGGCTGCGAATCACTTTTTACAAAAGCTACATTCCTCCGGTAAAAAAAATGTACCCCTTCCCCGACACCCGCAATTGACGTAACTTGGGGCAAACAATCTTGTTGCCCCATGCGTCTTTTAGCACTTGTATGCGTACTTGTCATTTCAGGTTCTTCCCTCGCCCAGGTTCCCAACTACACCCGCAACGGACATCTCATTATCATCGGTGGTGGCACCATTACAGATACCATCTATAGGAAGTTCGAACAGCTGATCGGAGGCAAGGACCAACCGGTCGTTTATATTCCCACCGCTACGGGTGATGAGCCCTGGATACAGCAAGGAAAACACCTGGAAAAATTCACCCGCCAGGGCTTTACGCGTTTGTTCACCGTACATACCCGCGATCGCGCCAAGGCCAATGACCTTGCTTTGGTGGCACTGATCGATCAGGCGAAAGGTGTTTTTTTAGGTGGTGGCGATCAGGAAAAACTCGCTGAAGCATATGGTGGAACAGCAGTGCATCGTGCACTATTAGCATTGCTCGACAGGGGCGGAGTGATCATGGGTACTTCTGCAGGAGCCACCATCATGGGTTCGGTATTGATCGGAGGAGACCACCGCAAAACACCCCATTTGCCGGCACAATTTCCCGAAGGATTTTCTCTCATGCCTAACACAGCCATCGATCAGCATGTGCTGGTGCGCAACCGACAGTTCGATTTGGTTCCGGTTCTTGAAAGCAGACCGGAGGTTTTCGGACTCGCCATTGATGAATCTACCGCTGCGGTTGTTAATAAAGAAAGCATCAGTGTAATTGGTGAATCTTATATGCTCGTCTTCGATCCGAAAGAATGGACCCAACAACAAAAACAGTGGGGCAGGGTGTATCGCCCCTTTCGCATATATGCTGCAGGACAAAGTTGGAAGTCAAGCAAATAATCATCTAATACATAAGATATGATTTGTATCAAAGCCGCCATCCCCGAAGAGCTCAATGTTATCGATGATGAATGCAAGGCAATCTACCACAGCAAAGACAGTGTCTGCTTCTTCCTCTTCAACAACCGCGAGCAGCGCAATGCCTTTGTAGAAGAAACGCAGGGCATGATGAAAGATGCCCGCATGGAAGTGTATAGCCGCTACCAACAACAGCGCTAATACCTCTTTGAAGTTCTTTCCCTTGACCCGACAAAACCTGCAGGTCAGTTTCCCCCTGCGCCCTTTAAACTATTAAAATGAGGAGAGAATTTTCTTGTAAATTTAAAAGTTGGTTTTAAATTATTTAAATTTTTATTTTAAATTTGCAAAATGACGTGGATTCCCCGATTTATCAGCACCCGCCTTACAACTGCTATGAAAGGCAGTCCGGTCGTTTTTCTAAATGGTGCCCGACAGTCGGGTAAAAGCACACTTGTGAGACAGTTGATTCAATCAACTGACAAGCACAAGCAAGCAGCTGGCACCTATGTTACTTTCGATAGGCCCAACAACATCGCCTCCGCTACCGCTGCACCGGAAGAATTTCTACAAAGTTTTGAGAGACCATTGATACTTGATGAAATTCAAATGGTTCCCCAACTTTTCAGGGCACTCAAACTAGTCATTGATGATGAGCGCTTTCAACATCCTAGAAAAGTAAATGGCAACTACCTGCTAACCGGTTCAGCTAATGTATTGGCTATACCTCAATTGGCTGAAGCATTGGTGGGAAGAATGAGTGTGCTCAGCCTATATCCACTTTCCACAGCTGAAGCGATTCAAGGGAAGGGAAACGGATTAGAGAGAATTTTAAAAAAAGATTTTAATCAACTTTCCAACCCGAAGAAATTATCCTTAACCCGAGCCATTCAGCTCGCAACATTTCCTGAAATACATGGCCTCAAAAAAGAAGACAGGGCCAATTGGCTGGATGGATATATTACAACATTACTTCAAAGGGATGTGAAACTATTGGCTGAGGTTGAAAAGATTCATCTGCTGCCACAATTGCTGCGAATCTTATGTAATAGGGCGGGTGGCCTTTTAAATGATTCTGACATTGGGCGGGAAGCCGGACTTAATTCAGTTACTACCAAAAATTATCGAAAACTATTCCACCACATGTTCTTATCCACTGAAGTTAAACCCTGGTATAAGAACAAAGGAAAACGTCTGATCAAGGCTCCTAAGGGTTACATTCTAGATACCGCTATTCTTTGCCACATGATGGACTGGGATCTGGAGGAAATTGCATTGCGAAAACCAAATATATTTGGAAACATACTGGAGAATTATGTTGCAACGGAATTGATCAAACAATTGAGTTACGCTCCTCCCGGAAACCAACTTTATCATTTTAGAACCAGTGATGGAAAAGAGGTAGATTTTGTGATTGAAAAAGCCAATGGAGAAGTCTTTGCAATTGAAGTAAAATCTACCAGCCTAATCAATGAATCAGATTTCAAAGGAATTCGAGAACTGGCAAGTTTGGCAGGAAAGGATTTTATCGGTGGTATAGTTTTGTATAATGGAAAAGAAGTCTTGCCATTTGACAAGGAATTGTGGGCAATCCCGTTCTATGCATTGTGGCAATAAGCTTTACTTCTTATTATCCCTCTATTCGCTTCCGTTATCCAAAAAAATAAATCACTCTTCCAATTGGTTATAGACTGACTTCTTTATTTGCATACAAATTCATATGTATGCCCAGAAAAGAACAGCTGCAACCCATGTTTAGCCGGTTATTGGCCGGACTCCCTTCCACTACAAAAAATGAAATCCGCATCGTTTTCGATGACGGCCATCCCCTGCGGGAAAAAATGGATTTATTGGTATATGTTGGCGATACTTTGATGGCTATGGGAAGTTGGAGCCAGCGCATCACCGGGAGAAGTCCTGTCGCAAGCGATGAAAAATTTTCCGGACAATGTTCCCAACTGATGGCTTTGGAAACCATGCCCTGGTATTTATTTGAATTTGATGGTGATCACCTGTTAACGTTTGATCTCAGCGAAGAAGATCCGAGAGGAGAAATAACTTCTGACCTGATCAGGGGAATTCGCCGGCTATGTACCTTGCCGGAAGTTTGGAAGAGCAGACAAACCCAAATTACCTCCATGCAACAATACCTGAATACCATGCTCTCATTGGCACAACAGGAAGGTGCAGCTGCCTGAAATGAAAATTCTCGTGACAATACGCGGGGAGAAGAATTGACAGAACTCTTTATGAAAGCCGGACTTACATATAATCAATTAAAAATTGTCATCCGGAGACGGAATTAAACTTTGGGAAATATATATGTGGGCTGCATTTTCTGTAAATTGAAAGAGTAAAAACCCATTTATGAACGCTCCGGCAAACACATCGGCAGGAAAATCGTTCATAGAACGCGGACTTGATTGGCTGTTATCACCCAAAGCACGTTACCGCATTGAGCGCATCATTTTAACCATATCCATCCTCAGTTATCTTGTTCACCTATTACTGATTTTTTTGGTCAGCCGCGGAATTCTGCACCCGGTATCCGGACTATTAGCGAGTCCGATCTCAGCGATTTACACACCCTTTTCTTTCATACTTGTTTACGAAGTGTACTTGCTGATCTATTACCTGCCCAAGTCAACCACATTTTACATAGGAAAGCAATACGAAATCATCACCCTCATTATTATCCGGCGCATTTTCAAAGACATCGGCAGCCTGGAACTTCTGCCCAACTGGTTCCAAAATGACAATGATCTTCGCTTTACCTATGATGCCGTTACCTCTCTGATTCTTTTTATTTTGATCTGTCTATTCTATATGCAAGTGCTGCGCAAAGATGATGGGGAACATGCTACAAGCGAGCAAGCCGAGATAAAATCATCTACCTTTCTGGTTCTCAAAAATTTTATTGCACTGTTACTTGTCCCAGTGATGATTGCACTGGCTTTTTATTCTTTTGGCAATTGGGCATCCACTGCTCTGGAAAACTATCAGTCCGGCATCTACGCAGCCATTAACCTGAATCAAATTTTCTTTGAAGAATTCTTTACCGTGTTGATTGTAGTAGACGTACTGCTTTTGCTTACCTCCTTGTTTTACTCCGACCAGTTCCAGTCGATCATGCGCAATTCCGGCTTCGTGATATCGACTATTCTCATAAAGCTCTCTTTTTCGGTCACCGGTCTCACCAATAATCTCTTAATCGTAGGGTCTGTTGTATTTGGGTTACTGGTGCTGATTATTTTCAATTTATTCACCCGCAAGGTTGCACCACTTTTTCCCGGGCAGAGGCAGGCTTTGAAGAAGTAAATCTCCCTGATACGATTGCACAATGAAGTATGCTGACTTCATTTCTTGCATTAAAAGAGCGCACGGCGCACAAGTCTCGGCGAAGGACCTGACCCGCCAATCCCTACAGTAATTCTGGCTCTTTTGGTAACATGTCCATCCGGTGAATTGGTATACTCCTTGTATAGTCGTCCGGATTTATCTGCGAAGTCAACTGCACTCAATTGATCTTTGAAATGTGATACAGACTGGCCGGGCATCAGATAACCTCCCGCCTTATTTTCCAAATAAGATAAAAATCCCAAGGAGGTAGTCAATGGACCTACCAGACAATACTTCCAATCAGCAGCCAATGCCGGCAAATGCATGATATCATGAAGTAAATACTGATGAATTTCTTGCTGGTATGAATTACTGTTCGCTAACCATTCACGTATGGACTGCCCACGTACTTGCTGATTATAATTGAGTGCAAAGGGATAGAGATCAAGTAAAACAAATCCTCGTTGCGCATAAGATGAGAGTCGATTGGCTTTTTTTCTGGGTACTCTGCCGACAGCACCCAATGGGGCGGTTATGTAAGAGCCAAGTGAATCACGATAAACAAAATTTCCCGTTTCCGGTGCAGCTTCCCCCAATAAAACATATTGAATGAATTGACCTTGCCCGAATTGCTGCAAATAGTTTTGCCGGAATTGCTCTCGCTGAACATACTCTGCATAAGCAGGCATGCGTATGGCAGGAGATTGTAAAACCGGATCTACTTCCTGCTGCCAAAGTTGAACGTATTGATGTTGAAGTAACATACAGTTAATATTGTTGAAAGGAAAAGTAGTTAAAACAAGCCCAAATCTTTGCAGGCGCCGAGATATCCCCCCGGTTCCTGTTGATCATATAATGTGCGAAGCTCATCATTCTCACCCAGCATTGCCATGTACTTATCCATGGTCGCTTTGCCATAGATAGCGTCAGTCGAAAATGGGGCACTTGATGCACCGGTTCGCATGGCGATCTGTTGAGCCAAAACCGGACGGATAACCCAATTAAAATATTCCCTTGCGGCAGCGCCAAACAAAAATGTTCGCACCTGCTCATAATATTCATTGTCTGCATTGTTTATGCCTGAAGTTGCAGGCAAGATGAGATCTTCAGGTAACACTTTTTCAAAAATAGCAATCAAGTCCCTGTTTTCCATAGCTGTAATTTGAATAGTTAAATAATGATAGAAAAAAATTAAGGATGAATAATCGGTATCGATAAACTTCGCATCACACCTCTTACACCCTCGATTTCTTCTCTACTTGCTCCCACTCGCTTCAAAAAGAAAAGTTGGTAGTTATAAATGGTAGTATGCTCCAAATGTCTGGCCGCCTCATCAGTTGTCCATTTCGGATCACCCTTCATGGCCAGATTGTACCTCAGGTGCATGGCCTCATGTACAATCACAGATGCAATACTCAAATTAGTAGCGTCGCGAAGACGCAAGGGGCTCAACATAATCCATAGTGCAGGTGTTGAAGCGGCATCGTCTAGTATACAAAAACTGGTACCCGGCTGCCCGGGAATTTCTCCCAACTGGATATAAGATTGACGAATGATGTCTGCATAAATATCGGGCTCGTACTTCGCTACAATAGAAAGGGCATGTTCTACCCTAGGCAAATATTTTCCCGTCAACAATACTTTTTGTGCATGCAGCTCTAATGAAATTATTAGAAGTATGAAAAATAAGATAGGACGTATATACCAATATGGTACATCAAGAGGCGAGTTGCGAAAAAATAAAATGCTTCCTGATTTACAATCATTATACGTGGTGTTGTTTTTCATGCGATGGATTCATTGGAATACATGCAAATTGGCGAATAATCGTTGCTCTAATTTTTATTTACTTTTTATTTTGCAGATTTTATGCTTAATATATTGATAATCAATATTTATTTATTTTATACTGCTGAATACAAATCACAGCGATTTCTTTTCTTCCTATCTTCATCATCTCGAAATTTCAACCAATGTCAATACAGGGATCGTATGCTCCAAGAAAAGCTAACCTACTCAAGCTCTTGCAATTGTTAACAGGACCTCATCCCGTTTCCTTACAAGAAATCTCGCAACATCTGCCCAAGGTAAAAGACAGAACTATTTTTGCTTACTTGAAGGCCATAGAGGAAGAATACCCGCTGGAAAGACGAAGAAAACCATTTCCTGCTTACCGAATTAAGTCAGAATTTAAAAATCAAGCTGCAACGCTTGATGAAAGTGATGTCAGGCAATTACAACGGCTGATCAAAAAAGAGGGCATTCGACCGGTGTTGGAAGACAAATTGAATGCTTTCCTCCGTCCCGCCAAAAATCCACTGAAAGATCGCTATCCGGAGACTTACCGCACGCTGGAAAATTGCATGAAAAACAAATGGCAACTTCTATTGGAGAACTACACCAGTCGTGACGGAGAATTAAACCAGGTTACCATCCACCCTACCGGATTTGATCCAAGTAACGGAAAACTCACCGGATTTTTCATCAACAAAACCGGACACAGGATATTCAGAGATTGTAAGGTAGAAAACATGATTAAAATTCGTTGTATAGAAAAGAAAGCGCATCAACTCAATACATCAGAGCAAAGAAGAGACGTATTTGGATTTTTCAGTAACGAGAACAACGATGTATTCAAGATTAAGCTTGAGATGTCTGCATTTGCACATTCGATGCTGATAAGACAGTTCCGTTTTCTTTCTTCCTCCATCCGCCAAAAAAAGCATCAGGAATTTCCCTTCGTTTTACAAATCACCGTTTTCGATATCCAGCCCATTGCACGTTTTGCTACCGGACTATTAAATGAGGTATGTCTCCGCGGCGACATGGCTGCCAGAAAGGCCCTGAAGAATTATATACAGCGGAGAGTACTGAGTGGATATCAACAAAATTTTGGGGAAGCGTTGTCTGATAAAAAGATGTAGATTCATGATAATTTATTTCAGAACCTCATAAGCTATGGCATCTAATTCCGGGATATTCGAGTATCTCATGGCAGCGGCGATGGAAAAGGTTCATTCCCAAGTACTGGGATGGATTTTTTCACTAAGAGATCCACATAACTTGAATGAAAAAGAAAGCATTGGAGTTGCTTTGTTAAAAAGAATTCTGGGGATAGGGAATGAAACCATCAGCATCGAATCGGTAGTGGTCGAATACAACAACTTTGACATTCTTATTGAATGGAAAAGAAATGGAACAAACTGCACCCTTATAATTGAAAATAAGATCAAGAGCAGCGAACACAGCAATCAGCTAGCAAGATATGTGGAGGATATGAAGGTACTGGTAGAAAAAGAGGATTCTTTTCAGCACTATTCTCCTTATCAAAAAGAACATCATTACTATTTCTTATTGCAATTGATTCATGAGAAAAACTTACACGAACCGTGGCGCCAGCTCAACTATTCAAGTTTATCAAACTATCTACGTCTAGCACTACAAGATGACCAGGTTTCTATTACTACCGACGTAAGAACAATGCTGGAACAATACCTAGATTGTATTACCCGTCTATCTGATAGCGTTGATCAATTCATCCTAAACCCTGCAAAATTTGGTTTTGTATTTTCTGAAGGGAAAACCAGAAAGCTCGTGGGCAGCAAACACCTGCATCAACATCAAATCTTTTCCGTTGAAAACTATATTAAAGCCAACCAATTAGAAACCATTCTTCAAAAAGCATTTTATTTTAAGTTGATGCAGGAAGAAGTGCTTGCCGATAAAGAGTACCACATAGGAGAGAGTCACGGAACTGCTATCCTGGATTTATTCTTACCGGGCACTATTCAGGTACAAATCAACTCAACCATTGTTTCGCTTAGGAAAATCTGTCAGTTTCAGGGCGCACAGGTAAAATTTGCATTGGCGCCTATACCACCACAGCTTCCGACTGAAAATGAAATAAAAGCTGTTTTAAAAGAGTATGACAGACAAGCGCCTGAATTCATTGCTGTTAATCTCCCGGCAGATTACAAGAAGAAAAAAGTAACTCGTCCCCGCGGCAAAGGATTTTCCTCAGTTATCATCACTAGTCAATGGTGGCAAACTGCAGCTTCAGAAAAATCCTATACATCAGCAGCCGGCTTTGTCTCGTCAAGCTATCGGCAAGCAGTGGAATTTTTTGATCAATTTCCACAACAACCGATTTTGCTCTCAACAAATTGACTTAACTTTTCGGAATAAACTTGATTCAACTTAACTGCTATAACGATGTCACTCCCATTGATATTCGACCCTGTAACAAATGAAACCTTGATTCGCCGCATCGATTCACTAACTCACCAGAGCCAACGATTGTGGGGAACCATGACGGTTGCCCAGGTATTGAAACACCTGGCAGTTCCTTACAATGATCTCATCAGCAACAAGGTTCGACAACCAAAAATGCGCCTGCTCGGCCGGCTGATTTTTAAACCGATCATGACAGGAGAAAAACCCTACAGGAAAAATAGTCCGACAGCTAAACAATTCATCATTACTGATGAACCTGAGTTCGAGCAAGTGAAAAAAGAACTAAAAGAAAAAATGTTGGAAATACATGGTCGAGGACCTGATTTTTTTGAAGGGAAGGAACATTTCTTACTGGGCCGATTGAAGTCTCACGAGTGGAGCAATATGTTGTACAAGCACCTGGATCATCATCTCCGGCAGTTTGGCGTTTGACAAATTCAAAATGAAGAAAGCAAGATGACAATTCCTGAAATAATCAATTCCATTCATTTGCTGGCTGAAGAACATCGCAGCGCAGGCAATGATATCGATGACTTGAAAGATACTGACTGGCTTGAGTCGAAGGGATTCCAACTGATCATAGACTATTGTATGAATGCAGGAATGCTCGTGAACGGATTCCCAGGAAACATCGATGATGGATATTTAGGTGACGAAGAAGTTACTGACGAACACTGGCAACTTTACATCGACCACCTCACCATTGTCCATACAGATGTGGCCTTACTACATTTTGAATGGGCCCACGCTTTTTGGCCCGGAGATTTCAAGAACCAAGAAGAATTAGTTGAAAGTGTACAAGCCAGATTAACTGGCAGTTTTTATGATGTAACTCTATAATTTGTCTTACTGATATAATTCTACAACATATATCTGTATGCTGACACTTAAAAAACAAGCAATAACTCTAGGTCGGAATCAGGTAAAAAAGATGAATAACACCATGGCAGTGTTTCAGTTGGTAAATAAAAACAATACCTGAAAACCAGTCTTCCCGCTCTATATTTAACATCAACGAATAGGATACCCATAAAACAAAACGGGCATACCAACTGGTATACCCGTTTTTCTTTCTTTCATCGGAAAAATTAATTCCTCTGCGCCCTTACAATTTATCCGGAAGAGAAAGAAAGGGTGTTTTGCCATCGGTAATGATGAGCTTGCTGTTGCTGCTATTCGAAAGAGATTTGAAGGCCTCGATTTGTCTTAATTTCAAAATTGGAGCTGTCAATGTTTTATTGATGGTATCGTTGGCCATCTTGATAGCATCGGCCTCTATTTTCATTGCGTTGGCTTTACCTGCTGCTTCAATTTCCGCAATTTTCTTCCGACCCTCAGCAGCAATAATAGCAGCATTGTTTTCTCCCTCGGCCTGGATGCGGGCAATTTGCTTCTTTCCCTCAGCTTCAATGATGCGTCTTTCTGCATCCCGCTTTTCACGTTCCTTCACAAACTCCATGCGCTGGGCGTCTTGCTCTGCCTGCAATTTTTCTTCGATGGTACGTGCCAGTCCTTCAGGTAAACGAATGCTCTTCAACAACACATTATCTATTACAAAACCGGAGGGGTCTAATATATCGGTCATTTGCTTACGAATTGCCTGCTCTATTTGGGCACGCTCACCACTGTGCATGTCTTTTGCTAAAAATTTAGAAGAAATATCAGCAGCAGCAGAACGGAATACAGGCAAAATCACTTCACTTTCATAATTCAGTCCAATGTTTTGCAAGATCTTGGGAGCAGCCTCCGGTTTGATGCGGTATAAAATAGATATCTCTGAACGAATGGTCAATCCCTCTTTGGATGGCAGATCCGGCTTCACCTCAATATTCATGGTGCGCGTTGGTACCCTGATGATGGTAGTCGTCAGAAAATTAAATGCTTTAGGGCCTTGCTGTACATACTGAGGGTCGATTTTTCCGAGACGTCTTTTAACACCAACTTCACCCTGGCGAACAACTGTACAGGAAGCAAGCAGCATAACTCCCATGGCAACAGCCATTAACCAATAGTTAAAAAACATGCTCTTTTGGTTAATAGAAGCGGTACTGGTGGTGAGATTTTTTACTAATGGCATCTCTTGAGGTAAATTTCTTTTCATACATCATTTTTTAAAATAGTAAGCGGGACTTTAACCTACATCCTGCCAGAGGCCAACGAACGTGCCCGATTCCGCTCGTAGGTCCCGACCATTTTTATCAAAAGAAAAAAGTTGATATCAACAGCCGGTCATCTGTGTTGACCACAGACTTACTTTGTTGAAAATACCAGTAGTATTTTCAGATAATTCCTTGACAACCAACCGGGTTGCCAAGTCACAGGATTAAATAGCCGGCTTTCTAATCTAGAAATTCAAAAACTATGCCAACGCAAAAAATACATTAAATAAATCACCCTTTTATATATTAAAAAAATTGATTGATTGCATACACTTTACTATATGATGCGTCAGTCAATGACAGTATTTTCCGCAGGCAGTCGGTTCTTTTTCCGTTTTTCGATAACCTGTTTTTCCTTATTCGTAATCACATCAGCTGTTTCAGCGACAACTTCGCACCTCAAATTTGAAGAGCTTATTATGCGCATCCTGATAACATGTATTTTATTTCATACAGTAACTCTCTGCATTGCACAGAAAAACGGCAAACAACTACCTGACAGCATATTCCAACACAGCACCTTCCTCCCCGACATTACCCTGGTAGGTCGTAACACAAAAGCTGATATTCACTTTTTACCGGAAATCGTAGGCACTACCATCCATGCAGGAAAGAAAAATGCATTAATCATGATGGACAATGTTCAAGGCAATGTGGTCAATAATACCATGCGGCAGGTGATGGCTAAAGTGCCGGGTATTCAGGTGTGGGAAAGTGATCCCAGCGGGATTCAAATCGGTATTGCTGCTCGTGGTTTAAGTCCGAACCGTAGTTGGGAATTCAATACACGTCAAAACGGATACGATATCAGCAGCGATCCTTTTGGCTATCCGGAAGCATACTATACGCCTCAGTTGAATTCCGTTCAGCGCATACAAGTAATTCGTGGTGCAGCCAGTCTTCAATATGGACCCCAATTTGGCGGACTTGTCAATTTTATTTTAAAAGATGGAAGTGATTTCAAAAAAAGCTTTCAATTTGAATCGCAACAAACAGCCGGAAGCTTCGGACTATTCAATTCCTATAATGCTATTGGTGGCAAGCAGAAGAAAAGTCACTACTATGCCTTTTGGGACCACCGCAAGGGAGATGGATTCAGACACAACAGCGGATTTACTGTGAATACAGGTTTTGCCAGCTATACACACCAAATCTCCAACCGACTCAAAGCAGGAATTGAAATCACTCACTTCAGTTACCTCGCACAACAACCCGGTGGATTAACAGATGCACAGTTTGACAAAGACCCCTATCAAAGTCTTCGTCGCCGCAACTGGTTTGATGTTAAATGGAATATGGCAGCCCTGAATCTGGATTATACATTTAGTGAACAAACCCGACTCAATGTCAAGGCATTCGTGATGGGTGGCGATCGGAATAGCATTGGTTTCATGGCTCCCCCAACGATTGGTGATACCATCCAGGCAACAACGCTTCAATACGCTAACAGGAGAGTAGACATCGATCAGTACCGCAATCAGGGAATTGAAGCCCGTTTTCTTCACAGTTATACAATTGGCAAGGCAACACATAGCTTTTCGACCGGATTCCGCATCTATCGTGGGAATACTTATCGCTTCCAGAATGGAAGAGGAGATACGGGGTTTGATTTTAATTTGAGAACAGAAGCTCCCTACCCGACAGATCTTGATTTTCTTACCGTTAACACTGCGTTCTTCGCGGAAAATGTTTTCAGAATTGGAAAAAAACTTTTGATCATACCCGGCTTCCGCATAGAAAACATCCGCAATGCCGCTGATGGAAGAGTGAACCTTGTTGGAACAGTAGAACAAAAAGTTTCCAACCAAAATAAAACCCGCCGATTCATTTTACCGGGTATCGGAGCAGAATACCATATTGGCAATACTGAAATATATGCCAATTACTCCCAGGCCTATCGTCCGGTATTGTTCAGCGACCTAACTGCCAATCCCATTACCGATGAAATTGATCAAAATCTACAGGACGCCCGAGGATATAACATAGATCTAGGTTACCGCGGACGTGTCAAAGATTTCTTGTTCTTTGACGTTAGTGGATTTTGGCTGCAATACAACAATCGGGTAGGCCTGATCGCTCAGCAGCGATTGGATGGAAGCTTTTACAACCTGCGCACCAATGTGGGCAATAGTTCGAGCAAAGGTGCTGAAATATTAGTTGAACTTAGCTTGTTGAAAGCCCTTCAAGCCGACAAGCGCTATGGTAACCTTTCCCTGTTTACTTCATTGGCGTTCATTGACGCCCGGTATGATAACCTTCGTATTATCAGCCGACAAGGAAACAACCTGGTCACAACAGATTTCAAGAACAAACAGGTAGAAAATGCTCCCCGACAAATTCTTAGGAACGGCATTACTTACAGTAAAACAAAATGGAAACTTACGCTACAACACAGCTATGTTTCATCTGCATTCAGTGATGCCAACAATACCAATACAACTGTAGCATCCGGCATCAATGGTGTAATACCCGCTTATCATCTGTTTGACCTGAGTGGTAACTATGACGTGAATTCATCATTTTTTATTCGTTCAGGCATCAACAATTTGTTGAACGAGAAGTATTTCACCCGCCGCTCCGGTGGCTATCCGGGTCCGGGTATCATGTCTGCCGAGCCCAGAAACTTTTTCCTGACAGTGGGGTTGAAGTTGTAATAATCGGATATCAGCCAGCCGCGAAGTCGTTCGCCCGCCAAGGGCGGACAAACAGACACGCGGAGGAAAAAAGGTTCGAGACAAATACACTTAAAGAAGTATTACAACACCCTGTTCAACACACTTTAGTTTCTTCCGCCGCGTGTCTTTCCAGTAAAAACACCGAGCCTAGCTGCCTCTGGGGGAAGACTTCGCGGCTTGAAAGAAAAACAACATGAACGAAGAATACAATCGATAAAAGCTGACCACATAAATTAAAAGTACTTATACTCTATTTCTTATTTCTTCCGCCGCGTGTCTTTCCAGTAAAAACACCGAGCCTAGCTGCCTCTGGGGGAAGACTTCGCGGCTTGAAAGAAAAACAACATGAACGAAGAATGCA
>JADBXP010000007.1 GCA_020403455.1 Chitinophagaceae bacterium
CAGGCAAACAACAACGAAAATCCAAAGCCCGACTCCGGCGGGCGGCATATTAATAGAACATTGGGCGAAGAAAATCGTTTAGAGTTGTTGGTCAGGCGATGCGCCAAAGGCGCACAAGTCCAACAACGGCGGAGGAAAATCATTCATAGTTGTTGGTCAGGCGACCAACAACGGCGGAGGAAAATCATTCATAGTTGTTGGTCAGGCGACCAACAACGGCGGAGAGGCGCACAAGTCCAACAACGGCGGAGGAAAATCGTTCATGGTTGTTGGTCAGGAGACCAACAACGGCGGACTATAAAGAATATCGGGGCTCAATATGCATAAATCTATGTAGGAAGCTTGTGTCACTTATTACTATAGTTATTTCATTTAATTCCTTCATTAAATTCTTGCTATAAACATTTAATTCTTTTTTTTCTTCAGCTGTTAATGAAATACGTAATGAATCTAAGCGGCGTTGAAGAGGTATTATCCTTGAGTCCATTTCTTTCTTGGTCATTTGTTTGGGTTTAACGTTTCCTGTTTGCTGCAAATTGAAAATGGTACAATTAACAGGTGCGTTTACACATTCGAAGTAATTATTAAGTTCAGCAATACTCATAATGATTTCCTTTGCTTCTTCTAACTTAGTTTTTGCTGTTAATTCAGCTTTCAGTTCCAATATTTCTTGCCTTTCCAAATCTTTTGTTTCATTCTTATTACTGCAACCTATCAAAATGAAAAATGCAAGTACATTAACTGTGCTTATGATTGACTTTAACATGGTCGTTTTTATTAAAGATTTCTCAGCTACTGAAATTAAAGTTAATAAAAATTCAATATGTTTTAATTACTTTAGGGGGGAAATAAAGTTCGGGTTTCCGGTCTTCGCCTTCAGTGTGTTCAGGTGGCTGTGAATATTGCTAATTCTCTTTCAAGCCGCGAAGTCTGCGCCTTTGGCGCAAGACACGCGGAGGAAGATTGCCAGCGTGGGTGTGAAGTGTGAGTGTGTGATATACCCCTAATTCAAGCTGCGAAGTCTCCGCCTTTGGCGCAAGACACACGGAGGAAGACAGCCAAAGACTCTCTCTTTACAATATCTTCTTCACCCGCATCTTGGCAACCAACGAATCAATCATAAGACATATTCCGGCCTGAAATAAGATCAACCCCAATGTCCCCTGCCAAAACCAGGACAGCCCCCTTAACTTGTGTAACCCCGCATCAATACTAATGGATAAACCAGCTCCGGTTAATACTAATCCGGTAATGGATTGAACCAGCCATTTAATCAGATATTGTTTCATGGTATGTTACTTTTAATGAGATTATGTACAATCAATTATTTTTTTTTATCCCTCAGGAAGGATAAAAGCATCACATTTTCTAATCCAATCATTTATACATCATAAAGTTAAACTTTTCAGTAGCTCACGCTTGCATTAAACCTATTGCTTACTTTTCAGTCTACAACCAAAATGGATCCATGAAAACCACCCTTTCCCTCCTTCTCTCGCTTTTGTTGTTCGCCTGTACTAAATCTTCCGATCCACTTCCCACCCCTACTACCCCCTACTTCCCCCCCATAACCGGATCTATCTGGGAAACGGTATCCCCTGCCTCCCTTAATTGGAATGCCGCCGGCTTACAAGATCTGAAATCTTACTTGCAACAAAAAGGAACCAAGGCATTTATCATCCTAGTTAACGGCAGAATCGTAGTAGAAGAATATATGAATGGTCACAGCTCCTCTGCTAGCTGGGCCTGGAACAGCGCAGGTAAAACCCTGGTGACCGCTACCATCGGCATAGCCCAACAACAGGGTTTTATGAATATCCAAACTAAGGTATCACAATACCTGGGAAATAACTGGACAAGCGCACCTATTGGTAAAGAAAACCTGATAAACTCACGTCACCTGTTGACAATGAGTTCAGGACTGAATGATGCCAGTGAACTGGTTACGCCTACTAACCTCTCCTACCTGGCAGACGCCGGTACCCGCTGGTCTTACCACAATGTTTTTCAAAAGCTGATGGACGTTGTTACCACTTCAACAGGTCAAGAATTTAAGTCCTATTTCGCTAGCCAATTGCGCAATAAAATAGGTATGGAAGGAGAATGGAATTATGGCCTGATATTTAAAATTTATCAAAGCAACGCACGCAGCATGGCCAGGTTCGGTCTCCTTGCATTGAACCAGGGCAACTGGAATGGAGAGGCCATCGTTAACGCCAACTATTTTAATGAAAGTACCACCACTTCCCAACCACTCAACCCATCCTACGGCTATCTATGGTGGCTGAACGGCAAAAGCAGTGCTATGTTACCGGGCAGTCAAGTACTGTTTCCCGGTCCACTGGTACCTAATGCCCCCGCAGATACCTATATGGCCCTCGGCAAAGATGACCAAAAAATATATGTAGTACCCTCTAAAAAAATGGTCGTGATTCGCATGGGCGAGGCAGCTGATCAAAGTTTTAGCCTGGCCTTATCAAGTTTCGATAATACCCTATGGGGGAAAATTAATGCTATACTTCCATAGCCAATAATTCCCCTTCCACCCTCCTTTTTTTTCCGATCCTCACCATTCATGAATATTTGATATTACTAATAAGCTTAATTTTAAGAGGAAAATATTTACTACCTAATTTCCTCTTATGAATAACGATGAGAATTTTATACTTCAAACCAGTGACCTGTCATTCTCTTTTCACAAAGGGAATCCGGTCATAGACAAGATCAACATCAGCGTTCCCGCAGGGAGCATTTATGGCTTTCTGGGGCCCAATGGTGCAGGTAAGACAACAACCATGCGGCTGCTGACAGGGTTACTTCCCCAGCAGGGAGACCATATTCAGTTCTTCAACCAATCTTTATCCACCCAACTGCCCAATTTGTTTCACCGGGTAGGTTGCCTCATCGAAACTCCCTCGCTCTATCTGCACCTGAGTGGAGTTGATAACCTTCGGCTTATCGCCCGCATGCAGGGCATTGACGAAAAGAAATCGGAACCGGCTTTGAGTACGGTCGGGCTCCAAAAGGCGGCGCACCGAAAGGCCGGACAATATTCGCTCGGAATGAAACAGCGCCTGGCTATCGCCATTGCCCTCCTCCATGAACCCCAACTGCTGATGCTGGATGAACCAGTGAATGGTCTAGACCCCAATGGCATGGTGGAAATGCGGGAACTCATGAAGGAGCTCAACCGGGAACGCGGTATTACGATTTTCATTTCCAGCCACCTGCTGCATGAAGTTGAAAAAATGTGTACCCATATTGGTATCATCCATAAAGGAAAGATGCGCTTTGAAGGAAAAATCAATGAATTATCCCATGCAAATGGAAGCGGTCCACAGATTATTTTGACGGTTGCCAACGCTGAAAAGTGGTTACCTATTCTAACTGAGCACTATTCTGATGGACAGGTTATCACTTCCGATAAAATTTCAGTTTCTATCAAAAACAGGGAAGATGCCATAGACATCAATCGGATACTCGTGCAAGCAGGGGCACCTGTAGCCGAATTGAAAATACAAGACAACCTAGAAGACTGGTTCATGCAAATCACCCAAAATTGATCCATCAATGAAAAATGCTTTATACGGAATCAAAGCCGCCTGGCGCGCTGAATTTTTGAAACTTAAGGGAAGTCGAATTATTCTGATGACCTGTATCATGGGGCTGATTCTGCCCCTGCTTTTTAATTTCATCTCGGTCATGGCAAAATTTTATGCTGATTTTTCTGCTCCCCGTGAAAAATTACCTTATAATATTTTACTTGAGAGTATGAAGGAACCTTTGTTCGTTTTCGGCTCCTTCTTCTTTCCGTTAACCCTCATTCTTGTAACATCTCGATTGGCTACATTGGAACACAAATCGGATACTTGGAAACTGGTTGAAACCCAGCCCATATCGCGCTTCTCCTTCTGGATAGTGAAATGGATCATGGCATCCATCATGAGTATATTGGCAATTCTTATTTACTTTTTATCTACCCTCGTTTTTACCTACATCTTATATAAGTTCGATTTTTATAACAAGTACGCTTACGCAGAAATTCCGTTTCAATTCATGGCAACTGCAGGTATAAGAGTTTGGATATCCAGTCTCGGTATCATTACCCTGCAACTGACCATTTCCATGCTGATACGAAGTACCATATGGCCAATCGTTATTGGTGTGATTATGCTGCTGTTAACGAATATCAGCATGGCCATGGAAAGCTCTTTGGCTACTATCTGGCCATATGCTCTGCCCTTTACAACCAGCCAGCAGCCAGATGGAAGTGAAATCGGTAATTGGCTATTGCCATCGGAGAAACAAGGCATCGTTTGGTTATTAATGATACCCCTTGCCTTTCTGCTGTATCGTTATCGCATTTCATTCCGACTGTCATTCAATAATAAAAGCCTTTGGGCCTTATCCATTGGTTGTCTAATAATACTGGGATTTGCCACTTGGTGGTTGCAGCAACCAAAAACACTTCCTGTGACGCCGGGAAAAACCATTATAGCAGGCATCATCAAAGCTGATAAATTGCCGGATAGCATTGAAGTAATGAAAACGCCCATTGGGTCTGATAAAGCGGTCGTTCAAAAAGATGGAAGCTTTCATTTCAATTTGAAATTAACCAGTGATGTAGAAAAATTAACACTGAGTATTTCCAGGGCCATTGAACCAAAAATTATTTATGCCGGAGATGGTGATAGTGTTTTCGTCAACTGGACACAGGGGAAGTCTTCGAACCTTCAATCGATTAAGCTAACAGGGACAGCTATTGCAACCAATTCTTTTGTGGCATCATCGGAAAGGCCTATCTCCAGACTTCAGTTTTATATTGTTAATCCTGATTTCGCCCCCGACATCAATCAGTTTTATTCTATATTGGTGCGGGAATGGGAAGAGCAGATGGAAAAACTGAAAAAATTCAAAACTGCTGATGGACTGGGATTAAGCAAAACTGTAAGAGAAATGCAGGAAAAACTAATAACTGCCGATTATTTAAATATAGCACTCTATCAATTTCCGGACAAGCGAAACATTGACCTGAAAAATCCGGAATTTGATAAGATCAGAAATAGTCTGAAACCACTTGAAGATAAACTGAAACCTTTTGAAGAGAAACTGAAACCTTTTGAAGAGAAACTGGTTGGTTGGAAAGCTTATAACGATTACTTATACCTACAAATAACACGAGGGTTATCAGCAGGTTTGAATCCTGACAGCGCTTTCTATGCTGCTATTATGCAAAAACCACGGGGTGCCATGCGCAACGCCATTATGTTTGATTTTGCTAAAAAAAGAATACAAGGAGCACGAGATAGTGCTACCCGAGCAGCAATCATGCAGGAGATGGTCATCATTGATGATGAAATCATGCAACAGGATCTAAGGAAAGGGGTCGACTTATTGAATCGCGTACGCAAAGGAAAACAGGCGCCCTTCATTGCTATGCACAATGATAAGATGGAACCGGTAAGTTTTTCACTGTTAAAAGGAAAATACATTGTAATTGATGTGTGGGCTACCTGGTGTGGGCCCTGTTTAGATATTGCTCCTGTATTCGAACGAATGAGTGAAAAATACCGCAATTCACCCGTCACTTTTATGTCACTCAGCATCGATGATGATTTATCTGCCTGGCAGCAGCATATTAAAAGAAAGAAAAATCGCATTATCCAGTGGAGAGTGGCCAATCGGCTTGACTTGCTAAATCAATATGGAATCGAAAGTATTCCTCATTTCATTTTACTGGATCCTGATGGAAATTTTATCAATGCTAATTTTCCCCGGGCAGATGAAGGGAATTTTGAAATCCAGCTTCGCCAGGCACTGAATTTACCTGCTGAAGAGGGATAGGTTAGTCTTTAGCTGTTGTTCTTATTCCCCGTAAAGTCTACCCAATGAAATGAGGGGACTTAACGGCTATTTGATTTGTGTAAGCGTTTTGAATTATCCGTGAGTTAAATTTTTTGATGACTTTCATTCAAACCGCACAGTGTATTGACCCCCTAAATAGCTGGACAGAATTATAAAAACAATTAAGTCAGTAAATTTAGGAATTATGTCAAGAAACAGAAGGAGTTTCTCAACTGCG
>JADBXP010000008.1 GCA_020403455.1 Chitinophagaceae bacterium
TATCTGACTAATCCCGGAAACCTGCCATTGGCGGATCATTGAAAACATCTGACCCTCAGGTGAATGTGACATAATTTAATTTTTTGGCAAATTAAACTACACAAGAAGGAAACGCAATATGTACTTCACCGTTGGGATACTTTTCAAATAGTATAAAGCCTCACCAACAGCAAGAATGAAAATTGCTTATCTCTCCCATTATTACACCTTATGAGAAATCTATTGGCTGGTATAATTCACTGTATTGATGTGATCATGCTACGAATGAAATTAAAAATCCCCACCACGGCAGTTAACCGAAATGGGGATTGATATGTTGAACCTGCGACTAATTATTCCTTCACGCCCGTATTCACCACCGGACCATCCTTGCGCCAGGCATCGGTATTGAGCTTGCGCGGGGTAGGATAGATCTCATCCAATGAACTACCATCATACAAACGACCATCCTTGATCACATAACGAATGCTGTTGGTATTGCGGATGTTCTCGAGCGGATTGGCATCTAATACCAACACATCTGCCAGCTTACCCGCTTCGAGCGAACCGAGATCTTTATCCAACCCGATCGCAGTGGCACCATGAATCGTGGCTACCTGCAGCGCCTGTAAATTACTCATGCCTCCACTGGCGACACTCCACAGTTCCCAATGATACCCCAAACCTTGCAGCTGCCCGTGTGATCCCACACCTGCTAGTCCGCCCTGGTCTACCAGACTCTTAATGCCTTGCGCATGTTTGCTGAACACATGGTCATCTTTGATGAACCATCCACCCAAACCACCTACCCGCCGGCGACTCTTAGCAGCCAATTCTTCATATGGAGTATAATACTGCAACTTCTTATCCGAATATACATTCTCCGTAGTATAATAATAATTCTCTGCCCAAGGTCCGCCATAGGATACAAGCAAAGTAGGTGTCACCGTCATCTTTGCTTCTGCAATGGATTTCGTTACATCCTTGTAGAGCGGGAATATTGGCAGCGCATGCTCATGTCCGGGATAACCATCGAAGAGCTGCGTCATGTTCAACTTGAAATCCAATCCGCCTTCCGTCGTTGGCATCAGCTTCTGCTCTTTGGCTGCTTCAATCACCCACTGGCGCTGCTGGCGATTGCCTACCAAATACATCTTGATGGTCTTGGTATTGTAATACTTACTGTACTGCTTCAACACACTGCGCGTCTGATCCAGGTCTTTTAGATTATATGCCCAATATCCCACGCCCGGTCCTGTTGAATAAATGCGCGGACCAACGATTTGTCCGGCATCTACCATGTCGCCATAAGTGAGTACATCGGTGGTTGCAGTCTGCGGATCGCGTGTGGTTGTTACACCATAGGCAAGGTTGGCAGCATAGATCCATATCTGATTTTTATGCAGTCCCCAGAATGGCCACATGTGTGCATGCGTATCAACAAATCCCGGCACCAAGGTCTTACCGCTGCAGTCGATCTCTTTGGCGCCGGCTGGCACTTTGAGACTACCTCTTTTTCCTACCGCTACGATGCGGTTGTTCACGATGAGCACATCGCCTCTCTCAATCACTTCGTTGCCTTTCATCGTGATGATGCGTCCATTCTTTAACAAAACGACTCCGTTGGGCTTGTCCTTCGGAAAAAACACTTTTACCTGTACTTCAGTAGCTGAATACTTCGGTTCCTTCGGTGTAGTCTTTGCAGTGGTATCGGATTTCGCCTTTAGTTTGGCAATAGAATCAACGGCAGCACGTGCTGTTTTGTCCATCGCGTCGAGCGCCCGCAAACTATCGGCCTTGCGCAACTCATTGGCTTTTTTGGCAGACACAACAGAATCTTCAAAAGCCTCAGCAGCATCTACATCATAGGTCCAGTGGCCATTGCCCAGACTCCAGTGTACTTTGTTGCTGTTCAGTTCCCAGGCGGGAAACTCACCACCAATCTCAGTCAGCTGGCGTGAAGGGAAAGAAGAGCTGGAAGGGTCAGCCACAGAGATGGAAGGCACTTTGCCTGTCTGCGGCGGGATAGTGATTACATAAATATTGTTCGTCACTTTCACCAAAGCTTTGTTCCCCGAAGGGGCCATCAGCACTGCCTCTGCAGGTGATGGCATGCTCTGTGGCTCACGCATATCATTGTTGGCAGGCAGCATGCAATGGTTGAGCGGACTTGCATCCAGCATGTTGCGGCCCATCGAAAAACGACGATGTCCTGTTTCTTCGCCCGCTTCCGATACCGAACCATAAGGAGTGATGCCACTTACTTTTACGTGCGTCTTTTCATCGGTGGCATCCCAGCGCATGCTGATCAGGCTGCCATCGGGGGTATTCAGAAAAATGCGGGAAGTATCACGGGTGAAGTGCAGGTTGCCGCGGTTGCGTGACTTGTCTATTAACTGAATTTTTCCGCCGCGCGGATCCATCCACACGATCTCGCTTTCAGCATCTGAGTAAAACGGACTTTCAGCATCTTTAAATAGCCGCTTAGGTCCGCGGAAAAAGGCAACACGATTGTTGAAGCTCCAGGCCGGACTCATGTAAAATGCCGACTCCGAAGTGAGTTGACGAATTTCACTTTTCCCGCCAAGGGCGGCAATGTATACTTGTCCTCCATCTTTTTCATCCCAGCTGATGAAGGCAATTTGAGAGCCATCCGGACTCCAGGCGGGCATGGCTTCTGTGAAATTGTGTTGGCTCACGCGCTGTGGCGAACCATTGGGCCAGTCCATTACATACAAGCGATTCAATACGGTGAAAGCCAGCTTTTTTCCGTCCGGACTTGGCACGGCATCGCGAATTTGTGTCGCCAGTTGATGGCTCGTATCCTGAATAGGGTAATTGAAATACAGGCGTGGACCCATTTCCAGTTCGACGTTCACCCGGAAGGGAATTTCTTGCGGTGCAGTATTTTCTTGCACGGATAGCTTCCAGATTTTACCTCCATAAGAGGCGATGAGGAATTTACTGTCCGGCGTAAAGCTCATAGCCGGCAATACACCGAGTGGTGCGATGCTTTCTTGTTCGTCGCGCTGCACAGGATAGGCCAGCCAACGCTCTTCACCTGATGGGAGGTGGCGGAGTATCAGACCCGTTTTGTCTTCATGGCGCGAGCCATACGCCAGCCACTGTCCATCTTTACTCAAGGTAGGTGTGAAGGCGGAACCATAGCGGGTAGTGATGGTAGATAGCTTTCCTTTTTCCCTATCGAAGCTGCCGATCTGGTATTGAGGAAGCAGGGCGTTGTAGTTCCAGGAACCATTGCGTTGTGAGAAATAGATGGTTTTGCCATCGGCACTTAGGAAGGGGTCGATGGTTTTAGCACCTGCCGGCTGGTCATTCAGTTGAATGCCACCGCCGCCATTTTTGTGGTACATCCAAAGCTTGTGGATGCGGCGTCCTTTGGAAGCGATGATGTAGTTGCCATCGCTGGTCCATATGGCAGAGGTAAAATCATCGGTGCGGTCTTTTGTGAGCTGGAAAGTGTCTTTCTTTTCCATGTCGATGTACCAGATATTGTCGCTGCCGCTTCGGTCGGAAGTAAACAATATTTTTTTGCCGTCGGGACTGAAACGCGGATGTGATTCAAAGGCGAGGCCTTTGGTAACGGGCGTAGCATCACCGCCGTCGATGGGCAGTGTATAGATGTCGCCCATCAGGTCGAAGGCGATTTTTTTTCCATCAGGACTTACGTCGATGCTCATCCAGGTGCCTTCGTTGGTAGCGAAGCTGATCTTTCTTTCCGGCTTCAGGGGCAGCCCCTTGAAGCGGGTGTACTGGATGGAATCTTTCTTAGACGTGTCTGATAAGTTGCCGGCTCCGTGTGATAGGAGGTGTGGTGTGTTGGGGGAAGGAGCAACGAGGATCAGACTGATAGCGGTGGCGATGGGCAATCCGATTTTCAGGATGCCGGAGGTAGTAAAGGGCATGTTGTAGGAATTAGAATAGGAAGGTACAAAAAAAGGGTGAGGAAGAGGGTGCGATGAGATGAGCAGCAGTGTATAAGGAATAGTGGCGTGAAAGAGATATGAGTGGTGTAAATCCTTTTGATGTAAGTTCAGTGAGTCGCTTCAATGCATCCATAATAATTTTACTAAATTTGAATGAATCCAAAGCAGATGTTACGCTTTCTTTTCAGCATGCTGCTGTTGAATAAGCAATAGTAGCTTCGATGGTTTCGGCTCAAGCGAAAGGCACCAAGCAAGTTGATGGTATGGTTGATCATTTACTTATAAAAAAGGTTTACGCAGGGATGAGCAATGATGAATTGTTGCACATGTCCAGGTATGAGGGAAAGCTCTTGACAAGTGCTGCCATCACGCATCTCTACCAGGAGTTTCTTAAGCGAAAATTAGACACTTCCATTTTTCCAAGTTTGCGCGCCTATAAAGTTGCGGAATATCAGAAGAGTCTTCAACAGTTGTCACAAAAAAATGACATCGAATCAGTCTGGGTGCACTTTTTGGATGCGAAGTATAAGGGAAAAGCAGATCAGGAAATTTTACAGGATCTATGTGCGATGGGGTTGGATTATCAAGTTAGCTATGACATCATTCATTCTATGAAGGCAAAGGCGATTGAACTGCACGAAGCGCATGAAAAAACAGTCTTTAAAGGACTCGTCTTGTTTCTTTTTGGAATAGGCCTTCTATTCATTAATCCAACACACATCAACATGGAGACCATCGCTTCCTGTTGCATTATTTTGGGATTGATGAAATCTATCAGTGGGCTATCCAGTGTGGTAAGATATGACAGGATAGTTAGTCACATTCAACAACCAAAGCAGGAAAGGTTATTGCAGTAGCCATGTTGTCTTACAAAGCACCCCGCCTGCAGTCCTACATAATGTCTCGGGGTTGCTAACGCAAAGCCCTCACCTGATAACCTTGTTTTCGAAGTAGCTCAAGCACGCCTTGACTTCCGCCGAGATGGCCGGCGCCAACAGCAAAAAAAGTAGGAGATTTTTTCATGGCGGCATCCATAATGGGGATCCAATTTTGGTTGCGGCGGTTGAGCAATAATTCCTGACTGCCCATCATTTCCGGAGAGTCTGCCATTAGTTGATAGAGGGAGTCGAGGTCTTGTGACAGATAAATGTCAGACATGCGTTTGAATTCTCTTTTTGACTTTTCAAAATCATTGACCATATTCATGATGGATTCAATTTCTACTGAGTCTGGGATTGCATCAAATACAGCCAGCTGGTCTTCTACCCGCTCCAGACCCAGTAACTCTTTTTTCTGTTCGCGCGACATCTTTACAAAAGTATTTTCATACGATTCAATTGCCTGACACCCTACTGAGCGTTGCGCAAGCAGACTCATCAGCATGAGTGGCTTGAATCGTGCAAAAGCAGCAAGATTCATCTTCATTTCTTTTTTTACGAATGAGTCTAGCCTGCTGAATTTATCTGCCCCCATTTTCTCCTGTAAGGTTTCTTTACCGGGCAGCTGCATCAGTTGTATCATGGTCACCTGGAGCTTGGGGTCGTCCATGTCAAGTTCAAGATAGATTTCTTTGCTGGCGTTGAATTTCTCCTTTACAATGTCTGAAAGCACAAAGTCTTCCTTGCAAATCATGTGGATGGTGCCGAACAGGTAGGAGGGCTGCGCTAAGCCATTGCCGGCTATTTCCCAGAGCAGTGCGTTGTTTTTTTTCTCTTGTGCCGGGGATGGGAAAGAGCTTAACAATAATAAAAAAAGACAGAGCATCGTGCCAATCGTACGAAATAGATAGTTGCTTTTCATTTGTTTTTAGCTTTTTGGGGAATGTTGGGTAATATATTAGTGATAATAATGGGAAGAATATTACAGAGAATGAGGAAAACTTTACTGAAGGTTGCTGATTTAGCAGCGAATAAGGGCAATACACCTGATGCGTATCCGTGGTTCATGATACAAAAAATATACCATGGAGACTATTTGTTCTGCCAAAGAAAAACGAAACCGTGAAAGAGTTGTGACATCTTTGTAGGGAGAAGTACAATTTGTAAGAGGAAAGGTTATAGCAGTCGATTTATTCTTTCGGACAAAATTTTAATGTATTGTTCTTTATAGGAAGGGGTAACGAAACTTTGATCTATTGCCTTTAGCCATTTAGGCATTGCGGTTGTCATTTTTTTAAAAATATTTTTCTGCTGTTTTTGATCTAGACCTAGTTTGCTCATGGCTTCAGTGAAATCTGGTTTCTTCAACTTTCTTTTTTTTCCGTTTAGTGTGAGGGCCAATTCTTCCTGATCTTCTGGGTTAACAAGCATGGTGTTGACCAAATCGTAAGCAGGAGACAAGGTCATCCCCACTTCAGCTTTTTCCAACAAAGAGAAGTTTTTTAGGTGCATATCAGCATTTCCGCTGATAAATGAAAATAGGACCAGTTCAAAAAAATTGACTAAATCTAACCCGGGCATTGTGGAATAACGTAGTATAGTTTTTCCTATTTGCTCATAACTACCCCGATATTTATCCTCAGTCAGTCTTTGTGTTAGCTGGCACATATCTTCCATGGCAAGCTTCCCTTTTTTTGTTCTGTCGATTCGTCTCGTTATATAAGCGAGGGTGCCTGACTTCAGTCTGATCAAACTATGGGGTACTGTTTTAATATCAGCCAATTCTGCCAACCGCATAGTAAGGTCTTCCACTTCTGGTAACTGAGGATAATCGGTAGATGGTGGTTTCAAAATATATCCGCCCCAAAGACCAACAACCGTAAATCTTTTGCCTCTTCCTTCCTCTTTGTTTTGGCTAAGCTGAAGGGACAATTTTACCTGAACTCCAGTAACTGCAGTTTGGTGCCTGATAATTTCTTTGGCTAGTGAGTCAAGGTCTACTTCGCTGAATGGAAGTTCGGGTGGACTTTTTTGTCCAAACATTTTTTGTGAGCAGTAAACGTGGAAGTCTGTTTCTTTTTCAAAAAGGGGAGCATAACAAAACAAGCAATTGTTCATAGGGCATCCTCCATTTTTACTTCCTCAATACTTACAGAGCCAATGCAATCTTTACAGCAGGCCAGCAACAAACCCATGCGGTCTCTTGGATGTAGCTTCCAGTTTTTTTGTGCAATATCAAGTAACCAACCTTCCGGAATCAAGCCATCAAAAAAGGGAAAAAGTACATGAGATTTAAAAGCTATTTTGCGCAGAGGGAGTGTTAGACTAACAGGACGGGCATCAGGATTTGATAGGTATTCATTGCTATACAAGAATTGATAGCCCTGGTCATCCTCTGTGAGCCAGCCGGCAATTTGATCATGATTTTTGATCACTGCTTTTCTCATTCTTGTGCTTTTTTATTGCAATTCTTTTACATCAAATACAATTGGTTGGATCACGGCGCCTATTTCGTGACCGAACAGATGAAGTACCCGGTTCACCTTGTCCATGCGAAGGCTCTCTTTGCCTTGCTCTAATTCCCGAACAAATCTGAGTCCGACACCCGCTTTTAGTGCCAACTCCGGCTGAGTCAGTTTTACCAGCTTGCGTTTGTGTTTGACAAATTTGGCTATATTCATTATATACCCTTTAGGGTATAAATATAGCAATTTATAGCGAATATATACCTTATAGGGTATATTTTTCGTTTTAAAACATGGTCATATACCCCAAAGGATATAATAAAATCTATTTTGTGTAAAAATATACCCTATAAGGTATAATTAAGGTTTTTCGGTCAATTTTCTATTATTGTTGACAGTTAGGCAATAGAATAGTTGGCCTGAAGTTGAGAAACGTTGTCACAGTTTTGAAGTGCCTGCATCTAATAGGTAGTGTTTAACTAAAAACAAATGACAATGAAAAACAAACTCTTTCAAAGAAACCTCGGTCGGACAGACCGGATTATTCGTGCAGTGATAGGAATCATTGCTATTGGTGCCTGGTATTTTGGAGCCTTGGCCGGGATAGCCGCCATTATTGCGGGTGTAGTTGCGATCATGCTGCTTGGAACATCAGCCACAGCGAGCTGTCCACTAAACAGTGTAGCCAATCTCAACACAATGACGAAGGAAGAAAAGAAAACCTTAGATGAAAAGGGCATATCTTATCAGAAATAATTCAGAAATGGAAAGCAAGAAAATCAATCTATTAGGAAAGATCATGGGCGTTTTGTTCATCTTTTCTGCACTGCCCAAATTAGTGGGAATGCAAATGGCGGTAGACAATTTCCAGCGCTGGCACCTAAGTGATGAATGGAGAATAGCTGTTGCGGTTGTTGAATTGATCGCTGGTATTGCACTTTTTACGCGGCTGGAAAGAATTGCATCGTTGGTATTGATCGGAATCATGCCTGCCGCTGTGTTGGTACATGTTCAGTTTAAAGAGTGGATGATGGTTCCTATGCCTGTTATCTTTGGAGCTTTGATGTTGGTGTATGAGGTAAAAAAGCGCCCCCAATCGGAATGAGCTTTGGTAGCTTGCATTTTTGGAATAAACTTGTACTATGGAAAATCCCCTGTCAATCCATTATCGGGACAAATCTGATACAGAGTTGATCATTGCTGCATTGGAAGGTTCAATGGCCTCATTGGAAGCGCTTTTGGCCAGGCACAGGAATTTTATCTACAACATTGCCTTGAAAATGGTTGCCGATGTGAATGATGCGGAAGATATTACCCAGGAGGTGCTCATCAAGGTTATTACCAAGCTATCTCAGTTCAAGCAGGAAAGTAATTTTCGCACCTGGTTGTACCGGATAACTTTCAATCATTTTTTGGAAATGAAAAGGTATGGTCGCGAACTCGCAACCGTTTCTTTTGAGGAAGCCGGGAATAGTTTAGATAACATTCCAGATCATCCGCTTTCTGCGATGGAAGAACTTGAGTGGAAGACTGCCATTGAAGAAACCAAGCTGACCTGTATGCATGGTATGTTGTTGTGCCTCGATCGCGAACAGCGGCTCATTTTTATTCTGAGTGAAATTTTTAATGTCAATCACACGATTGGAGCAGAGATGCTCGAAATCAGCAAAGACAACTATCGGCAAAAATTATCGCGAGCACGTAAAGATCTCTTCCGGTTCATGCAAAAAAAGTGTGGGTTGGTCAATCAATCAAATCCCTGCCGATGTGCAACAAAGACCAAAGGCTTTGTTCAGGCAGGGAAGGTTGACCCATTTCGGCTGCAGTTCAATAGCGATTATCTACGGGATATTGAATCTGTAGCGGAGACCAAAATTGAGGAGTTAGAAAATGTAATGCAGGAAAACTATGCAGCACTATTCAGGAAACATCCTTTTCAAGAGAAAGAAGGGAAATTACAATTCATGCAAAAACTGGTAAATGAAAGCGCTATTCATTCTCTGATACAATTTGATGCTTCTAAAAGGTGAATTTGGGAAACCCCGCACACCACCGGAGGTGCTTATTAAAAAAGACTCCTTTCGGATAATGAAAGAACCAAAGCTTTTAAATGACTGACAAGCAGGCCGGAAAGAACTGACTTGTAAAATGAATGTCTATTAGAGGCAGGTAGATGAAAATTCAGTTAAATTAATGTTCACATCGAACTTAATAGGAGTTGGCTGGTTACTATTAGAAACAAACTAATTTATGAAAATGAAATTCTTCGCAATTGCAGTAATTGCTATTACAGGGGCATTTACATCAGCAACTGCTCAAAAAACAGTGGTAGACATCGCAGTAGGTTCTAAAGACCATTCTACGCTGGTAGCTGCAGTGAAAGCTGCCGGACTGGTAGAAACTCTTCAGTCAGCCGGACCTTTCACTGTGTTTGCACCGGTGAATGCGGCTTTTGCCAAATTACCTGCTGGTACAGTGGAAAGCCTTTTGAAGCCTGAAAGTAAGGCAACCTTGACTAAGGTTTTGACATACCATGTAATTGCCGGTAGCCTTGATGCAGCAGCGGTTGTAAAAGCTATTAAAGATGGTGGCGGAAAGGCAGCAGTAAAAACCGTAAGTGGTGGAACGCTAACTGCTTCAATAAAAGACGGAAAAGTAATTCTGACTGATGAGAATGGTGGTGTTTCAACTGTAGTAGCTACTGATTTGAAGGCAGAAAACGGTTTGGTACACGTGATAGACACAGTGGTATTACCTAAGTAATATTCATTTCGAATTCTATTGAAAGAAGAGCCATGAATGGGTAAAACCGCTCATGGCTTTTCTTTATTTGTTTATATGGAGAATGGGCACCTCATTGTCCATTCGTTAAAGGAATGTTGAATTACATGTATGACAGGTGGGTGACATTGATTTTCACGTAACAGGCAGTATTTTGATCAAAAATTAAAAGCATGTCGAACTCTTCCTTTATCAAGAACACCTTCCGAAATTTTTCATCTGCACAGCCCTGGTCAGCTGATCTGGCCCTTCTGCTCCTGCGCATTGCCTGTGCTTTCATGTTGTTGCATGGCTGGGGTAAGTACACTGATTTTTCTGATGGGGTGGCTGACTTTCCTGATCCTTTTCATGTAGGTCCGGTAGCATCTAAGGGACTTACTGTTTTTGCTGAATTGTTTTGTACCATTTTTGTCGTGATCGGATTGTTTACTCGGTTTGCTTTGATTCCCCTGATCATCTGTATGCTGGTGATCATCTTTATCGTGCACAGTGGGGATCCTTTTGGTGATAAAGAGTCTGCATATATTTACCTGCTGATGTACCTGAGCTTGCTGATGGCCGGTCCGGGAAAGTATTCGGTTGATCGCATGATGCGAAGAGCTTGATTTTGCTGGATTAATATTCACCGTTTTGATTGAAGTCATATTGGACTGTAGTAAGAGTGTACATATTAATTACAGGATAAAATGGTCTTCCTAAGACAACATAATAAAAGGAAGGCGATGCACCCGAAGGTATATTGTTCATACTCGAATCGAAGAGTCTGATCAAACAAAGCCTAATTGTAGTCGCCAGGGAAAATAACGGACTTATTAAAATCTACAGGACTTCAAAATAGATTTTTTTACACAACTGATTATGGCATTGTCGGATAACAAAGAGCGGTATGGCTAGAAATACTTTTATTAGATGAGTAGAATCGACTAGGTTGTTATTCTTTTCGCTTGTAAACTACGTTTCCATCTACTACCGTGAGCAAAACTTTGGCAGAATAAATTTCAGTCGGATCGATGCTGAACAGGTCTTTTGACAGAACAATAAAGTCTGCATAATAGCCGGGCTGTAATTTTCCTTTGGTGTTTTCCTCAAAGGAACTATATGCTCCTCCCTGGGTATAGGCATTGATGGCGTCTTGAATACTGATTCGCTGCTCAGGTATCCAGCCGCCGGGTGGCACACCGTTCGGACTTTGACGATTGACAGCAACATGTAGTCCATGAATAGGGTCGAGGTTGATACATGCAGGCCAGTCACTTCCAAAAACAAGGGTCGCTTTGGATTGCAGCATCGATTGCCAGCCAAATGAGTAAGGGAGTCTTTCCTGACCTACGGCCTTAGACCAGACAGCAACGGTAGCGGGATCGGCATGAATGGGTTGCATGGAGGGCAATACATGCAGTTGTTGGAACCTTTTGATGTCATCTGGATGGCATTGTTCAATATGTTCAATCCGGTGTCTCGAATTTTGCGTGCCATTTATTTTGTTGCATTGTTCATAAGCATTGAGGGCTTCCCGAACCGATTGGTCGCCTATTGCATGGGTGAACAATCGGAAGCCGGCATTGTCAAATGCGAGCGTAAGCCGACGATAATCTTCGAGTGGCAGGGCAAAAGTACCATTGGCAGTTCTCCCCTTTTCTCCTGCATCGCTATAGTCATTGATCATTACGGCAGTATGGGACTCTATAACTCCATCCAGAATAAATTTGATGGCATCAGCCCGCAACAAAGCATTGTTGCTGAATTTTTTCTTGAGAGCGGTAAAGCGATCGATGTCTTCCTGCGAAGTCTTGCTGTTGGCACTAAAGGCAGCGCCATAACGCACGATTAATTTTTTTTGTAGTAGGAGTTCTTCATATAGTTCTAATTCTTCGATTGAACCACTTGCATTTTGTAAGCTGGTTATACCCAATGATGCAGCATATTGAAGTCCTGCTTGAATTGCTTTCAGTTTATTTTCTTTGGTGATGGGGGGCAGTAGTTTTCTTACGAGTTGCATGGCCCCTTCACTAAGCATACCGGTTGGTTCCCCATTTTTATCTTTGACAATCGAGCCGAAACCGCTATAAGGAGTGTTTTTGTCGATTCCGGCCAGCGCGAGGGCTTTGGAGTTGACCCATGCGCTGTGTCCATCATAGGCGTAGATAAAAACAGGACGGTCGGGGATAATGGCATCCAATATTTCTTTGGTGGGTTTGCTGTCGGGGAAGATAGTGTATTGCCATCCTGAACCGGTGATCCAGGCAGCTTCAGGGTTTCTTTGTGCAAAAGCCAGTATGGTGTCTGTCGCGTCTTTAGGTGTTTTACAGGCATTGAGGTTGGCTGTTTGTAATTCCAGAGCGCCTCTTAAAAAGTGAATGTGTGCATCATTAAATCCGGGGAGTACTAATTTTCCTTGCAGGTTGAAAGTATCTGTGGAGGCGCCCGCGAGTTTTTTTATTTCATCAGTTGTACCTACTGCGATGATCTTGTTGTCTCTCAGTGCCATGGCTTCGACAAACGGTTGTGCCTCATTGCCTGTATAGATGCGTGCATTGCAAAAAATCTTATCGGCAACTGTTTTTTTATTCCCGCAGGATAAAATAGTTAGCGTAAGAACAAAAGTGAATAGCAGGGAGAGAAGTCTGGCCATTGGAATGAATAATTGACGTGAAATGTTGATAGTGAAGATAATCTTTTACCTGCCCAAAAGCATGACCGCTATTATTTATTATTGCAATAGAAATGAGTTAATATGCTCTGACAATGTTCATACTTTCTTTACCTTTAGAGTAACCAATTCATTTCTACCAACCTATCATATTATTCATTCTGTATGCTTATTAAGAATACCCTTCTGTCGATTTTTCTGCTCGTTGCCAGTCCGCTTCTACTTCAGGCCCAAAATACTGAAGCAGAGATAAAGCAGGTAATCAACAACTTGTTCGAGGGCATGCGCAATGCCGATTCTGCCGCTGTGGCCGGGGTATTTAGTTCCGACTGCACCATGCAAACCATTGCAACGGATAAGGCCGGCAAAGCGTTAGTGAAAACCGAACAGGTGAGCAGATTCGTTTCTTCCATTGCCAAGCAGAAGCCCGGAGTGATTGATGAGCAGATTGTATTTGAGACCATTAAGATTGACGGCCCGCTAGCCATTGTGTGGACGCCCTATCGGTTTATATACAATGGCAACTTCAGTCATAGCGGGGTAAACATGTTTTGTCTTGTGAATCTGGACGGACAATGGAAGATTCAGTACCTGATTGATACAAGGAGGAAGTAGTCAGCCGTTCAAAA
>JADBXP010000009.1 GCA_020403455.1 Chitinophagaceae bacterium
ATCCATTTGAATGGCTGAGGGATAGCCTCCAAAAAATAAATGATCATCCCATCAACAGAATCCACGAACTGCTGCCCATCAAAACAAATCAATAGAGAAAAATATCTCTATAACCTACATGTAGTTCGCCGTAGGGATACTGCTCTACTGACTGAACAGCAAACTGCATTCCCCACTAATCGCCATTTATTATTCTCTGCACCTAAGAATTGATAGGTTATTGGAAAGCCCATTATTATTGCAGCTTCTCTGACAGTTGGTAGACGATATTCACCATCACCGATTCTATTAAGTTCGGTTTTATAAATGATAGACTCTCTCGAATTTGCAATTTTTGTTGCAGTTATGGTTCGGCTTGGTTTGTTTTCGTTTTCAGGAAATGACATTTTTCCCATAAAAGGGTGTTTCGTTTTCCAATATTTAGAAACCTTCCATTCGACCTTGTAAATTCCTGTATCATAGAAATGATCAGTCAATTGGTTTTGTGGAATTTGTAATTGATATTGTGGGTCGTTAATTAATTTTTCTGATTTTTTAGAAAAGGGATGAGGAAAGTTTTTCTTCATTTTTCCAATAGTCAAATACTTTTCTTTATCAATTTGATTTTCTTCTGAATGAGTTGTTTTTGGAATCATCAGTTTACCTTTCTTGATGATTTCGCCAGATATTACTCTTTTTCTAGCCTGAAATGATCCATAGTCGGCTGAGTTAATAATTGTAGTATTGTCATACAAATCAATTGCAATCTTTAGAGGGCTAATTCTATTTTTATTCGCCCAATCAGTAAGCCCTAAGTCCTTAAAAGTATATGCAGTCTGTAAATACCTTTTTGAGTTTACCACATTCTCCATAAACCAAGCCTTAAGAATTGAATTAGGCTGATGTTTTTTTACAGCAACAATTCTCAAAAAAGTTTCTGTTAGTTCAACTCCTAGTGACTTGTCAGCATTTCCAGATTTATTAGAACTTGAAAAACTAACACAGGGTGGACTACCAATGATAATCTCTGTATTCGGTAAATTTTCAATTTCATCAACTGAATGTTTAAAATCTAATATGTTTTTTACTTCACAGTTCAATTTGAAATTGAAATTAAACGTGTCTAAGGCAGGTTTCCAATGGTCAAAACCATAAATTATTGCGTAGCCCATCTGTCTGAAACCCTCAGAGAAACCACCTGCTCCACAAAAGAAATCTATAACTCTCAGTTTACTCATTTACGATATTATTTTCATTTATGGGTTGGAAAAAATTGCACTCTTTTGGTTTTGCGAAGGGTCGGTCCCGATAGCAATCGGGATCGACTTACTCGCTGTCCGTTTGTTGTATCGTTTTTATGTCTGTGTTCACCTGTCAAAATGGTTTACTTTTTTCTTGTTTAAGTTCGTGTCTATCTGCTGTGTCGTGTCGTTTTACGCTTGCTGGTAACGTTTTGCGGCTTGCAGCAGTGGGGGATTTCCCTGCCTGCCGGCAGGCAGGGGAGCAGAACCTGTCAACCAAGAACAAATGTTGATAGAAGCACTGCACTTGAATTAACCACGTCAGCCCCCATTGCGGCAAACGGCTGTTACCAGCAGCTATTTGTTTATGTCAAAGTCGTTTCGTTCAATTACGATTGACTGATAAAGACCAATAAGAGCATTTAGCTTTTCATTCATTGTGTTGTTTTTGATGTTAGTTAATAACCTTGGGAACTTGTCACGCAACAAGCTAATTATGTTTGTATTGGTTTCTCTTAGTTCAATATTTACGTTGTAGTTGCGTTGTTCGAGTTCTGTCTTGTATTTTGTAAAGAGAATTTTATAAAAAATGTCGTCCTTACAAACTTGAACTTCCGAAGAAATAAAGTCTTCTAATGAACGGTTTGATATTTTTGGATACTTTACTCGATTTCCTAAAATAATTTGCTGTCCATTGAAGCCTTCAAAGATTATTATTTTTTCAGCCGTAAAATCTGTCTGACTTTCACTAGCTGAAATAATAACATAAGGTTGTCCAAGTGTAAGAGAGTAATTTCCTGTATAAAATTTAGTTTCCATATTGTTAATATTTTATTTTTTTGGTTTCCCTTTTTTGAAAAGAATTTCAAATTGGTCTGAAAGTCCTTCTAACATTCCATTTTGTCTTAGGTCGTCAAGTGAACCTGAACCAGCAGTTGGTATTGTTTTATATGTAAAACTAGCAGTCAAGCCACTAGCACTCATTGCAGATATTTGCTTATTGTCTAAAGGTGTAGTTCTGTCATTCCAATCTCCGTGATGGATAATTCCGCCAAAATTATTTTTAGGATTGATGTAGTCATAATAGAAAACAAAAGGGTGTTCGTCTGCTACATTTCCTTTGTCAGGTCTTATGCCCACGAACGAATAAAGCATTCCGTCCGTGCTACCTGATGCCGCTAAAATAAAACTATTACATTTCCTAACTAAGCCATTGGTGTCAATTGGGCTGGGTAGTTCGTTTGTGTTTATTCTTTTATATTCAAAATTTGAAACCATTTTTTTCAAATCATTTTCGTCTGGCAAATCGTCTAACGGTGTATATTGATTTTTCGGCATTGTTTTCTTTTTATTTTTACAAGTTTGGTTATGTCCGTTATAGTTGCTGGTAACTCGATTATCCCTGCCACACTTTTTCGCTTACCTATCAGAATAGGGTAGGTAAGGCGTGTAGATGTAGCGCATTAATCAAATTTACAATTTTGTTAATAGGTAAGCGCGAAATTCCCTCATACTTTCAATAGAGAACATCAACTGATCACTCAACTTTAAAATATGAGGATAATCAGTTACACCAATGAATCGGAGAACAAAACCTGAAATCTTTACCCTACAACCTTTTCATCTCCACCTCAGCAGCTATGTATCCAAAAGCACCCCACTGCTGCAATTGTAGCATATGCTGAAATACCTGCCTTGCCTTTTCTTTTTCCCCCTTCACCAATAAAAATGCGCCTAAACCATACGCATAGGTCACACCTTCCAATCCGGCTTCTCTTTGTAAAAAAATCATGGGGTCGTCGGGCACCTTACCTTGTCGGTGCAATTGCAACAGCCTTAGATACACCTGGTTCTCAATCAGCGTAACCTGAAGATCCAGTCCAGCCAAAAAATTATCGGCTGCCTCCTTCTTTCCTGCCCGCAACAATGCCAGATAATACCAGTTGGCAGTGGCAATGTACATGTCCGGATTGCGCGATACCGCTAAACAAGCTTTGTACGATTCAACTGCCCGCTCAAAATCTCCTTTGAGATAATGGGCAAGGCCAAGATGATACCAGATGTTAGATTGCAAAGTGCTGGTGGGAATGTTTTGATCATTGGGCATACCATCTGGCTCCACCTCATCCGGAAGTCCGGTAGTCAATGCCGCCGCCCGCTCAAAATCATAAATGGCCTTGTCGAAACACCGCAATGTAATGTATCGGTGCCCCCGATGGCGGTAAGGCGCAGCAGCACCCGGATGTAACTCCATAGCCCTGGTAAAAAAATCGAGAGACTGGTAATAGTTCCCCAAATAAGCCGTGCGCCTTCCTGCCCATACAAGTGCATCCAGATCTTTGGGATTGGATTCCAATCGCTTAAGCGCAGCATTGAGATCGGCCTCCATTTTTTGCTTTGACTGAGCAGAAACCACCGGCATAGGATGCCCCCCACTTAACCAACAAGGCTGTTGTGCATAAATAGGATTTGAACTTAAAACAACAAAAAGCAATAAAGGGTAACATTTCAATAACATAGCAATCAATCTTATTAGAATACAATTTATGACCTTTTCCTTTCTTCCGGAAAAACACTAACTTGAGGTACGATTTGTACGTCGTCTCTCTAGCCCCCTCTTATTTGCCGTATTTATCTCCTCAATAATCAGCAAAGCGGAGCGGGCCATCTGTTCACGAAAATCTCTTTATGACAAAAAAATCAGTGTCACCCAAAATGATGGTAACCTCTGAAATAGGTACGCTCCGTCGTTTATTGGTGCATAGTCCGGACAGCGGACTCGGCAAAGTGGTTCCATCGAAGGCGCAGGACTGGCTATTCGAAGATATTGTTCACCTCGATACCATTCGCAAAGAAGAATACGACTATTATACCAAACTCTTGCTGTACTTCCTTGACCCCGAAAAAATCAAAGGAAAACTTCGTAAGATTGACGATCCCGGAAATCGGAGAAACTTTTATAAACCCGGTCACAAAGAATTTTATAAAAGTGATAAAGTAGTTGAGCTGCAATGGTTATTGGAAGAAATCCTGCACCAACAGCAAACCAAACTGGAATTAATAGCAGCAATATGCGCCATGGAAGGCGTTCCCTACCAAGAACAACAAAAATTGCAGCAACTTCATCCCGATAAATTAGCCAAACTTTTTATCAGCGGAAGCTATGACGACAACCAACTCTTGTTTGCACCCATCCCTAACTTTATTTTTACACGCGATATCGGCATCGTCATCAAAGACCATGTTTTATTGAATAAACCAGCCAAACAAGCCCGAACAAGAGAAGCATTGTTGGCTAAGTACATTTTTTTTCATCACCCACTTTTCAAAGACTACCGAAATAATATCCTGGAACTACCGGAAAAACATCCGCACTTTTTAAACCCAAAGGAAGGGGGAGAACGGAAAGTAACACTGGAAGGAGGAGATGTGATGGTTGTCAGCAAAGACCATCTGCTCATTGGTATCAGCGAACGCACCAGCTGGGAAGCAGCCCACCAGGCCATCAATCTGTTGTTTGAGAAAAAAATCATGAAGAAAGTAACTGTAGTGCGTATCCCCAAAAAACGTGACTACATGCACATCGATACGATTTTTACCCAGGTGAAAAAAAATGTGTGGGTACTATTGGGAAGCTTCTCCAAAAAGGCAATGAAAAAACTAGATGAAGATCCAATTGAACGTGTGCTGGAAGGCAACCCCAAAAAAGAAGACAAGATTACTTTCATTCAATTCCATGCGAAGAAACCCGAACAACCAATCTATTTTGATAACCTGGAATCTCTGCTGGAAGACATCAGCCAAAATGACCTGGGCTGCAAGGGAAAAACTACTTTTATTTACAGTGGCAACAATGAGTTTCCTTTTGATGCTCGTGAACAATGGACAGACAGCTGTAACCTATTGGCCCTGAAGGAAGGCGTTGTGTTGGGGTATGACAGGAACAACAAAACCACTGAAGCTTTTCGCCAGGCAGGATTCAAAACAATTCATGTAGCAGAATTGCTGGAAAAACTCGAGTCCGGAAAAATCACTCCGGCACAAATTAAAGATACGCTTGTATTGATGCCTTCCGCAGAACTTAGCAGGGCCAGGGGCGGATTTCATTGTATGAGTATGCCGCTATTGCGGGATGAACCAGATCTATAACATTCAATCATTCAACTACTTTATTGCTAAAAGAAATGCAAACCACTTCACACCTGCTGATGATACGACCTGTTCGATTTGGCTTCAATGCACAGACCGCTGTCAACAATGCCTTTCAGGTTGCGGATGCCAACCAACAAGAAGTAGAGAGAAAAGCCATTGCAGAGTTCGATGGCTTTGTTGAAAAACTCAGGAACGCAAATGTTGATGTGACAGTTGTAGAAGATACTCCTGAACCGCACACGCCCGACTCCCTGTTTCCCAACAACTGGATTTCTTTTCATTCGAATGGAACCATCGTCTTGTATCCCATGTTCGCAGAGAATCGCCGGCTGGAAAGGAAACCGACTGTACTTGCTGCCATCAAGAATAAATTTCTGATACAACAAACAGAAGATATGAGTGTGTATGAAAACAAACAACTCTATCTGGAAGGAACAGGAAGTATGGTATTGGACCGCGATAACCGATTCGCCTACGCCTGCCTATCCCCCAGAACGGACCGCCAGGTGCTGGAAGATTTTTGTACCCGCATGAATTATACTCCGGTAGTTTTCAATTCAATGGATGAAAAAAATCAACCCATCTATCATACCAATGTGATGATGTGTGTTGCCGATCGTTATGTAGTGATATGTTTGGACAGCATCCCTGATGAAAGAGAAAAAAACAGTGTCATTGAAAAAATAAAGGCATCGGGAAAATCAATTATAAGCATCAGTTTATCCCAAATGAATCATTTCGCCGGAAATATGTTACAAATTGAAAACAGTTCAGGAGAAAAAATTTTGGTGCTGTCTTCCCAAGCCTATGAATCACTTACACCCGCACAGGTTGCTGAACTATCAGGCTTCAACAGAATACTACACTCATCGCTGCATACCATTGAAAGCAATGGAGGAGGAAGTGCCCGCTGCATGATGGCAGAAATTCATCTGCCGCTGTTACAATAAAAATAGACGCTGAGCTGAAAGAATCAATCATACCGCTGAAACAAATTCAGCAAACCCCTGCAATGCCATCGGATTGCGAAGCGTATCGGCATCAGCAGCTTTTTCAGGTGGGGTACCCATCAGTATGCGTTTCACCGGAATCTCCATTTTCTTGCCGCTGATGGTGTAGGGAATATCGGGCACAACAAAAATAGCATCGGGCACATGTCGGGGAGAACATTGCCTGCGCAGGTTTGTTTTGATCTCTTGCTGTAATTCTTCCGTCAATGTGCTGCCTTCCTGCATTTTTACAAATAGCGGCAGGAAGAAACTTCCGTCCTTTCGTTCTATGCAAACAACCAGACTGTCAGCAACTGATGTAAAAGCATCGACTACCCGATAAATTTCTGCTGTTCCTATTCTAACCCCATCCCGATTCAAGGTGGCATCTGATCTTCCATAAATAACAATTCCCTTCCTGGCACTAATGCTGATAAAATCTCCGTGCCACCAGCAGCCGGGAATTTTTTCAAAATAACTGGCCCTGTAACGACGGTCCCCTTCATCCTTCCAAAAAAACAAGGGCATACTAGGCATGGGTTGTCTGATTACCATCTCTCCCACTTCCTCTTCCACCTCTTCTCCTTGCTCATTGACTGCAATCAAATCGCAGCCCAATAACCTGCACTGGATCTCTCCGCGATAAACCGGTAATAACATACAGCCGCCTACAAATCCACTGCATATATCTGTTCCCCCGCTAAAAGAAACCAACCAGACATTTTTCTTCACAGATTGATATACCCACTCAAATGCCGCAGGGGTCAATGGTGATCCGGTAGAACCAATGGTTCGCAATGCAGGAAGCGTACCAGGATCAGGAACGAGGCCGGTGCGCTGGCATTGTATCAGGTAGGCCGCACCCACACCCAAGTGGTGTACACCTGTAGCAGCAGCCATCTCCCAAATTCTTCCCAAAGATGGATAAGCAGGTGAGCCCTCATATAATACCAGTGTCGCTCCCGTTAACAATGAGGCTACAGAGAAATTCCACATCATCCACCCGGTGGTGGAATACCAGAAAAAGCGTTCACCGGGTCGAACATCCCAGTGCAATTGTAATACCTTGATGTGCTCGATTAAATTTCCACCAACGCTGTGAACAATGGCTTTGGGCTTTCCGGTAGTGCCGGAAGAATAAAGTATCCATAATGGATGATCAAAAGGCAATGGTTCAAATTGCAATTCCCCTCCCTCGCTTCTCATAATGTCTAACCAGGAAATACATCCATTCTGGCTCTTGTCTTCCTGGCTGATCAAAACCGTTGCGCTCAATGTAGGTAGTGAAGAGGGTAAGTCATGTACCAAAACGGACTTATCTATGTGCTTGCCATTGTAACTTACCTGATTGGTAACAAAAAGAAGTTTCGGCTCAATTTGTCCGAACCTATCGAGGATAGAATTGGTTCCAAAATCAGGGGAGCAACTACTCCAGATAGCACCGATGGATTGTGTCGCGAGAAAAGCAACCACAGCTTCCGGTGTGTTGGGAAGTACAGCAGCAACCCGGTCTCCCTTTTGTATGCCTATGGACTTCATCCAGAAAGATAGACTGGCCACTTGCTTCTTCAGTTCCTGCCAGGAAACAGAACGTATAGCCGGGTTCAATTCATCGGTGAATAAAATCGCAGGGTGGCTATCGGTTGCCCGGCGAAAAATCATTTCGGCATAATTCAATGTAACACCTTCAAACCAGCGAACACCGATGAAATCTTGTTGCCGGTTGGTAATAACGGGTTGCTCTTCAGGAAAATCGAATAGCTGATAGAATGATACCATTGACCGCCAGAACTCCTCCGGCTTTTGGATGCTCCATTGATATAAATCATCATAGCAACTGAACTTCAGTCGGTACTTTGATTCCAGCCATGCCATGTATTGAGAAATAGCAGCTGCTTTTTTCTCATCGGCTGTTGCTTCCCATAATATGTCGGGTTGAGAATCTGACATGCAGTATTATAAATTGCCGCGCAATTCCTGCTCACGTTCCAATGCCTCGAACAATGCTTTGAAGTTACCTGCACCAAACGACCTTGCGCCCTTGCGTTGAATGATCTCATAGAACAAGGTGGGACGATCTTCTACGGGCTTGGTGAATATCTGCAGCAGGTATCCTTCTTCATCTCTGTCAACCAGAATTCCCAGTTGCTGCAATGGTTGAAGGTCTTCATCAATCGGTCCGATGCGACCCAGCAATTGTTCGTAGTAAGTATCGGGGATGTGCAAGAACTCTACACCACGATTGCGCAAGGCAGTAACTGTTTCAATGATATTACCGGTGGCAATGGCGACGTGCTGTACCCCTTCCCCATTGTAAAAATCAAGGTACTCTTCTACCTGAGATTTTTTCTTTCCCTCAGCAGGCTCATTGATGGGGAACTTGATGTAGCCATTTCCGTTGCTCATCACCTTACTCATCAAAGCTGAATATTCAGTTGATATTTGCTTGTCATCGAAGGTGAGAATGTTCTTGAAGCCCATTACATCTTCATAAAATTTGACCCAGGTATTCATGCGGTTCCAGCCAACATTTCCGACACAATGATCTACATGCAATAGTCCGACAGGCTCGGGTCTGTAATTGGTTTCCCATTTTCTGAACCCGGGCAGAAAAATTCCATTGTACCCGGAACGCTCAACAAAAAGATGGACCGTATCACCATACAAATGAATACCACTCATCTTCACTACTCCCTCATCATCTTGTAATGTGATTGGATTCAAATAGGGCTTCGCACCACGTGCAACGGTTTGTTCAAATGCAGCCTGTGCATTCGCAACAGTCAGCGCAATGGCTTTTACACCATCACCATGAATATGAACATGCTCTGCAATAGAGGATGTTGGTCGCAATGGAGTAGTAAGTACCAGCGTCACTTTGTTCTGGCGCAATACATAAGATACCCTTTCTTTCTCTCCGGTCTCCGGACCACTATAAGCCAATTCCTGATAGCCGAATGCAGTTTTATAATAATGTGCAGACTGCTTGGCATTTCCCACATAGAGCTCTATGTAATCTGTTCCCAGTAATGGTAAAAAATCTTGATCCGCATTTGCTTGTTGCATCAGTTAAAATTTATTCTATGTTAAATTGCCAGCTCTTGTGATAATTTTCATCCTCGATTTTCAGTGCCTCTTCGGTTATCATTAGTGGCTTGAATGGATCGATCATCACTGCCAGCTCATCTGTCTTTTCCTTACCAATTGATTTCTCTACGCTGCCCGGATGCGGACCATGAGGAATACCTCCGGGATGTAAAGTGATCTGTCCCTGTACTACAGTCTTGCGGCTCATAAAGTCACCATCCACATAATACAACACTTCATCACTGTCAACATTGCTGTGGTTGTAAGGGGCAGGGATTGCCTGCGGATGATAATCATACTTTCTGGGCACGAAAGAACATACCACGAAATTGTGTCCCTCAAATGTTTGATGCACGGGCGGTGGCTGGTGAACCCTGCCGGTAATGGGCTCAAAATTGTGAATCGAAAAAGCCCAGGGATAATGATATCCATCCCAACCAATGAAATCAAATGGGTGGGTACCATAGGTATAAGGATAGATCAGACCCTGCTTCTTAATGAGTATTGTAAAATCACCCTCTTCATCATGCGTAGCGAGATCTACCGGACGCTTGATATCTCTTTCACAAAATGGAGCATGCTCCATCAGTTGTCCGTATTGATTGAGATAGCGTTTGGGGAAACGAATCGGACTATAACTTTCGATGATGAATAAGCGGTTATTCTCATCATTGAAATGAATCTGGTAAATCGTACCTCGGGGCACTACCACGTAATCTCCGTATTCAAAATGTATTTTACCAAACCCGGTATGCAAAGTACCCGATCCTTTGTGAATGAAGATGATTTCATCTGCCTGACTATTCTTATAAAAATAGTCTGTCATTGATTTTTTGGGGGCAGCCAAAGAAATTTGCAAGTCAGCATTGACCAATACCGGCTTCCTGCTTTTCAGGTAATCGTCTTCTGGTGGAATATTGAATCCCAAGAGACTGGTATGACGCAGGTGTTTTTCTCGCGCAATAACCGGCTCTACCGAATAGGCTTCGCCAATAGATTTAACAATGGTTGGGGGATGTGTATGGTACACGAGTGAGTACATACTGGAAAATCCCTCGGTAGATACCAACTCCTCTGCGTACAAAGAACCATCGGGCTTTCTGAAAACTGTATGTCTTTTGGCGGGAATAGAACCCAGTGTATGATAGATGGGCATAACAGCAATTGTTAAGATGATGGTAGAATAAGTACGCGCCGCAAAATTAAATTTATTCCTTTTAACTTCGTGCCAAGAACTTGCAAAAAGAAGCTCCGGCTCAATTATTTCCTAATTCAGTAAATGCTTGATATACAATGAAACTAGTTAGTTATGTCAACGATGGACAAACCGGTCTGGGTGTGTTGGAAGGACACAATCTTTTTTCTGTACAGGAATTAGATAAAAACCTGCCCAATGATATCCTTGCCTTGCTCAATATGGGCGAAAAAGGTCATGTGCTGATCAAAACTGCTCTTGAACAACTAAAAGCAGGACAAATAACCGCGCAACCTGTCGCTGACTATCAATTGCTGGCGCCGGTACCCCATCCCACCTCTTGCAGAGATGGATATGCTTTTCGCCAGCACGTAGCCGCTGCGAGAAGAAACAGGGGAGTAGAAATGATCAAAGAATTTGACCAGTATCCCATTTTTTATTTTACCAATCACCTGGCTGTTCAGGGACCCGGTGAAATTTATTGTATGCCCGATCATTTTCAGCAACTGGATTTTGAACTGGAAGTGGCAATCGTAATAGGAAAGAAGGGCCGCAACATTCGTGCGGAAGATGCTGATCAGTACATCGCTGGGTTTACCATCATGAATGACATGAGTGCCCGCAAGCTGCAGATGGAAGAAATGTTGTTGAACCTGGGACCTGCCAAGGGGAAAGACTTTTCCACCATCATTGGTCCCTGGCTGGTTACGCCCGATGAACTGCAAGCCAAGAAAGTACCTGCGAAGCAAGGACATGTAGGCAATAATTATGACCTGTCGATGAAATGCTGGGTGAATGATGTGTTGGTTTCGGAAGGGAACATGGCCGATATGGACTGGACCTTTGCGGAGATCATTGAAAGATGCTCCTATGGTGTTACACTTTATCCGGGTGATGTCATTGGATCAGGAACAGTCGGCACAGGCTGTTTTCTTGAACTGAATGGAACTGCGAAACTAAATAATCCGCAACACCAGCCACAATGGCTGCAACCCAATGATAAGGTTACCATGCAAATCGATGGATTAGGTACTTTAGAAAACACCATTCGTGCTGAAGCAACTGATTGGTCTATCTTACATCGCAAGAAAAATTTGTAAGCCCTGTTATGCTGACACTCGAAACTGATAAGTTGCCCATTCTACAGCTGCAGCAATATCTGCAGGCAGCAATTGCCCCCAGGCCAATATGCTTTGCTTCCACAATAGATAAGGAAGGAAGAGTGAACCTGAGCCCCTTCAGTTTTTTCAATCTCTTCAGCATGAACCCGCCGGTTTGTGTTTTTTCTCCGAGTAGAAGGGTGCGCGACAACAGCACCAAGCATACCCTGGAAAATCTGAAAGAAGTTCCTGAGTGTGTGATCAATATCGTTAATTACGATATGGTACAACAGATGTCTTTGTCAAGTTGTGATTATTCCAAAGACACCAATGAGTTCATCAAAGCCGGCTTTACGGAACTCCCCTCAACGCTTGTTCGTCCGCCACGCGTTGCTGAATCGCCCATACAACTTGAATGCACGGTAAGGGATATCATTTCACTGGGGGATTTGCCCGGTGCAGGAAATCTGGTGATCGCAGAGATCAAAGTGATTCATATTGGCGAACAGGTGATGAATGAAAAAAACAAGATAGACCCCGCCAAGCTAGACCTGGTGGCGAGACTGGGAGATGATTGGTATGCCAGGGTAACGCCGGAATCTTTGTTTCAGGTAGAAAAACCTAATACCCAACTGGGTATCGGATTTGACCAGCTTCCGGCTTCCATCAGAAATCATCCTTCGCTCTCAGGAAATGAAAAAGCGCAGTTGGCGAATGTTTCAAAGCTGCCGGATGGAATTTCTTCGGAAACATTGCTGGTACTATCAGATAGCATACTGTCTTCTGTAAAAGAAGCTTTACAAAAAAATGATACCGCAGGGGCCTGGGCGACTATTCAAACCGCAGTTTTGCATCAATGATGCGCAGTCCGTCTTCAATCAACTTTTTATACTGCGGGAATTTTTCTTTTTGTTGCAAGAGATAATTCCTAACCTCTTCTGCCAGATCACTATAATCAGGGTCTTCTGCAACTAACTCCAGTATCTCCATGGATGCCAGCCAGTCTTCATTGAAATCATTTGCCAGCTGCCTGCGAATATCAACCAGTGCTTTTTTCGAAGAATGTTGCTCGCGAATCGTACGTATCTGTTGAAACAGTGCATGATAGGTCTTATCTGATTCAGTGTAGTTGGGTTGAGAAGTCAGATTAGACGAGACGTATAATTGATCAACCAGGTGGTTCTTATCTGCAACGCCATTGAAGACGGAAACGATTTTCCCTCCCACTGCCATATCATAATTTCCCCAGGCCGGATCGAAGTAAACTTTTCCATCTTCATCTTTTACTGTGCAATCTGTAAAAGTCAGCAGAATAATTTTCCCCTCTTTGCGTAATACTTGTTCCAACTTCCCTGTGACACATATACCGCTTTCAAAATTCAACTCAACCGTTTTTCCCGCAACAAGACCTTGTGCCCAACAAGTCGCATCATCCCAATTTTCCAGCGGAAGAGTATGTCCCTTCAATTTTCCAACAGGAGAGCCAAAACCATCACGGTGATAGCTGGTATCATGTCCTGGCAACTGTAGATCACTATAAGCAAGTTCTGTCGGACCCTGTGCCTGAATGTATTTCAATTCTCCGGAGTGATCGACAGAGGCAGCAACGAAAATACCTGATACCTGAAGTCCGGAAGAATATACTGCTGTGCAAATGTTTTTACACTCGATCGCTTTCATCATGCTTTCATATCCACCCACCCTGAAAGCCATGCGACTCTCGAATTGTTGTAATACATCAATCAGGTTTTGGAAGGTAGGTGTTACGAACAACTGAGGTTGGGGCTGTGTGATGTCGTATGAATAATTGACTGCATCAATTGTGTAAATAATTTTCTTCACGGAGGGACGCATGCAGGAAGAGCTCTCGCCAATGGAAGAAAGCAAGCCGGCACCATAAATTTTCGGATTGTTTAGGTCCCCAATCAATCCATATTCAACCGTCCACCACTGCAGGCGACTTAACAAAGCCATTTCAGATGGTTCGCCCAGGTTTTTCTGGTTGAATAGTACCAGTTCTTCTGCTGCTATAATTTTTGCCGGATCAACATTGGGTGCCTCTTTTAAAATAGACAACTCGCGGATAGACTCATACAGGGCATAATCTTTGGAAGAAAACAAAGCTTTGGTGCCGATAGAACCCAGATAACTCAGGTACTGGTTGTATTTCACATCGCTGATGATGGGCGCGTGCCCGGCAGATTCGTGGATGATATCAGGCGCAGATGTATATTCAATGTGCTCCAGCTGACGGATATCAGCAGCAATCACCAATACGCGGCATGCCTGGTATTCCATAAAAGCTGCGGGAGGGATGAAGCCGTCAACCGTTACAGCTCCCCAGCCTATTTCTGCCAACGCATCATTGATTTCCTGGAGACTCGGTATTTTCTCAATCGTTAAGCCGGCTTTTTTCAATCCGGGTATGTAGGGATAATAAGCCGCATCCTTGAGGTAACTATAATTTTGACGCATCACATAGCGCCATACAGCATGATTGACAGGCGTATACCTTTCATAGCCCTGATCTACAATGTATTTTCTCAAGTGAAGCGGCAACTGTGCTACCTGCGGATTGTTAAAATCGAAAAATTCCATTGCGGACAAGCAGATTAATGTAGTTGCAAAAATAGACAAAGATGTAGAAGGACAAAGCAGTTAAAAACTTAAATTCAAGCATCAATAAAATCTATGTATCCGATTAGAGCTTATTTATGTTTTAAATTGTACCCGGTACACATTGTTTGAATTAATTTGAAAATTGTAGTACCTTAAATCATGACTTTAGGCGATCTCATTGATTATGCACTTACGAAACCGGAAACGGAAGAGACGCTTCCTTTTGGACCGGATGTGCTCGTACTTAAAACGAAGGGAAAATCATTTTTACTCATTCCGCTGAACAGTGATCCGGTGCAGTTCAATGCAAAATGTGACCCGGAAAAGGCACTACAATTGCGGGAAAGTTATGAAGGAATCCTTCCCGGCTATCACATGAACAAGAAACACTGGAATACGATTCTCCTTAACGGCAGTGTTCCTGATAAACTGATACGCGAGTTAATAGACCATTCCTATGAGCTGATACGCTCTAAAAAAAGCAAATAAACACCCGGAGCCAGATCAAGTGTGGAATAACTATTTAACAGCAATTTATTTGTAATATAATTTCTTTATCGTAATATTGCAATATACAATTAGTGTTATGGGAATTACCAAGAGCGAATTTTTTACAGACAAGCAAAATTCAATTGCACAATTGACAAAAGCTTTCGGGCATCCTGCCAGAATTGCCATCATTGAACACCTGCTCAAAGTAGACACCTGTATCTGCGGTGAACTTGTGGATGAATTGCCACTGGCACAACCGACCATCTCACAACACCTGAAAGAACTAAAAAATGCCGGTATCATCAAAGGCAATATCACTGGAAACGCGATTTGCTATTGTATTGATGAAAAAGCAATTGATAAGATTCAAAATTACTTCTCTTCCATCTCGACCAGATTGAACAACAAGAAAAACAAATGCTGCTAAAACATACGCCATGAAATTATCAGAATTAAAAAATCACCTCACCCAACTCACAGAAGTTAACTTCCTGCTGCCAAACGGAGAAATGCTTCCGAAACATTATCACATCACAGAAGCAGGACTAACAACCAAGCATTACATCGATTGTGGAGGAACCATCAGAAAAGAAGAAGTAATCTCTTTTCAATTGTGGGTGGCAGACGATTTCGACCATCGGTTATCTGTGAAAAAACTCAGTAACATTATACAACTCGCCGAACCAATATGGAACAACCGCGACCTTGAAGTTGAAGTAGAATATCAAAGTGAAAGCATCAGCAGACACGGGCTTGAAATCAACGATTCCGGCTTCAAACTCATCAATAAGTTTACCGACTGTCTGGCAAAAGACAAATGCGGTGTTCCCACCGAGAAAATTAAAATCAATTGGAGGGAAGTAAGTTCTACGCCATCAACCAGCTGCACACCGGGTTCGGGATGTTGCTAATAATTCAAACCAAAGCGCAACCTGCAATTATTCAGTCACTTTTCTACTTTTTTGACAACATGATAAAGAAAAAGATCCTCGTACTTTGCACCGGTAACAGTTGCCGCAGCCAGATGGCACATGGCTATCTCGAACATTTCGGCGGAGAACAGGTAGAAGTTTACAGTGCCGGGGTAGAAACACATGGCGTGAACCCAAGAGCCATCTCATCCATGCGGGAAGATGGCATAGATATAGCTCACCACACTTCCAACAACCTCTCGGAGTATATTACCCTGAATTTTGACTACCTCATTACTGTATGCGATAATGCCCAGGAGAGATGTCCGGTATTTCCGGGAAAAGCCACCCGATTGCACCACAATTTTCCTGATCCGGCGAAAGCCACCGGCAGCGAGGAAGAGATCATGGCCGCATTCCGCTCAACAAGAAATGAGATTCGCAGCTATTGCAAGGACTTCATTGAATCTATTACCTAAAACAGTTGCAAGAAATAGTGCATTAGTTCTAGTCGCGTTGTACGATCAAATGATCATAGAGCAACAACATGGCTTGTCGCAGAAATGAGTTAACGCCGGCTGTATTGCCCGGAACAACACCGTTGCTGATCAGAACAAATCCAAATTTTTTATCGGGCTGGAAAAACATGGCGCTGTGGAGTCCGTATGCCGAACCGGTATGTCCCCAGAGCAATTGGCCCGGAATTATTTTATCAGAATTCTCAATAGCAAACGCATAATGGGTATCAGACTTTAAGGGTGTTTGCATGAGCCGTGCACTCTTGCGTGAAATGATTCTCTTGCCTACATTCTTTCCCTGGCGACTGTGCATGATCATGTAGTGCGCCAGGTCTGAAGCGCTGATCTTCATACCACCGGTAGGGGAAAACAAAGGGGCAGAATAACCCAGCTGATAATTGGCTACCTCCCGAGTTCGGGAAGCATAGGCTCCCGGTGATAAAACAAACCTTCCCGAATCAGAGCGGTACTCATAAATAGAGGCCAGCCTCGAAGTGTCGAGTTCATCTAAATTATAGCCACCGTAAAGTCGAAGCGGAGCAAGCACATGGTTATATACATACTGGTCGAATCTTTCCCCCGATACACGCTCAATGATTGCACCAATCATGTTATAATTCATGTTGCAGTAACTGAATTTTGATCCGGGAGGATAATTGCTATAGGCATCCATCCACTTTGTATTTTTTTCAGGATGAATGGCATCGAGTGTGAAATATCCCTGGCTGTCATTGATTGAGGACAGATGTGACATCATCAGTCGCAGGGTGATGATACTGTCCGGGTAGCGGGGATTGCGCACCGGGAAACCGATTAAATCACTTACATCCTGATCAATGGAAAGCTTTCCCTGCTCTTGTAATTGCATAATAGCAGTTGCGGAAAAAGATTTTGAAATGGAAGCAATGCGAAACATGCAATCATTGGAAAGCGAAATCCCTCTTTCCAGGTTCTTATAGCCAAAAGAGTGCGTGTAGATGATCTTATTATTCTTGACAACAGCAACTGATAAGCCAACAACAGGCTTTGTTTTCATTAGTGAATCAATATAAGTGGTAATTTTTTCTGCTTGGGTAAAGCTCTTTGTAGTTAATATCACCAGCAACAGGGAGATGGAAATTTTTCGCATAACTGAAAATAGTACATTTCAATGGAAGCTAGAAGTCACAGCTTAGCGATGATTTAATTATATTTGAACAAACACGACCGTATGGGAAAGCTTATCCGATATTTTCTCCTGGCAGCATTGTTGCTCCTCACCGGAATACTTGTTTTTAATACTTCCAAAAAGAGCGAACCCGATAACAGCGTTGCTATAGAAAAAATTACATTTTCCGGTGACTCCGCTGTTTTTCACATGAGTCGGGCCATTCAGATCAAAACTGTTTCAAAAGGAGATACTTTACCCATAGATACTGCCGAGTTCGTTGCCTTCAGACAATTCCTGGAAGGCAGCTATCCGTTGATACACCGACAACTGAAGCGACAAGTTTTCAATGAATTCAGTTACCTGTATGAATGGAAGGGCAAGGACAGCAGTCTGGCCCCCTGGGTACTGATGGCGCACCAGGATGTGGTGCCAGTGGAGGGTGCAGCTGAAAAAAACTGGACAGTGCCCAGTTTCGGTGGAATAATTAAAAATGATACCATTTGGGGAAGAGGGGCTGTCGATGACAAATCTTCATTGGTAGCCATCATGGAAGCGGTAGAAAAATTATTGCAGCAAGGTTTTGTTCCGGCACGAACCATTTATATTGCTTTCGGACATGATGAAGAAGTAGCGGGAAGAAGAGGGGCCCGTGCCATCAGTACCTGGATGCGGGAACAAAAAATCAGACCTGCACTGGTACTCGATGAGGGTGGACAAATTGATACAGAACATTTCAAAGATTTAGGCAGACCCGTAGCTATTATCGCTACAGGCGAAAAGGGATATACCAACATTGATCTGAGTGTTGAAATTCCCGGTGGACACTCATCTATGCCTTCCCAAGAAACAGCCATCGATGTATTGAACAAAGCAATTGCCGCAGTGCGGGAAAAACAAATGCCGGGAACAATAACTCCGGTTGTGGAAGAGATGATTCGCCGTACCAATGCACCCGGTCCATTCCTCAAAAGAATGGTAACACAGAACCTGTGGCTAACAACTCCTTTGGTGAAATGGGAAATGGAAAAATCAAAAGAAACAAATGCCCTTATTCATACGACCCTTGTTCCCACTATTGTGCAAGCAGGAATTAAAGACAATGTCATTCCAACATTTGCCAAAGCAACTTTCAACAGCCGCATCCTGCAGGGCCAAACCAGTGACGATGTGCTGGCATTCGTAAAAAAAGCAGTGAATGATGAGCGGGTCGTGATCACCAAACAAACCAAGTCCCTTATCGAACCATCGCCCATGACTTCATTCAAAGACCCGGCCTTTGCTCAATTAGAAAATATCTTTAAAAAAGCCGTTCCCGGGGTTGTTGTCAGTCCGTTCCTGATGATAGGCGCATCAGATGCGCGTTATTTCAGGGACTTTAGCGAGGCTGTACTTAATTTTTCTGCCATCCAGAACATGAAAGGATTTCATGGCATTGATGAGCGCATTGGCATCAAAGATCTGGACAGAATGATCTGGTTTTACCAGGAACTATTGCGTTTGCAATAGTTTGCTTTACTTATTCTTAGCAAAACAAAGGAACGCATTCTTGCCCCCAATTCCTGTAGCAACAAGCTGAATTACAACTTAATGCCGTCATTTACCTGCTGCGATTATTCAGCTTTCAGTAATAAATTATCAGATAAACTGACAAATATCATTTTTCACCGGAAACTTAACAGGTAGCTTTGGTGTATCATTTAGTAACTACTTAATCTTTTTCTATGTCATACACCAATGTTTTGAACCTGTCAAACCAACCCAAAGAATTAGAGCACATGCTTAAATTCTATGAACAAGAAATCAATTTCTTAGAAAAACTGCTTGGGGAAGTGGTGAGCAAGAATACTTCCAGGGAAGCACTCACCGAAGCAGAACATTTTCAAAACCAGTTCTTCGTACAAAAGAAAAACATTGAAGAATTGGAAACAAGGATACACCGCCATCATCAGCAAACAGCCGATAATGCCAAGAATCATGCCGGCAAGGTAGATGAACGGCTACACCGGGAAAATCAGTTAATTGGTGAAGAAATAACTTCCATAGAAAAAATCATTGCTGATTTACGGGCAGCTTACAAGAATTATCTTGTTAAGTGGATGTAAATCCGTTGAATTTTTTTCACACGAATTAAGCGACTAGTTTTTCTCCGGCTGAAACTCCGGCCTTACCTTTGGGTATGTCCATCCAGCTAATAAAAAATCGCTCTGATATTGGTGCCGGGACCCGTGGTTCTGATCTAGGTATCGATGCCTTAGAAATCGCTGCCATCAATTCAGGTAACGATTTCTTTCACAAGCACGATTATGTGGACGTTCCTACCCGCAATGAAACGATCTATCATAAGAAGACGAATACTTTCGCTAAAAGAATCGAACATGTAGCTGAACAATGTGAGCGGGTAGCATTGGCCGTACAAGCTTCTCTTAAAGCCGGTCATACGCCAATCGTTCTTTCAGGCGATCATTCTTCTGCATTGGGAACCATCAGTGGCATCAAAGCAGCTTTTCCCGACAATCAACTCGGCGTTATCTGGATAGACGCCCATTCAGACATCCACTCCCCCTATACATCTCCTTCCGGCAATATCCATGGTATGCCCTTGGCAGCTGCGCTGGCGGAAGACAACCTGTCCTGTCAAATCAATTACCCGGAAAAAAGTACCATTGATCTCTGGGAACGGCTGAAAAATATTGGCTGCCCGGAAGCTAAAATTGTTCCGGAACATTTAATTTATTATGGTCTTCGAGATTTCGAATCTGCAGAGGACGAGTTTATAACGCAAAAAAATATCCGTGTTTTCACGGTAGCCGAGACCCGTGAAATAACCATAGCCGACTGCGTGAATACAACAAAAGAGTTGCTGAAAAATTGTGACCTGGTTTATATCTCTTTTGATGTCGATAGCATGGACTGCAATGCAGTTTCTCATGGTACCGGTACGCCCGTACCCAACGGCTTCTTCCCGGAAGAAATCAAAGAATTGCTATCACAACTGATACATGCCCTTCCTATCACTTGTCTCGAAGTGGCAGAAATCAACCCGCTCTTAGATACAAAAGGGAATTTTATGGCTGAAACTGCTTTTCAATTGCTCGAATCAGCTACGAGGCAAATGGAGGGTTAGTTCTACTTTGCTATCTCTCCGATTCACGGTAAAGATTATAATAGCTCCTGCATCATCCAAGTCCCATAAGATTGTAAACCAATCTACTCAACTACCGGCAACAGTTGGCTGCTTTTCAATGCTCCCAAATAAGGAATATAAGAAGTTCCTGAAATTGGGATTGTTCTGATAAAAAAGTATGGCATGCTCTGATTGCCTAAAAGCGCGCATGGATTTTTTATTCATTTTACTTTTTACAGAGTCGGGCAATGAGAAAGAAAAGTCAATTGAACGGCAAAAAACATCCGGAATTTTCTGTTGAATGATGCGGGTGGTCTTTTCTACCTCGCCACCTGCATCTGCACCGAGGGCAGTATTGCCAAACATTTTTGGGAACAAGCCCCCTTTGGTTACCGCATAATCATAGTGGTTGAAACCAATCACGACTCTCTTAAGTTGGAGGCGTTGTTCCGCTGGAACAGTATTGCCAATTCCAGCGAAAATCTCCGTACCACTAATAGCAGGTGCTAGCATCCCTATTTGTATCTGCTTTTGAGCAGGGGTAGATATGGTAGAAGACTGATAATCTGTTTCTAGTTTTTCCTGAAAATCTTTGGGCCAGATGGCAGGATTGAACAATGCATGGGTTGCCACACTAGCACCCAGACTGTGGGTTAGAAAAGTAATTTTTGTGTCGTTGTCCAACCCCCTTAACAAACTCCGCAATCCCAACCCAACTTTTGCGGAATTCAGTCTGGCTTTTTGCCAGATAAAAGGTGTAGCAGTCCCTGACCCTAAATCTGTAAGTCCATCCCAAAAGACCTCTACATATACGGGTGGTTTTGCCAGAAAAGCATTGAGTGATCTGCGCAGGGAAAAATAGTAAGCGTCCGGAGCAGGGTCGTTGAATCCATGAATCAATATGACTACTTCGGTAGCTGACAGCTTGTTCATCGCTTGTTTTACTTTTTCTATGGCCTGCTGCCGAAGAATTCTTTGTAAGCGAATGAAGAAACGTTCCGTCGTATCTGACAAAGCGAGATTATAGCGCTGGTGTATGAAGACATTGTTCAGTGAATCGTTCCTGCGCAATGCATATTCAATGGTGGCGAATTCCGGGTTAGACTGATCTCTGCTTACATTCCGATGATGCAGCAGATAAAAATAGTGGGGCGTTACATGTGCTTCCGGAGGATACAAATAGCCTTCCCTGTCATAATACAACTTTACCACCCCCGGTTCATCTATGCGAGGTACCATGAGAACATTGCGCGCTTTAAATCCGCAAGCACTAAAAACAATGCAAACTATACTTCCTGCAAGAATGAAGATGTGTCTTTGCAAGTAGAAGTTTCTATTTTTCATTTCGGTTTGTTCCGCCAGTTTACCTGTGGCTATCACTTATCTTCTTCGCGATCTTCCGGTCAGTCCAAGAGCCCCCAATAAACTCCGGGTTATCACGCTGGCAGCAGTTCTTCCTACCTGCTTGACTACCGGGTTATCAAAGAAAGATGGTTCACGTGTTGTTCTTCCTCCATTACCTGCAGCCGGCTTCTCTTCCGCCTGCGGAGCAGCGGCGGCAGCTGCTTCAAGCTTTCTTGTTAATATCTCATGTGCGCTGTCGCTATCGATCTCTTTGGCATACTTGGCGGCTAACTTACTGCTTGCTACCAGTTGGTCGATCTCTGCATCTGTTAATACATCCATGCGGCTGCGGGGAGCACAGAGCATCGTGTGTACCAAGGGTGTCGGAATACCTTTTTCATTCAACAGCGTTACCAATGCCTCTCCTATTCCCAATTGTGTGAGTAACTCATCCGTTTTATAAAAATCAGTCATGGGAAAATTTTCTGCTGCCTGCTTGATGGTTTTCCTGTCAGCTGCCGTGAATGCACGCAGTGCATGCTGAACTTTTAAGCCGAGCTGACTTAAAATAGCAGCCGGAATATCCTGCGGATTCTGTGTGCAGAAAAATATGCCTATCCCCTTGGAACGGATCAACTTGATGACCGTCTCCAGTTGTTGCAACAATGCCTGACTAGCTTCATTGAAAATCAGGTGGGCTTCATCAATGAACATCACCAGCTTGGGCTTATCGAGGTCGCCTTCTTCCGGACAGGTAGCATAGAGTTCTGCCAGCAACTGCAACATAAAAGTAGAAAACAACTTTGGCCTGTCTTGCATATCGGTTACCCGCAACACATGTATCATTCCTCGTCCATCCGAACTAATGCGCATCAAATCTTCTACATCAAAACTTCTTTCACCAAAAAAACGGTCAGCCCCCTGTTGCTGTAATTCCACCACCTTCCTCAGAATCGTACCGGTAGAAGTGGTTGAGATTTTACCATAGGTTTTCTCTATCTCCTGCTTTCCTTCATCACCTATGTATTGCAATACTTTGATGAAATCTTTGAGGTCAAGCAAGGGCATCTGGTTGTCATCACAATATTTAAATATCAAAGCCACCAAACCGCCCTGCACATCATTGAGGCCTAGAATCTTACTCAAAAGTACCGGACCAAACTCTGTTACGGTGGCCCGCATGCGGATGCCCTTCTCATTGCTCAGGGTCATCAGGTCAACCGGATAGGCAGCCGGCTTGTATTCCATTCCCAACTGCTGGTAACGTGCATTGATCTTGTCATTGGCAGCTCCGGCAGCGGCGATGCCACTCAGATCACCTTTGATATCCATCAACAAAACAGGGATGCTATTATCACTCAGACATTCACTGATCATTTGCAGGGTCTTCGTCTTACCCGTACCGGTGGCGCCGGCGATCAAACCATGGCGGTTCAAGGTTTTAAGTGGAAGGAATACATCGGCATCGGGCACCACCTCGCCATTGAACATGGCCCTGCCGATTTTTACATGTTCACCTTTGAATGTATAACCTGTTTGTACAGTTTCAAGTAGTTTGCTAGCTTCAGACATGTGCATCAATTTGATGGGAAGATAAGAAAGAACTTAAAATTAGTTGACTGCTTGGAAATATCTATGTAATTTTTGGATGAAATAAGGAGAGCAAATGAAAAAAAAGGTATTGTTGGGTTTTCTGGCCGGAATTTGTATGCTGCAGGCAGCAGGACAAAACTTCAGAGTAGGAACTGCTCAGGAAACAATTAACCCCAATGCAGACAGTCTTTTCTTTGCCGGTGGTAAAAACAATAGAAAATTCATTGATGTTGCTGATAACCTATATGTAAAAGCCGTAGTTATCAGCAATGCACAAACCAGCATAGCCATTCTGACCGTTGATTGTATCGGATTGATGTATCCGCAATTACTGGAAATTCGGGAAAGAGTAGCCAAATCCATTCCGGCCTTCCCGGTACAACAAATCATTCTCTCTTCCACCCACACCCACTCTGGTCCTGATGTGGTAGGCATTTGGGGGCAAGACATCATGCACTCCGGTTTGAATGAAGCACACATGAACAAAATCGTAAACCAGGCAGCCCTCGCATTGCAAAAAGCCTGGAACAACCGCAAATCGGGCATCGCCCGCTATGCGGTGGGAAGTTTCGGTGAGGACTGGGTGAAAAATATTTCAGAACCCGGTTTGCTCGACAGATCTGTGACCATTCTTCAATTCAAAGACGCCCTCAATAAAAATATTGCGACCCTCGTGAATTTCGCCTGCCACCCTACCATTCTGGATGATGTGGCGCGTGGTGCCAGCTCAGACTATGTGGGTGGCTTCTATCGCTTTCTTGATTCTGCACAGGGAGGCACCAATCTGTTTTTGCAAGGAGCCATCGGAGGATGGGTTCAGCCCGAGGATGTTCCGAAAACCTATGAGCAAGCCATGCGCATCGGAGAAAAATTGGGCACTTACGTAATGAAGCGCTTACAACAACCACAAACACTCAACAACAGTCAAATTGTTTATCGCCGGCAGAAAGTGAAATTCCCACTACAAAATCAGGGGTTCCGGCAACTCTCGCAAATGGGAGTGATCAAAAGAGTATTCAGCGATTCTGTAGATTCCGAAATCGCTTATGCATCGATTGGAAATCTCTCACTGGCTACCCACCCCGGAGAAACCTCCCCGGCATTGAGCTATACCACACGTTCATTGATGAAAAACAATGGGCCTAAAATGGTACTGGGCCTCTCCATGGATGCATTGGGATACATTCTGAAGCCCGGCTATTTTGAAGAAGGCAATAAAATACCCCATAGCAACTACCTGACAAGTATGAGTATTGGTCCGCAAACCATGGACATCATTACTGAAACATTGAAATCACTGATCAAATAAGTTCAGCATGGAAAACAAATCAATGGTGCCTACCATGGCGCAACAGAATGAACATCTGGATATTCCGGGTAACCCATCCACAGCCAAAAGCAGTCACCTGCAACTCAACGATCGCAGCAACGGCAAACCACTGCGGGTATTGAGTGAGGAGGACTGGACATTCTGGAAGCACAATGGATACATTGTCATCAAACAGGCAGTGTCAAAAGAGCAAGCCGCAACAACAGCTGCATTTCTTTGGGAGTTCGAAGAAAAAAATCCTGATGATCCTACTACCTGGTATACCGCGCCACGTGCTGAAATGAAAATGAAAGAGCTGGAAAATACCGGAATGGTAGAAGTATATAATCACCAGCAACTTTGGAACAACCGACAAGCGCAACGCATCTATGACGCTTTTGTTGATATCTGGGGTTCAGAAAAATTATGGGTGAGCATTGATCGCGCCAACCTCAACTTTCCCATTCGGCCCGGTTTCGAATACAAGGGCTTTATTCATTGGGATTATGATCCCGATACCAATCCGGTAAATGTACAAGGCGTCTTGGCCCTGGCCGATCAGACAGATGAAAACATGGGGGGATTCCAATGCGTACCCGAACTCTTCCGCAATTACCACAGTTGGAAACTTACCCAACCTGAGGACAGGAATCATTTTATGCCTGATATTACCGGTTTAGAATTGGTGAAAGTTCCCCTAGAAGCGGGCGATCTGCTCATCTTTAATAGCCTCGAACCCCATGGCATAAGACCCAATCTTAGTAAAGACAAAGTTCGCATTGCTCAATATATATCCATGATGCCGGCAGAAGAAGACAATGAACCATTGCGTAAGTGGAGGATCAATTCATGGCGTGACCGCATTGCCCCCGAAGGGTATGCCTTCCCGGGAGACCCCCGCAATTGGGAAAAAACCCGCTACCAAACTGCCGAATTGAATGAATTAGGTAAAAAATTGTTAGGACTTACCGCCTGGGATGAATAGTGGAGAGAGCTATGTATCTTTAAAATTCATTCCTTATCCTCCTATGAAATATTTCATTCCCGTTTTGGTCGGTTGCCTGTTATCCGGCTCCGCCATTGCACAAAACGATAGCCTGGTAGGTAAAGTATATTTTTACTTAGATCAACAAAAGCTCAGTCATGATGCTGCCAATTACCTCCGTACGTTAGGAAATCAACTAGAACAATACAGCAGCATCCGATTAACCGGTAGAGCAGATGAAAGAGGAGGTTTGGCATACAATGACACCTTATCGGCACGACGCATCAAAAGCGTAGCAAATTATTTACATGCAATGGGTATTCCAACTGATCGGATTACCTCAAAAGCGGCGCTGGGCAAACGAAGTCCGTTGGCAACTGAAGAATCCAATCTTTCCAAAAGAAGATACCTGAATCGGGTAGTAGAAATTTGGGGAACCACGGTCAGAAATGGTAATGAGCCATCAACTACTATCCAACGAGCCTCCGACCCACCTGCTGTCCCTGTAACCACGGCAGTCAATATTCAGGAGCAAATCAAAGAGGGCAAATCGAATATCGTTCTCAACAACCTGAATTTCGAAGGCGGGCGACATGTTCTGCTGCCTTCCTCACAACCCACCCTTCAGGCGATAGTAGAAGTAATGAAAAATAATCCCCAACTGGAAGTTGAAATCAGGGGACATATCTGTTGCTCTGCAGTGAATGAAGACGGACTAGACATTGATACTGGAGAACGTGTACTCTCGCGCAATCGCGCCCGGGAGATTTATCAATACCTCATCAACAACGGTATTGCTGCTAATCGCCTTTCTTATCGGGGCATGGGGGGAAGCCAAAAAATCATAGCCGAGGAATCCTCGGAAGAAGACCGGACAACCAACCGGCGGGTAGAATTTATCATTATAAAGCGCTGATAATTAGCTTTTTGCTATTTTTTGCCGTTTTTACTGAAAAAATTTCCCTTCCCAAAACAACATTTTGTTTAATCTTTTGTTATAAAATATTAAACAATGTTGCATGTCTTTTAAAAACTTGCTAAAACGAGAAACCAGAGCAGCCAATAGGCCTGCAATGGCATCTTTTTTGCAAGAATCTACAGTAAGGAATGCAGCAAATCCCGTTAAACAAAAAAATAAAAATTTACATATGTCTAACCAAAAAAATATGTCGGTTCCCAACCACATTTTCAGCTGGGAATACAACATGAACGAGCTGGAATTCGAATAATGAACTCCCTGCTTGCTAAAAATTATTTAAGTCACTGAAACAGTGACTTTTTTTATGTCTTCAAAGTCAGACTTCATACCTGATTCATTGTCATTCCATCTGCAGCTCAACTACGGCTCAAAAAAATGTATCAGCTGAGATAATCCCCCGCCATTGATAGCCCCTTCGATGCCATGCTGTTGTAAAAATTCAACTGCCAATCCGCTGCGAAAACCGCTGTGACAATACATGATGATAGGCCGGGGCAACTCATGAATGAGTGAAAGATTGAGTTGCAACGCATCGACCGGAATATGAATGGCGCCGGGAAGATGAGCGGCCGTAAACTCTTGATTAGATCTTACATCAACCAATGAGTATCTGCCTTCTTTCAAGATTTGAGCTACTGTTTGCTGCATCAGCTTGTATTTCCATTTAGACGTATGACTTATAAAAACATCCCCTTTACCTCATTTTTTCTTCATCTTTTTCTTCACCCTTTTCTTCCTACCCATTCGATAGATTGCCGGTGCAACAATATCAATCCATCGTGCTCCATCTTTTTTAAAAGCCGGCTGATCACTTCCCTCGATGTATTTAAATCTGCTGCAATCTCCTGGTGAGTTAGTTTTATATGTGTGCCCCAGCGACCTACCTGCCGCAATAAATACTGCTCCAGGCGCTCATCCATTTTTTTAAAGGCAATGCTATGTATCGTTTGTAACAATTCCTCGTAGCGAGACCGGTATGTGCGGATAACAAAATAATGCCAACTTTTATATTTCCGCAACCACTCATCTACCTTGGAAAGGGGAATTGCCAGATATGCAATGTCAGTTACCGCTTTAGCTAAAACCTGGCTGGTTTCCTGGTGAAAATCACAGACAAGTGTTACGGCACAGGCTTCGCCCGGTTCGAGATAATACATGAAAAATTCTCCATCAGTAGCGTCTTCCCGATATAACTTAATCGTGCCACTTACTACGAGCATGGAAGACCTAATATTTTGACCAGGCTTTAAAAGAGTGGTTCCGGCAGTAGCAGTATGAAAATTTGCTGCTTCCAACACCTCTTCATACAAACCTTCTTCCCAATCGGGAAACAAGTTCTTTAATTCTTTTAATTCCATAGATTGTAAAGTTAGTCCTAAGAATCTAATCTGTAACAAATGTCACCGGCGAAGGTGATAAACGCTTGTACCTTTGTGGTATGATGAAGTATGTGAAACAAATTGCCCTGCGAACAGACTGGGTGTTATTGCTGCGGTTGGCGCTGAGTAGTGTATTTATTATTGAAGGTTATCGCAAACAGGCAAATACAGATTTGAGCATTGGCATTGCTTTGGCCATTTACTCAATATTGGCAGCTCGTTTTAAATGGGGCTGTGGATATGGAAGTTGCTCTGTTCCCCGAAAGGCCACCTTTCCCGAAAAAAATGAAAACCCAATTTGATTAATTACATGTCAGAAAAAGAAACTTTCCGCAGTATCATTCAAAGTGAAAAACCTGTTTTGGTTGATTTCACAGCTACCTGGTGTGGCCCTTGTAAAATGTTATCGCCCATTTTAGAACAGCTGCACGAACGAATGGGAGAATCTGTCCGCATCATTAAAATTGATGTAGATAAAAATCCTGCATTGGCATCTGAGTTACAAATCAGCGGTGTGCCCACTCTTATCTTGTATAAACAAGGAAAACAACTTTGGAGGCAGAGTGGAGTTGTTCCGCTATCTACATTGCAACAAACGATTCAATCGCATCTGTAAATTCGGCCAATCGAGTAATTCTACGTATTTACTACCAGCCAATAATAAAGTGGCATCCCGATGGTAACATTGAACGGGAAAGTAACAGCTAGTGCCATGGGAACATACAATCCGGCATTGGCTTTGGGTGCAGCAATCTTCATGGCAGCAGGTACAGCAATATACGAGGCACTGGCAGCGAGAATAGCCAACATAAACCTATCACCTACCTGTGGGGTAACCCAGTGACTAATCCAGGCCGTTACGCAACCGTTGATTAGCGGTAATAAAATTGCGTAAAACACCGGGGACCAACCATTTTTTAGAAATGTATTCAACCTACGGCCACTGGTAATGCCCATATCGAGTAGGAAAATAGCCAGAAAGCCCTTGAAGATATCGGTGGTAAACGGTTTAATCCCCTCCGCCTGTTTCGCATTGGCCAACCAGCCAATCAGCAAACTTCCCATGATCATCACAACACTACCATTGGTCAACGCATGGTGCAAGGCGCCTTTTGTATTTCCTTTCCGGTCTTCAGCAGGTCGGTAACGGGACATCAAAAACAAAGCACCCACAATCGCCGGCGACTCCATGAGTGCCATTACAGCTACCATGTGTCCGCTTGATTGCTGCCGTAACATTTCCAAATAACTAACCGCCGTTACAAAAGTAACGGCACTAACCGAACCATAGGTCGCAGCAATTGCTGCGGAATCATACACAGAAAAACTTCTCCTTAGAATAAAATAGGCGTATACCGGTATCAGAAAAGATAACAGCAACCCCAACGCTATGCTCTTCCAAACTTCAGCAGTAAATGTCTCATGTGCCAGTTCTTGTCCGCCTTTGAAACCGATTGAAAACAATAAATACAGAGCAATGAACCTGGAAGTATTGGCAGGAATTTCTAAATCACTCTTGATGTTAACTGAAAATATGCCCAATAAAAAAAACAGCAGGGCCGGATTGGAAAGATTATCTGTTAACAATTGAGTGTTCATTCCGGAGATATTATTTACAAGGTACTACAATTGTACTGATTCGGCCCCACGCCTTAATTTATCATTGATGGCCTGGCCTACTTCGTCCTCCGGTAACCATTCAGCAACAATTACATCCGGCTTAATTTGATCCAGCTGGTGCAATAGTTCGTATAAACGGTGAGCAGCTTCTTCCAAATTTCCATCGGGTGACAACAGCTGCTGAGCTATAACAGCCGGGTGACTGATTGGACTCCTAAAACCCAATACCGCAACCCGGACTGATTTCAACAAATCAAGCGTATCCATCATTCGATTGGTAACTATCATCGGTGTTTGCGGCGCATAATGTCGCAACTGCATGCCCGGTGCCTTGGGCATCTCACTGTTTTCACTCCCTGCAAATCTTACCTCTCTTCCCAGTATCTTCTCAATTTGTCCGCGGGTAATGCAACCGAGTCGATACATGACCGGCTCCCCGCCTTCAAATCCAATAATCGTAGATTCAAGTCCTGCACTGCATCTTCCCCCATCAATTATTTTTCCTTTTAATTCAGGCATCGCCAATTCTACCATTGCTGCACTCGTTGCGCTGAGTCCCATATACCTATTCGCGCTCGGAGCAGCCAATGGAGAACCCAATTCTCTGATCAATTGAAGAGTGATTGGATGATTGGGAATGCGCAGGGCTACAGTCGATTGGCCACCTCTGATTATTGGTGAAATATTGCCTGCGGCAGGAAGTACAAAACTAATCGGACCCGGACAAAATTTTTCCGCCAGCACCCAAACTTCCTCCGGTACCGAGGTCGCATACAGCTTGAAATCTGCCGGATCTGCCAGATGCACGATCAACGGATTGCTGAGTGGTCGCTGTTTGATTGCAAAAATTTTCTGCAGCGCTTTATCAGAATGTATCGATGCAGCCAATCCATACACAGTCTCCGTAGGTATAACAACGACATCGTCATTGCGCAGTAATTCAATATAGGGTGATAAATCCATCATCAGCTCAGGGGTTGCATTGATTACAAAATTGTGGATCTTCCTGTTGCTTCCCCTTTGGAAAATAATTTTCTTTTTCAAAACCACATTGTGCACAGGAACAAACTTCATACAAGACTCCGTCAGTTTGGCTTCCACACCAGCTACAAGGTAAACCTCTCTCTACCCTGGTAACAGAAAATCCATACCATCCACACTGTTCACAGATACTGCATAGCTTTTCTGCCAGCCTGGTGCCCAGCTGCAGCAAATGTCTTTGGCGGGCAGGATTGTTCATGGCTCGCATATCGGTTTCTATGAAACAATCTCCGTGCTGTTGTACCATTTCCCGCATCGCCTCTATCACTTCTGCCGTTTGCTCTAAATTCTTGATAATTCTTGCCGGTTGATGCTGCGAAGATTTGACAATGACTTTTTGCCGAGGGAATCCAACCTGCTCTAAAAATGAAAGACAGGCTGTTTCCTCTGTGAGTCTTTCTCCTCTAAAACAAATATCCAGCGTTACATCTCTTACAATTATTTCCTTTTTCTCGGCGATGTCATAAAACAAAAGCCACTCTTCTCCTGCCGACAATAAGCCAAATGCAGGGTGGGGACCAAAGGATCCCTCTGATGCCAATAAATATCCTTCAGAAAAATAAGCGGCGGCCAGCCGGCATTTTTCCCGGGCACAGTCCAATGGCGCCATTGTTCGTTCAACCTCTCCACTGAATGTGCCCAACAAATCAGTGTCAATTTCGGTGAATGATTCAACTATCAATCCGGTAGCCGCCACTAAGGGTGGTGCTATGTAACGGTGTTTCTCATGACGCGAAACTATCTGCAACTTTTTTCCATTAAAAAAGGCAGGGTAATTTCTTTCGTGATATGAAGTGTAGGAAGACATTTCTTTTACCGGAATGTTGCAAAGGTAACCAGCTTCATCCAATAGGATGTCTGTATATCCTGATTCATTGCAGGAAAAGATACTCTCTCTGTATTCTATGGGGCAGGAATCAGGCCAAGTCCGGCACCTGTTCCAATATACATGTATCCATCCTCGAGTCGGAATCCGCCCGCCATGAGATCTTCCTGCAAATCAAAGTTACCGTCCAGATCGAGGTAACGGGTATTTTCATTGGCATAAGCTGCATGCAATGCGGCGGTAATGCTAATCGTACTTTCATCATTGCAACCCCAAAATAAATGAATACCTGCAGCAGCAGCTATTTGTGCTATGGAAAAAGCGCCGCTCAATCCACCGCACTTCATCAACTTAATGTTGTAAATGCCAAAGGGTCGATCACCTGCAGCCCAACACAAGGCAGCAGCGGGGTCTTTAATAGATTCATCACCGGCCATCCTTCCCCGCCAAAAAGGATCGAGTTGCAATAGATCCCGCTCCGACCCCACAGGCAATGGTTGTTCTACCAACTCTATACCGAACGATTGTGTTGCTTGCAGAAATTGCTGCAAACGCTCGAGCGTATATCCCTGATTTGCATCGACACGCAGCACCATAGATCGACCAAATCTTTCGTATAACTTGGCGATGCGTTCAATATCTTCCTCCACCTCAATCCCTGTTTTTACTTTCAGCACCCGAAAACCCATTCGCTGGTACTCTTCTGCTTCCGCTAGTGTAGCTGCCACATCTTTTATGCCAATAGTAACAGAAGTAAGCAGTGCCTTAATTTTTTGTCCATATAATTCTACCACTGGTATTCCGAGAAACTTGCCAAAAGCATCGTGCAAGGCGATATCTACTGCCGCCAGTGTTCCCGGATATATCGGGAATTGCTGACGCACTTCATAAATCAGTTGTTGAAAATGACGTATGTCGCGTCCTACCAATTGCTGAATCACATCAGATGCTAAATGTTGTGCCGTTTGTCGGGGTGTTTCTCCCACGACCTCTTCGGCAGGACTAGCAGAGCCATAGCCAATGATGCCATTGGCCAATTCAATTTCTAATAGCACCAGCTCGACAGCAGAAAAAGTATTGTAGGCAATGGTATAGGGCTTTTTCAGCGGAACCGAGTGAAGAGAACTGCGGATACTTATAATTTTCATGTGCGCGCGTTTATATCATTGCCAGAAGAGTCGGCACCAATTCATCTACTCCTTCCTGTACCGGCAATAAAACAGGTAATGCATATTTGCTCTCATATTCCTTCTTCCATTGCCTGGCTTCTGTATCAGTACAGCCGGCAGTATGTAAGGCAAGTGCGATAACTTCAGCACCTAACAATCGGATAATGGCTATTTCAGTTTCCACCGAAGGTATCTCTCCCCAATGGGCATCATCATCAAAATATTTTCGAACGGGCGAACAAAGCAAAACCACTTTTTTCGCATTCCCCGAAATCAACAATTCAGAACCACAAGGTCCACTTGGATTTCTCAGTGCAGATTGCCCTTCCAGAAAAATAATATCTGGTGATGCTTCTTTCCAACAAGAAACTATGGCATGCTCCAATTCTCCCGAAACAAAATCATTGACAGTGGAATCAAATATGAATCCATACTTTCCTCCCTGCAGCCAACCTGTTTGTCCGGTATAAACCATCTCCGCTTTTTTTCCTGCGCGCCGCATTGCCTGTGTCAGCAATCTAGCCGTTGTTCGCTTACCCATGGCACAGTCCATTCCCAAGACTGCAATGATGGGTGATGTGACTTTAAAAATTTCCCCACTCCAGAAATGCAGGGCAGCTCGTGGTTGGGGTTTGCGCACATCCGTCAGTGTTACTCCCTTTTCCTCAGCCAATGCAACCAAGTCAGATTTATCTGTGAGAAATTCATGTAGTCCGTTGACAATGGATAGTCCCGCATGAATGGCTTCTCTTATTTGTATCAGCATGTCCGGTGGAAGTTTTCCTCCCACGGTTGCTACACCAATGATCAGATTACGCGCAGCAGGTACTTGACTTAATGCATCTTGCAGGGAGGCGAAAATAGGAATGTTCCGATGCTGACCATCAAGCAACTCTCCGGCATCTTTTCCTGCGGTAGCAGCATGATCAATCACTCCGCTGATGGAAAATCTTTCTGATCCGCGCACCAGTCCATGTGCCGTTTTTGCATCTGAATGTTTAAACAATCCATTGGTAAGTAACAATGACTCATTCATTTTTTATCGGGGGTTGCTGTTGTTACTAAAACACCGGGGCGGTTACCGGTTGGTTGTTGTTGTTGCCAGGTAATTTGTCCGGAAACCCAGACTCTATCAATTCCTTCCGAAAAGGCTTTGCTGTTTTGAATATCGGCGCGATCTCTGATTTTTTCAGGTTGCATTAAAACCAGATCGGCGATATAACCCGGTGCTATCACCCCTCTTTCCTTTATTCCCAGGAACTCCGCTGTGAGTCCGGTCATCTTGTGTATGGCTGTCGCCAAGGGCAACAAGGGTTCCTGTCTTACATATTGTGATAACACTCTTGTAAATGCGCCGTAGCCACGGGGATGACCACCATTTCCTCCATCTGAACAAATAACTGAATGTGGCCAGGCAATAAAATTTCTGATGTCATCTTCTGTCATTGATTTACCCATGATGGTTTCTACTGAACCTTCGTAATCGGGCCGGGCGCGCCGAAAAGAATCTGCCATGGCAATGAGGCGTATCAAAGTTTGTGCGGGCGTTTCCTTTCTTTCAGCGGCAATTGCTGATAAGGTCTTGCCCTTGTATCCGGGTACAGGCGCATAATTCACAAGTACAGAACCTGTCGGATCACACAGTTGGGTTACTGCCAGTGTTGCATCTTCCAGACTGGAATAATTACGCGAAGGAAACAACACTTTCAGGGTAGAATTCCAAAAAGTATACGGATATACATCCGCGGTAATATTGATTCCTTCTTGTCTTGCCTGCTGCAATCGGGCAATGACAGCAGCCGATGTATGCCAATCTGATCTTTTGGCAATTTTGATGTGCGAGATCTGTACGGGCATCCCGGTTTCTCTTCCAATCTGAATAATCTCTTCAACTGCTGAACTGAGGTTGACATCTTCGCTGCGGATATGACTTATATACCTTCCATTAAGAGCAGCAGCAGTCTTGGCCAACTGCATTACTTCTTCCTGAGAAGAATAGAAAGCCGGTTCATATTCCAGTCCGGAGGAAAGTCCTAAGGATCCCTTCCTCAATTCTTCTGCCAGCAGTTGTTGCATGGCATTGATTTCAGCAATACCCGCTGCACGCAACAATTGTGTTTCCCCCAATACTTTTTCACGCAACGTAGTATGGCCTGTGTAACTCGCCACATTTACGGCTACTCGATTTTGTTGCATCCACTTGCGGAGGGAGTCCATTGCATAACTATTGCCGTCTTGTCCGATAACAATGGTGGTAATGCCCTGACTATTGGTAGCTGCCGCCTCCGGAAATTTTCGCAACGATGAAAAATGATGGCTGTGCGCATCAATGAAGCCCGGACACAATACTTTGTTTTGTCCGTCAATGACTGCTTCACCGGGTAGCGCTTTCAGGTTGCCCACTTCCTGTATCCGGTTGCCTTTGATCCGAACAGATGCCGCATACGCGGGAATGCCTGTTCCGTCAATGACTTGTACCCTGGTAATAAGCGTTGTCTTTTCCTGGGATTGAGAAGTAAAGGACAACAACAGCAGAAGTGTTACAGAAATTAGTCTTTTCATGTGTTGGTGATGACTTGTTAAAGATAAAGAATCCTGAGAAGTCACAAGACTTACGAACTTCCAAAGTATGCTATCCGGTGGTTTCGGAGCGGTATTATGGAATAATGCCTCAGGAAGCATCTTTGTTATAAAATAATCTAACTTTATTACAAAGACAATCGATGAAACAGTACCTCAATACAATTATTATCTCTCTGGCGATTTTGCTTACTGCCATGATCTTATCGAACGCCTTCATCAACCGCAACAAAACCTCAAAAACGATTAGTGTCACCGGCCTGGGCAGGAAGGATTTTGTTTCAGACCTGATTGTATGGAGCGGGTCTTTTACCCAAAAGAACATGAGCCTGAAAGAGGCCTATGCCAGTTTGGACAAAGACCGGGAAAGCATTCGGCGTTACCTGCAAACGAAAGGTATTAAATCAGACAATATTATTTTTTCATCAGTTGAGATCACCAAGCTCTTCGATGAAGTCTATGACGGCAATGGCAGGAAGATCAAATCTGTCTTTGAAGGATATAGCTTGAAACAGAATGTACAGATTGAATCAAATGAAGTAGATAAAATTGAAAACATTTCCCGTCAGGTAAGCGAGCTGATCAATTCGGGTGTTGAGTTTTATTCGGAAAAACCGGAATACTACTATACGCAGCTGGGTCAGCTAAAAATTGAAATGATTGCAGAAGCCACCAAAGATGCTTACACCCGTGCACAAAAGATTGCTCAAAATGCCGGCGGCAAAGTGGGCTCTCTGAAAAATGCCAACCAGGGTATTTTTCAGATTGTAGCACAGAATTCGAATGAAGATTATTCCTGGGGCGGATCCTTCAATACCAGTTCCAAAAAGAAAACCGCGACCATCACCATGAAGCTCGAATATGAAATTGATTAAGTTTTGCTCCGCTCACAAAGCAGCGATACCGGTTTTCATTGTTTTGTGTATGCTCCCCACATTAAGTTGTAAACCGCCGGTAGCCAATAGCGAACAACAGTCACCGGAACAAGTTTGGAAAAAAGCCAATATTCATTCCTATGAATTTTTATTGCGCATCAATTGTTTCTGTTCACCTGAAACCATCGGCCCACATAAAATTCAGGTCAAAGCCGACACCATTTTTTCTGTCAATGGAATTCCCTATGACAGAGCAAAAAGCTATGTAATTTTAAAAACGATACCCGACCTTTTCCGTTTTATAAAGGAAAGCGATGCCAGAACTCCTTTCAGAAAGTCTGTTGTTTACGATTCGGCTTATGGATTTCCCACATCGCTTTATTATGACTACGACGAGCGAATTGCAGATGAAGAAATAGGTTATATCATTACGGAATTTCGCAAGAATTGAATCAGGATTGATACTACTATCTCCTCTATTGAAAGGGAAATGCTTCTCTAGGGCTTTTTGAATTCAGGAAATTGCATGGTGGCGCAATCAGCCCTGCCCATTCTTATTGCGATTTTTAATTCCTTTTCGTCCTTGATTGTAAACTTATTGTCATTTACTTCCAGGGGAGCATATAAAACACTGATGCTATCTCTCTCCAACACCATGATCTTGTCTTCTTCCTGCACCATTCCTTCTATCATATACGTGTATTTCACCCGAATGGTATCGCCTTGATACGTTCCTTCCAATACTCCATTGGCGCGGTCTTTCTGATCAGGCAGCCAAAAGAATTTTCCAGTAGCCTTGCCATTTTCAAAACTCAGCTGTAAAAATGTACTGTCCTTATTCAGCGCATGCAAAAAGCATCCTCCTGCAGGAGTGCTGTTAACAGTCACCGTTGATGCGTTATCAACAGCAGCGGGCTTTTCAGAACAGGCGACGAGGAAGAAAGCAGATAATGCTATACAGGCAATTGCACGTAACATATAATTTGTTTTTAGCGATGTGAAAATAAAAAATTGTTCGACACGCCCGGATGAAAACTTAGAAAACCGGACATCGAAGGCTTCGCCGGGAGAGATTTTTCTTGTACTGATAGATCAGTGAGAATTCCGTTGAGCGGCTATAGGGGGTATTGATTTTGCTGTTCCCATAGGCGAGATCATAGCTAAATCCTGCGCGCCATCCATTCCATTCCAAACCGAGATAGGGAATGTAGGATTCACCATTGCGCACCCAGAAGCCCGCATACACCTCATAATTGTTTTCACCGGAAACGATATAATAGCTGGCAGCCCCACCATACATGAGCTCTTCATATTGATATTGCTTTTGGTACTGTGTGCTGAAATGCAGGGTTGTATTGGCCCCGAGGGGAAGATAGCCTCCCCCATGAAAGTTATAGCGTCTGTTCAGCGGATAACTGTTGTTCCCAAATCCAACCGAAGGCTCCATGAGATGATAAACAGATGCGCCCGCGTAAACATATACATCGTTGGGGAAGAGTCCGGTATACAATAGTCCTGCCTGTACATCAGCCACATGTCTGTTCTCACTGCCCAGGGTAGCCAGATCGGCAGTAGGCAAAACAAAGCCCCCCACATCGAGCTGGTCTTCCAATGTAGACATAGATCTGTTGAAAGCAAAGTTTCCATACATAACCTGAAACCCTGCAGTCAGGGAAAAGTCTCCATTGTAGTCCAACCCTTTTCGATACGCCATAGAGAGTCCCAGATAATTCTCTTTGAGAATTCCTCCGCCTGACTTATCACTCATGCCCATTAAACCGATACTCATGCGATCGCGCGAAGGAATTTTCGCAGACATGATGGGCCCATCTACAGAAAAAGTAATGGTGGAATAAGCGTTATTGAAGGAAGGCCATTGATTGCGTGAATTAGCTGCCACCCGAAGATCACCGTTGAAGTAACCGGTGAATGCAGGATTAAGCGTGAGCGGTGAGGCAAAGAATTGCGAGAAATGCGGATCCTGTGCCTGTAATTCACAGACAACACAGATCCATAAGCCAAGAAACATCAATCGACGACCCATCATCGCAATAAGGTTATATTTCCCCGATGTGTTTCAGTTGTTCCATCGGTTAATCCTAGTATCAGTACATAAACATAGGTGCCTGCCGGTGCAGGTTTGCCCCGGAAGTTTCCATCCCATCCGCCCGAATAATCATTGGGCAACACATTCGCAGTCTCAAACACCTTCTCCCCCCAGCGACTGAAAATTTGAAATTGTTTTACGCGCGATACCGTTTCACCTGAGATAACGTAGAAGATATCATTCTTCCCGTCACCATTGGGAGTAAAGGTATTTGGCATCGCCAAGTGATTTTGAAAATAGACATTCACAGCCAGCGTAGCAGTATCGGTACAGAAAAATTGATTGACGCCCGTGACCAGATAATTGCGGTTAGTCAATGTATTCAATACCGGATTGGGGCAATCTGCACAGGATAAACCTCCGGAAGGAGACCAAAGAATACTTTTGAATGCATCGCCCTGGTTGATGATATTCAGTTGTACTTTTTCATTCCGCAAAAGATTGATTTGCTGTGTAGACAGATTAATAGTGAAAGGTGTAAACTGAGTCACCTGTGCATTGTTGCTCACATTGGGCTCAAAAACTGTTTGCAGCGGATTAAGATACCCAAATACCTTACCGGTCGGAGATTGAGGTAACAGGTGTTGTATGGTAGCACAGCCACCGGTGAAAACAGTACTCACTGGAATCCAACCTGTACCAATTAGTTTACCCACACCTCCTGTAGAATCATTATCATAGTATTGTATCTGTACCGCTCGTTTCAATTGCGTATATCCATTCAACAGACATACATCGGTAGTAACAATCATGGTATCCTTGGCATAACAATTGGCAACACTTGGTTTCATGACCATGTCAATAGGAAATACTTTGACATAAGCTGATATGCTATCAATACAATCATACAAGGTTTTGATGCGCAGCTTGACAAGCATTGTATCGTTGACTGTTACATCAGGTGTCAGACAACTCCCGCAACTCATCTGGGCTGCAGGCGTCCAATTGATTTGAACCAAGGGGTCATTGGACCTGTTTCTTGCTTTTACAGGTAAGACGCTGTTGATGTTAACAATGGTATCTGCCGGTTGAATAGAAAGAGAGGGCTGATAAAAAATTCGATACGAAACATTGTTGGTCTCATTGAGCTCGTTGATCAATGCATCTTCATCAAAGATGGCCATAATGGTATCCTGCCGAACCGTGTTGGCCTTGAGGATGTGTGTAAATGTATTGCCGCATCGCCCCACCAAATCAAAGGGCAGTGTAAATTCAGGAGACATCAATGCTCCTCCGGGCTGCCCCGGTATTTTGTTATAAAATTTGACTTTTGATCCGGCAGGAATTGAATCATACCCATTGTTGTTCAAAGCGAAGACCACCCTGATGCTGTCTTCTTTGTAACAATTCACAGATAAAAGGAATAATCCTGCATCCGGTCGTGCATCAAAAACATTCACACTATACACCGGTGCTTCATCTATACAAGCACCATTAGTTCCTACCAATCGAATGCGGTAAAAACCGGGTGAAGGGAAAGAATATACCAGGTCATTGCTGGTAGCTATGGGTTGATAATTGTTGCCGGTGTTATCTGAAACATACCACTGAAAAGAGGTAGCACCAAAAGAATAATTTGTAAATGTAACGGGTTCGGTATAGATCGAGCCGGAGTGGGAAACCTTTCTTTTATCAGGAGAGAACCTGGTTTCAACACCACAATTGACATTGACTTTAGCGATGTACGTTGAATAGCAATTTTGTGTCGGATGGTATGCACGCAAGGTTAAGTCATAAATTCCTGCTGTTGGAAATGTATAGCTGAAATTTTTGGTGGTACCGGCTAGCACACCATTGATCAACCATTCAAAAGGGTCATTCCCCGGAGTGAGGTTATTGAAATTAATTAATTCACCTTGCTTGGGATAGGGCTGGCTGCGGTACTCAAAATTGGCTTGCGGGGCACCGGCACAAGGAGCATCACATTTATTAGAAGACAACAAACTACCGCCGGCATACACTTCAACAAAAGCCCGCATCCGTTGGGCTTGGCCCAGAGTAAATACAGAGGGACAAGGACTTCCGTAATCCATGAAATTGGAAATGATATCGGGTACATCTTTTGTGAATCCCGACACAGTATCTGTTCTACAGGAATTTTCCGGACTGTTACAGGGAGAGGAATTAATGCTTCTGTCGGGGGGTGTATCACAAACCCGATCTCCGTCGGTTGTGCAATCATTGTTGATACAACTCTGTCCCTCAAAAGTATGATACAGACTGAGGTAGTGACCCATCTCGTGTGCGATCAATGCGGTACCTAAGCCGGCGACAACCAGTCCCATACCCGGCGATGCAAATCCGCCGACACCAATGCGTGTCCATTTGCCACATTCAAAATAGGTAACCGGATTTTCAGCTCGAATATTCCCCACCACCCAAATATTGATGTATTGCTGGTGATCCCAATCAGATACTTGCATCAAACGATTGGTCTCAAGGTCCATGTCAAAGCCCTCCAGGTAACTTTTAATGCGGTTGATACCGGTTGTATTTCCACCGTCAGGTGCAATGCTGGCAAGACAGAATTGTATTCCGGTATGAACTCCCAGCGGGTCGGAAGAAAAAGCACCCCGGTGTGCAAATGCATCATTGAGTCCATTCAAAGCAGATAACACCATAGCATCGGTAATGGCGTCGGGATTTTCGCTAACAATATGAAACACCACCGGCAGCTGATAAATATTGGGAAAGTCGGGGGTAGGGGTATTTTGTATGCCCTGTACTGCAACCCCATTGCTCGTGGTTTCAATCGATTGACGTCGGAGGGTGGCCTGACGTATGAGCTGATTGAGTTGATTTTCCTGTCGTACAAATGCCGAATCTTTTCTGGCCATTTCATACCGCCTGTCGGTGCCACAGGAAGAAACCGGGGAGCCCGGATTGACACCCTGCGCATAGGCCTGTTGTACTGATAAAAGCAACAAAAAAGCAATCGTCCGGTTCCGGATCATCGCAATGGTTTTTCAGTTCTTAGGATAGGATTCCAACAGCTCAATAAAAGTAAACAACAAATCCAAAGCAGGTTGATTATCATCATGGTTGGCGGCCAAATAAACAATACATTAACAAAGTCGGACCCTTGCGGGCCCACTGCCACTCATAACGTAATTTCACCCATCAGTTATTGTACCGTAGGTCTTTAAATAGATACCTAGGGCAGTTATTCCGTTGCCTCGGGGCTGAACTGCCCAAGACTTTTAATCATCCCATCGGGGTTAAGTCAACATTTTTTACATTTACGAAAAATTCATCTTTATGCGCTGGTTAGGAAACAAAGAAAGTAGCAATGTAGAAGACAGAAGAGGGGGCGGAGGCGGAGGTATGGCTGTAGGTGGTGGTATCGGTGGTCTCGTTATTCTGGTGATTTATTTGCTGATGGGTGGCGACCCTGCACAAATTACCAACCAGTTACAACAAGGTGCCCCTGTTAGCACTCAACGACAGTCCAGCCCGGAAGAAGAGCGATTGGCAAAATTTACTACTGTTGTCTTGGGTCTGACCGAAGAAGTCTGGGATTCGATTTACCGCGCCGATAACAGTACTTACGAACAACCGAAACTGGTGATGTTTTCCGGACAAACACAATCAGAAGGGTGTGGCGCTGCCAGTGCCGCTATGGGCCCTTTTTATTGTCCCGCGGAAAGGAAGGTTTACATTGATTTGTCTTTCTTCAATGATCTGACCCATCAGTTCAAGGCTCCCGGCGAATTTGCCATGGCTTATGTGATTGCGCATGAAGTGGGTCATCATATACAAACACTCAATGGCACTTCGCAGAAAGTACACAGCGCCCGCAGAAGACTTAGTGAGAAAGAGTACAATAAACTTTCAGTAAAACTGGAGTTGCAAGCAGACTTCCTGGCAGGTGTATGGGCTTATCACGCCAATAAATTGCGCAACATTCTTGAACCCGGTGATCTGGAATCGGCGCTTGCCGCGGCCAATGCCATTGGTGATGACCGCCTGCAACAACAAAGTAAGGGATATGTGGTTCCGGATGCCTTCACACATGGCAGTTCTGAACAACGCATGTACTGGTTCAAAAAGGGATTTACCACCGGTGATCTCAGCCAGGGCAACACATTTGCCGGCATCGAAGAATAAATCGAGCGGCACAGTTAACTCCGGAGAGCTGCTGCTGTCGGCTATTCAATCACATACCAGGCATATCCGCCTGCGGGTAAAGTAAATGTAAAGGGTACCGTGTAATCTCTTCTTAGCCGGTATTGACTGCCGGCATTTTCTTCTTTTCTGATATTGACCACGGTGGTTTTTCCGGTATAGTACAATGGAAGAGAAATGGTTCTGGTGATGGGCTGATTGGTGGGATTGAATAACATCATCAACCCCTTTTGAGGCAATGCAGGATCAACATGTAGCCAGCCATCCCAGTCTCGACCATCGGCTCTTCTCAACTGAATGATATCTGCATTCAAAATTGATCGATACTTTTTGTACCAGGAAATTACAGCGGCTACCATGCGACGTGTCGAATCGGTATCATATAAGCGCGGCCCCCGGTAACAAGCCTGAACGCCGGCACCATAATATTGCATCATCAGTTGACGATAGGCAGACAGGTGCTCTTCCAATGGTTCCAATACGGCCTCGGGCCCGCCGCCCTGGTAACGCGTCAGAGGAACAAAGCCCCAGCCCATAGAAGGGGTTTTTTCAATTGTTCCGTCGTGTATGTTCTGGCGATTCAATATAATTTGCTGCTCTCGCGGCAGAGAAAAATTTACCTCTCTGTAGCCAATGGCGATTTTGTGTGTGCCATCCAGAAAATACCAATCCGGTGCATTGATATATACTCCTCGCTCATTGAGCCATCGATACAACTCCTTCTGAATCTCCATCTGCTTCCATTGAGAATCAAACCAATCTTTATGTCCGGGATGTTGCCAAGAGGCACAGCGATCACCTGGATAAGGACCATCATTCTCCCAAATGTCAAATCCGGTTTGCTCAAAGAAATACTTGATCTTATCCCGATAGGCAAGTCCCCACTTGCTTCCGAAGCAGGGTGCATTTCCAAAAAAGGCACCACCGGGTTTTCCTGTAGCAGAATCAATCACGTCGTCTGCATCACTGATGCGCCGACTACTGAACAAAGAGTAACCACCCAATAGAATTTTTCTTTGGTGGGCATACGCTGATAATTTTTTCCAGCGCAAAATATTTTGCGCGGAAGTGTCTTCCATATTCAGGTGACTTCCAAAGCTCAGTATGACCGCTTCATATCCGGTTGCCACACATTGGTCAATGGCACTGATCACTTCTTCATCGCGCTGACTGATGAGGTGCATAAAAATCGGATTGCGTGTTGTCCAGGGTGCAATCTTGCGGTACATTTTTCTGATCATCAGTCCGCGTCGCTGCCTGTCATAGGTATCTATCAGCAATTCCCAGCTGTGTACTGATTCAAAATGATCGCCTTGTTTCAATTCGATGCCGGGTGCATGCTCAGGATACACTTCTAATAAACAAGGGGTCTGAAAATTATAGTTGACCTGTGAAGTGTAGGAAGGATCAGTTTTCCAATGGGTAGTCTGGTCGCTGATGTCATAGCGCATGGCATTGTTGAAGGCATAGTTGGTTTCTATATAAAGTCCGTGCTGTTTCTTCATCTCCTCCGGCCTTCCTATCACAGCACTTTCCTCTTCTACCAAACCCAATACTTCATGTACCACGCGGTTCAAGATTAATTTCTTTTGTCCTTTGTATTCTATCGTTACCCATTTTTCCAACAAAGGCATTCCCTGATAGATATTATAATGAACTGTTACCTCCAGGGCTTTCAAGTCAGGTATGCGGGAAGAAAACTTCAACTGCACTTCTTTTCCCTCCGGCACAGGATAAGAGCTGCGACTTTGGATGCGAGAACGTATCGGGCCAATACTCCAATTGGTAAAATGAAAATCGCTGTCCGAACTTGTCCTCCTTCCGCCAACCGATTCATTCCAATATGCTTTCTCTTGTTGTCCCTTAACACCCCCCACCTGATAAATGGTTCCGTCAATGATCAATCGGGCTTCCGGCTCTGCGCTTCTAATGAGTTGCTGTCCGGTAGTGAGGTTCAAAAAATCAATACAAGATAAATTGGGTCGAAGCAGAAAAGACCGACGCAACAATCCGTTAGAGAAAACCAGTTGACCCCCAGCGGTATCTATGCGAACAGGTTGTTTAAATGGCTGCACCAACCAATCTTTCGCCGGCAGCACCTGTGCTCCCGCAAATAATGCAGTACAGCAAAGAAGGATAAGCAGGAGACGATGAAGCATACGCAAACATCCATCAGTTAATAAAAAAGAAAAATTCAAATAGAAGAGTAAGTTACGATAATGCCTGAAGAAAAATACTTCACTCAGCTTGGTTTTGTTGTTGATATGCGCCGCTGAAGCTGCTGCAGAATCAACTGCACTGCATTTTCAACTTGTTGTAGCGTAGGCAATTCTTTGCCGGTATAAATAAAAAATAAAACCATTGTTTGGCCCTGATTCGTAAGCATTTTCAGTAATTCGTACTTGTTGTGGCGGTATGCCTCGCGCAGCAACCTTTTGATGCGATTTCTGTCAGTTGCTTTTTTAAATTGGCGGGAGCTGGCCCCAACACCGGCCTGCAATGGAACGGGCAAGGGGGCAGGATCGATCAGAAAATGACAGGTCAGGAGTGGCACATGAGCCGACTTTCCCTGAGCAAACAATTGCTGGATGAGTTTGCGGCTCTTCAGTTTTTCTGCTGTCGGGAAAGTAAATTGTCTGTCCGTCATGAAAATAAAAAATGCCTCACAAAAATAGGAGGCATCTTGCTTTTATAATAAGATAGGTCGCGTTCCGAACTTATTTCAGTCCCTTCTCGCTAGACACGGTCAGTTTTTTCCGGCCCTTTGCTCTGCGGCTGGATAATACTTTTCTGCCATTGGCAGTGGCCATGCGTTGGCGGAAACCATGCACTGTTTTGCGGCGACGCTTATGTGGTTGGAAAGTCCTTTTCATTGGTTTGTTTTTTCAGCCTCGAAATTTGGTTTCATTTCATGCCTGCAGTCACCATACTGCTGCTTGTGAAAGGACGGCAAAGGTAGGGGAAAACCAGCTTTTCAGCAAGTGTAAAGGCCATTTTATCCATTTTTATGGGTAGGCCTGCTATAATTCCGTGTGTGCGGCTTGTACAGGGTCTCCAAAAAAGCGGGTAGCCTGCCGCTCAAAATCAGCCGGATCGTCCGTAGTAAAAAATTGTCTGGTGGAGGTGCGGCTGCAATGCAGGGCCAATTCTGTGTGCCTTTCCAGGTAGTTGCGCAAACTTCGGGCAACAATATCACCCTGAGTAACGACTTGAACCTCAGGAGGAAGGTATTGGCGGATTTTGTCTATTAGCAAAGGATAATGGGTACAGGCAAGCAGTAGGGTGTCGATATCACCGGACTGGCTCAGGAGATGCCGAAGGTGCTGTTGCACAAAATAATCGGCTCCCGGCTTATCATACTCTCCGTTTTCGATCAAGGGCACCCACATGGGACATGCCTCCTGATAAACCCTGCAGCCGGGATAAAAATGATTGATCTCAATGGGATAGCTGTTGCTGTTCACGGTTCCGCTGGTACCCAATATCCCTACCGCCCCTGTTCGAGTCATCGTTCCAATGATCTCTGTGGTAGGACGTATCACCCCAAGAACTCTTTTTGTAGGATGGATGCCGGGTAAATCGCGCTGCTGAATGGTGCGCAACGCTTTAGCAGAAGCGGTATTGCAGGCAAGCACCACAAGGTGGCAACCTCTTTCAAAAAACCATTTCACTGCTTCCAGGGTGTACTGATGAACGGTTTCAAATGATCGGGGACCATAAGGGGCCCGGGCATTATCGCCGAGGTAAAGAAAATCCTGCTCCGGCAATTCTTTGACTAGTGACCGTAAAATGGTGAGTCCACCATATCCGCTGTCGAATACTCCTATAGGGCCCGGTTGATTCATGGCTTAAAATTAAGAACCCCTTCATAAAGAAGGGGCTCATAATTAACTATTTTCAAAAAGTTCTGTGTTAGGACTTTGGTTTCGGAGCAGCAGCGGGTGCTTTAGGGGCAGCGGGTGCAGCATAGGGCAAACCTGTTCCGCCGGCAGCTTTCCAGGCATCTTCTGCTTCCTTCGGCAATGGCAACTTCAATTTGATGGCAACGCGAATCGCCAGGTTATCGAGCAACGGAGGATTCACATAAGGCGAGAGGGCATCATTTTTCAATACCAGCGTGTACTTCTGCTCAGCAATTACTTCATTGAGGGCAGTTAATATTTTCACCCGAAACGGCTGTAACAGTTGCTCCTGCTTCTGACCAACTGCTTCTTGTGAATACTGTTGCCAGTATAAAAGCTTCTGGCGGCTTTTGTTGAGGTCTGCCAAAGCCATTTCACGTGCCTTAGGGGCCAATTTAGCTGAATCTTTTTTGAAAGTACTATCCTGGCGCATGAAATCCTTGTACGTATAATCGTACTCATCTTTCAATGAATCCTGCTGAAAAGACTCGATCTCCTGGGAAACTTTGTCAATACCGGGCATCAGTCCCAACACCAATTGCTCGTCAAAATAGCCGATCTTAACCGACTGTTGTGCCTCGGCCGTATTGGCTGAAAAGAGGGCGGCAGCAACCACCAGACACAAAGTAAAAAACTGCTTCATTTTTAATTGATTGATTATGAAAAATTTATACAATTATTTGATTCCCAGCTCTTTCAAAACCTCATCGCTTTTGTCTAGCTTGGGGTCGGCAAATATAATGGTTATTCCTTCACTTTTATCGAGAATGAAATCATAAGATTTGGCGATCGCCAGTTTCTGCACAGCGTTATAAAGCTTGTCCTGTATAGGTTTCACCAATCGCTGGCGCTCTTTGAAGAGATCTCCTTCGTAACCAAAACGCTTTTTTTGAAGTTCCCGAAGTTCTTTTTCGCGTACGAATAATTCGTCTTCTCTTTTCTTCTTCAGTTCTTCTGTAAGCATGAATTGCTCTGCCTCAAAATTCTTATACATCTTATCCAGAATACCCTGCTTATCATCAATTTCCTTCTGCCACTGTTCGCCTATTAACTGAAGGCGCTTGTCGGCCTCCTTGTATTCAGGAATTTTATTCAGGATGTACTTGGTGTCAATAACAGCATAACGTTGTGCCTGAGAAGTCAGTGCGAAAGCACCCATCAGCAAAAAAAGCAGCCATGTTTTTTTCATAAACTTTTTTTTAAGTGTGTAGTAACCGGGCGGTTGAACTGCAGATGACAGAAAATTACTTTTATTCCGGCTCAAATCCAAGCATGAATGTAAACCGGGCTGCATCCTTCAGGGCACCCCCCGGTCTTATCCTATCCAATCCTATGCCATAATCGAATCCGAGCAAACCAAACATGGGCAAGAAGAAACGCATACCCAGACCTGCTGATCTTCTCAAGCGGAAAGGATTGTATTCTTTCATGGAGTACCAACCATTGGCGGCCTCGAAGAAACCAAGCACAAAAATAGTGCTGCTCGGATTGAGGCTCAATGGGTAACGCATCTCCATGGTGTACTTGTTGAAGATCGTAAAGTATTGTGAAGCGAATTGTCTGTCGGGGTTGATCGTTGGGTCTGAATTGTCGTAAACCGGATAACCACGGTGAGCAATGATATCGAAGCCCAACAAGGCAAACTGATTACTCAAGCCGGCATCTCCCACCTGGAATCGCTCAAAGGGTGAGGCCGGATTATTGTAACTATATCTTCCTAAGAAACCGAATTTAGCAGCCAGGCGCATAACCAGTTGCTTGTTCCGCTCTTCTCCATGCGGGCGACCGAAGGGTATGAACCATTCTCCGTTGAAACGCCATTTGTGGTACTCGATCCACTGATACGGCTGATCCTTGTTGATGTTCTTATTGAACAATGAATAGGGAGGAGTAAGTGCCAGACTCAACATGAAATTAGAACCGGAGCGGGGGAAGGTAGGGAAGTCAACCGAAGACCGCTGCAAGGCAATACGCAGGTTGAGGTTATTTACAATACCATTGTCAAACCCGGGCAGATTGGTAGGATCAATGGCATAGTTCTTTAATTTATACCGTGTATAGTTCAATCCGGTTGATAGAGAGAAGTAGTCATCCGGCCATTTCAGCTGCCTTGATAAGCTTGCCGTTGCGCCTGTTGTGGAGAGATAGCGTTGATCGGCAATGTTTTGATTGAATACGCCTGTCACCGGGTCGAAGGTCTGGCCGAAACGTGTATTGTACACGCTGAATGTAAGCGCATTTCTTTTCTTACCTCCGAGCCAGGGTTCAGTGAAGGAGAAGTTATAGCTTCTGAAAGCTTTACCATTGCTCTGTAGACGCAAGCTTAACTTTTGTCCGTCTCCCATGGGCAATGGATCCCAGGCTGTCTTCTTCCAGATATTTCTCAAAGAGAAGTTGTTGAAAGATACCCCCAGGGTTCCGGTAAGTCCGATAAAACCACCCCAACCCGCACTCAATTCCAGCTGGTCGCTGGATTTTTCCACTACACCATAATTTATGTCAACCGTACCATCATCGGGATTCGGTACCGGTTCAATCTTAATTTTTTCCTGATCGAAATAATTCAATTGTGCAATCTCGCGCTGTGAACGAACCAGGTCAGTACGACGGAACTTTTCACCGGGTACAGTTCTTAATTCGCGCCGAATTACATACTCCTTGGTGCGGTCGTTACCAGTAATCCGTATGTTCTTAATGGTCGCCTGTGGTCCTTCAATGATTCTTAATTCAAAGTCGATCGTATCATTGTAAACCGCAGTCTCTATAGGTTCTACACGGAAAAAAAGATAGCCATCATCCTGATAAAGACCACTGATATCGCCCGACTCCGGACCACCGCCTCTGCCGAGTTTTTTATTCAGGATTTCCATGTTGTAGATGTCACCTCTGCGAATTCCAAGCACAGAAGTCAGCAAGGAGTCATTGTACTTGGTGTTCCCGCGCCAGGAAATATCTCCGAAATAATATTTTCTTCCTTCATTCAGTTTAACATCGATGTTGATATTACCTCTGCTGGTAGAATAAACCGTATCCTGCTCAATAACTGCATCGCGGAATCCTAAGGAGTTATAATAATCGAGTATCTTGGATTTGTCATCGAAGAACTTATTCTGATCAAATTTTGCCGAGCTTAGTTTGATTCGAACATAGGGGTCGAGAACTTTCTTTGTCTTGGAAAAAGAGAGAAATCCTCGTTCCTTCAGGTAATCTTCGAACTTATAATTCTTGGGCACAACGATTTGTCCTTTGTCCTGCGTCGGGAACAGGGTCAGCCTGGATTTTTCCTTGGTATCCTTTAGTTGTTTTTTCAATTTAGCGTCATCAATGGTATTGCCACCAAAATTGATGCTGTTGATTTTTACTTTGGGGCCTTTGTCAATCACAAAATCAAGTGCCAGCGTGTTCTCCATCACGCTATCTCTTCTCTCCACAATTCTAACCCTGGTATCTCTGTAGCCCTTGTCGCCATAAAACTTCCTGATGGCTTCCACCGCAGAAATTTTCATGTCCTCAGTCACTACTCGATTGGGTACCAGACCTGTTTTCCCTGAAAGATCTTCCGTTTCACCTTTTCGGACGCCCTTGAAGAAGAAGCGGGAGAGGCGGGGTCTCTCTGTTACGGCGATTTCAATATCAATGTTTTTCCCTTCCAGCCGGGTGATGAATATTTCAACATTGCTGAAATACTTCTGTGCCCAGAGCTTGTTGATGGCCTTGGAAAAATTGTCGCCGCCAGGAATGGTCACCTCGTCCCCGGGATTGATATTGGCGATGGAAATCAGGAGGTTCTCATCAAAAAAACGGTTGCCCAAAACCTTGACGTTAGCGACTTTATATCGCTTGGGGTTCTTCTGGTTAAAGATATTGAGCAGGTCAGCATTGATATTGGTAATGGACGTGTCTTTCCCGGTAGTTTCCTGACTCTGAACGGATAAACTGCCCAGGATGGCTACAATCACCAGCAAAAAAATTCGAAGAGGTCTGGGCATCAAAACATTTTTTTCCTGTGACAGGATATATCCCGGCACAATAGACTACAGTTAGTTGATAGAATTAGGCGGAGCAAGATAACGGGAATAATGAAAAGTCTTTGTTAAAACGCCCCCGATAACCGCAGTTATGGGGTTAAAAATCATAGCATTCCAGCCTCCTGCTGTATCTGTTGGCCGGTTTTTCCGAATCGGCGCTCCCGCTGTTGATAATCAATGATGGCTGCATACAGGTTTTCCTTCCTGAAATCCGGCCAGCGGGTATTGGTAAAATAGAGTTCGGTATATGCCAGCTGGTAGAGCAAAAAGTTGCTGATTCGGTATTCCCCACTGGTTCTGATCATTAATTCCGGGTCGGGAAATGACCGGGTAGCCAGGTGCTGTTGGAAGATGTCCTGGCTAATGTCTTCCGGCGATAGCCGACCTGCCTTCACTTCTTCCGCTATGGATTTAGCAGCTTCTATCAATTCCCAGCGACTGCTGTAACTAAGTGCCATGATCAGGTTTAACCCTGTATTTCCGGCTGTCAGGTTAAGGGCTTCCTGCATTTCATCCCGTGCCTTGGCAGGCAGAAGAGAAAGGTCGCCAATTACATGGAGTCGTATGTTGTTCTTATTGAGCGTGGGTACCTCCTTGCGGATGGTTTCAATCAACAACTGCATCAATCCTTCCACTTCCTGAACGGGCCTATCCCAGTTTTCGGTGCTAAAAGCATAGAGTGTGAGGTAGCCAACTCCCAGTTCCGCCGCTCCCTCCACCACATCACGAACACTTTCCACCCCATGAAAATGGCCATAAAGACGGTCCTTACCCTGCTCTGCAGCCCATCTCCCATTGCCATCCATAATGATTGCAATGTGGGTTGGCAACTTTTGCTTATTGACCTGACCAATCAGCCCCTCTTCCATGATCCTAATGGGTTTAAGGGTGCAAAGTTAACAAAAACGGCACTTATAGGAGGTTTTGAAATAAAATGAGCCGGGAACAGATTATCTGCCTCTGGGTGAAGGGGGACATCGATAGGTTTCCAGGTTAAAGGAAATGCCTATTTTAAAGCTGGCATAGGAGTCTGGTTGAAGACTATTCCCCCGTTGGCGTCCCTTTGTGCCAATGGTTATACCCGATTCATAACTCCTGTCCTGCAACAGAAAAGCAGGAGAGGGGGAGCCATCCGGCAGTGGCGCAAAGGCATCCGGAGCATAAAGACCACTCACGTCATCGAGGTAATCTGTATTGGTAAACCGATAGGTAAATTCAGCAAAAACGTTGAACCTGGGATCAAAGGCATATTTCACGCCAACGGTGAAGGGCACACAGAGTGCTATTGGATTATAAACCTGCAAATCGGGATACAATGCGCTTCCTTGCCCCTCCGTTCCAAGAGGTCGGAGAAAATATCTCTCCCCGGCCAGATATGCATATGGGTCATAAGAAAAAGCGCCAATTCCCAGTCCCAGATACGGTGTGAAGGAAAACCCCTCTATGCCGGGTCGAAAATTGAAAAAGTTGAATTCACCTGTAATAGCTCCCTCCCAGACATTCGAATTGAAGCTAAGGTTCCTTACTCTTTGAACTGTATTCTTACTATAAATGTCTGAATAGCCCAACTGCAAATACTCTCCTGAAAGACGAATACTGATGTAGCCACCAAGTTGTTTCCTGAAAAAAAAGCCGGCTGCGAATTTTGGTCTGTTGATTCCCGCATTTGAATTGATGTCACCAAAATAGTGTCCTGCCCCTACATGAACCCCCACTTCCCCCAGGTGCACAAAGCTATTGTCAGATTGCGCATTGGCCGTGACAGCACCTACCAGAAACAATATTTGTAGTATGATTTTTCGAAGCATCATGCCGGTGGGACTCATTACTCTTGTAAAAAAACAGTAAATTTTGTTACGATAAATGTTAATTTCTCTTATCCAGGCCCCAGGCCAATTTTGTTCGGAGGGTGGAAAGGAAGGTGTTTTCGCTAAGACGAATCAGGTGCAGGCCAAACTGTTCTTTTCTCACTGCCAATTGGATATTCTTATCCACGATCTCTCTGCGTGCATCCAATGCGCAAATGAAAAGCTCGGCCCGGCTCTCAATTTCAAAGGAAATTATATTGGTATCGGGAACAACTACCGACCGAATATTCAGGTTGTGGGCCGCTACCGGCGTTATCACAAAGCTGGATGATTCGGGAAACAAGATCGGACCATTACAGCTCATATTATAGCCTGTTGACCCGGTAGCAGTTGAAACAATCAGACCATCGGCCCAATAGGTATTCAAAAATTCTCCATTGATATACGCGTGCACTTTGATCATGGGGGAAGTGTCTCGCTTGTGAATGGCAAATTCATTCAAGCCAAAAGGAGTTTCGCCAAAAAGGGGCTTGTCTGCGTCAAGATGAATCAGCGTGCGCTTATCGATGATATAGGTTCTGTTTACCAAAGCCTCCACCGCCGTTGAAAGTTCATCGCGGCTGATGCCCGCCAGAAATCCAAGCCGGCCGAAGTTGACTCCCAGTATGGGAATTTTTTTATCCCGCACCAGACTTACTGTATCTAATAAGGTACCGTCACCACCCAAACTGATCAAACAGTCTAAGTCTAAAGGAAGGTCTTCTGAAAGCAAAAAAGGAACCAAGTTGCCATAGCGACCCATCACATCGCTGAACTGTGTCAACAATGGCTGATAGATGAGTATTTTGACCTCGTAACGGGTAAGCGCTTCCAGCAAAAAACCCAGATGTGCCCCCTGTTCAGTATCAAGTCCCCGACTATAGATGGCTACTTGCATGCACAAAAAATTATTGAGTGGGTTCCCTTTTTTCGGGGAAAGTCCTGTGCCGCTGAATTCTTCGTTTAAAAGTCATTGCGGCTATGTAAATATACACCATCTGTGCCCAGTTGATTCATACTGAACTGGATTTTGAATACAAAATCATAGATAGACACGATGTCAACACCTACACCCCAGGTCCTTAAAAATGTGTTATTGAGGGTGTTCGAAGGATGGGCATAGCGATTGTGGGCGTAGCCTATGTCTGCAAATGTTTTCAAAAAGACCCTGATAGGAATGCGGTCGTGAATTTTTTTACTGGCAGGGTTGTGCAATACCACGGAAAAAAGTTGCTGGTGGAAACTGGTTTTGAGTATCCCGGCTGCGGAACCATCCATCACATTGTATTCCAATCCTCGCATCTGTGCGTAATTATACCCCAATAATCGTTGGTTAATGAACGCGTTGTTGACCGGTGTCTTCCAGATAGCAATGGCTTCGAAGTGCAAAAACCGTCGTTCAGGTTGAAATGGAATGGCATAAACAGCGCGTGCTGAAGCCTGCCACAAATCAAGGTTTTTCTGTATCAGGCGGGTATACAAATTAGCTTCCAGCATCCAACCTTTTGTTGGATAGGGAATATAATCGACATTGTAGTACTTGAACTGATAATTAAAGTCCAGAAAGCGGGCAGTAGTTCGCAGGGTAGGAAAGTAGCGGGGGTTCAACAATAGGACAGTGTCGTCAACGTGTTCCCTGTTATACGATAGCCGGAAATAATGCCTTTGCCGAACATCGGGTCTGTAAGAATAGGTTGCCTCAACCCGGAAATTTTCTCGAATCACATTGTCTTTCCTTACAAACACCTGCTTGTTGTCTTCTGTGGCAATATTCAACTCCTTCTGCGTGGAATATTGTACTCCAATATTGATTCCCTTTGTCAATTTTTTATCAATGAAGGGAAGTTGGTAGCGGAAACTAATTTGATGGTTGTATCCGGTAATGAGCCAGATATCTAGGTTGTCATTCCTTCCGGTAAAGTTATTTTGGATGAATTTTACGCCATAATTGACCCGGTCAAGGCTTCGTTTTTGATCTACCCACCATTGATTGAAGTTGCGGTCAATGAGTTTAAAGTAGGGCAATGGAAAGAGATACCAGCGTTCTTTCACATCAATTGTAATGATGGCCTGTCGCTTGCCGGCTTCTCTAATGGCAGTACTTACATATACTTTTACATCTACAAATAAGGTGGTATTCATTAAGAGGTCCCGGGCCAACTTTAATTTGCCCGGCAAATCATCAACCAGCAGTGTGTCCCCTTTTTGAAAAGGCACTTCGCGAAAAATAATGGGAGGGCGGGTTTTATCATTGCCCGTAATCATCACATCGTTGATCAACACCCATTTCGGTTCAACCATAGAATCGGTCGGAGGGGAATCTGTTGTTGCGGAAACAGATGGCTGTGCCCCTGACCGGAAAGAGCCAAGTGCCACAATGAATATGAGCAGATAATATCTTATCCTGGCAGACATAATCAATTTCAGGTGTTTGGAAGACCCTCCCTGACAGCAACATCCAATGCTATCAGAGATTCAGGTAAGATAGCAGGTGCTGATAATTGTCCTGCAGTTCCTGATTGTCATCAGCAGAGCCCTGGTAATAGGAAACTGTATATCCATACCGCTGCAGGGAACCCACGGCAGCATAAATATCTGTTCGGCTTACCCGAATAGACGCAATTATTTGTCCGGATTCAAATCGGGTATTCAGGTGCCGTATCGACAAGTCATTTGTTTCAAGCAACCTATTGATTTCTCCCAAGGAGAATTTTTCCGGTGTGGATTCAATTACCAATATGCCTTGTTTATCTCCTGCTTCCTGCCATACAGCAAGCACCCTGATCATTTCGGTAGCAGATATAACCCCGATGAGCTGACCTTCATTTACAACCGGTAAAACTGTGAGAGAATGTGCTGCCATCAGTTGCAATCCGCTCGTGATAAAATCCTGTTCCTTGCCGGCAATCATTGCTAACAAGTGGCTGATATCAGATAGGAGCGTATCTGCGGGCAGATCTTCCAACCATTCCTTATCTACCAAACCCAGATAGCCCGCGTCTCCCGTTACGGGCAGGTGCTTTACTTCCATCTCTTCCATCCAATCCATTACCTGCTCCGCCGAATCAGTAAGACGGGCGACCGGATAATGTGATTGTATGAATTGAGCAAGTATCAAATTGGAAGTTTGTTGTTATGATTCGGTGGAAGCCGGCTTGCGCATTTTTTGCAAAAACTGCTCTAGAATGGTATTGAATTCCCCCGGCACTTCCATCATTGGTGCGTGTCCGCAATGATCGACGAAATGCAGCTCACTGTTTTTAATCAGCTTATGGAATTCCTGTGCTACAAAAGGGGGCGTGATGATATCATTGTTTCCCCAAATAAGGAGCGTTGGCTGCTGAATTTGGCTCAATTCTTCACCAAGATTGTTTCTAATAGCACTCTTGGCAAGTGAAATAATCTTGATCACTTTCATTCGGTTGTTGGTGATAGCAAAAACTTCATCCACCAACTCCTTGGTTGCTACTGCAGGATCATAGAAAGTTAGTTCCGTTTTTTTTCTGATGTACTCGTAGTCTCCCCGCTTCGGATAAGAATCTCCCATGCCATTTTCAAACAGGCCACTGCTGCCGGTTAAAATCAGCGAAGCAATTCTTTCGGGGTGCTTTAATATGTGCACCAGAGCAACATGTCCTCCCAGAGAATTTCCCAGCAAGTGGATCCCCCGGTAATCTTGCATCTCAATGAATTTGTGTACATGCTTTGCCAAACCGCCTACAGTAGTATGAAAAATGTCCAGGTCAAACAGCGGTAAAAGAGGTATCACTACCTTGTGCGTGTGCCTGAATTTTTCAATGAGGTGGCTGAAATTACTCAGGGCACCAAAAAGACCATGCAGCAGCAATAGCGGCTCGCCTTCTCCTTCCTCAACAAAGTGAAAATTATCTTTTTCCTTGATCTCGTACGTCATGATTGCCGGTTCTGTTGAACCTGCCATAACAGCGTTGTTGCCAACAGCAGGGGTTATGACGAAAATAGTGCATTTTACCCGAATAGCAGGGAAGCCGTCCAATGTTATTCGAGAGTTAATCTGTTTGTGCTGAACAATGCACTATCAGGGAATATAACTTATGATTCAACCGGCTTCAATTGGTCAAAGTAATTCGATAATTCGCCTAACATGCCCTTGAATATGGGTAGTAATTTACCCATCCATTCGAGTATCGTTGGCCCAACCCTTTGGATGTAAGGATAACTGTGTGAATTTTTGATCAGTTCCGGACCTATTAACTGGATTTTTACCAAATAAAACAGCAGGGTACTGAAAAGGGTGCCATATAAAAGACAGTACATCAATATTCCCCCTGCCTTGTTGAGCCAGCCGGCAAGCATTACTTCCATCAATGTTTGCAACATGTTGGCTGCTAGTCTTACCAAAAGGATAACTCCCAACAAAACTGCGAGAAAGGAAAGAAAGGGAAGCCAGGCACTGTGCCATTGTAAGCGTGCTTCCGCTTCGCGTGCCACCCATGCAGATAACTTAACAGCTGCTGCTAACCCAATAAGTATGGACAGAAAAGAAAAAATGCCCACTATAAGCCCCTTACTGTAACCCCTGAAAATGGCCAGTATCAGAATGAGTGCCAATAGTGCATCTATAACCATGCGCTAGGAATGGGTGAGTAAATTTTTCACCAGCGCTGCTACCAGTTTCCCATCTGCTTGTCCGGCAAACTGCTTGGTAGCAATTCCCATCACCTTACCCAGGTCTTGGGGGCCGTTAGCACCCACCTGTACAATGATTTCCTTCAGTTGCTGTGTTATTTGTTCTTCGGTCAGCTGGGCCGGCAAAAACTGTTGGATCAGATCAATTTCCTCTTGCTCTTTTTGGGCGAGGTCTGTCCTGCTCTGTTCCTGAAAAATCTGGAGTGAATCTTTCCTCGACTTAACCATTTTCTGCAACATTTTCAGTGCTCCGTCTTCAGTAAGCTCACCGCCAGCTCCGGGTTCCGTCTTCGCTTTGATAATTTCTGCCTTGATAGCGCGCAAACCTCTCAGCATGCCTTCGTTCTTGCTCTTCATGGCCTCTTTCATCTTTTCCATTACCTGTGCTTCCAAGTTCATATCGTATGATTTTATTTGTTTTCAGCAATTTGTGTGGCGCGAAATTTTTTGTAGAACCTGCGTGCAAAATCTTTCATATCATTTGCCAGTTCTTCCTGTCGGGTAGCCCGCAGATAGGTGTCTGCCATGCTCATCATGTTCTGATAATAAAAGTCAGCCATTTCATCTACCATCATATCCTTTGTCCACAAATCAATGCGCAGGGCAGACTTGTCGGTGCCATCCCAAAAAGCCACCATGAGTGACTTGGCAGACTGGTCCATGGCAGCTGTGCTATCAGATGCATTCCAACTGATGTGTTGCGGCACCTTATTTTCATCGAGATCTATGGCAATTTGTATGGTTGAAGTGGGCATAAAAAATAAATTAGTGACAAAAGTACAAGGTTTGTTACGATTTGGTTGTTTCGCTCTCTTTTCTTTCTTCCGGAATGAATTCCTCTACGATGCGGTTCAATTCCCGGGCTGTCTTTTCCCAACTATATTGTTGGGCTCTTGCTATCCCCTCTGTTATGAGGCGGGTCTTGAGGGATTCATCTTTATATAAGCGCAAACATTGTTCATAAAGTATTTCCGGCTGGCCGGCATCAAAATACATGGCCGCCTTTCCACCGGTTTCCTCCAGCGCGGGGTGATTGCTGGCAATCACGGGAACGCCTGCCTGCATGGCCTCCAGAATGGGCAGCCCGAAACCCTCCCAGCGTGAAGGATAGATCAATGCATAGGCAGCACCGGTAAGCTGGTTTAATTCTTCCTCCGGAACATACCCGGTAATCACCAGCTCATCCCGGTATTTATACGAGTTGATTTTTTCCTGCAACTCCTCATTTTGCCAGGCCCATCTGCCGGCAATCACCAGTTTCATGTTGCTTTTTTGCCATTTTTTGAACAAGGAAAAGGCCTTCAGCACGGTCATAAGATCTTTTCTGGGATGGATACTTCCGGCTACTAAAAAATATTCCTGACCTCCGGTATATCTATTTTTAATTTCATTCTTTTCCTCCCACTCCAATGGATGAAATCCACTGCGGGGCGCTCCCGGCAAGAGCTCAATGCGTCGGGAACGTAGAAAGGGGAAAACCCGTTGCATATCTTCCCGGGATGACCTGGATACGGAAGCCAGAAGGGCCGCTTTTTTCAATGCCCTGCCGGTAAATAAACGGTAATGCCACCTGTGGTACCAGGGCAATGCATGTGGTAAATGAAAAGATGCCAGATCGTGTACTATGGTAAGCTGGGGAGTGCCGGAGAAAAATGATGAAAAGCCGTAGGGTTGTATCCAGACATCTGCCTTCCAGCGGCGAACAAAACGGGTAGCTGAAAAATGATACCAGATTGCCTGAGACAATGGTTGCCGTATAGCAGGTCGAATGATCTCATGGGTTATTCGTGGGTGGAGGATGGGAGGCGATGAAAAGGGGCGGTCATATAAAAAAAGAAACTGATGATTTGTCTGGTCAACGAGCTCCCGCAACAATTCCATCGAATAGTGCCCATAGCCCTCGAGCGGACCGCTGTTCAGGAAAATGGCCGTTACCGCTATCCTCATGCAAGCAAAAGTACTTCCCAATCTACAGCTTACCGAATAATTCAAAACCTTTCACATCTCACATAAAACGATAGTTTTTCCACGCACCCTTTCTGACCTGCTGATTTGTAATTAGTTGTTGTACTTTTAGCCATGCGAAAAAAAGCTCAACAGCTTGATTTATTTGCTGCATTCGGCATGGAACCGGAACAGAAAGAGGTAACAAAAGCGTCTACGCCACCACCTCCGCCTCCACCACCTCCGCCTCCGCCACCAACCATGCCGGCACCAGCGGTTTCAGTACCACCGGTACCTGTAGTGCTGAAAGCACCTTCCCCCCCGACACAGATCTATGCCGAAAGCAGGGTGGAAGAAAAGGCCCCTGCCCTTATCAAAAAAAGCAGGCCCATCCCAATCAACAGTGGCAAAAGGGGCAGGAAGTCATTTCGTGACATGGATGCCGAAGTGGATCTGATCTCTGTTCCTCCGGACGATGTGCTGAAGGAAAAATTGTATTACCCCATCAGCGAAGTAGCCGGCTGGTTTAGGGTAAACACTTCTCTTCTGCGCTTTTGGGAAAATGAATTTGATATCATACAGCCGAGGAAAACCCGCAAGGGAGACCGGCTATTTCGTGTAGAAGACATCAAGAACCTGCAATTGATTTATTATTTATTGCGGCAACGAAAATTTTCCATCGACGGGGCCAAAAAATACCTGGCTTCCAACAAGAATGACATTGATAAACAATATCAATTAATTCAATCCCTCAACCGCTTCCGCTCGTTGTTGCTGGAGCTGAAAAGCCGCCTGACCAACTAACTAGTTGAAGCCAAATGTTTTTACTCCAATGAAGCAACTCTTGTCTGCTACTTTCTTTGTTCTGCTACTGGCTACAATGAGTAGCATCCAGTCCTGTTCCTCTTCTCTTATTCCCTCTCGTCCGAAGTATACCATCGTCTCTGATACAGAGACAGTAGTAATGAAGGGCGCTCTCAACAGGGCGACGCTGGACAAAGAACCCGCTTTCACCTGGATGACGGAGAACAGAAAATATGGATCTGCTGATGCGGGTGCTGTGAAAATTTTTAGCGAAAAGAAAGATCAGTTTACTTTGCTCATCTTCATTGGTACCTGGTGCCATGATTCCCAAAATCTTTTGCCCCTCTTATTCCGACTGGCCGATAAAAGCGGGTTCCCCGACAACCGAATTCAGATTGTGGGCCTTGATAGAAACAAAACCGCCCCCAACAACTGGCACCAGGTTTGGAACATCACGAATGTGCCAACCTTCATTGTTTTGCAAAATGGGAAAGAAGCAGGTCGTGTGGTTGAGTACGGTACCACCGGGAACATGGAAAAAGAGTTGGCAGCAATTGTTGCCAAATTACCCTAGACTAACTATTTGACTCATGGGAAAGCTGAACTGACAAGCGATTGCTGGCAGCAGCCAACTGTATACCACGCTTCTGTAATTCTTCCAACAACAGGAGCAGGATGTCTTCCTTCACTTTGTTATAAACAGCAATTGGTTCTTCAGAAGAACTAAAATATTCCACCAATATCACATGTGCGTTTTTCCCGGTATCTGTAACATACATATTACACAACTCAATGCCTTTGCTCTGAATATATGGAGGCAGCGAGCTAGTAAATTCGGCAAGTTGCGCTGTAGTCGCTGAAAGATCCAACTCAAACCGAATCTCTGTCCTGCGCTGATTACGCTGTGTAAGGTTGTCAATGATATTGTCAACCATCTGTTTGTTGGGCACAGTTATCAATGTTCTTTCAGGCGTTCGAATGCGGGTGCTGCGCAGACCGATTTTTTCTATCGTTCCTGTGAATTGAGCCACCTTCACTTGTTCGCCTGTAATAAATGGTTTATCGAAAAAGATGATGAAAGACGCAATCAGGTTTTCCATGCTCTCCCTGGCTGCCAGTGCTATGGCCGCACCCACTATACTCAATCCCGTTAAGATGCTGCCGATCTCTTTATTAAAGGAAAACCGTAAAATGAGCAGGATGCCAATTAGCAGCAAAATCACTTTGAAAAAATCCTTGAAGAAAATGATCAGTTGATTGTCTGACAGGTCAGAAGTTCGACTGGCTTTTTCTTCCAATATCAATGCAATGAAGTCAACACCGCGCCGGCACAACCATATGAATGTAATGATTAGCCAGGCGACAAAGACGGTTTTAGCCATATCTCTTGTGGAGGTCTGGTAAATATTGATATCGAGCGCGGCAGGAAAATTGAGTTTAGCCAGAGAAATAAAAACAACAACAGAAAACAGGAAATAGTCCAGCGGCTTAAGCACCAGATTTAAGAACGACTGCCTGGCATCGTACTGTAGGTTTTTTGATAAAAATCGGTACGCCGATTTGGCGAGAAATGAAGAAATGAATCGTATCAGCAATAAAGTGACCAAACAAACCAATAGCACCCATAGATAATCACTTACGGTGTTGCTGAGAATAGTATGCTGCAAAAGACGTCGCATGCTGAATAATTAAGAGGCGTTGGGTCGAATCAATTGTAGCTTTTCGCCATTAAACGCTGCATAGGAAAAATGTCTTATCCAGTCTCCGGTATTGATGTAGCGGCTTTTGTCTGTCAAAGAAAAGTCTATGGGGAAATGCCTGTGCCCGAAAATAAAATAATCGATCGGTTGTTGCTCTAGTTTCCTGTAACAATACTGAATGAGCCACTCATTCTCTGCACCGAGAAAATGCTGATCACTGCTTCCGGTAGCCTCCCTGCTGGTGCGGCTAAAATATTGTGCGAGTCCGATTCCCAGGTCGGGATGCAACTGGCGAAACATCCATTGACATACCGGATGCCGAAATATTTTCTTGAGTCTTTTGTATCCATGGTCTCCGGGGCCTAAGCCATCACCGTGACCGATGAAGAATTTTTTTTCGCTCCACTCAAAAATCTTTGGCTCATGATATACCCGAATGCGAAGTTCATTTTCGAAATAGCCTCTCATCCAAAGATCGTGATTGCCGGTGAAGACATGAATGGGTATTCCCTTATCGCTCATCTCTGCCAGGCGACCCAGCAATCTTGTAAATCCTTTGGGTACTACCTGTTTGTACTCGAACCAAAAATCAAAAATATCACCAAGAATAAATAAGCTGTCGACATCTTCTTCGATGGAACGTAAAAAATCAACCACCTTTCGCTCTCTGGAGAGGCTTTGGGCTGCGTTGGGAGCACCCAGGTGAAAGTCTGAGAGGAAGTATATTTTTTTACCCGGTGCAGGTATCATGCCATCATTGGTTTTTCCGTTGAAGATATTCCAGAACATCGCCGCTGGTAACAATGGGTCTTCCATTTACTTCTCCGGCATACCAATAGATCCATGCCGTTTCCGTCGTTTCACCTATTTCTACAGCAACCAAACTTCTCTCATACAATGCCGGACCATCTTCTTCGTCTGCCTGCACCCCCTCATAGTCATCCAGCTGCGCAATCGCCCAATCCCATTCATCCGTATGTTTGATTTGATAAAGTTCTCCTACAATATATGTTCCTGAACCTTCAGGAAGGGCCACAGGATAATCACCCATATCGTATAAAGTTCCTTTTACACGTGCTGAACCCAGTGGAAGGAAATACCTGCTGATATATTGATATGCCGGATGATGAAATCCGCTGCGCAGCGAACCGTAAACAAATAAAAGATGAGTAGCGGGCGTTGCCATGACAGAACAATTATTCTTCAATTAGAAAACAATATACTTCTTTCGGCCCATGAACCCCCACTACCAGCGTTTTTTCTATGTCGGCTGTGCGACTTGGGCCTGTTGCCAGGGTAACCATGGAAGGATATTTTTTTCCGGGCTCAAAGAGCGCATCAATTCCGTCTGCAATATCAGCTTTCACCTGGTGGGCATAGGCAATACAAATATGAATCGGGGCATAAACACTCACGGTTCTTCCACTCTCATTTCCGCTTCCCAGAAGAATGGAGCCGGTGCGGGCTACCAGGTATTCACATCCGGTTATAGCTGCATCACAACTGGCCAAACCACTGTGGTAATCGGGTGCATAGCCATTGGACTGTAACAATTCTTTTAGCTGGGTGTCGCGGCAGTAGATTTTTTTCCACTCACGCTTGGTTGCTAATGCGTTGAGTTGTTCTGCCAGCTCACTTACGCTCGAGCAATAACAAAACTTCCCCTGCAGGGCAGTGAAGCGCTCGGCAAACTCCAACACGGGCTCCTGTGCCATTGGCACAAAATGAGAATCTAGGGAAGTTCCCGGAAAGGGAACAGGCACCGGTTGCTTCAGTGCCTGTTTGATGCGTTTTAAAATATTCTCGCGTGCAGTTCCTGCCATAAAAAATTAAACGATGGTGGAAGAATCTTCCGGATTGGTCTTATTCGGACCGATGGTACTTTCACCTACCACGTCGTCGTTGCTTAACTCCGGCTCAATGCTCACGGGCTTCTTTTCCTCGAATGGACGCTTTCCGATTAAATGTTCGACATCACTCTTGTGTAATACTTCTTTGCTAAGCAACTCGCGGGCCAAAATCTCTACTTCGCTTTTCTTTTCCTGCAACAGTTGAAGTGTACGATTATAGGCGGCTTCGATAATGGCTCTTACTTCCTCATCAATCAACTTGCCGGTCTCCTCGCTATAGGGTTTGGTAAAAGTGTTTTCATTTGAAGGATCGTAAAAACTTACGTTGCCGACTTTGCTGTTCATGCCATACGCAGTTACCATACTGTAGGCAATGCGGGTGATTTGCTGGAGGTCATTGGCAGCTCCGGTAGAAATTTTACCAAAGAAGACCTGCTCGGCAGCCCTTCCACCCAGGGTCATACAAATCTGGTCATTGAGCTGCTCGGTATTGTAGAGGTATTGCTCTGTAGGCGTATATTGAGCATAGCCCAATGCTGCAGTACCACGGGGTACAATGGTTACCTTGAGTAAGGGATAAGCATGCTCGAGGAACCATCCGCACACGGCATGACCGGCTTCGTGATATGCAATCACTTCTTTCTCATGAGGAGCAATTATTTTATTCTTTTTCTCCAACCCACCAATTACACGGTCAATGGCATCCTGGAAGTCGATCATCTCTACAGAGGCCTTGCCTTTGCGCGCAGCAATCAAGGCTGCTTCATTGCATACATTGGCGATATCTGCGCCGGCAAATCCGGGCGTTAATTCAGCAAGACGGTGCAGGTCAAGTGTCTCAGATGTTTTGATGGGCAGCAAGTGTACCTTGAAAATGGTTTCTCGACCCTTTACATCCGGCTTGTCAATGGAAATCTGACGGTCGAATCTTCCGGGACGCAACAAGGCGGAATCCAATACATCCGGTCGATTGGTCGCGGCCAGAATAATGATTCCGGTATCTCCACCAAAGCCATCCATTTCCACCAATAACTGGTTCAGGGTATTCTCGCGCTCATCATTGCTCATGATGGCATTTCTTCCACGAGCACGACCAATGGCATCAATCTCATCAATGAATATGATACAAGGCGCTTTTTCACGTGCCTGCTTGAACAAGTCTCGAACACGACTGGCACCAACACCCACAAACATTTCAACGAAATCACTTCCGCTCAAACTAAAGAATGGCACCTGGGCTTCGCCCGCCATGGCCTTAGCCAATAAGGTCTTACCGGTACCGGGAGGTCCTACGAGGAGCGCCCCTTTGGGAATTTTTCCTCCGAGAGAAGTATATTTTTTGGGATTCTTCAGGAAGTCAACTATCTCCATCACTTCTACCTTGGCTTCATCTAATCCCGCAACATCTGCGAACGTAATATTGACACGGGCCCCCTTATCGAATAAGGTAGCTTTAGATTTGCCGATGCTAAATATGCCGCCCGGACCTCCTGCACCACCCTGGCCTCCCATCTTCCGCATCATCAACACCCACACAGCAACAAGCAACAACAAGGAGAAAATGGTATTGAATAACGGACTTGTCCAGTCCTGATCTTCCACAATTCTTTCTTTTACATCCGGCAGATTATTCTTAGCGGTTGCCTCCTTCATATTCTCGCGAAAAGACTTCCAATCCAACACCTGAAATTCAAACAGAGGCTCCTTGGCTTTTTCACGAATCACTGTTTTCTTCAGCTTGGTAACATAATATTCTTTTTTAAGACTATCCGGCTGAATGTATACACGAACCCTGTCTTTGTTTTTTACCAGATCGATTTTTTCTATATCTCCCTTCACCAGCATTTCATTCATGAACTCCTGCTCGGTAACGGTGATGAGATCGGGAGAGAAACGACCCAGACTGGCAACCAATAGTAATACGGCTATGATACCATATATCACATACAGATTGATCTTAGGTCCTTTTTTTTGTCCCTCCGGAGACCCGCCTTTCGGGGGTTTACTTTCTTGTTGCATATGTTTCGCCTTCTTTTGCTCTTTTGATAAATTGTTTACTGCGCTCCATGTTCCTGAAAGGAAGCGTCACTCCACATTTCCTCCAGCTTATAAAACTTTCTTGACTCCGGATGCATCACATGCACCACTACATTCACATAATCAATCAAGACCCACTGTAATTGTTGCCTTCCCTCCTGCTTGTAGGGGTACTCGCCACAATCATTCTTCACCCTATCTTCTACTTCATCACAAATTGCTTTGATCTGGGTAGTGCTGCTCGCTTCACAAACTATAAAAAAATCTGCTGCCGCTTCCGGAATTTTTCTCAGGTCCAGACTAACTATCTTATCGCCCTTTTTATCTTGAATTGCCCGCAGAATGGATTTAAAAATTTTGGATTGGCGGGTGAGGCGGTTGTTGTTGTTTTTCTTGCGGCCCTGTAATACTGAAAGTGTTTCCAATAATTAAAAATTTTGTTCTACGAATTGGCTTTCCGGACCCGAAAGGCAGGTTTTCAGCTAATCTGCCTCCCCAGTTTGTACCTTTACAAAAATACTACTTCTTTGTCACCCCTCGATGTTAAAAGTCATATTGGCACACCGTTCATCCATTTAACCGAAATAGATAGTACCAATAGGTATGCCAGAAACCAAATTGACGCAAATCTGACCACCAGCGGCACCGCTTATTTTGCCGACCACCAAACCGAGGGCAAGGGAAGACAAGAACGTACCTGGGTGAGCGAACCCGGTAAAAACATCCTCCTGTCCATAGTTTTGAATACCAATGGACGTAAGAACGAAGAAGCAGCCGCACTCAATCGATTGGTAGCCCTTGCGTGCTTTGATTTGTTCAATGACTTCAGCGGGGGCGGAAGCCTGATCAAGTGGCCCAATGATCTTTATTGGGGTGACAGAAAGGCAGGGGGGATTCTGATTGAAAACATCTGGAGAGGGTCTCAATGGACTTGGTCGATCATCGGAATAGGACTGAACATCAATCAAACCGGCTTTCCCGAACAAGCAGCTCGGGCTACCTCCCTGCAACAAATTACCGGAAAAAGGTACGATGTTCTTCTGCTGGCGCAGGAACTTTGTCAGCGATTGGAAAAAAGATTGCAGCAATGGACTTCCGCTGAGGAGATGTCAACCCTCAGCGAATACAACAACCATCTCTACAAAAAATTCGGACCGGTTAATCTGCTGGCTGACGGGAAAAAAATTGCCGGGACCTCTTTGGAAGTTACCGCAGCAGGCGAGTTGCAGGTACACAATGCAGCAGGCGAAGTGATTACACTCCGCCAGGCACAATGGATCGATTAAACTCAACTTATGGAAAAGATTCGGCTCACACAATATGCTACCGCAGCGGGCTGCGGATGCAAGATGGCTCCGGCAGCACTGGAAAAAATTTTGCAAGACAACCGCACCGGCTCCACATTTCAGTCATTGCTGGTAGGCAATGAAAGCAGTGATGATGCAGCAGTGTATGACCTCGGTAATGGAAAAGGACTTATCAGTACTGCCGATTTTTTTACTCCCATTGTAGATGACCCTTATTACTTCGGAAGAATTGCTGCAGCCAATGCGATCAGTGATGTATATGCCATGGGGGGCACTCCTCTCCTCGCGCTTGCATTGCTTTCCTGGCCCCTCGAGAAACTGGGCACCGATTCAGCCCGAGAGGTACTAAGAGGTGCGCGGGACATTTGCGCAGAAGCAGGGATTCCGCTGGCTGGAGGTCACAGCATCGACGGCGCCGAGCCGGTCTTTGGATTATCGGTGAACGGGCAAGTGGCATTGCCAAACTTGAAAAAAAACAACACCGCTCAGGTAGGGGACCTGCTGCTGCTAACCAAACCCATCGGTGTAGGCATTTTATCTACCGCACAAAAAAGAGGCGCGCTGCAAGCCGGCCAGGAAGAACTGCTCTACCAACATCTCGGCTCTTTGAATAAATCGGGAGAAGTTCTGGGCGCAATACCCGGCGTTCATGCCATGACCGATGTAACCGGATTCGGATTACTGGGTCACTTGATTGAAATGGCAGAAGGCAGCAAATGCGGAGCCGCTCTTCATTATTCAAGTGTTCCCATCATACCGGAAGCATTGGGATACCTCAAAGAAAGACTGGTGCCAGATGCTACTTATCGCAACTGGAATGCGTATCAAAGCAAGGTTGCTTTTGCAGCGGGTGTAAATGTTATGGAGGCATTCTCCCTCTTGCCCGATCCGCAAACCAACGGTGGTCTATTGGTCGCGATAGCCCCCGAGGCTCTTGGCCAAGTTCAGGAAGTATTAGAACAAAAAGGCCTGGGCGCGCATAAGAACCCCATAGGTGAAATCACTGCGGGGGGCGAAAAAATCATTCAAGTACTGCCCTAAAAGGAAAGACAAATTCGCCCTATAAAATCAGGTTGCTCCAGTTTTTTAGTTGATCGAAGGGAAGCTCCGCCACCAATTGCACTTCTGAAATCGTTTTTACCTGTTGACGAATCGTTTCTACAGCATTGTCCACTGTTATGTCGCCCCGAATCAACCAGAGAAAATCAATGTGTTTGAATTCCGGCAACAAGTACTCTCCGTCATAATGGTTGTGGTACAACAGGTGACGAAGTGGATTGCCGGCAGCGGAAGATTCGTAAACAGAGAAATAATAAGACCGGTCTTTTTTCTTCAGTACGATTTCATATTCGGCCACTAATCTGAAGTTATACCCCAGCTGTTTATTCAATGCGAGGCAGAACTGATAACATTTCAAGGGAGCTGTAATGCCCAGCAGGCAGCCATCTGCAAAGAAATCGTCTTGCATGCCTTCTGTGTCAAGCTTCAGCTTCATTCCTTTTATTTAGAATTGTACATCAACTACCTGCTCATCAGCTCCGCGCTTGTATCTTAATACTGTTTTGTCACCCTTTTTAAACTTTCCCAATGACTGCATATAGGTAGATACATCCACAAATTTATAATCACCCAGCTGTAATAAAATATCGCCGGCTTTCAATCCTAGCTTTTCAGCGAGTTTTCCCGGACTAACCCCGTCTAACCGCATGCCGGTTCCGGTATAGCCATAATCGGGTATCACACCAAGGCTTACGGTAAATCCACTGCTGCGGCCCATTTGCGGCTCCCTGGTCTTGATGAAAGGCAACTTCCCCTTAGCATCTGTTGCTTCAATTAACCGATAAACGAAACGAACAATCTCTTCCTGACCTTCATAATTGATCTTCTCCCAGTCATCGGTAGATTTATGATAGTCGGAATGACTGCCGGTGAAAAGAAAAAGCACCGGAATGTCTTTTCTGTAAAAGCTCGCATGATCGCTCGGGCCACTGCCGGTACTATCATAATGTGTGATCAGCGATGCAGTAACCGAGGGTAACACTTCAGACCAAACGGGCGAAGTCCCATAGCCTCCAATGGTCAACTTGCGGGCAGTGTCATAGCGGCCGACCATGTCCATGTTGATCATATAGTTAGGTTGTATCGCTTTTGTTGGGTTTTCCAGCCAAAACTTACTTCCCAATAAACCCAACTCCTCTCCGGAAAAATGCAAAAAGAGATAGTTGTTGCCCACAGGAGCTGATTGTTGAAGCAAGCGAGCCAATTCAATGAGGGCGGCTGTTCCGCTGGCATTGTCATCTGCCCCATTGCGAATAACATATCCGGTATCCAAAGCGTTTTTGTCTTCCCCATAACCCAGGTGATCATAATGTGCGCCAAGCACAATAGTAGTAGCGGCCTTGTTATCTATGAAGGCTGCGACATTGCGCCCTTTTCTTTTTCGCTCACTGATCGATATAGTTAAATCAATATCAAGTGTCGCAGCCGGGTCATTAAAATAGACCGGCAATGCAGAACGAGTTAAATAGACAATAGGCAATGCTGCTGCTTTGCTGCTGTCGAATTTATTGTATTGAATGTTGTCCGTGATGGTTGAGCTGTTGTACACCAATAATGCGGTAGCCCCCTTCTGCAGGGCTTTGGTAGATTGTTCACGCAAGGCTGCATTGATATCAAAATGAGGATTGCCGGTATTGGCTTCCAGCAACTCGCGCAGGTCAAAAAACCAAGGCTCTCCCGACTCGCGCAAAGCCATGGCAGGTGAGCCGCTTACTTTTGCGGAAGGACTATACGCCAGCGGAAAGAAATCCTTCATGAGCTGCAATGATCGGCCCCCGACCATGAAACGGGTGGCGGAATCGGGAAGCCGGCCTTCCTGTACAAAAAATTCCTGGACAAAACCCTGTGCCCCTGCCGGAGCAAGACCCATCTGCTGATATTGATCGATGATGTATTGCATGGCTTTTTCTTCCCCGGGCGTGCCTGTTCTCCTTCCCTCCAGCTGATCATCTGAGAGCCACTTTACATGGTTTTGTAACAGTGAAATTCTTTCCAGCCTTGCTCGTTCATCTGCCTGGCGCTTTTTTTTCTTACTTTGAGCCCCTGCCAGCATCGGCAGCAATAACAGTAACCAACAATATTTTATCATAGGACAAAGGTAGGGCAAGGAGCAGTTGGCGGAAGGAAAATTGGGTTAAACAACTCTAAAAAAGAAACCGATTCTCTTCCCGATATCGTAACATTTGCCCGGCTTTAGCTGCTACTTTTGCACAAATTCAGCCTGGCTTGAGCAATCAGCAATTACATATTGCCCTGGTGGGTAACCCCAACAGTGGAAAATCATCGCTTTTCAATGCCCTTACAGGTCTGAATCAGCAGGTCGGAAATTTCCCGGGAGTGACGGTAGATAAAATGGTGGGCACCGCCCGGCTTGGAAAAAATACACTGGCTAGCATCATCGATCTTCCGGGAACCTATAGCTTGTACCCCCGTAGAGAAGACGAATGGGTGGCCTATAAAGTTTTGATGGGCGCTGACGCGGAAGTAAAGCCGGATCTCGTTCTGTTGGTTGCAGATGCCAGCAACCTCAAAAGAAACCTCCTTTTTTGTAGCCAGATCATTGATCTGCGGTTGCCGGTAGTGATGGCATTGACCATGAACGACCTCGCCCTCAAAAGAGATATTTATGTGGATGTGGCAGGACTAGCTGCTGCTCTGCAAGTACCCATTGTGGTGGTCAACCCCAGAAAAAACAAGGGCCTCAGCGAATTAAAAAAAGTGCTGCTCGAAACAGCATCCAGTACTACAGAAAGAATCGCGCCCCCTTTTTATGATGTCGGCAACATTGTAGGTGCGCCTATTCAGGCCGTGAAAAACACGGTACCCGGAATCAGTGATTACACTGCCCTTCATTACCTGATTCACCATGATTCTTTACAGCTGCCTGCCCATCAGCAACAAGCCATCGCAAGCATTGAAAAAGAGCATGGCTTCAACCCGGTGAAAACACAGGCCGAAGAAATTGTGAACCGCTATGCACACATTCGGGAAGTGATGCAAAAGCATGTAACAGAACCGCATCCGGCAGAACAAAAAAAGTTTTCAGAAAAATTAGACAACATTCTGCTGCACCCCGTTTGGGGCTACCTGATTTTACTGGCAGTCTTGTTCGTTCTCTTTCAAAGTATTTTCTGGGTGGCGCAGTATCCCATGGATTTTATCGAATGGGGTTTTCAGCAAACGGGGAGCTGGTTGAGCGATCATCTGCCGCCCAATCTCGGCGGTTGGAAAGACTTGCTGATCAATGGCGTGCTGGCCGGACTTAGCGGCATACTTGTCTTTGTTCCGCAGATCATGATATTGTTTGGCCTTATCACCATGCTGGAAGACTCCGGTTACATGGCACGCATTGGCTTTTTAAGTGACCGCATGATGCGCAAAGCCGGTCTCAATGGGAAAAGCGTTATGCCCATCATCAGCGGATTCGCATGTGCCGTGCCTGCGATCATGTCTGCACGCAGTATTGAAAACAAAAAAGAAAGGCTACTGACTATCCTCGTAACCCCACTGGTAAGTTGCAGTGCCCGACTCCCTGTTTACACCATACTCATTTCATTGGTCATAGACGACACTTATTACTTCGGCTTCCTGAGCCTGCAAGGCCTGGTGATGATGGGCTTGTACCTGGGCGGTTTTTTAATGGCGCTGCTGATGAGCTATCTGCTCAAAAGTTTTATCCGAATCAAAGAAAAAAGTTTTTTCATCCTGGAATTACCGATCTATCGCCCACCCCGCTGGAAAAATGTTTTGATCACCATGATAGCCAAAGCAAGGATCTTCGTTACCGATGCCGGCCGGGTAATCATGCTAATCAGTTTGGTACTTTGGTTTTTATCCAGCTATGGTCCGGGCAACAAAATGGATGAACTCGAAACCAAATACACACAACTCATACAACAGCAGCCTCTACAAGAAGCTCAACTGACCAAACAGTGGTCAACGGAAAAGCTCCAGCAATCCTATGCGGGTCAGTTGGGACAAGCAATCGAACCTGTGATAGCTCCTCTTGGATTTGATTGGAAAATTGGCATCGCACTGATTACTTCTTTCGCTGCACGGGAGGTTTTTGTAGGCACTATGGCAACTCTCTACAGCGTGGAAGAAACCGATGACTCTTCTTTGCGACAAAAAATGGCTGCAGCAACTCACACCAACGGCAGCAAAGTGTATACCCTACCTGCTGCTTTTTCTCTATTGATCTTTTATATGTTGGCCATGCAGTGCATGAGCACCCTGGCCGTTGTAAAAAGAGAAACCAAAAGCTGGAAATGGCCTATGATACAGCTGGGTTACATGACCGCATTGGCTTATGGCATGAGTTGGCTGGTCTTTCAACTCTTCAGTTAGTTATAATATTCCCACAGGTATTGACTGATGCGGCGGGTGAGCTCCCAGGCCTCATTATTGGGTTCCCATGATTTGTCTACATTGTTGTTGGTGCAAATGCAAAAAACATAGCTGCACTTTTTTCCGTTGACAAATAACAGTTCACTCCTGCTCGCGTCTACTGCCCCACTTTTGCTGGCAATAAATACATCCGCCGGCAGGCGCGAAATCGCTTCCTCATCCCAATAATTGCGACTCATCAGCCGCAGCATTTTTTCGCTGGCAGTATAACTGATTACTTCGTGGCGAATGATCTTCTCAAGTAGTTGGCCCATCTCGCGGGGCGTTGTCTGACCCCATCCCCATTTTTTTCTTTGCTCTGTTCTTCCCGGTGTTCTGCTATTCACTCTTGTATTGGGTAATCCCAGGCTATCCATCAATTCATTGATTCTCGTTCCCGTCCCTGCAAGGGTCTGCAACCAAAGACTGGCAGTATTGTCGCTCATGGTAAGCATTAACATCATCACCTTGCTCAATTCAATTTTTTCATTGTTCTTGAAAGAGCCAAGAATATCCTCTCCTTCATATAAGAGCGAATCTTTATAAATTAAAGGCTGGTGATATTTCAGGGTGCTGTCCTCCAACTTGCGCATAATTCCTGTCAGAATGGGAATTTTAACCAAACTGGCGGTTGGGAAAATCGAGTCTGCCTGAATTGCTACCTGCTTGCCTGTTTTCAGATCATGTACATAAATTCCGATGTCGCCACGAAATCCCGTCATCATGGATCTGAGCTCCTTTTCAAGGCGTCGGTCAGTCTTCTGTGCCTGAATAGCAAGGGTGCTAGTAAGAGACAACAAGCAGAATAAAAAATGTTTCATCGGCTGATAGAAATTGGCCTACTAAGATACGACCGGCGCCACAACCTCTTTTGAAATAATTAGCCGCGTTGCGCCAAAGGACGCAGAATGGATGAACGACGCAGATAGGAAGCGTCGGGACTATAGATGAATAAACAGCTGCCCTCCTTGATGTGGTCGATGATTGGCCGGGTAAGCTGCGGCGGAATTGCCGGACAACCCTGACTACGGCCAACAAATCCCTGGCGTGCCGCCACCTGCTCACTTACATAATCTGCGCCATGTACCACTATGCCTCTATTCAGTGCATTGTCATTGATGCCGGACTCTTCACCTTGCAAACGCAAAGAAGTACCATGCTTTCCGCGATAGGTATCGCCGGTGATAAAAAACCCAAGACTAGACTGATTGGAATTGATGCGGTTGGAAAATTTGGTAGGCAGCTCATTGCCGGAATTTCTACCATGAGAAACATACGTATTGAAAAGTAAGCGGCCCAATTCCAGATCTATAACAAACATTCTTTTCTGTCCGGAAGGAAGAGAAAAATCGAGTATGGAAAGAATATTGTCTTTTCTGATTTTGCCCTCTTTCAACAAGGCATTCCATCCGTTCAACGCGAACACAAAGGCTGTTTTGGAAAGACCCAGTGCCCCAAGTCCGAGCTCCTCATACAAAGCAAGCTTACCGGAGGGGTCGTTCGGGTAAACGGAGGTCTTATCGTTGCCCCGGGTGGGAATGGCTGGTGGCAACAGCAGAATAGCAAGAGTCAGCGCTATTGCGCTCATCGCTATCCAGGGTTTCTTTTTCCAGCCGTTGTTATTCATTTTCCTTGAATTGTTGCCGCCAAAACGTTCACCCAAGGGAGTTGTTCGGTTTTGGTGGATTGCAAAATTACGAAAATGCAGCGGCAAGGAGAAGGGGAAAAGCCCTCTTTACCGCGGTTTTAACAAAAGGACCCGCATAAAAATGCAGGTCCGACGATTGCTTACTACCATAAACCCAAAAACCAGAGGTCAAGGGCGGAATCGAACCGCCGTCCGGGGTTTTGCCGACCCCTACCTTGCCGCTCGGCCACCTGACCCTAAACAGTTGCGATCTTCTAAAGACACAACAGCAATGAGCAGCAAAAATAAGAAAAAAACATTAGTCTACCAAACTAATAGACTATTGGCTGATTTACTGGCGTAACAACCCGGTCACCGAGGCAAAAATATGTGCATAAAAAAAGCTGCAAGACTTGCCGCCAATTGCTACCAATTCCTGTTACAAGCATGTAACTTGCGGGCATGGTGAATTATTTGTCGGGGCTGAACGAGCAACAAAAAGAAGCTGTACAACACATCAATGGTCCGCTGATGATCATAGCAGGCGCGGGTAGTGGAAAAACCAAGGTTTTAACAACCCGCATCGCGCACCTGATGCACAATGGTGTGGATGCCTTTCATATTTTGGCATTGACTTTTACCAACAAGGCGGCAGCCGAGATGAAAGAACGGATTGAAAAAATTCTTGGCAACAACGAAGCACGCAACCTCTACATTGGAACCTTCCACAGTGTTTTTGCCCGCATTCTGCGGGCGGAAGCCAGGCACCTGGGGTACCCTGCCAACTTTACTATCTACGATACCGAGGACAGCCGTTCCGTTATTAAAACTGTCATTCGAGAACTGGGATTGGATGATAAAGAATACAAGCCCGCTGCTGTGGGTAGCAGAATTTCATGGGCGAAAAATGCACTGATCTATCCCGACATGTATGCTGAAGAGCCAGCCATTCAGCAGGAAGATACCAGAGCCAGGAAGCCCGCGATCGCCCAGATTTATGCCGCTTACTGTGAGCGCTGCTTTCGCAACGGGGCGATGGATTTCGACGACCTGCTGTTGAAAATGTATGAGCTGCTGAATAACTTTCCAGATATCCTGCACAAATACCAACACAAATTCCGCTACGTACTCATCGACGAGTACCAGGATACCAACCCGGTTCAATACCGCATTGCCAAACTGCTGGCAGCAGTTCACGAGAACATTTGCGTTGTTGGCGATGATGCTCAAAGCATCTATAGCTTCCGCGGAGCGACCATTGAAAATATCCTGCAATTCAGGAAAGATTATGATGATGTACGCCTCATCAAATTAGAGCAAAATTATCGCAGCAGTGCGCACATTCTGGAAGTGGCCAACGAAGTGATCAAGAGAAACCAGGGGCAGATCCAGAAAGAGTTATGGACAGAGAATATTTCAGGAGAATTGATTCGACTGGTGCGCACGATGACCGATAACGATGAGGGAAAAATGGTGGCAGATGCCATTCAGGAACAAAAATTGCGCTACCACTTCAGCAACAACGATTTTGCCATCCTCTATCGTACCAATGCCCAAAGCCGATCTTTTGAAGAAAGTCTTCGCCGCATGGGCATCCCCTGTAAAATTTATGGTGGTGTCAGTTTCTACCAACGCAAGGAAGTGAAAGACCTGTTGGCCTATTTGAGGGTGACTGTTAATCCGTCAGATGAGGAATCATTGAAACGAATCATTAACTATCCTGTTCGTGGGATAGGTAAGACCTCCGTTGAAAAAATGGTCATTCTTGCCAACGAAAGCAAGATTACACTTTTCGAAGTCATGTCAAGGGCTGCTGAATTTGGATTCCGTGCCGGAACCCTGCAAAGCATCAGCAACTTTGTTACCATGATCCGGTATTTCCAAAGCATCCTTACCAGCAAAAATGCTTATGATGTTGCCAACCAGGTGGGGAAACATTCAGAGTTGGTCAAAGAGTTATTCAATGATAAATCTGCGGAGGGCCTTGACAGATACAACAACCTGCAAGAATTGCTGAACTCTATCAAAGAATGGACGGAGAGTCCGTCGAACGATGATGGAGAGCTGGGAGACAAATCTTTGGGCTCCTACTTACAACAAATCGCCTTACACACGGATGCAGATGATGACAACCAGCAATCCGATGTGGTAAAGCTGATGACGATCCATGCTGCTAAAGGGTTGGAATTCGGATGTGTGTTTGTGGGAGGATTGGAGGAAAACCTATTTCCCGGCATGATGAGCATCAATACACGGGAAGACCTGGAGGAAGAGCGTCGCTTGTTTTATGTGGCCATTACGCGTGCCAAACAAAAGTTATGGCTCAGTTATGCGAATACCCGATACCGCTACGGTCAATTGGTTCAAAACGACCCCAGCCGCTTCTTAGAAGAGATTCCGGAAAAATATCTTGACAAATCCTATTCGGGTGCCAATAGCAGGGCCATGGGCGGATGGAATTCCGGCCGTCCTGCTTTCAACAGAAACGGAGGATGGGGAGATTACAACGATCTGCCAACGGGCCAAGGCGGGGCAGCAAGGAAAAAGCCCGCCACGCCTGCATCGCCCTCTTATGTTACTCCTACCGCGCCCAAGGTAGTAGAGCACCAGCCCTCGGCAAACTTTACCCCCAGCGATACCTCCCGGCTGGAGGCAGGACAGGAGGTAGAACATCAAAAATTTGGCTTCGGAAAAGTTACCCGCATCGAGGGATCGGCACATAACCCGGTGGCGACCATCGTTTTCGTGTACAATGGAGAAAAAAAGATCATGCTGAACTATGCCAAACTGCGCATAGTCAACGATCAAAGCTGATTCCCCCTGCTTTACGAAATCCGAAAAAAGGACGCCCCCGGTAGGGTAGTCAACCCTTTGGCCTTTTGATTTGTTTATCTTTGTACACATTAATTAGACTCGTATGATTACTACCGGCAACCCTGTTATCAGCATTTATACCGAAATGACACCGAATCCGGAGACCATGAAATTTGTTGCCAACAAATTACTTTATCCCGGAAAGAGCATTGATTTTGCTGAAGAAAGTCTGGCTACTCCTTCGCCCCTCGCTAAAGAGTTGTTCGGGTTCCCCTTCGTGAAAAGTGTTTTCATCGCGAGCAATTTTGTAACCCTGACTAAGACAGCCGAGACCGAAGATTGGCAAGACGTGATTCCTGCTATCAAACAATTCCTGAAAGAATACCTGGAAAACGGCGGTGTAGTAGTCAACGAGGAAGAGCTGGCACAGATGCAACCTGTTGGCGGCAACACGGTTCATGCCGATGATGATGACATCGTAAAGCGCGTTAAAGAACTTTTGGAAAACTATGTGAAACCCGCCGTTGAAATGGATGGTGGAGCTATTCAGTTCAAAAGTTATGAAAATGGTGTTGTCAACCTTATGCTTCAGGGAAGCTGCAGTGGTTGTCCCTCTTCAATGATCACCCTCAAAGCGGGTATTGAAGGAATGATGAAGCGGATGATCCCCGAGGTAAAAGAAGTGGTGGCTGAAGCAGAATAAAATCAGCGCTACCACTATCGGTCAAAGTCCGCCTGCTTGTCATTACCCGAACTATACCAATCCTTCTATGACGGTCTGATTCACACAGGCCCCATCGAATTCATTGCTGTAATTGCAGGCATTGTAAGCGTTTGGTTCAGCAGAAAAGAGAGTATCTGGGTTTATCCTACCGGGCTGGTCAACACTACACTCTATGTTTATCTTAGCATCAAAAGTCATTTGCTCGGTGAGGCAAGTGTCAATTTCTATTACACCATCATGAGCATCTATGGCTGGTGGCTCTGGAGTCGCAAAGATGAACTTTCCGGCACTCCGGTGCTTTCAATTACCCATAACTCACGCAAAGACTGGCAACAACAACTTCTTTTTGTAACAGGGGCTTATTGTTTATTATTGGCTGCGCTCATCTGGGCAAAAAAATCTTTCGCACCTGAAGCAATTCCACTGGCAGATGCTTTCGCATCTGCAACTGCCTACACCGGCATGTGGTGCATGGCAAAGAAGAAAGTTGCGAGCTGGTACTTTTGGATTGCAACCAACCTCGCCTCCATCCCCCTGTATTTTGTAAAAGGATTCATGTTCACCAGTGTTCAATTTTTGGTGTTACTGATTTTGGCGATCGCCGGATTGATCAGCTGGCAACAAAAGGCCGCTCAATCCTCTACTGCGTCTAGCTCCTTATAAAAGCTTGCTTATATTTGTTTTTCTCCTTCTATTGTATACATGATCCGAAAAATAGTTATTGTTGGCCCCGAGTCAACCGGCAAAAGCACCCTCTGTGAAGAGTTGGCCCAACATTTCCACACAGAGTGGTGTCCTGAATTCGCCCGCTCTTATCTCCTCGCTAATGGAACCAACTATTCGTTTGATCAGTTATTGGAAATAGCCCGGGGGCAGCTGGCGCTGGAAGAAGAATATACCAGACGAATAGAGCAACAATGGGATTGGTCAGCAAAAGAAAACTGCTGGATCAATTCTCACGACCTTACTACCTCACATCATCCACCTCTCTTGTTCATTGATACAGATATGTATGTGATGAAGGTTTGGTGCGAATATGTATTCGGTCAATGCCATGCTTTTATTCTCGATCAGATTGCCAAAAGAAAATACCACGGATACCTGCTATGTGCTCCCGATCTTCCCTGGGTAAAAGATGAATTAAGAGAGTATCCGGATGACAAAAACAGAATTGAGCTGTTTCATATCTATAAAGACCTGCTGTTGAATCAAGGCACTCCTTGGTCTATCATAACCGGAAATGATGAGCAACGTTTGCAGGCTGCAATAGAATCGGTTGAAAGGATGGTTGCTTCCTGATGGAAGTGATTATTTTTTTATCAGCAACCGGATGTCCTCATCATCTTCAATGTTGTTCATCTCACGCAATATCTGCGGATAGCGCCAGGAAACACGTCTGCTCATGGGCTTAACCGTAAACCTGCGAGGATTGGGAAGACAAGCAATGATCATGGCAGCTTCGGCCCTACTGAGTCGGGAGGCCGGCTTACCGAAATATGTCTGCGCCGCCGCTTCGATTCCAAAAATACCGGGGCCCATTTCAATTACATTAAGATATACTTCCAGTATCCTCTTTTTCCCCCAGAACCATTCTATCATCTTGGTAAAATATACTTCCGGTAATTTTCTGATATAGCGGAATACGCCCGTTCCATTGTATAAAAAAACGTTTTTTGCAGCCTGTTGAGTAATGGTGCTGGCACCCCCTCCTAATGGAATCTTCGTTTTCTTCCCCTTCTTCCTGGGGCGCAGGCTTTGCTCAATTGCATCCCAATCAAAACCGCCGTGATCCATGAAAGACTGATCTTCACTGGCGATGGCAGCAAGCTTAACTGCAGGAGAAATCTGTTCCCAGCTTACATAATCCCGCTTGAATCCAACTCCCCATGCATTGGTTATTTGCATAACTGTGATAGGGGGCATGATGAAGCGACAAAGAACTATATAAACAAATGAGCTGATGAAAAGAAAGAATAGCAGTCGGGGAAGCCACTTCCAAAACTTTCGCCAGACTGTGATGAATGAAAATGGCATATGAATTCTATTATTGAAGTGTATTTGTCCTTTGAACTGCATCCGGCGGAGCGATAGGAACTATAACAAACCGATACCTCTTTCCCACCTCCCAGTAGGTGCGATGAAAAGAACCCAAAAGGGCGCCACCCAAATATACGAGGCCGGCAATGCCCAACCTCGAAGCATTTTCCGGAGCAAAAACAGGGTCTTTGCTCGACAATGTGTTGATGATGTTCAGACTTGTATAACCAATGGCTCCGAGCTTAAAAAGCTGTCCGTTGGTGAAAATATTATAAGAAAAATTCTTCTTCGGCAGCGCCCGCAGCTCCTTCACATGCAGATCGATTAATCCCATCCTAGCTGTATCCATGGAATAAAATCCCCAGTTATTAACGACGCGGTTGAATTTGACCAGATCAACGCGCACACTATCCCGCCAAACCTTCCTGACAAAACCTTCCAGCCATTGTCTGTTCTCCATTTGAAAAACAATGTAGCTGCCCGATGACCAGGATTGTATGGTTCTGCCGTTTTTCTTGAACGCCAACAAATCTGTTTGCGCGGATGCGCAGGCGCTCAACAATAGAAACATTAAAATAAAAGTTCCCTGTCGCATGGTATGTGTCAATGGGTTCCCGGAGCAGATGCCAGCAACCCTGTTGCGAGCACAAGCCCAAATCCAACCAAAATAATTCCTGAAATAATGTTAATGATGCGCAGCACCTTCGGCGTTAGTTTTTTCCTCAGCCGTGCGGCCATGAAAACTTTTAATAGATCGGTCAGCAAAACAAAAAGCAGACAAGTGCCAAAAACTATAAACTGGTAGGTATTCGGGTGCGGCATCGTTTCGGCATCTGCATGCACCGCAGTTGTCCATGCCAGCCAGAACAAAAAAACAGCAGGATTCAAAATGTTGATAAGAAATCCCGAAAAGAACATTCCCGCATAATGGTGTGCCTTGTACTCTTTGTCCACCAGGCGATTGGCGTCGTCTGTTTTTACTTTTTTGATGAACAAAGTATAAACACCCAGCAACATCAAAAATACTCCTCCTCCTATAGCAATTGCCTGTTTGTGTACCAGCAGCGAATGAAATAACTGTGTGAAGAAGTGCGCAACCAATACCAGAACAATATCACTGGCAGAAATTCCTGCAACTAAAAAGTAGCCGGCCTTTTTTCCATGATTGATGCTGTGTTTGATGATGGCGAAAATTACAGGTCCCACAGAGATGGCTAAAAAAAATCCGAGCAGCAGGCCTTTTAATACGGCATCAGTCATAAGTAACTCAAGTTAATGGATATTCCGCTATTGTTCCTGCTGTTGGGTTCTCGAGGGGGAAATATCTTTCAAAAATTTTTGCCACTTATTCAGCATCTCTCCTTTCATCACCCGGGGAAACTTGTGTTGTCCGCCCAGTTTGCCAAGCGATTGCATGAAAGCAAGAAATACCGACTCTTCCAGCACATCCAGTCTTACTTCCCGCAAAGCGGCCTTTCGCTCAACCGCATAATCATCGTTGAGTTCCTTGAGATGGTGGTCAATTGCTTCCCGCAACTGTTCTTTGTTCACCGAATCATTGCAGGCCACATACCAATGGTGCGCAAAAAAAGAGTCGCAAGGAACACCTGCCACCGTAAATTCTGGTATGCTTATGTTTAGTTGTTCAGCAGTTAGTTGAATGGCCTTGTTCATGTTATCAACGCTCAAATGTTCACCAACAAGACTTAGAAAATGTTTGGTTCTGCCTGTGATAATGATTTCTGAATTCTGCTTGTCCACCAACCGCACCGTATCACCTATTAAATAGCGCCATGCCCCGGAGGTTGTGCTGATCAATAGGGCATAATCTTTGCCCTCTTCAATTTCATGGATCATGCGCACCTCAGGATGGGCGACAAGATCTCCGTCGGCAGTAAAGTTTTTATCATCGAAGGGAATGAACTCCAAAAAAAGATGTTCATTGGTTACCAGTCGCATGCCTTTGGCATTTTGTCTGTCCTGATAAGCAATGAAGCCCTCACTGGCAAGATAGGTTTCAATATAGGTAATGGGGCGCCCCAATAATTTCTCAAACCCTTTCTTATAGGGCTCAAAATGTACACCCCCATGCACAAAGACCGCAAGATTGGGCCATATCTCATGAATGTTTTTCAATCCATACCGTGCAATCACCATCTCTACACACATCTGTATCCAGGCTGGTACCCCAATTAAAAAGCCTATATCCCATTGAGGTGCTCGCTCCACGATCTCTTCCAGTTTCTTGTTCCAGTCACGCTCTTTGGCTATTTTTTTTCCGGGCTTGTAAAAAGGCTGGAACCAAAAAGGCGATTTTTTTACAGTGATGCCACTCAGGTCTCCGGCCAGGTAGCCGGCCCCTTTCTGTAGATCGGTACTACCCCCCAATGCCAGCCAGCCCTTTCCTATGGTAGCCAATGGTAGGTTATCATAGGTGCGCAAGCTCAGGAGCTGCTTGATCATTACGATTTTATTCCCCTTGAGCAGCTCTTGGGTAATAGGTATGTACTTACTTGCCGACTCGCTGGTACCACTACTCAACGCATAATACCTGATCTTTCCGGGCCAGCATACATCCGGATAGCCCTCCATTGATTTGTGCCACCAGTTGGTATACATGCTATTGTAATTCGATATTGGCACCAACTCCTGAAACTTTTTTCCAACGTGCTTGCTGTACAGTATTTCGTCAAAACGATGGTGCTGACCGAATTCTGTAAATCTTGCTTTTTTAAGTAATTTTTTAAGTACCCGTAGCTGCTGGCTTCTCGGACTATTCAGCGGTAACCGAAGCGCTTTCAACAAGTTATTCGGAAGCTGTAAATTAATCAGGGGCATGCAAAACCTTTGTGCGAAGCTACAGAATTGAATTCACTTGCTCTTTCTCCAAAGGATGATCAGCAGGAAAAGAGGTAGGAGTGGCCGGAACCTGCTATTGAGCAACTGTTAACATGCCAATACAGCGATACCCGGGCTCCTTTCATTTGCTCCACTTGATCTATGGCTAATTCAATTGAAAATTGTCCAATACAATAAACAACCACTGCGTTCTCTGGTATCCTGTTCTTTGGGTCAGTTGTGCCGGGATCAATTATCGTCAACCGAAGTCCATGTCCCCACTTGTTTCTGAATTTTTCGGCCAATGATTCTGCTTCATTTTTTTCTCCAATAAGAACCCAGTTCGCCTTTTGGTAATCAATCATCTCCTGTGGAAAGAGCCATTTTTTTGTGGAATGTAACAGCCGGTGAAACCACTGCACCCCAAAAACAATCATTTGTAACAGCTGGGCCGCTGGAAAAGAATAATACTTGCCTACATAAACAGACATTGCGCGGTAGAAATGATGAAAATAGGCGCTCCCTTTATCCGAGGAACTCGCTCCCTTGCAATGAATCACCGCTTTTTCCCCTTCATATCGAATCACAAAGCCGGCCTCTTTCATCCTTTTGCAAAAATCTATGTCCTCACCATATAAAAAAAAGGACTCGTCGAACCCGCCCAGTTTTTCAAGCACCTGTCTCCGCACCAACATGAATGCGCCGGTTAGAACATTCACTTCGCCTGAAGACTTTTCATCCATCTCTCCCATTGCATATTGATTGAATAGGGGGGAGGAAGGAAACAATGCGGCAAGTCCCGTGATCTTGAACGCCGCAGATTGCAAATGAGGGATGTCGCGTTTGCTTTCCGGTAAGAAAACTCCGCGGCCATTGATTAGTCTGCAACCGATCGCATCAGCCCGGTCAAGTGCAGAGAAACATTGGGCGATTGCAGAAGGTGTCACCAATGTATCCGGATTGAGGAATAAAATGTTTTCTCCCTTTGCTAATCGCCAACCCATATTACACCCGGCTGCGAACCCCAGGTTTTTCCCTGCGACAATCCACCGCACATCAGGAAATCGGTTGGGCAGTTCGGGCTGACCTGATAACTCCGGATCATTGTCTACTACAATTACCTCTGCAGACAACCCCGCGATTGCGCGCTTCAGCGAGCAGAGGCATTGCTCTAAATGAGCGGGCACTTTATAGTGTACAATGACAACCGACAATTGCATCGGGTGACAAGATAATACGATGTTGGCTGAAAGTAATGCAATCCATTAAAAAACCTGTTAAAGCGCTGCCGATTGCGCTTATTTTATTTCCATAAGGTGCGCGGCTGCCTTACTTTTGTTGTATGTTCAAAGAAACCCTGCTCAGGGCCGCAAATGAAGGCGCCAAAGAAATGGTGCGCTATTTCAATGGCCAGTTCAGCATCAGCAACAAGGAAGGCATCAACAACCTGGTAACAGAAGCAGATCATGCCGCCGAAAAAGCCATTTTTAACGTTATTCAATCTGATTTCCCGCAGCATGCTTTGTTGAGTGAAGAGGCCGGGGAAATTATTCAAGACGCCAGTTACAAATGGATCATTGACCCCATCGATGGAACAGTCAATTTCGCTCATGGCATTCCACTCTGCTGTGTGAGCATCGCTTTGGAACAGGAAGGAAAAGTTATCATGGGCGCAGTGCTGAACCCGTTTTTGCAAGAGCTTTTCTTTGCACAGAAGGGCTGGGGGGCAACGCTGAATGATAAAAAACTGCAAGTGAGCTCCCAGCAAAACGTGGGTGCCAGTTGTTTGGTTACGGGATTTCCCTACACTTATTTAGATGCTCCCAACGGTCCACTGACCGTCTTTGAAAAACTCATCCGCAAAGGAATTCCCGTTCGCCGACTCGGCAGCGCTGCCATTGATTTGTGCTGGGTAGCTGCCGGCAGATTCGACGGATTCTATGAACACAAGCTGCAGGCATGGGACAGTGCAGCGGGCTGGCTCATGGTAGAAGAAGCCGGTGGCAGGGTAACCGATTTTCAGGGGAATGCCTATTCTCCCTATCAACCACATCTGGTTGCCACAAATGGACACATACACCATGACCTGCTGAATATCATCAACGGCGGAGAAGTTTACAATTTGCAATCCCACCAACAATAGTATGAGTACAAGAACAGAAGTGAGCAGTCTAGGTGAGTTCGGACTTATTGACCACCTCACCAAAAACATAGAAATACACAACGCGTCTACCATTTTGGGCGTTGGTGATGACGCTGCCGTTATTGATCATTTTGGCAAACAGACCCTCGTGAGTACAGATCTTTTAATTGAGGGCATTCATTTCGACCTGACTTATACGCCGCTGAAACACCTCGGATACAAATCAGTAATGGTGAACCTAAGCGACATATATGCCATGAACGGTACACCAACACAAATAACCGTGAGCATCGCCGCCAGCAACCGGTTCAGCGTTGAAGCTTTGAGCGAACTATATGATGGCATTTACCTTGCTTGCAATAAAATGCAGGTGGATGTGGTTGGTGGAGATACCTCTTCCTCCGGAAAGGGGTTGATCATTTCCATCACCGCCATCGGTGAGGTCGCACCGGATCAATTCGTAAAAAGAAGTACCGCCCGCAAGGGAGACCTGATCTGCATCAGCGGTGATTGTGGAGGTGCTTTTTTAGGGCTAACGCTGATGGAAAGAGAGAAAAAAATCTATTTGGAAAACAGCAACATTCAGCCGGATCTGGAAGATGAAAAATACATTGTCAGCAGATTGCTTAAGCCGGAAGCAAGAAAAGACATCATTGAATTTCTTGCCACTTCGGGAATCGTTCCCACAGCAATGATGGATGTCAGCGACGGAATCAGCAGCGAGGTTCTCCATCTCTGTAAACAAAGCGAAACAGGTTGTCGCATCTTTGAAGACAAGCTGCCAATTGCCGAAGACAGCCGGAAGGCAGCATTTAAATTCGGTCTTGACCCAACCATCTGTGCGCTGAATGGGGGAGAAGACTACGAATTGATTTTTACCATCCGACAGGAAGATTATGACAAAATTGTGCTGAATGAAGAGATCAGTGTAATTGGCTACATGACCGATCCCGAAGAGAAGTGTCTATTCATGAGTCGTGGCGGTAATTCTTTCCCTCTTTCAGCACAGGGCTGGAATGCCTTCCAAAATCCATAGCCATGTTCGGCCGTATTCTGATCTTCCTCATTACTTTTTCCTCACTCAATTGCCTTGCACAACAAACAACAGTCGCAGGAGGCGAGCTGAAAAAGTTTTCTCAGGATGAACTTCGCTCCGATCTTTTCCTGTTGAAAAACATACTGGAAGCCAACCACCCCTCTCTTGATTGGTACACCTCGCGCGAAAAGCTCGACAGCATTTTTTCTGCCACTCTAACTAGTATCAACGATTCAATGAATGAGGTAGAATTCAAAAACAGGGTGTCTGCCTTCATTAGCGAAATCCGCTGCGGGCATACTGTTGTTCGCAGTTCCCGCAGCTATTCAAAAAATGTCGCCCGCTACCGCTTTCCCTTGTTTCCCCTCAGCATAAAACTTTGGGAAGACAGTATGGTCGTTCTCAGCTCTCTTGTAGGGAAAGATACCCTGCTCTCGCGGGGAACCCGGCTGCTTTCCATCAATGGCCGTGATGCCCGCTTCTTCGTTGACACATTCTCGCGACACATCAGCGTTGATGGCTATGGTAGACAGTTTTCCAACCAGCTGGTCAGCAATAATTTCGGAGCTTACTATAAAAATATTCTCGGACTCGATTCCGTTTATCGGATTGCTTTCATTAATTCGGCAGGACAACAAGCAGATACCCTCATTAAAAATATTTTTCCCCTGTCAAAAAAACCACGGGCAGAAAAAGTTTCAACCGACTCGATACCTCGTCTGACCAGGCGGGAAAGTAAGAAGTTGCAGTTAGCGGAAACAAGAAGATTGAATGTAGATTCAGCATCAAAAACCGCTTACATGTTATTGGGAAGTTTTTCCGGAAGAGGTACCGCATCTTTTATCAGAAGCAGTTTTCGAAAAATCAGGAAGTCTGGCATCTCGAATCTGGTCATTGATCTGCGCAGCAATGGTGGAGGAAAAGTTAGCAACAGCACTTTGTTGACCCGCTACCTGAGCGATCATAGCTTTCGGGTGGCCGATACTGTTGTTCGGAGTTCAGGTCGTTTACAATATAAGAAGCACATTCAACAGGCCTGGTTGTATCAAATGGGTCTATTCTTCAGTGGCAGACGTCAATCGGATGGAAGGTTTCATTTTTCCCAGTTTGAAAAAAAAATCTGGGAGCCGAAAAAGCGCAATCATTTCGATGGGAATGTTTTTCTGATTCAGGGTGGATTTAGTTTTTCTGCTGCTACCCTTTTGTTGGGCGAACTAAGGGGGCAAAAAAACATTCGCCTCGTGGGAGAAGTAACCGGGGGTGGTTATTACGGTAATTCTGCCATGTTTATTCCCGGACTTACCCTACCTCATTCTAAAATCAGGGTAAGCCTTCCGTTGTTCCGGGTGGTGGCCGGTAGTAGCCGACCCAAGGGCGGCGGCATACTGCCCGATATTGCTGTGCCTCCCTCTTCTGAAGCCATCCGAAGAGGCATCGATCCCAAAATGGAAAAAATCAAAGCGTTGATAGCGGAAGAAAAGAAATAGTACTGTGCTGAACTCAGCTACCGCGGTAAACTCTTTTCACAAAAAGTTGATCATCTAAACCAACTGCCTGAAATGGCTGGCCGGCTTCTATGGTTCCTGAAAGATTTTTTCTGTTCATTATTCTTGCCGGATAAAGAGATGCCATGCGCAGGGCATCCTCAACCCCGATCCCTGCCTGGTTAACCAAATACCGAACCCCCTCCACCATATTGATCTTGGAGCCGCTCAACGTTCCTGCAGATACATATTTATCGCCTGATTTTTGGTGTTGATATGGGCCGGTATCCGTATCAGTAACCGCATCTGTAATCATGAACAGTCTTTCGCCCATCACCTTTTGTGCAATGCGAATGGCTGCCGCATCAACGTGATGGCCATCCGGAATGATGCTGCAACAAACTGAGGCATGGTCCATAATAGCACCCACCATGCCGGGTGAGCGATGCTGCAATGAACTCATGGCATTGTACAAATGTGTGGCAGTGCTTACCCCCGTGTTAAAGGCGTTGGTGGCATCTTCATAACTTGCATTGCTATGACCGGCTGAAACAATTATGCCGGCCGCACGCAGCAGATCAATCACACCCTCATCGCAACATTCAGGAGCAAGTGTTATCATAGAAATCACATCCCCGCCTTCCTTCAACAAATCAGCTGCTGCAACAAGAGTTCCTCTTTGTATAAATGCTTCCAGATGAGCTCCTTTTTTTTGCGGATGTATCCAGGGACCTTCGAGATGCAAACCAATGCAGCCCTCCCCGCCCTCCTGCCAATAAGAACGAACAGCGTTTATACAAGCACTCATGACCTCCGGACTATTCGTTGCTACAGTTGGCTGAAAATGAGTCGCACCGCCTGCTTCACAAAACCTCTTCATGGCGTGTATCGTTGCTGCATCGGGAAAAACCGACAACAGGCGACCTTCTGCGCCATATAATTGTAAGTCGATGAAAGAGGGAGCAATCAAATCAAATTCATGGGGCCCGGGCTGATCACAATGAAAAGACTCAAGTTGTCCATTTACAACTTCCAGCACTACATTTGTCCGCCAGTCATTCCCCGTAAACAGCCGACGGGCACTCAGCGTTTTCCTGTCGTTATTGTTCATCCCGATCTATTGATTGAATGATTGAGAACGCATCGGCGTCTTTCCAAAAAGGAAGCCGGCTTCTGATTTCTTCCAACACGTTCTTGTCCAACACCACTGTTTCTGTTCCGGGTTTGCCCGTTAATTGAACCAGTACCTGCCCCATCGGGTCTATCACCATGCTGTCTCCTAAATGCTCTAATCCATTGCCATCTGTGCCCACCCGATTAACTCCTATTACATAGCACTGATTTTCTATGGCCCTGGCAATCAGCAAAGACCTCCAGGCATGTGCTCGCTTGTCGGGCCAGTTGGCAACATAGACCAGTAAGTCATATTCAGGACGATTGAGCGTTTGTTGTCTTGACCAAACAGGAAAGCGAAGGTCATAACAAATCTGCCAAAGGATCCGCCAGCCGTTGGCCTGCGTGACCAGGCGATGTTCACCGGCGGCAAAGTGCTGGTCTTCTCCGGCCAAAGCAAACCGATGGCGCTTGTCATAGGTTGCCATTGCTCCATCGGGCTGCATCCAGATAAGTCGGTTAAAATATTGATTGTTCTCTTGGATGATCAAACTTCCCGCCAGAATGATGCGATGTCGGGAAGCCATGCGCCGCATCCACTGTACTGTTTCGCCTTCCATCGTCTCTGCCAACACTTCTGGTCGCATGCTAAAGCCCGTATTGAACATCTCCGGGAGAATCACCAGCTCTTGTGGGCCCTTGTTGTTAAGCATTTGCTCGAGCTGCAGAAGGTTTTTTTCTTTGTCCTCCCAATGAAGATCAGCCTGAATCAGTGTACAGTGTAAGCGGCCCATGTGCTTGTTTTAATTGTTTAATATTACTGATATTTATGCTAGGGTTACTTCTTTTTTTGACCTGGCACTATTTGCTGCTGGATGCCGGAAATCAAGGCTGACTCATATCCTTTCCGCAAGAGCGAAGCCCGAACCCTGGCCCAACGTTTTGGTTCCGGGTGGCTGGCCTGCTGTCGCCAGGACTTCCCTGCAAGTCGCAATAACGTGCTTGTATATTCAGCAGCGGATAGCTCCCCCAGAGCTCTCATGATCAACGGCTGTGGTACTCCTTTTGCCCTCAGGGCAGCCTCAATTTTCTTACGGCCCCACTGCTTTTGTCGAAAATGTCCGCCGGCAAACATACGCGCATACCGCTCCTCGTTGAGAAAATCCTGCTCTTGCAGCCGAGCAATGAATTCATTGGCAGACTCCCCCACAAACCCCTTGGTTCTAAGTTTCAACCGAACCTCACTAATACATCGCTCCCGATAGGCACAAAAACGTGTTAACCAGGGAAAAAGTGGCTCTGCTTCTGCTGACTGCATCCCATTTCTTTGAGGGCAAGTTACTGCTATTCTCATCGCTTGGTGCTAAATCTAAGGCAATAAAAATATCCCTCCCGTCAATTCCGGGTTCTTGTTTTTCACACCTGCTATTTTGGGAATAAAACGCTATTAAAAATTAAACAAATTGCAGTAGGTTTGTTGCCAACCTAAAACACTTAGAATGAAATTTATTGTCAACTCTTCTGCTCTGCTGAAACACCTGCAACAAATCAGTGGAGTAATCAATACCAATACTGTTTTGCCGATTCTGGAGGACTTTCTTTTTGAGATTCAGGATGAAAAACTTACCGTGATAGCGACCGATCTGGAAACCGTTATGCACATTCGCATGGAAGTTAAAAGCAAAACCAATGGAAAGGTGTGTATTCCTGCCCGTATCCTGCTCGATTCTTTAAAAAACATCGGCGACCAGCCGCTCACTTTCAATATCGATAAAAATTTCGCGGTAGAAATCACGAGCGATAATGGTAAGTATAAAGTGATGGGAGAAAATCCGGACAACTTTCCAAAAGAACCTACGGCAGACGATACTACCAGCTTCGAAATGACCAGCAACGCATTGCTGACCGCCATCAACAAAACTTTGTTTGCAGTCAGCAGCGACGATCTGCGCCCTGCTATGACAGGGGTTTTCTTTGAATTGTCACCTAAGGGAATTCAGTTTGTTGCTACAGATGCCCACCGCCTCGTTCGATACAAAAGAACAGATTTCAGCGCAGGAAAAACGGACTCCTTCATTGTACCCAAGAAGCCGTTGAACCTGTTGAAAGGCGCATTGCCCGCAACCGACGATCCCATCAACATCAGCTATAACAGCAATCATTTCTTTGTGACCCATGGAGATACACAAATGATTTGCCGTCTGATTGATGCACGTTTCCCTGACTATAAAGTGGTAATCCCGGCGAACAATCCCTATAGTCTTATTGTCAACAAAAACTCTTTTCAAAATGCCTTGCGCAGGGTGAATGTATTCAGCAACAAAAGTACCAACCAAGTTGCTCTGAGTATTTCCGGCAGCGAACTTCAAATGGCAGCACAGGATGTTGACTTCAGCTTCGAAGGTAATGAGCGCATGAGCTGTCAATATGATGGTGAAGACATTCAAATTGCCTTTAATGCGAAGTTTATGATTGAAATGCTGAGCGCTGCGGAAACAGATGACGTTCGTCTCGAGCTTTCAACCCCTTCAAAGGCCGGGTTAATAAAGCCTTCTGAACAAGCCGAAGGGGAGGACCTGCTGATGCTGGTCATGCCGCTGATGCTGAACAACTAATTCTTATTGTAGGGTTACCCGGCAAGCGGCTTCACTGTTTGCCGGATAGGCGATATGGTTGGGGAAAAATGAAACAAGTTCGGCCACGACTGGCTTTGTTCGTAACTTGTGCATTCATTGATTTACCATGATCGAGTCCATCATTCAGTATTTTTCTACCATCCCCAGCCTGCATCGTGCATTGATTTTAGCAGGTGGTATATCTTTCTTTTGGCTGGCTGAATCGGCAATTCCTTTGTTCCGGTTTTCCTACCACAAATGGAAACACGCGGGCGTCAACCTCTTCTTTACAGCCACCACCATTGTCGTAAACTTTGCTCTCGCCTTTTTGCTTGTCAAAGCAGGTGACTATGTTGTTCAAAATAAATTCGGGTTGCTTTATATTTTTCCGCTCCCCAACTGGCTTTTTCTCCTTGCAGGCCTGTTGTTATTAGACCTGGTTGGGGCATGGTTGGTGCACTATGTTGAGCACAAGGTGAAGTGGATGTGGAAATTCCACATGGTACATCATGCCGACACACATGTAGATACTACCACCGCCAATCGCCACCACCCGGGAGAAAGTTTTTTTCGCTTCATCTTCACCCTCGCAGGTGTCATGTTGCTTGGAACACCTGTCTGGCTGGTCATGATTTATCAAAGCTGCAGCGTTGTGCTTACACAGTTTAACCACGCCAATATCCGCCTGCCCGAAAAGCTAGATCAGGTCATCAGCTGGGTGCTGGTGTCTCCCAACATGCACAAAGTACACCACCACTATATGCGACCGGAGACTGATACCAATTATGGAAATATTTTTTCTGTATGGGATCGGCTTTTCGGCACCTACCACTATACCCCTGTTGACCAATTGAAATACGGACTCGATGTGTTGGATGATACAACAGATGAAAACATGGGATTTCAGTTGGGGATACCCTTTAATAAAACCATCAAAACGGATCGCTGATCCCTTTCTGTTGCAATGAATAAAATTGCGATGATACCGGCCCGTTATGCCGCTACCCGTTTCCCGGCAAAACTCATGCAACCACTTGGCAACAAAACGGTCATTCGTCATACCTATGACAATACTGTTGCCACAGGATTGTTTGATGCGGTTTACGTAGTAACCGATAGTGATATCATCTTCGAAGAAATAACGACCAATGGCGGAAAGGCCATCATGAGCCAGCGCAATCACGAAAGTGGCAGCGACCGAATTGCAGAAGCCATCGAAAACCTGCAGGCAGAAATCGTTGTGAACGTTCAAGGAGACGAGCCTTTTGTGAAAAAAGAACCCCTGCAAAAATTGTTGTCTGTTTTTGAGGGCGACAATGGCGAAACCGTTCTTGTGGCTTCTCTCATGCAAGTGATGACAAATCCGGAACAAATCAAAGACCCCAATTTTGTAAAAGTCGCAGTTGACAAAAACTTCCATGCGCTTCTTTTTTCCAGAAGCGTTATTCCCTTTCCCCGCTCTGTTGACCCCGCACCTATTTACTATGAACACATCGGGGTGTATGCTTTTCGAAGGCAAGCACTGCTCGATTTTACACAATGGCCGATGACACCACTCGAGTCGGCAGAAAAAATTGAATGTCTTCGCTACCTGGAAAATGGTGTCCGCATTAAAATGGTTGTCACCGATTACATGGGCGTGGAAATCGACACCCCGGAAGACCTTGCTAAAGCTGCTGAATTGCTGAGTTAATCAATCTCCCCATTACACTGTTTTTTTCATCGTGCATTCTGTCTGTTGTCGCGATAGATGTCTCGATAGATGACCCTTGTGTTTGAAAAGGTCAGCCAAGACATCAATTGGGTTTTTTCATTATCTTCCTTGTTGATTTTTTGCTTATGAAAAATAGTCTGTTGGTTCGCTGGTCCATCGTCGTTTCTCTGGCCGGCTTCATTTTCGGATTTGACACCGTTGTTATCTCCGGTGCCAATCAGCCTATCAAAGAGCTCTGGCATACTTCTCCCATCTTTCACGGATTTTTTATCATGTCCATGGCGCTCTGGGGCACTGTCTTAGGGGCGCTGTTCGGAGGCATCCCCACCCAAATCTGGGGAAGAAAAAAAGTGTTGCTCTGGGTGGGCATCCTTTTCACTGTCTCTGCTTTTGGTACAGCCCTTGCCAATGACCCCTACTTGTTTTCCTTCTTCCGCTTTATCGGCGGCGTTGGTATCGGTATTTCTTCTGTTGTAGCACCTATTTATATTTCTGAAATCGCAACGCCCACAACCCGTGGACGACTCGTGGCGCTGTATCAGTTCAATATTGTATTCGGTATCCTCGTTGCATTTGTCAGCAACTACGCGCTAGCGGGTTTCGGAGGAGACAACGATTGGCGTTGGATGCTGGGCGTGTTGGCAATTCCTTCCATCCTTTATACACTGCTTGTTTTCAGTATCGCTGAAAGTCCCCGCTGGCTTATAACCAAACAAAATAATCTTGCCAAAGCAAAAGAAATTCTGCTGAGCGCAGGAGTGGAAAACGTGGATGAGGCGGTAGAAGAAATTCTCTCAGGTAGCTCAAACGACGAAAGCCAGCAATCTTCAGTTGGCTTGCTGAATAAAAAACATCGGCGCCTTGTTGCATTGGCGTTCATGATTGCATTTTTCAATCAGCTCTCCGGTATTAATTTTATCTTGTATTACGCACCGGAGATTCTGGAGCAGGCAGGCCTCGCAACACGCGACTCTTTGTTCAACTCTATCGCCATAGGCAGCACCAACCTGGTATTCACTTTTGTGGGACTCTACCTGATCGACCGCTTGGGAAGAAAAACCTTGTTGTTGATAGGCTCCATTGGTTATATCATAAGCCTATCCCTGGTTGCTTATGCGTTCTATGCACACACCGGACCCGTCTTCCTGATGTCTTTCCTCCTTCTTTTCATTGCGGCACATGCTATAGGACAAGGCGCTGTGATCTGGGTGTTTATTTCCGAAATCTTTCCTACCCGTATCCGCAGTGCCGGCCAATCATTTGGTGCCAGCATTCATTGGGTGTTTGCCGCCCTCATCACACTTGTAACACCGGTGTTCCTGGACAAAGAAAATGGCATCTTCAAAGAAAACCCCTGGCCCATCTTTGCCTTCTTCGCCGGCATGATGGTGTTGCAACTAATCTGGGTGCTCATGCGTGTTCCGGAAACAAAAGGCATCTCATTGGAAGAACTGGAAAAGAAGCTACTGTCAAAGGAGTCTTAGATGCTGCACAAGGATTATAGTATCTTTGAAAATCAATCTTTCTGTATATGCCTCCTACTTTCAGGAATTTTAAAATGGTTGGCTACGTTGTCTATGGTCGCGGTAGCCTGAATCAACTCGACAGCATTCTTGCCCCCCAAAGAAAACAAGGTGCTCCCATGATTTTTTTGGTTGACCACTTTTTTCAGGGGCACGCCCTCTGCAATAGAATTCCACTCAGAGACAATGACGAGCTAATCTTCGCAGACGTTACCTACGAGCCAAAAACAACACAGGTAGATGCGCTGGCACAACAATTGAAAGAAAAGTATGGCACCGTGAGCGGCATCATCGGCATCGGCGGCGGCTCTACCCTCGACCTGGCAAAAGCTGTTTCTCTGATGATGAACAACCCCGGCAGCTCAGCAGACTACCAGGGTTGGGACCTGGTAAAACTTCCCGGAGTATATAAAGTAGGTATCCCCACGCTGAGCGGAACAGGTGCAGAAGTGAGTCGCACCACCGTTCTCACCGGCCCCACCCGCAAACTCGGCATGAACAGTGACTTCACCCCCTTCGACCAAATTGTATTAGACCCGGAGCTCACAAAAAACGCTCCGGTGAATCAGCGATTTTATACTGGTATGGATTGTTACATTCACTGCATCGAAAGCCTGGAGGGCACCTATCTCAACGAGTTCAGCAAGAGCTACGGAGAGAAAGCGCTGGAGCTTTGCCGACAAGTTTTTGTACACAGCAACGAATGGACCGATGCCTGTGATGACCAACTCATGATGGCCTCCTACGCCGGTGGTATGAGCATTGCCTACTCGCAAGTGGGAGTGGCACATGCGGTAAGCTACGGACTTAGCTACCTGCTGGGCACCAAACACGGTATCGGCAACTGCATCGTGATGAATCACCTGGAGGAATATTATCCCGACGGTGTGAATGAATTCAAACACATGGTTGAAAAGAACAACATCGAAATACCACAGGGCATTTGTAAAGGATTAAATGACGCAGACTTCAATAAGATGATTGATGTCTCACTCGGAATGAAGCCGCTCTGGGAAAACGCCCTTGGTACTGATTGGGAGAAAATAATGACCCGCGACAAACTCCGAGCGCTCTACGAAAAATTATAATTGTTCACCTACCAACGTTTGTTTGTTATGAAAAAACTTTTGCTGTCTGCTGCCGGCCTGTTGCTTTGTGTGCTGGTGTTTGCCCAATCTTTTTCACCCCAGCTTTTCAATAGTTTACGCTGGCGCATGATTGGCCCCTTTCGGGGCGGAAGAACAGTAGGTGCCGTAGGCGTTCCCGCACAGCCCGGTGTTTTTTATATCGGTGTGAACAACGGTGGCGTTTGGAAAACAACCGACTATGGAAGAACCTGGAAACCCGTTTTCGACAAGGAAAGCACCGGCTCTGTTGGTGATGTTACCGTATCTGCTTCTAACCCCAACATGGTAGTGGTTGCTTGCGGCGAAGGATTGCAAAGACCCGATCTTTCGATTGGCAATGGCGTCTATAAATCAATGGACGGCGGCAAAACATGGAAACACCTGGGACTTAGTAATGGACAACAGATTGGGAATGTCATCATCGACCCTACCAACGATAACAGAATTTTTGTTGCCGTGTTGGGCCATCCCTACGGTCCCAATACAGAAAGAGGTGTTTATCGTTCGCTCGATGGCGGTAATAATTGGGAGCGGGTACTCTATATCGATGAGAACACGGGTGCCACACAAGTTAGCTTCGACCCCAATGATCCAAACATATTATATGCTGATCTCTGGGCAGGCAGGCAGGGGCCCTGGGAGAATGGTGCCTGGAATGGGCCTGAAAGCGGACTTTTCAAATCAACAGACGGCGGTAAAACATGGAAGAAGCTAACCAAAGGATTGCCAACCACAGCACAAGGATTGGGCAGAATTGGATTTTGCATTGCCCCCTCTAACAGCAAACGACTCTATGCAACTGTTGATGCCGGAGAATATGGTGGCATCTATCGCAGCGATGATGCAGGTGAAAGCTGGACCAACATCAACAAAGACGCAAGGCTATGGGGCAGGGGAAGCGACTTCGCGGAAGTAAAAGCAGATCCTACCAACGAAGACATTGTTTATACCGCCAATGTAGTTACCTGGAAATCTGTTGATGGTGGAAAAAACTGGACCGCTTTTAGAGGTGCTCCCGGTGGCGATGATTACCACAGAATCTGGATTCATCCCACCAACCCAAAAATCATGTTGTTCGCTGTTGATCAGGGAGCGATTATCACTGTGAACGGTGGGGAAACTTTTTCCTCCTGGTACAACCAACCGACTGCTCAATTTTATCATGTCAGCACCGACAACGATTTTCCTTACAATGTTTATGGCGGACAACAAGAGAGCGGCTCCGCTTGCGTAGCTTCTCGAGGCAATGACGGTCAAATCACTGCCAGAGAATTTCATCCCGTTGGTGTAGAAGAATATGGTTATGTGGCCGCCGACCCGCTGAACCCCAATATTATTTATGGCGGCAAGATCACCCGGTTTGATAAAAGAACCGGACAAGTACAAAACATCGCACCTGAAGCGGTTCGCTCGGGGAAGTATCGCTTTCTTCGAACCGCCCCCGTTCTTTTTTCTCCCATCGATCCTAAAACACTCTACTTTGCAGGAAACGTACTGTTCAAAACCACCACTGAAGGAAATAGCTGGGATATTATAAGTCCGGACCTTACCAGAGAAAGTTGGGACATCCCCGCAAGTGTTGGCATTTATGCATCAGAAGAAATGAAAAAAATGCCGAGAAGGGGGGTAATCTACACCGTAGCACCTTCTTTCAAAAGCATGAATACCATTTGGGCAGGAACAGATGATGGATACATTCAGGTAACCAATGATGGAGGGAAGTCCTGGAAAAATGTTACCCCAAAAGAAATTACTTCCTGGAGCAAAATATCGCTCATGGAAGCAAGTCACTTCAATCCACAAGGCGCCTATGCTGCAGTCAACAGAATCCGATGCAGCGATATGAAACCATATATATATAAAACAGCCGATGGCGGAAAATCCTGGCAACTAATTACGCGCGGGCTTCCCGACAACGAGCCGATCAATGTTGTAAGAGAAGATCCTGTAAGAAAGGGGCTGCTTTTCGCAGGATCTGAAAATGCAGTTTATGTTTCATTCGATGATGGAGAACACTGGCAATCACTTCGGCTGAATATGCCGGCTACTTCCATCAGAGATCTGGTCATCAAAGACGACGATCTCGTGGTAGGTACCCACGGAAGAAGTTTCTGGATCATGGATGGCATCAACCCATTAAGACAGCTTACCGAAACTGCTGCGCGCTCTGCTGCTATTCTCTATCAGCCGGCAACCACCTGGCGGGTAAGATGGAATATGTATACAGATACGCCATTCCCGCAGGAAGAACCCGCAGGAGAAAACCCTCCCGATGGCGCTGCCATTCATTACTATTTACAAGAGCCTGCTCAAGGAGAGGTTGTACTTGAAATTGCCGATGCTGCCGGAAAAATTATTCGCCGTTTTAGCAGCAATGATGCCGGTTATTCGTTGCCTGCTGATTTGAATATTCCGCTCTATTGGATTCGGCCGCAGGAAAAGCTATCAACAGCCAAAGGCGCTCATCGTTTTGTATGGGATCTTCGCTATGCCCCATTAGAAACATCTGTGTCTTTTCCCATTGCTGCCGTTTACAAAAACACAGCTCCTGAAAGCGCATCGCCCTGGGTATTGCCGGGCAATTATTCCGTAACGCTGATAGTAAATGGTAAGGCATATTCTCAGCCCCTGGTCATTAAAATGGATCCTCGAGTTAAAGTTACTCAGGAACAATTGGTACAGTTGCACAACGTCTCACTCACTTGTTACCAGGCAAGACAAACAGCCTTGCAGGGTCTGCAGGAAATCAGTGTTGTCAAAAAACAAATCAAAGAATGGCTGGCTGCCGATCGGCCCGATAAAGATAAAATTTCGCTATTGGAACAGCAGGTCGCAGAGGTCGAAGGAATAGGTGGTGGAAGAAGAGGGCGAGGTCCGTCTACCGGACAACCAGGATTTGCCACATTGGAAGGGAGGCTGGCGACTCTGGGTGGTATTTGGCAGGAGTCTGATCGCTTGCCTACTCGTCAATCAATAGAGGCAATGCAAGAAACCTTGCAGGCATTGGGAACATTGCAAATCAAGTGGGGCCAGCTGAAAACAGCCATAGAAAAAATTCAATGATTGGTTGTAGGTGGCCGGTTAACCCAACATGTTTTCCCGTTCCTTTTGCAAGCGGAACATTTCATCGCGCAAGCGGGCTGCTTCAATAAAATCCATGTCTCTAGCAGCCTTCTCCATTTGTTTCTTGGTTTGGGCAATGGCCTTTTCTATTTGCGGAATCGTGCTGTAGCTTACCTGCTCTTCCGCAGCAATATTTATTAATTGTTCATCCTGCTGCAGCGCATAAGGACGGGAGGGGTCATATCCTTTGATATCTAAAACAGACCCCTGAGCACGTATCTGTTCCACACTTTTCATCACGGTACGCGGAATAATACCATGTTCAAGATTGTATGCCTTTTGCTTTTCTCTCCTGCGTGTTGTTTCATCAATCGTGCGCTGCATGCTCTCTGTTATTTTATCTGCATAAAAAATAACACGGCCTTCTTCATTCCTGGCTGCTCGTCCGGCTGTCTGCGTCAATGATTTTTCATTGCGCAAGAACCCTTCTTTGTCAGCATCCAAAATCGCTACCAGCGCGACTTCCGGCAAGTCAAGTCCCTCTCTTAACAAGTTCACGCCAACCAATACATCAATTTCACCCAATCGAAGCTGTTGTAGAATTTCTACTCTATCTAGCGTGTCCACGTCACTGTGAATATATTTGGAGCGAATTTTAATCCGGCCCAGATATTTATCCATTTCTTCTGCCATTCTCTTGGTAAGCGTTGTCACCAAAACACGAAAGCCCTTTTTTACAGTTACATCAATTTCCTCCAGCAAATCATCTATCTGATTGATGCTGGGCCGCACTTCAATGGGCGGGTCGAGAAGTCCGGTCGGACGAACAATCTGTTCAACAACAACACCACCTGTTTTTTGTAATTCATGATCTCCCGGCGTAGCGCTTACAAAAATGGTTTGGCCGGTCATCATTTCAAATTCCTGGAAATTGAGCGGCCGGTTATCGAGCGCACTCGGAAGACGAAATCCATAATCAACTAATACCAGTTTTCTGCTTCTGTCTCCACCATACATACCGGCAACTTGCGGAATGGTCTGATGGCTTTCGTCGATCACACACAAAAAGTCGGAGGGAAAATAATCGAGCAGACAAAACGGTCTGGTTCCCGGGTTGCGCCTGTCAAAAAAACGGGAATAGTTTTCTATGCCATTGCAATAGCCCAGTTCCCGAATCATTTCCAAATCATACTCTACTCTTTCTTTCAGACGCTGTGCCTCAACAAACTTTCCCTGGGAAGAGAAATATTCAATCTGTGCCATCATCTCGTCTTGTATTTCATGCATCACCTGCACAATCATCTCTTTTGGTGCTAAATAAATAGTGGCTGGAAAGATTGCAGCGTGCTCCATCGTTTCCATCCGCTTGCCCGTGTTGGTATCGATGCTTTCGATGGTTTCTATTTCGTCGCCAAAAAAAGTAATGCGATAACCAAAATCTACATACGGCAGGTTGATGTCAACAGTATCGCCTTTCACGCGAAAGGTTCCCCTTGTGAAGTCGCCCTGTGAGCGATTGTACAGAGAGTTCACCAACGAATGTAGAAATCCCTGGCGGGAAATTGTTTGTCCGCATTGCAGCCGGATGATGCCGTTGGCATATTCCGTTGGATTTCCCATACCATAAATACAGCTCACGCTGGCAACAACAATGATATCTCTCCGGCCACTTAACAATTGTGAAGTTGCTTGTAATCGGAGTTTGTCCAGCTCTTCGTTGATACTCAAATCTTTTTCAATGTACACATCGCTTACGGGCATATATGCCTCGGGCTGGTAATAATCATAGTAGCTGACAAAATAACCTACAGCATTGTCTGGGAAAAACTGTTTGAATTCTCCGTAGAGCTGAGCTACGAGCGTTTTGTTGTGTGTAAGCACCAGCGTGGGTCGCTGTGTTTCCATGATCACATTGGCAATGGTAAATGTTTTTCCGCTGCCGGTAACCCCGAGGAGAGTTTGGTACTGTTCGCCGTTGTTTACGCCTTCCACCAGCTGCCGAATGGCTTCGGGCTGATCGCCTGCGGGTTGATATGCTGTGTGAAGCGTGAATGGCATGAAAAAAATTGGGTGGTATTCTCCGCCTTCGGCGGAAAGGCAGAACCTATTGCAAAACTATGTTGTAAATAGGTACCGGTGGACGAAAGTATTGCTCGGATTCGCGTTGGCGATAAATTTTTCTTACTACAGACATTCCCTTTACTACCCTTCCAAAAGCAGCAAAGCCCTGTTTGTCGGCAATGTTTTCTCCTCCGGCGTCCAGCCCCTTTTGTCTTCCGATGCAAATAAAAAACTCTGAAGCAGCTGTGCCCGGGGCGCCTCTTGCCAGTGATATGGTTCCGTCTTTGTGTTCTATCCCGGTCATCTCAGTGCTTTCGTGTGCTATTCCCTGTAGCGAAGAAGCTAGCGCATAGTTGGTTTTCCAGATTCCACCTTGTATCAGTTCTGTTTTGGGTGCGTTACTGGGTTGGTTGTCGATGGTCAGCACCCGATAGAATTGGCTGTTTTTATAATATCCGGAATCTACATACCGAAGAAACGCTTCTACTGTTTTCGGCGCTTGCTTTGCATACAGCTCCAGCTCAATTTCACCAAAACCGGTTTGAATCAGTACATGAGGCGTGGCCGAGTCGCGCGTTTTTTCAGCACATCCGGCCAACAGTAGAAAAAATACAGCAATTGTGTTTCGAATAAGGGACATATCAAATTACCAAGTAGGATTTTTTTTCTTTTTCTTCGACATCATCCAGGGCAACAGATCGGCTTCTGCAAAAGCATTGTCCCAACTATTGTGATTGACTCCCGGATACTCGGTATATTTTACATGGCGCGCGCCTTTTTCCATGAGGCCCTTGTACAACTCTCTGTTGAAAGAAGGGGGCACCACTACGTCTTCTGCTCCGTGGAATATCCACATAGGTACCGGACCCGCCTGTGATACAAAGGCGTTTACATCGGTTGCGCCGCAGATGGGAAAGGCCGCTGCAAAATATCCGGGATACCTAACCAGCATATCATAGGTTCCCATGCCACCCAACGAAAGTCCGCCGATATACATTCTTTTTTTGTCTGCCTTACCTGCATTAATAAGACTATCCATTATTTTTTTTACGAGCAAAGCAGGTGTTGTAGCAGTAAGCGTGGCATCATAGATCCATTCATTCATTTTTTGACCTCGCTTGAATCTCGACCACGTGCTGTCTTTGGGGCATTGCGGAAAAATGACAATCGCCGGGTGGTTGTTGCGGATATCCTCGCGTGCAAAAAGCTTTCCCCCGTGCTTGAGTTGCAGCTCATTGTCGCTGCCGCGCTCCCCGGATCCATGGAGGAAGACAATCAACGGATATTTTTTTTCGGGACGATATTCTGTCGGATATAGAATCCGGTAACGCAGTGTGTCTTTACCGGATATCAGCTCCTGTTTTTCGAAAGACGCAAGATCTTGTGCACGAAGGAGTCCGGAAGAAATGAATAGCAGGAGCAGGCTAGAGATCATTCTTTTCATAACGCTGATTTTATTCGTCTGATTTTATTTTAACCATTCTGGATGTTGAACATGCCAGTCGGTCATTTGCTGATATGCTTCTGCAACAGCCAGCAGCTTGCCTTCTTCGTACAGTCTGCCAAGAAATGTTATGCTTGTCGGTAGTCGCTGGCGATTGTCGAATCCCGTTGGAACACAAATTGCCGGGTGGCCGGTCAGATTCGTTATGGCACTCTGGTTTCCGCTACCTCGGGTCGGGCATATCAGTGCGTCTACCGAATTCATGGCTTCGTTTACTTTTTGCATCAACAAATAACGGTGGCGGCTCGCATTGATGTATTCTACTGCTGTCATCAACCTAGACACACGAAACGAGTTGGGCCAGTCGTATTTTCCTTGTCGGGACATTTCATCATCGATGTTGTTCCTGGTGAACTCATCGAAGGCAGCCGCAGCTTCTGCGCTGATCACCACATCCATGATATTAAACGGATAAACAGCACTGTCGGGAAAGTCTATTGGAATCAATGTATAGCCGGCATCCTGAAAAGAGCGCACTACTTTCCATTCACTGCGGCTGGTATCTTTTATGCGGTCAAAATAATTTTTTGCATAGCCAATTCTTAACTGGCGCGCATCTGCAGACTGCTGATAATCGAAACGCGCATTCACAGCGCTGGCGTCTGCTCCATCTGTTCCATGAATAAAGGCAAAAACCATCGCAGCGTCTGCTGCGCTTCTGCAAATGGGTCCGATTTTATCCAGACTCCAGCTAAGTGTCATGCCCCCGCTTCTGCTGATGCTGCCAAATGTTGGTCGAAGTCCGCTCAATCCGCAGGTAGAGGCCGGAGAAATAATGGATCCCCAGGTTTCGGTACCTATGGCAAAAGGAATCAGTCCGGCAGCGGTTGCTGAAGCCGAGCCCGCAGAGGAGCCCGATGATCCGGTGGAGGTATTCCACGGATTGCGCGTTCGGCCTCCATACCAATAATCGCCCATTGCCAGTGCGCCCAAAGTAAATTTTGCAACGAGTACGGCTCCGGCCTCTTGCAGTCGCTGATACACATAGGCGTCTTCATCAATTATTTGCTCTTTATATGGCGCTGCACCCCAGGTTGTTTTGGTTCCGCGAACAGCAAACAAGTCTTTTAGTCCGTAAGGAATTCCATGTAGTGGCCCCCTGTATTTTCCGGCAGCTATTTCTTCGTCGGCGTTTTTCGCTTGCGCCATCGCTATTTCTTCCGTTATAGAAATCACGCACTGCAGGGTGTCGCCATATTTTTTGATCCTGTTGATGAAGAAGGATGTCAAATCAACAGAAGATATTTTTTTGTTCTTCACCAGATACGCCAGCTCTGCAATGCTCATAAAGGCTAACTCGTTTCTGTTTTCCGGAAGTGTTGTTTTAGGAAGCTTCCAGCGAATATTGTCCTTCCCCTGATTAACCGTCATGCCGGGCAACAAAGGACTTTGCCACATGCTCATTGGAACACTGTTGGCCAGCTTTTGCTTGTGCATGAGGCGATAGTTTGCAAGGTTCTCCTGCACTCCGTCATACATACTATCGAGCTCTTGTTGCGTAAACTGCAAATCAAAAATTCTGGATGCAGCAGCCATGTCGTCTGTTTTCGAAGACGGACTTGTTGTTTGAGCCTGTATGGGCTCGCTGAAGTGGAGCGCAGCGGACAGGAGGAAGAAGATTATTGTTTGCTTCATGGTATATTCAGTTTAACCCAAACGTGATCATCGAGCAACTCATGGTTTTTATAAACTGCTTTGGTTCGGGTAGATTCCAAAATAAATCCGTTCTTCTGTAAAACCCTTTCTGATGCAGGGTTATTGCTAAAAACAAATGCGTGAATGCGAACATATTTTTGCAGCGACCAAATATGTTCCGTCAGCAAGCGGATTGATTCGGTGGCTATTCCTTTTCCCCAAAAGCGCTCACCAATAAAATATCCTATCTCACAGGTTTTGATGTAAACATCCGTTCCGGGAATATAACCGATGGTGCCTGCCAGCTGTCCCTGGTATTCAATTGCAAAACTTTCCGGCGGTTTTATCTTAGCCGCACTGGAAATCCAGTTTACAGCATCGGAATGAGTATAGGGAGAAGGGAAGGCATCCCGAACACGTTGAAAAATAGCAGGGTTATTCGCAATTTCAACCAATGAAGCTGCGTCAGACATTTGCCAGGGTCTCAACAACAACTCATTCATGGTCTGAAATCGATCTATTTAAATAACCTGAATAATCGGGCAGGGCTGCCTCGTATTCCTCGTGCATAAATGGCGATGTCATGATAAAGTCTGCCGTGGCCCGATCACAAGCCATGGGCAGATTCCAGGCAACACATAGCCGAAGAAGTGCTTTTACGTCGCTGTCGTGTGGCTGCGCCTGCATGGGATCCCAGAAGAAGAATACCATATCTATCTCGCCGTTCGCTATCATGGCGCCAATTTGCTGGTCACCACCCAGCGGGCCGCTCAATAATTTTTTTACAGGGCGATCTAGTTTTTCTTCTAATAATCTGCCGGTTGTGCCGGTGGCTATAAGCTCGTGCTTGGCTAGAGAAGTTTTGTTGTGTACCGCCCATTCCAGCAAATCAATTTTTTTATGGTCGTGAGCAACCAACGCAATCCTTTTTCTCTTTCCCAATAATTTTTTTTCCTGCATGTGCTGGATTTTTTACCGGCTATGAAGATACGGCTTGCTCCTTACAATTCAATTGCATTCGGGTCGAGAGCGAGTAGAGGGCAGACAAAGGGAAAAGCAGCATTAATAAGAAACTTATTAGTGGGCCTATGCCTAAAAAATTCAGCACCCCAACAATTAGAAGGCAATAGAGCGGATAAATAAAAAGCAGCGCAGCAAACAAGATGGAATCATAAAATACTGTGCCGTTCGTAAGACTTGCAATTTTTCGACTCACCGGATAATACAGCGGGTAGTTAAGTATCCTTGCTATGGTAAGCGCAGCTTGTATTTTGCCGGATGAAATATCAGAAACCTGTTCTTCCGGTGGTTGAATCAGTTGTTTCAGTTGAGGAAAAACCATTTCATTGAAGCTATTAATGTTTGCTTGTTCGTGTAGATGAACAAAGGGTGATGCCGGAGAAATGGGGGTTCCAAAACAAACCGTGGCGGCTTTTCCAATTCTGTTGAAGTCGCTGTATGCAACGCCCACGGGAATTATTTGAAAGCCTGGCAGATGGCGTGCTTCTAGAGCAATCCTTGCTGCACCCTTTTTAAATGGCTGCAATTCGTGGGTGTTCAGACAGATGCCCTCTATAAAAATCAAAAGAGCCCCTCCTCGCTGCAATACTTCATTGGAGAACTGGAAAGTTGTTCGGTTGAGGTGTACATGCTGTCTTCCTTCCCGAATGCGATAGACAGGATACATGTTGAGGAGTCGCAACAGCGCTCTGTGCCAGGGTCGGTTGAAGACGTCTCCACGTGCTAAAAAATGCAGTGGTCTTTTGTAAGCAACCGCTATTAGTAAAGCGTCGAGAAAAGAGTTGGGGTGATTAGCAACCAGCAGCACAGGGCCGGGTATGGCTTGTCGTTCTGTGTTGCGAACGATTATCTTCGGGATGAACCAATACAAGGTCAGCCGCACCCAGAATTTCATTATGCCGTATAACAAGTTGCCGGTTTGAATAAATATAGCTATTCTTTTGAATCAAGCAGTTTCGTTTTTGCGGCTTCTTTTTTCGTGAGCTGTTGAAATAAAAAACCGCCCCGGATGACCAAGGCGGTTGTACTAACTAACCCAACGAAAAACTATTTTGTTCGCGGGCCCCCTTTTGTTTTTTACTCAACGGTGGCCGCGAGGTACTCTATGCTTCAGTAGCTGCCGGCTTTTGCTCACCAACTTTTGCACGAATTTTTGCTTCAATTTCTGCTGCGAGCTCGGGATTGTCACGCAACAAGTTTTTCACGGCATCTCGTCCCTGGCCAAGCTTGTTGCTATCATAACTAAACCAGCTACCGCTTTTTTGTACTATGCCCAGCTCTACGCCCATGTCAATGATTTCACCCAGTTTGCTGATGCCCTCTCCGAAGATGATATCAAATTCTGCGGCACGGAATGGGGGCGCCACTTTGTTTTTTACTACTTTGACCTTTACGTGATTTCCTACTGCCGCATCACCATCTTTTATTTGTGACATGCGACGAATGTCAAGACGAACAGACGCATAAAATTTCAGTGCGTTTCCTCCGGTAGTCGTTTCGGGGTTGCCGAACATCACGCCAATTTTTTCTCTCAGCTGGTTGATGAAAATACAAACGGTGTTGGTTTTGTTGATGGTGGCCGTCAGCTTGCGCAGCGCCTGGCTCATGAGTCGCGCATGGAGTCCCATTTTGCTGTCGCCCATTTCACCCTCTAACTCGCTCTTCGGAACCAATGCCGCAACGGAGTCAATTACTACCACATCGAGCGCTCCTGATAAAATCAGTCGGTCTGCAATTTCCAGTGCCTGCTCTCCATAATCGGGTTGTGAGATCAGCAGGTTGTCAACATCTACTCCCAGTTTTTGTGCATAGGAACTATCAAAAGCATGCTCCGCATCAATGATCGCACACATGCCTCCTTTTTTCTGTGCCTCTGCTATGACGTGAATCGCAATGGTCGTTTTACCGGATGATTCAGGTCCATATATCTCAACAATTCTTCCTTTTGGTAATCCGCCTACGCCCAACGCCGCATCCAGTCCAATTGATCCCGTTGAAATTACTTCCAACGCATCCTGACTTTTTTCATTCATCATCATTACGCTGCCCTTTCCATAATCTTTGTCAATTTTATCAATCGTCAACTTCAGGGCTTTCAACTTTTCTGCGTTACTCATTTTTTCGTTTTTTTAATGGTTAGTCGTTTAGTTCTTCAAAGATACAGCATCCTTCTGAACAAACTAATATTTTTAGTATTTTTTTACTAACGTCATTAGTTTTTTATTTATTGCACAAAATTACAGTCTGTTGATTCCGGTACATAGGTGTTTATACGGGATTTATACCCGTGTTTTCCCCGAATTCTGCCCGGTGATTTGACGCAGTAGCCCTGGTAGGGGCTTGTTTTCAATTGATTACCAGCCTATTCCGTAATCTTCTCCGTGGTTGGAAGAGCCTCCCCAGAGGGTTCCATGTTTTTTATCAAAATAGATGGCATTGATTGGACCGCTGCTGCGCTCGGTAAAGCTGAGCGCATAGCCCATTTTCTTCAATGCGTCTCGGGTGGCCTGAGGTATCCGGTTGTTCAGCAAAAGCTCTCCAGGACGCGGCTTCCTATCGGCTATCCTGGTTCCGCCCAGCGACAACCAAAGTTGATTCGTATTGATATTGGCCGCTTCTGTGGCCTGTTGCACGGTCATGCCGAAATCAACCATGTTCACCAAAAACTGCAATAGGTTCTGGTCTTGCGTATCGCCTCCCTGAACAGCAAAAGCAACCATCGGCTCGCCATTTTTTAGCGCCAGCGATGGCGTAAGCGTAACCCTAGGCTGCTTTCCGGGAGCCACCACATTAAAAGGATTGATGGCAGAGTCTAGAACAAAACTTTGCAAGCGCTGACTCATTCCAACACCCGTGTTTCCGGCAATAGTTGCCGGAATCCAACCACCACTCGGTGTTATGGAAACCACCCAGCCCTCTTTATCTGCCGCCTCAACGCTGGTCGTTCCCAACCAGAGTCTTTCCATATAGTCTTCCGGGTTCATTGCTGTTCCGGTGCTGTCGTGTGCAGGAACAAATTGTCTGCGCGTGGCACTGTCTGATATATTTTTTCTTGCTTCCAACAAATCACGAAAGGGATTCTGTCTGCCCTCAAACGGATAGGGGTCTCCGGGTTGTACGTTCGGGTCATTCGCGTCTTTGCGCATTTCCGCGAGTCGTGCCTTCGCATACTCTTTGCTTAATAGCCCCTTCATTGGCTGGCCGGGGTTTCTGGCCGGATCTCCATAATAAAAATCCCTGTCCGCCAATGTCATGTTCATCACCTGATACAACGTATGAATGTATTCCGGAGAATTGTATCCCATTGTTTTAAGGTCGAGTGGCTCGAGCATATTCAGCGACTGTAATAACATGGGGCCCTGTGTCCATTGTGACAACTTGTATACATCAACGCCCCGATAATTCACGGTCAACGGCTCCTCTTCTTTGGGTTTCCAGTTGGCCAAATCCTGGAGCGTAATCAATCCTCCCTGCTCCTGACATCCGCGTACAAACTCTTTTGCAATATCTCCTGTATAAAAACGATCGCAGGCCGCTTGAATGGCTTCCTTGCGGGATTTCCCCTTCTTCAACGCCTCCTTCTCTGCCTCCACCATTTTATTGAGTGTATTATACAGGTCTTGCTGAACAAATATCTCTCCTGCTTCGGGTGCTTCCCTTTTTTCTCCCAGGTGGGGAAGGAATACTTTTTTACTATAGGGCCACTGTTTGATGCGCTCTTTTCCTCTTTCTATGCTGTTCGCGGTTTCTGCTTCTATGGGGTAGCCCGCCGCCAATTGCATGGCAGGCGCAAGCACCTGCTGAAGACTCATGGTTCCGTAATTTTGTAACATGTGACAGAGGCCGCCAACTGTTCCGGGAGTTACAGCCGCCAAAGGACCATATTCAGGGGGAAAACGATATCCTTTGTTTTTAAAAAATTCCGGGGTGGCCCCTGTTGGTGCAACGCCCAGCGCATTGATACCAATTACTTTTTTGGTGCGCGGATTGTATATCAACGCCTGTGTTTCCCCGCCCCAGCTTAATACATCCCACATGGTACAGGTAGCTGCCAGCATGGCGCAAGCAGCATCAACAGCATTTCCGCCTTGTTGAAAAACTGTCGCTCCGGCTGTTGCTGCCAGGGGCTTTCCCGTGATGGCCATCCAATTTTTTCCATGAAGCGGCGGCTTTTGCGTGCGCTGTGCGGAAGCGGTCAAAGAAATGAACAAAAGAAGGCCAAAGAGAAGGTGCTGCTTTTTCATACGCGGAGGGTTTGCAGCAAATTACTTTATTCTGTTTATGCTTTTCGCAAAGAATGAAAAATTCCGGACGGGTATTTAGTTTAAATAATGGCTCACTTTTTGGCTGATGTATTTTTTTACGCCTTCCCAACTTTGCTTTTTTAGACCAACGGGGTCTTCGTCTTGTTCTGCCTCTGAGAAATAAGTTAGCGCTTGTGGAATTGTTATTAGTAAATTTTGTGTGTTATACTTTTTTTGGTGAAGGACAATAAACCTTTCCACAGTAAAGTGATTCAATAGTTCGGCAATATCCCAAAAGTCTTTCTTCTTTGCTCTTCCCAACAATGCCTGTACCTTCATGGCTATGATATCTTCGATAGAGAAAAACCTAATGTCATCAATTGTCTGAGCGGGGGCAAGAAGCGGGTGGGGGTGTGCGACAATATCTACTTTCACATTATCAATGAAACAAAAAACGCCCACATTGGACTTGTTTGTTCTTATCTCAACCCTCTCTTTAAAAATATCAGCAAGTTGTCTTGCAATCTTGTCGTTGTCAACTGTTCCGGCAACAAAAAGATCCAGGTCATCTGATTTTCTATGTCCATACAATAAAGACAAGGCCGTTCCCCCTACCAAAGAAAGCTCACCAAGATTCCGCTCCAGCATGAGCCGGGTTAGTAGGGAAAAAGTTGAGGATTCGACTGTCTCAGTGTGTAGCATCTGAAGTCTTTTAGCGGCCTGTCCAAAATGGCACTGGCCAAATACATTGTTATCTCTGACAAAAACCTTGCATTCACCAATGCTTCTGCCACTTTTTCGTCTCCATAATATCGGCGGCAGTTTCTGATATCCTGAACATCCCCGCGCTCGAAAACCCGCTCGATGACAAACGCTGCTTTTGCATCATAGTCGATTTTTTCAAAATCCACATCCCAGAAAATTCTGCGATTAAACACCGGAAGTTCCCGTGAATTCATAGATTAAAAATACAACTATTCTTTTGAGACTCTTGAATGATGCCGGCTATATCTTAACGTGTTTTTTCTTTTGCTCCCTCTTTTCTTCTGTTGCTGAGAAATGATGCCCGAACCAGGCATGTTTTTTTGTACTTTTAGGTATTATCATTTTTCCAACTATGCCTACCTATCAACTTTCCGTTAACGGAAAAAAACAATCGGTTGATGTTCCCGCAGACATGCCCCTGCTTTGGGCGCTGCGCGACGTGCTCGATCTTACAGGAACCAAATATGGATGTGGTGTTGGCTCCTGTGGTGCCTGCACCGTCCTCCTAAACGGCAAGCCCGTTCGGTCCTGTCAGTACCCCGCCTCCGTCTGCGCGGGAAAAGAAATTATAACGATTGAAGGACTGAGCGAAGAAGGCACACACCTGGTTCAGCGGGCATGGACCGATCTCAATGTTCCACAATGTGGTTATTGCCAATCGGGGCAAATCATGACCACCGTTGCTCTTTTAGAACAACACCCTCAACCCAATGACGAGCAAATCGACGAGGCATTTGCCGGATTGGTTTGTCGCTGCGGAACCTATGCAAGAATTAAAAAAGCAGTTCTGCGTGCTGCAGAATTGAATAAAAAATAATCCCATGAACAGAAGAGGTTTTATTCAATTGAGCTCTTGTTTGTCAGGTGGCTGGGTTTTGTCTCAACTCGCGCCTCTCAGTGCTTTGGCAAATGATGGGCCGGATTGTTTTCAGCCAAGTCCACTCATCAAACTTTGCTCCGATGGAAAAATCATCGTGTATGTGTACAAACAGGAGATGGGACAGGGGGTTCAAACCTCTTTGCCCATCATTGTCGCCGAAGAGTTGGAGGCAGACCTGAACAATGTGGTTGCAGAAGCTCTTCCCTATGCTGCGGGCAATAAATTCAATTATTCTACCGGGGGAAGTACGAGTGTTCTATATGAATATACTCCTCTACGCAAAGCCGGTGCTGCTGCAAGAGAAATGCTGATTGCTGCAGCGGCTCAGGTTTGGGGTATTTCACCCGATAATTGTCGTGCTCAAAAAAGCCGGGTCATCAATACCATTACCAACCAATCCATCCCCTACAAAGACCTAATTACAAAGGCTGCAGCCCTCCCTGTTCCCAAAGAGCCGGCGCTGAAAAATTATAAGGACTTTTCTTTGATAGGAAAATCGGGCATTAAAAAGAATAACCTGAAAGACATTGTTACAGGCCGAATGAAATATGGTCTTGATCTGAAGTTGCCGGGCATGTTATACGCCGTTATTGTTCGTTGTCCGGTGATGGGCGGAAAAGTAAAGTCTTGGGATGAATCCTCTGTTAAAAATATTGACGGACTGGTGAAGTTGTTTGAGATGAAGGAAATGGGCGCACAACTGGAAACCCGAAGCGGTGTTGCCATTGTTGCCAAAACCCGGTGGTCTGCATTACAGGCACAGCGGCTACTTAAAGTTGAGTGGATTTATCCCGATGGGGCATTGACAAGAAGTTCTGCAGGTTATTTTTCAGAACAGTCTGCCAAGCTCAAACAAAAGCCTGATGTCGTATATGATGTTAAAGGAAATGTTATTCCCGAGCTTTCTCCTGTTACGAAAGACTGGGTAAGTGCGGGTTATCAAATTCCGTTTGTTGCTCACGCTGCGATGGAGCCACTGAATTGTACCGCTCAGTTCAAAGATGGCAAGTTCGAGCTGTGGGGTGGATTTCAAAATCCTGGCAAAACAGCTACCGTGGCCGCAAAGTATTTCGGACTGGGATCTAAGGATGTGTTCATCAACCTGATGCCGCTGGGGGGAGGTTTCGGAAGAAGACTGGGCGCAGATTACAGTGCTGAAGCGATGCAGGTAGCCCAGCAAATTCCGGGGGCTCCTGTTCAGTTGATGTTCACCCGGGAAGATGACATGAAATTCGATTTTTATCGCCCTGCTTCCACGCATCAATTGAGTGCAATGTTGGGTGCTGATAAACGACCTTCCGGTTGGCAACACAAAATTGCTATTGCTCCGGTTGCAGATTTTATGCTTGGAATGAAGGGAAGCAAAAACTGGCTTTCTATGGAAGCGGAAGGTGGTGCTTATGGTGATATGTATTATAACATTCCTGCTCTTCAAAGTGCTGTCACCCGAACTGAATCTCCGCTGGTGGAAGGTTGGTGGCGCGCTGTCAACTTCACTTATAACAATGTAGTCATTGAGTGCTTTGTTGATGAGTTAGCGAAAAAAGCCGGACTCGATCCGGTAGCTTACCGGTTGTTGTTGTTGAAAGATATGCCGGCAGGAAAAATAAAAGGGGGTGCTCTTTATGAGCCTGAAAGACTTGCTGCCGTTGTGTCTCTTGCTGCTGAAAAAATGGATTGGAACAAAAAACGTCCGGCTGGAAGGGGATTGGGAATTGCCTGTTGTTTTTATAACCATGCAAAAGCTTATACCGCTCACGCTTTTGAAGTTAGTGTTTCTAAGACTAAAAAAGTAACCATTCATCGGGCTATTGTTGCAACAGACGTTGGAACAGTTATCGATGTGGACGGCTTCCGAAATCAGGTAGAAGGCGGTTTTGTCTGGGGCTTGAGTGCCGTGTTGAAAAGTGAAATAACTGTGGCAAAGGGTGCCGTACAGGAAAGCGGTTTCTTTGATTTCCAGGTATGCCGTCTCCCTGATGTTCCTCCACTAGAAATTCATGTGGTAGAGAGTTCCAGAGAGCCGGGGGGTGCAGGAGAAACCAGCGTTCCTTCTGTAATGCCGGCATTAATCAATGCTATAGCTGCTGCAACAGGGGAAAGGATAAGGACAATGCCAATAAAAAATAAAGGGTACACTATTTAGTTTTTTCCACCCTTTCAAATTTAAGGTCATGGAAATCATAGCTAAAATCGGTGAGCGGGGAAATTGCTTTCATGCGTATGCTCTTTCCTTTCCCTTCTTCGTCTAATCCGAAGTTAACAAAAGCATCGGCGTCCATGCTTCTATCTATCCAGCGTACTACCATGGTTGTTCCTTTGTAAGGATACATTCTTCCTGTTAATTTTGGAGAGCGCTTCATTTGTAACCATGGTTGTCCGTTCTTTTCTAAGATCATAACTTCTCCCATCCAAGGGTCGCGATACGTTCCTATAAATGATTTCCAATCATTGGTAGATGCGATAGTTGCCTTCTTTATTTCTGCTTCCACTGAATCAGTGATCTTTGTCGCTTCCTCTAATTCATCTTTTCTCGCTTTTACCAATCGCTGCAGCCAATCTATTTTCTTTGATCCAAGATAACTGTCTTTTATTGTGTTGGTGATTGTATAAAAGGCATATCCTTCTTGTTGATTGGTTAAAACAATAATTCCCAATTTTAATTCAGGAAGCATCGTTATTTGCGTTACCATTCCCTCTAACCCTCCGGTATGTGTTACTTGAAGTTTACCTAATACGTCAGACAAGAAAAATCCTAGTCCGTAAGAGTTAAAATGCACATTATAAACGCCGGGATTATATACTGGCAGGATAGTTTGAGGAGTCCACATTTCTTGTAAGGTTTCCTCCGATAGTATTTTTTTTCCTTCTGTAGAAGCTCCTTTATTCATCAAACAAATTAACCACTTTGATAAGTCATTGATATTTGAATAAATTCCTCCTGCTGCATGTCCTACTCGTAGCGTATTTCTGGGAATTACCTGCACCTCACCATTTACTGGAGCATGACCATCAATTACATCCTGATAAGAAGACAATCGTTCATAAGAACCCGCAGTTGTTCCCATACCAAGAGGTTTGAAAATATTTTTTTCAACAAATTCATCCCAGGAAATTCCTGAAACCCTGGCAATAACTTCTCCTGCAATTATATATAGATTGTTGTCATAATCGTACTTGGTTCTGAATTCAGATTCCTGTGTCAAAAAACGAAGGTTGTAAATAATATCCTTGAGTGTGAAATCACTGGAATCAGGAAAAAACATCAGGTCTCCGGCTCCTAATCCCATACCACTCCTGTGTGTCAATAAATCTTTGATGGTAAAATGCTCTGTTACATAAGGGTCGTACAATTTAAATTCTGGAATATAGTCCCGAACATGATCTTCCCATTTTATTTTTCCTTGCTCAACAAGAATTCCCAAAGCAGCTGCTGTAAAAGCTTTACTGTTGGAAGCTATTCCAAATTGAGTGTTGGGGGTAACCGGTTGTCGGTTTTTTAAAGACCTGAATCCGTATCCTTTCGCATGAATTATTTTTCCATCTTTTACAACTCCCACTGCAATTCCGGGAACACGAAAAGAAGCAATTGTTTTTTCTACTAAAGAATCAATTGATCCTGTTGAAATTTCTTGAGAAATTCCAGAAATTGCTGTTAAGAGAAAGAGTAAAAAGAATAATTTTTTCATGGTCTTTTTTTTATCCTACCAGTCCTGCTTTTCTACTTATTTCCATCATTCTATCCATTGGTAATTTTGCTGCCAGGCGAAGAGACTCTTCCATTTGAATCTCCGGAACCTCATACAACAAAGCATTGTATAATTTTTCGAGGGTGTTGAGCTTCATGTGCGGACATTCATTACAGGCGCATAAATTGTTTGGTGGTGCAGGAATAAATGTTTTTTCCGGTGATGCTTTTTGCATTTGGTGTAATATTCCTGCTTCTGTTGCAACAATAAATGAGGAAGAGCTATCTGTTTGAGAAAATTTTAAAAGTTGTGTGGTACTTCCAATAAAATCCGCTTCAGCCAACACAGCTTCTTCACATTCCGGATGAGCAATCATTTTCGCTTCCGGGTGTCTGTGCTTCAGGCGTACTATTTTTTCTCTGCTAAAAATTTCATGAACCATACAGGCACCATCCCACAATAACATATTTCTTCCAGTCTTCTTATTTAAAAATGCACCCAGATTTTTGTCCGGAGCAAAGATGATGGGTTGTTCAGGAGGAACACTTTCGACAATATGAACAGCATTGCTGCTAGTACAAATAATATCACTCAATGCTTTGATTTCAGCAGTACAATTGATATAAGAAATAACTATGTGATCCGGATATTTTTGCTTGAATTGTCGGAAAAGTGCAGGAGGAGCACTGTCTGCCAAAGAACATCCTGCTTTCCAGTCTGGCACAATCACCTTCCTGGAAGGATTGAGAATTTTTGCTGTCTCCGCCATAAAATGAACTCCGGCGAAAAGTATGATGTCTGCTTCTGTTTTGCTCGCTTGCTGTGCCAATCCTAAACTATCTCCAATGTAATCTGCCACATCCTGAATATCCGGCTCCTGGTAGTAATGAGCGAGAATTACTGCTTTCTTTTCTTTTTTCAGCCGATCAATTGCTGAAAATAAATCAAGTTCAGGATCTACAGGAATGTCTAAAAATCCACCTTCTGGTAAAATCGAATTTGCTGGAAGCATGCGGCAGTTATTTTTGTAAATCTACTTGCTTTGTCTGATTTCTCTTTCGAGAAGAATGTGAATAATCGCCGTAGTATTTAATAATTAATACTTATTTAAAAACAACTATTACTATTACAACTGTGAATTAGTGGATACTCTGATTGTCCACAAAATATTCCTTGTATTATCCCCAATAAATCCACAAGACTAACCAATTACAAATTCAATGATATCGAAAGATCCAGACAGTTTTCAACAAATTTTCGAAGTTTTTCTTCACTCCTTATAAAAATTAATTCACAGAATTCTAACTGTTAATTAACGGGGAGAAAACACCCTCACTTTCTTCATTTTTACAATACACCTCTTTTTTTGTACAATCAAATCCACCGAATACATACTCCCTTTTCCGGTTATCCCCAGCTTTTTTTATTTATTAACTGAGCTCTGTGAAAAAAAAGATCCCTTTATTGGCTTTTACCCCAAAAAACCATTTAAAACCTCTGTTTGTGGGGAACTGTGAATGCATTATTTTTGCCCTCCCATAGCTGAAAAAGCTATTAAATTACAATATTTTATTATGTCTATTATCCAAAGAATTCGTGATAAAGGTGCCTGGGTACTTTTTGGAATCATCGCTCTTGCTTTGATTGCTTTCATTTTACAGGATGGTGTTCGCCAGGGAGGTGGTCTTTTTACCAATACTACAGTATTGGGTGAAGTAAATGGTCAAACCCTCCTGAAAGCTTCTTTTGATGAAAAACTCAATGATCTTGAGCAGATGGCTCAAGGACAAGGAGGTCCTCGCGAAGAACTAATGGAACAACTCTGGAACCAAGAAGTTGATCAGCTCTTATTAAAAGAGCAATATGAAAAATTGGGTCTGATGGTGTCTCCTAAAGAATTATCAGATTTATTATTTGGGCCCAATAGTCCCTTGAAACAAGAATTTACAGACCCGGCAACAGGTGAATTCCGTGTCAATGATGCCAGAAATGCGATTGCTCAAATGAAGCGCAGTAAGAGTGCTGAGCAAACCAGAATGGTCAATACGGTTTATATTAATCCTGCAGTAGAGCGCATTCTGCGCATTAAATATCAATCTTTGTTGCTTCAATCTTCCTACATACCTAAATGGTTGGTAGAAAAACAAATAGCAGATAATAACAGCATTGCTACTATGTCCTATGTGTATTATCCGTACAATGCTATACCTGATTCAGCAGTGAAAGTATCAGATGATGATATTGCTTCTTACGTTAAAAAGCATGCCAACGAATACCAGAAGCTGGAGGAAACGCGCAACGTAACATATGTGGCATTCAGTGCTGCCCCGTCTTCCACTGACTCTGCCAATGTGTACAACGAGTTGATGAGCTTAAAAGATAGTTTCGCCACTACGAAAGATGCCGGTCTCTTCCTTGCAAAGAACTCATCTGCTCTACCTTTTTACGATAGTTACTTTAGCAAAAGCCGCATACAACAGCCCAATAAAGATACACTCGTTCGTATCCCGGTAGGTCAGGTGTATGGTCCTTATGTTGATGGCAACAACTACGTTTTGGCAAAAATGATCAACAGCAAGACCTGGCCTGATAGTGCTAGGGTGAGACACATTCTAATTGCCTTTAACGATCCTAATACCCGTCAGCCCCTTCGCAATGATAGTGTGGCTTCCAAGCTGGCAGACAGCATAAGAAATGCCATTATTACCGGAGCTGATTTTAATGCTCTTTGTACCCGCTATTCTAATGACCCCGGTAGCAAGGATAAGGGAGGAGTGTATGAATATTTCCCCCAGGGACAAATGGTTGCTGAATTCAATGACTTCTCTTTCGATAAACCCGTTGGAACTAAAGGTATAGTAAAAACAGAGTTTGGTTACCATTACATCGAAGTGCTGGGTCAAAAGAATCCAAATCCAGCCTATAAGATTGCTTATCTCGCTAAACCTATTCTTGCCGGAACAGAAACAGAAGCTGCCGCTGCTGCTGCTGCCGCACAATTCCTGGCCGCCGCAAAAGATGCCCGCAAGTTTTCTGATGAAGCAACCCGGATGAAAAAGCCTCTTCAGAGTATTTCAGACATACGCGAAAACGATTATAATGTAGGAACATTGGGCCAATCCAGAACACTCGTTCGCTGGATCTATCAAAATGATGCTGGTGATATTTCTGAACCTACCAGCATTGGAGACCAGGTCATCGTTGCCCTAATCAATGGAATCTTCCCCAAGGGAACCATGTCTGTTGCCGAAGCAAAACCACTCGTTGAAAATATTGTACGAAATGAGAAAAAAGCAACCCTGATTGCCACAACAAAATTCAAGGGAAAAAATCTTGACGAAATAGCTAAAAACATTCAGGCGCCTGTTCAAAAAGCAGATACCCTCTTCTTCTCGGCTCCTTTTATCGCAGGAGTTGGAAACGAGCCTGCAGTTGTTGGTGCCGCATTTAATAAATCTCAGATTGGAAAAACAAGCTCCCCAATTCGTGGAACAACAGGAGTTTTCGCCATCCAAACTGAATCTGCCGGTGCTCGTCCCTCCATGCAGGATACAGAATCTTTCAAGCAGAGTTTGATGCAACTGTTGCGCTCCTCATCATTCCGCAGCCAAGATGCACTCCGCAAGGCAGCCAAAATAAAGGACAACAGGTTCCAGTTCAATTAAGGAATCAATATAAGCGACATTTATCAGGCCCGGCAACCCCCGGGCCTTTATTTTTACCTTTTCCGAAACTTTTGGCCCGACACGAACCATTAACTTTGCAGTACCCTTTTAATATGGAACAACCATTTATCAACAAGGTGGCTGAAAGCGGCCTTATCACTCTTGATCCTGCGGAGTTTTATCCTACAGAGAGTATTCGCATTTTTGACCTGAAGGATTATCTTTTTATGAACCTCATTCTGAAAGAGAAAGATTTTCGGGCAGCACTTCAAAACACGGATTGGTCGGTATACCAGGACACCGCAGTAGGAATCGTATGTTCTACAGATGCCATCATTCCTCTATGGGCATATATGCTAGTAGCTTCTGCTTTGGAGCCCTTCGCCTCATTTATTATCAAAGGCAATGAACAGCAGGTACTGGAGTCACTTTTCCTGCGCAATATATCAGCTATCAATGCAGCCGATTATGCAGGACAAAGAGTAGTTGTAAAAGGATGCGGAGAAAAAACAATTCCAGAATCAGTTTATATTGCTATCACCGAAAAATTACGGCCCCAAGTGAAAAGTATTTTTTTCGGCGAACCGTGCAGCACCGTTCCGGTGTACAAGAAAAAATAAATTTAGCCTTTTTGTTTTGTGCGTGTAGTTGCGTCTACATATCGAGTGTCATAATCCTCCCGGATGGTTCCCAATACCCTGTCCCAAAATAAAAAATACAAACCATAATTTCCCTTAAAATATTGGTGGTGCTGATTGTGGTTTACAGAAGTATTGATCCACCTGCCAATGCGTGTTTTGTGAAATCCTTTTGGATACAACTCATAGCCGAGATGTCCATATACGTTGTACACGATCATCATCAGGAAGAACAACAGCAAATGCGTCTTGTGAATGGGAACAGTAAACAAAAACACCACCACAATCCCTACCTCTACAATGGCCTCCAGCGGATGAAAGGCATAAGCTGCCCAAGGACTAGGGTTGGTTGACTTGTGGTGGACCAGATGAAAAAGGTTAAATAGTTTTTTATGGTGCATGAGCCGATGAGCGAAATAAAAATAAGTGTCATGCATCACAAACAAAACGGGGAATAGCGCAAAATAATAGAACCACCCATATTTCGCTATATCCATATACAGCGTTGTATGTTTTGCGATCGAGGGTACAGCAATTAGCGGATAAGTTACGGTAGTGAAAATAAAAATGGTGAGCATCGAATAACCGAATTCGCGCAGGTAGTCTTTGTTTTCAGGAAAACGAAGCTGTATTTTTTTGTACAACCATTTCCTGCGGAATAATAGATAAAACAACACGAAAGCAAGGCCGGCAAAGAAGCTGTACCGACCAGCGATCATCCACATCTGTTTAAAATAGAACTCCCAATTCACGGCGCAAAGTTAGTCGTGAATAGAACACCAGAACCGGACAAAAGGTTAATTTTTAAGCATGTATTTTTCCAGACTGACAAAGGCCTGGCGGCGTACCCGGTTCTGCAGAAAGCCCGACCATCCCAACAACCATCCCTTCCAGCCGAGGGCTTGGCGGCACCATTTATACATATCAAAAGAATCAGAATGTTCTATAATGAATCCGTCGCGAAGGCGCATGTGCGCTTTCACCTTATTGACAACCCTTCTCCCTGTACCTGAAAAAGTATAATTCGCTTCCCACTCGCAGGTGGCATATTCTTCATCCAACAAATCTATCCTTCCAATGCTGATCTGCAAATCCTTTCCGCGACCACACAACATCTCCCACATTTTCTTTACACTATCACCTTCCAGCCAGGGAAATACGGGATCGCTAAAAACGATGTTGTCAGCATAACATCGTGCCATTTCTGCGCTGTCTCTTTTTTGAAAAGCGGCATAAAATCTTCTTATTGTTGCTTCGTTGGGATGCATAAATATTTTTTAGTGTGCTTCCAGCCAATTTTTCCCCGAACCAATTGCTGCCTCTACCGGAACAGAGTTGGGTAAAACCAGCGCTTGTTTCATACCGGATAAAATAAGTGGCTGAAGCTGCTCTAGCTCTTCTTCCACTGCATCAAAGACCAATTCATCATGAACCTGCAAGATCATTACCGACTTCATGCGGCGCTCTTTCATCTCTTTGTGTATGCCAATCATCGCCAACTTGATCATGTCTGCTGCGGTGCCCTGTATCGGAGAGTTAATGGCGTTCCTTTCGGCAAAACCTCGTACAGTGAAGTTGGCAGAATTGATGTCCTTGAGCCAGCGCTTTCTACCCAACAAGGTTTCCACATACCCATTCTTCTGTGCGTATTGTACCACGTCGTCCATGTAGCGGGTAATGCCCGAGAACTCTTTTTTATAATTATCTATGATCTCTTTGGCTTCGGTTTTTGAGATGCCCAGATTTTCCGCCAGTCCAAAAGCACCCTGTCCATATATAATGCCGAAGTTCACGCTCTTCGCTTTGTAACGCATCTCTTTTGTAACATCTTCTTCGGCAACACCGAATACACGAGCAGCCGTCGCCGTGTGAATGTCTTTTCCCAGGCGGAAAGCCTCACACATATTGGGATCTCCACTCATCGACGCAACTATGCGCAACTCTATCTGCGAATAGTCTGCGCTCACGAGAACGCGGCCCTCTTCACGCGCAATAAAAGCTTTTCTGATTTCACGCCCACGATCGCTTCGAATGGGAATGTTCTGCAGATTGGGATTGTTGCTGCTCAGCCTTCCTGTTACTGCCACCGCCTGTGCATACGAAGTGTGCACTCTTCCTGTTTTGCTGTTGATCATTTCGGGAAGGGCATCAACATAGGTGCTCTTAAGCTTGGTCAATTCACGAAAACTGAGGATATCTGCAACAATGGGGTGTTGGGCTGCCAGCTTTTGCAAAACATCTTCGCCGGTAGCATATTGTCCCGTTTTTGTTTTTTTCGCTTTTGGATCTACCTGTAATTTTTCAAACAACACTTCTCCCAATTGTTTGGGAGAGGCGAGGTTGAAGCGAACTCCGGCCTGTTGGTAAACGGACTCTTCACATTTCTTGGCTTCCTTTTCAAGCAGGCTACTATAGTCATTTAAAAAAGCAACATCCACCCGAACCCCCTCAAACTCCATGTCAGTTAACACGCGTACCAATGGATTTTCTACCTCACGAAAAACACGCTCCACTTCTTTGCTGCCCATCTCCGGTTCAAACACCGACTTCAGCTGAAGCGTTATGTCCGCATCTTCTACTGCATATTCTTTGATTTTTTCTTTTTCCACATCGCGCATGTTACCCTGTCCCTTTCCTTTTTTGCCGATTAATTCTTCAATGTGTACGGGCTCATAGCCTAGATAACGAGCACTGAGATAATCCATGCTCCTTCTTCCTTCCGGATCGATCAGATAGTGTGCCAGCATGGTATCAAATATTTTACCCCGAGGTTCAATGCCCAGCCATTTTAGAATGAGCAAATCGTACTTAAGATTGTGTCCTACCCAGGTAACATCTGCTCTCTCAAAGAGTGGCCGCATTTGTTCCAACAAGTCGGAAAGGGCTTTTTTGTCCGAGGGACAAGGAATATAATATCCCTCCCCTTTTTTATAAGAAAAGCTCATGCCTACGGGCTCTGCCTCGTTGGCATCGAGGTCGGTAGTTTCCGTGTCGAAGCATATTTCAGGCACCTGCATTAACTCGTTGATCAGCGAGGCAACCGCTTCCGCCGTTTCTACCAGTGTATAATGATGTTGCGTATTATGAATGTTTCTATCTGCCAGCAAGCCCTGAACAGTTTCGGCGGGCGCTTCTTTTTTTGCCTGGGGCGCCTCCATGGCTTCACCAAACAAGTTGATCTGAACTGCTTTGGGAGCAGTCTGAAAAGCATTGAAGCTTTCTCCCAAAATTCGTTTACCGAGTGTTTTAAACTCCAGTTCGGTGAACACTTCTGTCAACAATTCTTTGTTCCATTCCTTTAAACGATAATCTTCTTCATGAAAGCTCACAGGCACATTGGTAATTATTGTTGCCAGCTTTTTGCTCATGATTGCGTCGTCTTTTCCCTTGCGTACTTTTTCACCCAGCGCTCCCTTGATTTCATCTGCATGAGCCAGCACGTTTTCCAACGTATCATATTCCTTCAGCAACTTGGCCGCAGTTTTTTCTCCAATACCCGCAATGCCGGGGATATTGTCTACGGCATCTCCCATGAGCCCAAGCATATCCACAACCTGCTCAACACGTTTGATGTCCCATTTTTCACAAATTTTTTCAGCTGTGAGAATTTCTTCTGAGCCGCCGGCAGAGGCGGGCTTATATATATATACGTGAGGATGGATGAGAAGCTGTCCATAGTCTTTGTCCGATGTTACCATATAAACGCTATAACCTAAATCGGCCGCCTGCCAGGCAACCGTTCCTATTACGTCATCTGCTTCGTAGCCATCTAACTCAACAACGGGAATATTGAATCCCTGGATAATTTTTTTTATATCCGGAAGCGATTCCAGCAAATCTTCCGGGGCCTCTTGCCGGTTGGATTTATAATCTGCAAAATCAGTATGCCTCTCGGTAGGTGCGTGTGTGTCGAAGCAAACCGCGAGGTGGGTCGGCTTTTCTTTGTTGATCAATTCAAACAGCGTATTGGTAAATCCGAATTGAGCGTTGGTATTTTTTCCCCTCGATGTAATGCGGGGTGCGCGAATCAGCGCATAATATGCACGGTACACCAGTGCCAGCGCATCTAAGAGGAACAGCTTTTTTTCCATGGCTTAAAGGTATGAAAAGCGATGGACTGTGCGATTGCTCGTGGTATAAAATGCAGCAAGCCGCACGATGAAGCGCGGCTTGCCAGTTGATTCCGCCTACGGCGGGAAAGCGATTATTTCAAAGAATACTTGTGTTTGTATCTTTCATAAAGTTGTCTTTGCTTGTTGTCTAGACTTGTCATGCGGCCCTGAATAAGAATATGGCTTACGTTACTGCTTTTAGGATCGAGCAGGTCGCCATCACTTACAACGATATTCGCATCTTTGCCCACCTCAAGACTACCCGTTCTTTTGTCAATGCCTAAAATTTTCGCAGCATTGAGCGTTATGGCACTGAGGGCCTCTTCTTTACTCAGCCCAAAAGTAGCTGCAATACCTGCATTGTAAGAAAGGTTTCTGTAGCGGGTATTGGCGTCATCATCATTGATACAATAGAGCACGCCTGCTTTTTGCAGCGCTGCCGGTGTTTTAAAGGGCTGATCAATGTCGTCGTCTTCCAAAGCGGGAAGATTCATGCATTGGTCAAGGATCACAGAAATGTTGTTGGCCTTGAGCAAGTCGGCCATTTGAAAACTCTCGCTGCCACCAACGATTACCACATCGAAGCCAAACTCTTTTACAAAGTCGATAGCGATGAGCATTTGCTTGATCTGGTCTCCGTGAACAAACAGTTTCTGTTTTTTCTCCAGCAGCGGACGCATGGCCTCCAGCTTGAGATTTATCTTGCTATGGGTGGGCTCCTGAATATATGCTTTCGCTTCGCGGAAGAAGGCCTTGATCTCCTCTACTTTTTCGGTAGCAGAACTTCCTCCTGCATCTCCTCCTGCTCCTGGAAATCCGGGAAACCCACCAAATCGCCTGCCCCCTCCGCGGCTAATGAAGCTGGGAAGGTTAACATGCATTCCAATATCGTTTTGGTAACCGGCGTCTTCCCAGTTCCAGGCATCCAATTGCACGACAGAAGAGCTTCCGCTTACTACTCCGCCTTGTGGAGCTATGTTGGCGAGTAAAATGCCATTGCTGCGCAAGACAGCAGGAACCCTGGAGTCTGTATTGTAGGCAACAATGGAACGAATGTTGCTGTTGAAATCACCTAGTTCAGAAAAGTCATTGCTGGCGCGAACACCATTGGCAATTTCTTTTAAACCAATGTCTGTATTGGCAAGAATCAATCCCGGATAAATATGCTTTCCTTTCGCATCAATGACGCGATCGTTGCTACCCGGGGAAACGGCCGAGGCTCCAACGGTTGTAATCTTTCCGTTGTTTACTACGATGTTGCCATTTTCAATTACGGTTCCGTTGCCCACATGAATGGTTCCGTTCGTAATAAAGGTTTTTCCTTTGAAGTCCGGAGCGGGATAAACAACTTCTTGTGAAAATGCCGGAATTGCAAAACAGCTTAACCAGCATATAGTCAGTAATTTTTTCATACACATACTTTTTATAAATATTCTGCTTGTGCAGTTTTGATTATTGTTGTGATTGGATGTCTTCTGCATCAATGGTAAAGATGCCGTCTTTGTGCTCGTGATCGCCGCAGCCCATGAGAATTTGCCAACTCGGTTCTGCTGGTCTGGTGGGTGCGCCGGATCTTTTTTCTCCGATCATTTTTTGAGACAAGCGGAAACGTTCTGCGGCAATCTTCTTCCGCTGTTCCATGTCTTTTTCCCGATCGAAATACACGATTCCATCCACAATGGTTTTCTCTGCTTTTGCATAAATGCTCAAAGGATGCTCGCTCCAAATAACAACGTCGGCATCTTTTCCCGCCTTGAGGCTTCCCACCTTATTGTCGATGTGCAGGGCTTTTGCGGGATTCAGGGTCACCATTTTCAGGGCATCTTCTTCACCTACTCCGCCATAACGAACAGCCTTGCCAGCTTCCTGGTTCAGGCGCCTAGCCATTTCTGCATCATCTGAATTGATACATACATTGAGACCGACCTTTTGCATGATGGCTGCGTTGTAAGCGTTCGCATCGGTCACTTCCACTTTATAATACCACCAATCTGAGAAGGTAGAAGCATTGGAGCCATGGGCTTTCATTTTGTCTGCTACCTTATATCCTTCCATGATGTGCGTGAACGTATTAAAGGTTACGCCAAATTTTTCTCCCACCCGCATAGCTGCTGTGATCTCACTTTGAACATAGGAGTGGCAGGTAATGAAACGCTTCTTGTTGAGGATTTCTACCAGGGCCTCTAACTCAAGATCTCTTCGTGTTCCACCCGGATCGGCCTTCATGGCTTTTTCATAATCCTGAGCTCGGGTGAAAGCATCGGTAAGAATTTGTTCAACGCCCATTCTTGTATCAGGAAAGCGGTTATTGTTAATGGAAGTCGTTCTCTTCACATTTTCACCCAGCGCAAATTTGATGAAGGGATCCCATCCTTTGAACATGAGATCGTCTGGGTTGGCTCCCCAGCGCATCTTGATCATCTGTGTTTGTCCACCGATCGTGTTGGCAGATCCGTGCAGGATATGCGAGGAAGTTACGCCTCCGCTGAGTTGTCTATAGATGTTAATGTCTTCCGGATTCAGGTTGTCTGCAATGCGTGCTTCAGAGGTAACCGATTGTCCACCTTCGTTGATTGATGCTGCAGCAATGTGAGAATGCTCGTCAATTACTCCGGCGGTCACGTGTTTGCCGGTTGCATCAATCACGCGAATACCATCTTCGCTGATATTTTTTCCTACTTTAACAATCTTACCATTTTTAATCAGCACGTCTGCTCCTTCCAGCTTTCCTTCTTTTTCATTGGTCCAAACAGTTGCATTTTTGATCAATATGTTTTCCGCCTTCGGCGCTTCTTCCCAACCATAACCGTTGAAAGGATATTGAACCTTGCCGATTCTACCGGCAAACGAAGGTCTTCTTCTTGCACTATCGCTTGTTGCATTTACTGCAGCGGCCCCGCTCCAGTTCGCCGTCCAGGTTACTTTATTGCCCGCCGTGTCTTCTCCTGTACCTGCCCAGCTATTGCCGTTCGACACGCCGCTAAGCCGATATTGTGCCGGCATGCGTCCTCCCATTCCGCCACCCATGTTACCGGCTCCCGGTCTACGCGTAGGCTGTGTGCCAAAATTGAGTTTCACCATTTTCCCGTCGTGACTGAATTTTCCGGTGAGTGTATCTTTTCCGATCACATTGGCGGCCATGCCACTCTTTACATCCAATGTATAGTTGCTTGTTCCTCCGGCGCCAGTTATGGTGAGTGCATAGATTCCTTTCACATCATTCCAGGTGTCTTCCTTCACGCCATATTTATTTCCTTGTACCCAGTTTTGTAGGATGGTTGTTTTTTCTGAGAACACCGGTCCGCTGGTTATGATGAAATTGGCCAGCTTGCCGGGCTCGAGACTTCCTACTTTATCATAAACGCCTAACAAAGTTGCAGGCGTCTTGGTCAACGCATCCATGGCCTTGTTTTCACTCAGCCCTGATTCGATTGCCTTGCGTAAGTTGCTGTAAAAAGTTTTCGGGTCTCTGAGGTCGGCAACGGTGAGACAGAAATTGATACCGGCTTTCTCTAAAGCTGCCGGATTTCCCGGAGCCATTTCCCAGTGCTTCATGTCTGCAATGGATACGGCGCGCGCGTCGATGGGATCTTCAACGTCCATGGCAGCCGGAAAATTTAGGGTGACAATCATTGGCGATTGCAGTGCTGCGATATCTGCGATCCGCTGGTACTCGTTGCCACCACCTTTGATGATGTATTTCACGCCAAACTCTGCAGCAATTTTTGCTGCGCGCACATCGTTCCACTTGTCTTCCGCCTCGAACACTTGTGGAAGGCCTTGCAGGTCGTTCCATGCTTTCAGGGAGTGATTCAATCCTTCTTTGGCAGCATTGTTCTTGTACCACTGAGCGTCTAGATAAGTTTGGCGCAGCAAGGCAATGCTACCCATGATGCTGCTCGGATAACTTTGCGTGGAACTTCCTTTATTAAAAGAATAATGTGCAGAAGCGCGCTCTTTTATTATAACACTGCTTTCTTTTTCATTGGCAAGCGAAACAACTGAACCAGCGCCCCGAGCAATGCCATCTTTCTGGTGCGTTAGCACCGTTCCAAATCCGAGCTCGCGCCAAACCTTCGCCTTCGCATCGTCAACCACAAAAAGGCGGGCAGCCTCTGTTTCCGGGCGGATGGCTTGGTTCCAGCCATAAGCGCCCTTGGTATTAGAAGTGATTTGTGAAGGGGCGTTGAAATTAAAAGCTGCGCGAAGCGCAGCAGGGTCGCGCTGGCTTCCCGGAATACCATAGTCGGTATAAATATCTATGAAAGAAGGGTAAATAAATTTGTCTTTGCAGTCAATGACTACCGCGTCTTTTGGAATTGCAACGCCCTGTGTGCCAACAGCAACAATTTTTCCATCGCGAACAACGAGTGTCGCGTTGGCAAGTACATTACCGGATTCTTTAACAATCGTTGCATTGGTAAACGCATAACAGTTGTCCCGCTTATCGGCAACACCGTTAACGGGAAAGGTCTCCTGCGCCTGCGTTTGTCGTACAACAAGCAACGACAACAACAGGGGCACAATTTTTCTAATCATAAGAGGGGTTTTGAATTGGAATAAAGCTAATTAAAAAGCCAGCCAATTGATTGCACGATAAATATCACCGGTAACAAATTCGGTGAAAGCCCCTATTTAATGGATGAAACGGAATGATTACATTTTACCCGCATCCACATCTTTGATGAAAGAAATTAGTCCAGGGAAGTAGTGTGGCTGATCGTCCCACATTGAACAGTGGCTTCCATCGGGACAATAGAGGTAGCGTCCTTTCTGCACCTGCGTTGACATCCATTTCATGTGTTCCGGGTCCATGGTGTCGTATTGTCCGCCAATGGTGAGTGTAGGCACTTTGATTTTCGGCAAATCTTTCGAGCGGTCCCAGTTCAACAACCTTCCGCTGGCACCAAATTCAGAAGGCCCCTGCATCATTATGTAGATTTCCTGATTAATATGTGAAAAAGAACGCGTTACCGGTTCTGGCCACGGAAGTGCGCGACAGAGGTGTTTTTCATAATAGTTGGGCACTAAAATTTCCATGTAACGAGGGTGCGTATATTGTTTTTTGGATTCCATCAGCCGAATGGTATCTACAATTTTTGGATCCATCTGTTTGGCGAGTACGTTATTGGCATACTTCACGTATTCCGGAATACTGCTGACCATGTTGCTAATGATAAGCCCCTTGATATTGTCTTGGTATTTGAGTGCATACTCCAGTGCCAGAATACCGCCCCAGCTATGCCCCAGCACATAGAAGTTGTCTTTGTTCAGCCCCAGTGCCTTTCTTACTTGTTCTACTTCTTCTACAAATCTTTCGGTAGTCCACAATGAACTGTCTGTGGGATGATCACTTAGCATAGAGCCGAGCTGATCATATTCATAAAACTCAAAACCTTCCTTGGGAAAAAAACTTTCAAAGCTTTCAAAGCCTTCGTGTGTTCCTCCGGGCCCACCATGCAGCAACAGTACTTTTATTTTTGGGTTGTTGCCGAATTTTTTGGTCCACACATTGAATTTACCTATAGGCGTTTCAATAGGAATCATTTTTACTCCTCCCGACTGTACGCCGCTATCGGTAATCGCATGGTATTCTGCCAGGTTAGGTGTGTTGTTGTTGGAAGTGTTGTTGCAGGCAGCCAAAAGGATGGCAACAACTGACAAAAAGAAGAATCGTTTCATGAGCAGGGTTTATTTTTTTCTGAACCGCGCGAGCGGGTCATATTTGATGTTGATATTTCCGTCTTTGTCACTACTTGCGCGGAGGAACACACTCATGCCCCCTTTGCTGTCGCCCCTGATAAACTCCGGACGCGCTTCATCTTGTTTTTTGGACAAGTTTTTTAGCGGCACTTGAATACTAATATCGGTATTATTTTTCAATCCATACACTCCGTGCAGAAACAATGTAAGTACACTAGAGTTGATGGCCATGCGTTCAATGTGTACGCCACCGTTTTCTAATTTAAGGTTGTTGCGAATTTCTGCGAAGCGAACATTTGAAAAATCTCTTTTTTTGAATGCGACCTTTTGCACATTCATCAAGGGAGGGTAGTTGATCAGTGCCCCGTTTTTGATAGAGAAGAAGGCGTTTCCTCTGATTGTGGACCAGTCGGGTTCCGCTTTTCCATTGAGTAGCAGCGAGTAGCGCGCTGAGGCGTTCAGCTTCCCGCGGATGTTTCGATGCCCAAGATCCTTGATTCCAAAACTTTCAAAGGCAAAGAAAGTTTTAGAGGCATCCACATTTTTCAAATCGAGACTACTGGTAAACTTTAATCTGTTGGGAGAAAGTTCCACGATGTTTGCGGTTACTTCAACCCTTCCCTCTCCGTGTTGCAGGGTTGCTTTTTTTACTGACCATGTATTTCCTTCCAGAGCTATATCTGCGGCAAAATTGCTGGCATCCATTATTTGAAACTGTAACTTGTCTGCGCGCAACGAAGCAGAGACCTTACCGGAAGAAAGCAGGTGGTCTATGTTTTCTACCGTAGTGCTGAGCTTTGTTTTTTTGGTTTTAGTGGTAGGGGCTACCGACATTTTTCTCTTCAACACGGATTGAATACTATTCAGGTTGATTATCGGGGCATATATATTCCAGTTGAGTGAGACAGGAACATGATCATCGCTCAGCAACGATAGTACATTGTTTGCCTGCCCCTTCATAAAGACCGGATTGTCCGCCAGTATTGCATCAAGGCTGTCTACAATAAGATTGGCGTTATCGAACCGAAAGTTGCCTCTGCATTGTTTAAGTTTGGACTGTGGTCCCGTAAGCAGTATCTCCCCTCCGTTGAAATATAGATAACCGGTGAGCCGACTGTTTTTTGAGCTGATACTATCTGTTCGGCCATCATAATTCAACTCAGCAGTTCCTTCTCCCCCAGTAAATTGAATGGTATTGGACGCAAGCACTGAATTCAACTCCTGTAATGGAATTTTTGTTTTTACGCTTACTGACAGGGAAGGCGTTGTTAGGTTCCTAACTTTTAATCTATTCACCTGCAACGGCAACCCTTCCCAATTCCCCTCGAGCGCCTGGAGATATATGTGCGAATTTTCGTCTGTATATCCTCCCCCGGCTAGTACTTCATTCAAGTATTCGCCAGCGAATGAGACGTTCTTCATGTCTAACCACTTAGTTGACAATTCATTATTTTTTGATGAAAATTGCACATGTACGCGAGGGTCTCCCCCACCCAGACTGCCAGAAAGGTGTGCAACTACGTCGATTGGTTTCTTTACATCTGCCAGCGAGATGGCTTTAGAAATTTTTGGCGTAAGGATTGATTTGGCAAAGTCAAAGAGCAGTTGCTTGCTGGTGATGTTCAGTTCAAATTTATTTTCTTTTCCCAACCAGAAGCCACCTGTAAAATTAAAGGGCTGATTTCCTATGACAAGCAGCATGTTGGAGAAAGAAAGTTTTTTTGCTTTATTATCAAATAGTAGAGTGTACTCTCCTTTTATCTTTTGCTGAGCGACAAAACTGCCGTTCTTTTTTTTGAAGGCAAGTTCGCCAATGGCGACTTGTTTCTTGACTTGAATTGCAAACACATTATTCGACTGGTTTATGCGGGCATCCAGCTTATCAATAGATATGTCATAGATTTTATCTCCCGGAACATCATCTAAACGGAAAGTAAACGATTCTATTAGGACACGGTCTAGCAGTTGTTTGGTCAACTCATTTACATCTTCTTTTGAGCTTGCCTGCACGCTCGTGTCTTTTGGCTGCAGGAGATAGCCATTTGAATATCCGTTCCGATCTGTGAACAAATGAAACCCGCCCCTTCGGATTGTTAATTTATTGATGTGGAGATTGCCCAACAAAAGCCGGGGTGTGCTCAATCGTACAAACAGATTCTCAGCCAAAAGCAGGGGGCGGCGATGCTTGTAAAAAAGCGAATCTGAAACGCGAACATTGATGAGGCGGATAGAGAAACTAGGAAAATGTCTAAAAAATGTTACGTTGAGGTCTTCGATGGAAACATCGCCACTAATCTTTTGATGAATGGCAGCAGTTGCTTTTTCTATCAGTTCTTTTTTGTGGGTGTTGACATAATGCGACAATCCAACAAACAATAGCAGGAACAGGATCATAATAGATACAGCTATGCCAAGCAGCCATTTAATCCATTTATTCAAGCGAAATCTTTTGTTGAATATACGAAAGCGACAGAGAAACTCAGCGGCCCATGTAAACCAAGAGTATTTGTACATCGCTAGGATTTACCCCACTGATTCTGCTGGCCTGACCCAATGTGGCGGGACGAATCTTTTTAAATTTCTGTGTGGCTTCGTTTGACAGTGCGGGAATGCGGTCGTAGTCCATGTGTCCGGGAATTGCCAGGTTATCGAGTTGGCTGAGCTTCTGCGCCATTTCTTCTTCCTTCTCTATATAACGAGCGTACTTGATTTGAATTTCTGCTTGTTCGAGAGATTCGGGAGGAATGGTTGATAATTTTTCTTTCAACTCTGGGGAATTCTCTAGAATACCGGGTAGGGAAACACCAGGGCGCAGTAAAATTTTACCCAGTTTCTGTTTCTCGCTGATCGGTGCTGAAGAAAGTGAATCCAGATAGGGGTTTATAGTAGAGGGTTCCAATGACTCGTTCGCACAAGTTTCAGTGATGAATGCTACTTCATTTTTCTTTTTTTCCAGTGAGTGCATTCTTGTTTCTTCCGCAAGTCCCAACCGGTAAGACTTTTCTGTAAGCCGCCAGTCCGCATTATCTTGTCTCAGCAGTGTTCTGAACTCTGCGCGACTGGTGAACATCCGGTACGGTTCATCGGTGCCCTTGCTAATGAGATCGTCGATGAGCACCCCGATATAGGCTTCATTGCGACTTAAGATAAGCGGAGTTTCTTCTCTAACATAAAGGTGAGCGTTGATGCCGGCCATCAGTCCCTGACAGGCGGCTTCCTCGTAACCTGTTGTGCCGTTGATTTGTCCGGCAAAGAAGAGTCCGCTGATCAGGCGCGTCTCCAGAGAATATTTCAATTGTGTTGGTGGGAAGTAATCATACTCTATCGCATAGCCGGGGCGGAAGAGGCGAACGGATTCAAATCCCGGAACCATACGAAGAGCTTCGTACTGAACTTCTTCCGGAAGGGAGGTAGAGAATCCGTTGACATAGATTTCTACGGTATTCCATCCTTCTGGTTCAACGAAGAGCTGGTGTCGGTCGCGGTCTGCGAAGCGGTTGATTTTGTCTTCAATGCTTGGGCAGTATCGGGGGCCAACGCCGTCGATGCGGCCCTGGTACATTGGACTTCGGTCGAAGCCTGTTTTTAGAATTTCGTGTACTGTAGAATTGGTATAAGAAATATGGCAGCTCAGCTGTGCTTCCGGCCGGATCTTCTGAACCGGGGCAAAGGAAAAACCTACGATGTTGTCATCGCCCTTTTGTTCCTCCATTTTGGAATAGTCCAGGCTTCTTCCATCTACTCTAGGGGGTGTACCGGTTTTGAGCCTGTCGCTTTCGAATCCCAGGGAGACAAGTTGTTCGGTGATGCCGGTAGCTGCCTTCTCGGCTACTCGTCCCCCACCGAATTGTTTTTCGCCAATGTGAATGATTCCGTTCAGGAAGGTGCCGCTGGTCACAACTACTGCTTTCGCTCGCACACTATGTCCAAGTCCTGTCACCACACCCACAACTTTCTCTCCTTCGATGATTAGCTCCCGCACCATGTCCTGATAGAAATCCACTCCGGGGGTTTGTTCCAGCATTTCCCTCCAGGTGGCGGCAAAGAGCATGCGATCGTTTTGTGAGCGGGGGCTCCACATGGCGGGCCCCTTGCTGCGGTTGAGCATGCGGAATTGGATCATGCTCTTGTCGCTAACTATACCGCTGTAACCACCCATCGCATCTATTTCGCGCACGATTTGTCCTTTGGCAATTCCTCCCATGGCGGGATTGCAGCTCATTTGGGCGATGGTTTGCATGTTCATGGTTACGAGAAGCACACGACTTCCCATATTGGCTGCTGCGGCAGCTGCCTCACATCCGGCATGGCCGGCCCCTACCACTATAACATCGTATTCTACAAACATGGGCACAAAGATAGCAAGGATTCAGGAAAGGCCGATTCGGATGAGTTTTGATGTTCCACGTGAAACATTCCCTGCAAGGGACTGAAAAGCAGGATTTTAGTAGGGCATTTTGATCTGCTACCAAAAACCGGGGCAAGTTTTATTCGAAATCAGGTTAATTTAATGTTCCACGTGGAACAAATACCACAATTGCTTCAAAATGAGGGCTTTAGGCGGGACCGCCTTGATGCCTCCCGATTGTAGGGGTTAAGTCGCCGTTCCACGTGGAACATTATTTAAATGAAAGCGGACAAGAGAAGTCCTGCACCAAAATTAATTGACCCCCCTCTGCTGGTTTTACTCCAACTCCAATCTGGGTGTACTGTTTGCTCAGAAGGGTCTGCCGGTGCGCCGCAGGAACCAGTCCTTTGTCCAAATACAACAAAACCACGGAAAGTAAAATGCCCTGAGAGCCCATGCTTAGGTTCTCGGCCGCACAAGTATTCACGCCGCCTTTCAGCATGCGGGTGCTAAAAGGGGTTCCGTTGGTTGAATTGTGCGAAAGCGGGGCCCTTTTCGATGTCAGGTCTTGTGCATGATCGCGCGCCAGCTTGATCAACACCCGGTGAGGTTCATACATGGGAAGTGCGCCTGCTGCCAGCACCTCTTTCAACATGGCCCTGGCTTCAGGGCCTTGCAGTTCAGGAAAAAGGCGAAGCAAGGGACGAAGAACGCTGTCACAAAAGAAAACAGGGTTTCGACGGGCGAGGTTGACCCAGTAAAGGGACTCCTTCTCTTCTGCCGAAAGCGACGCATAAGCGGGAAAAGACTTGTTCCATTTGTCCACTAGGGTATCCCGAAAAGCCGGATGAGGAATTTTCTTCACCGGCAATTCAACTTCCGAGAGTTGCGCAATGGCAGGAGAGCCCGCAACTAACAGGAAAGAAAGAATAAGGGTAAGGCGAGGGAAAAGAGACAGGGGCTTAGCCATTAGCCAAACGTTTATGAAGTAAGCGCAAATATCGCTCCTCTTTTTGCCGCATCAGCAATTGTTGTTTTTTTAACTTGTCTTTGTATCCGCATAAATGAAGAGACCCGTGAATGATTACGCGCCGCATCTCCTCTACAGCTGAAACGCCCAGTCCGTGGGCATTATCACGTACCCGATCAACGCTGATGTATAGTTCTCCGGACACGGGACCTCCGCGCTCCGATACATCGAAGGTGAGTATGTCAGTGTAATAATCATGCTGCAAAAACTGTCGGTTCATGGACAGCAAATAGTCGTCAGAACAAAACACGATGGACAAGCCCTCCAGCCGTTTTCCTTCTTTTTGAAACAGGTCTTCCAGTAATTGTTTCAATGCAGTTTTGTTCTGCAAGCGGTAATTCAAATCGGCAGTATGAAAAAATACTAAGGACATAAATGATAAATAAACAAGCGAACTCCAAAATTCGTAACAATAGTACAACAACGCTTCCTACCTTTATTTATTCTTTTTAAAATACCCCCGTGGCAACACCTGCTCTTAAAAGATTATCAGAACTCTCCCTAGGAGAAACCGGCGCAATACACTCATTTGAAAATGATGAGATTTATATCAAGCTAATGGAAATGGGCTGTGTGCCGGGAGAAGAAGTAAGAGTAGAGCAAGTGGCCCCTTTGGGAGATCCCATTTCCATAGCCGTTGCCGGCTACCACCTGAGCCTGAGACTGAGCGAAGCCAGAAGCATTTTCGTGGAACCCACACACAAATAGTTGACTTTCAACGAGTTAAATGAAAATCGGTTTATATTTCGGCTCTTTCAATCCCGTACATGTCGGCCACCTCATCATTGCAGGGTATGCCGCAGAGCATACAGATTTGGATAAGGTTTGGCTGGTGGTGAGTCCGCAAAACCCCTTCAAAACCGAAAACGGGTTACTCAATGAGTACCATCGTCTGCACCTGGTACAGTTGGCGATTGATGATGACACACGCTTGCGCGCATCTGATGTGGAATTTTCGTTGCCCCGGCCCTCTTATACCATTGACACGCTCACGTATCTACAGGAAAAATATCCGCAGCATGAGTTCGCGTTGGTTGTCGGCAGCGATAGCTTACAAAATTTGCCCCGTTGGAAACACGGTGAACAGATCATGCGGGAACATGATTTGTATGTATACGAACGCAGCGGACATCCGGTGTCTGAAAACCCCGGTTCTCGTGTGAAAATACTGAAAGCGCCCTTGCTCGATATTTCCGCGACAGCGATCCGCAGCAACATCCACAACGGAAAATCGATTCGTTATTTGGTGCCCGAACAAGTTCGGGAAGAGATAGAGCGCAATAGATACTACAAATAAATATCCGCGAGCGGAGCGAGCGATATAGCAACCCTTCCTTCTTCCGATACAGACAAAAAAATATCCCCCGGCGGAGGATATATAATATTATATAAGCGATGAATTCTTATCGGTTCATGGAAGCCAGGAACTCTTCATTGTCCTTGGTTCCGCGCATGCGCTTCAACAATTCGCTCATTGCTTCTTCGGTGTTCATGTCATTGATGTAGAGACGTAAAATGTTCATGCGCTGCAACACTTCTTTGTCGAGCAACAAATCATCTCGGCGCGTAGAAGAGCCCACGAGGTCGATGGCAGGGAAGATGCGTTTGTTTGCCAGGCGGCGATCCAGCTGCAATTCCATGTTACCGGTACCCTTGAATTCTTCGAAGATCACCTCATCCATTTTGCTACCAGTTTCAATCAATGCTGTTGCAAGAATGGTAAGAGATCCGCCGTTTTCGATCTTCCGCGCAGCGCCAAAGAATTGCTTGGGCTTCTGCATGGCATTGGCTTCCACACCGCCGGACAATACCTTACCCGAAGCAGGAGCTACTGTGTTGTGTGCACGTGCCAGACGGGTGATTGAATCGAGCAATATAATTACATCGTGACCGCATTCTACCAATCGTTTTGCTTTCTGCAGTGCAATGGCAGAGACTTTCACATGTTTTTCAGCCGGCTCATCGAAGGTGGAGGCGATAACTTCCGCGCGCACGCTGCGTTCCATATCTGTCACCTCTTCAGGGCGCTCATCGATCAACACCACCATCAGGTAACATTCCGGATGGTTGGCGGCAATGGCGTTGGCCACTTCTTTCAACAACATGGTCTTACCCACTTTGGGTTGTGCTACGATCAATCCACGCTGGCCTTTACCGATGGGCGTGAACAGGTCCATGATGCGTGTGCTGTAATTATTAGAAGTGGTGAAGAGATTTAATTTTTCAAAAGGAAACAACGGGGTTAAATAATCGAAGGGGACGCGATCGCGCACTTCATCGGGGCGCTTGCCATTGATATAATCTACCTTGATCAGAGCAAAATATTTTTCACCCTCTTTCGGCGGGCGCACGCTTCCCTGCACGGTGTCTCCCGTTTTCAGTCCAAACAATTTGATTTGAGAAGGAGAAACATATACGTCATCAGGCGAAGAGAGATAGTGGTAGTCGGAAGAACGAAGGAAGCCATAGCCATCGGGCATCATTTCCAGCACGCCCTCGCCTTCGATTACGCCTTCGAATTCGATATTGAACAGCGGGTCTTTCTTGATTTGCGGACGGTGGTGGTGGCTGGGAGCTCCGGGATTGGGGTTCTCGGCAGCAGTCGTATTTTCTCCTTCGTTGTTGTTGGGAGAATTTTCAGCACCAGTTTCTGTGGGGGCAGATGCAATCGGAGCGGGTTCGTTGTGGCGCGCTTTTTTGTGTGGTCCTCTTTTGCCGGGCTGCTTATCCGGAGAGGGGGCTGCGGGAGAAGGGGCCTCCTGCATCACTTCTGCCTCTTCAGTCATGTGCGGCGTTTTCAGCGTCACGGGTTTGCGAGGACGGCCGGCGCGTTTTTTATTGTCATCGCCACCTGTAGCGGCTTCGCCGGAAGTGCTGGTCGCCTGGGCATCGAGAATTTTATAGATCAATGCCTGTTTTTCGAGTTTGCGGGCACCGGTAATCTTCAGTTGTTCGGCTACATCCAGCAGCTCGGGCAACAACATGTCATTCAGTTGCAAAATGTCGTACGTCATAAAATAGAAACGATCAGTTTATTGGGGGGTATGGTTTAGCTATGTGAAAGCAACAAGTTGGGAAAAGTCATGAAGACGGGTAAAATCGGACTACAAATATTATTGGAGGAGATGCCGGGGTCTGTGAGCAGATTAGACGCGCAGCAATGATTATGACACAAAGGTAAGGGCAATTTTTTGGAAAAAAGAAAAAATACCCAAAAATGCGGTCGAAAGCCTATTGGGAGGGGGGAAGGCCGACATTCAGTTTGTATCTTTGCCGCCAGCTGCGGAAGGCGCGGCGTCGAAACAACTGTATTATGTTCAATCAACGGATCAAAATTTGGGAACTGCTGCAGGCGGGCAGGGAAGGAGAGTCGGTAACGGTAATGGGCTGGGTGCGCACTTTTCGCAACAACCAGTTCATTGCCTTGAATGATGGCAGCACCAACCAGAATATACAAGTCGTAGCAACACTAGGCGAGTTTGATGAATCTCTGCTGCGCAGGCTGACAACAGGCGCCTCGCTGAAGGTTACCGGTGATTTGGTTGCCTCTGTTGGTAAGGGCCAAGCCTGGGAAATCAAGGCGAAGGCGATAGAAGTGCTTGGTGACAGCGATGCTGAAAAATATCCACTGCAACCCAAGAAGCACAGCCTTGAATTTTTACGCGAGATAGCCCACCTGCGTTTTCGTACGAATACTTTCGGTTCGGTGTTTCGCATTCGCCATGCTCTGGCATTTGCCGTGCATCGCTTTTTCAACGAGCGCGGATTTATATATATGCACACGCCCATTATCACTGCCAGTGATGCAGAGGGTGCGGGCGAAACTTTTCGTGTTACCACCTTGCCGATGGACGGAACAGCCAAGCGAACAGATAGTGGTGCTATAGATTATTCGGAAGACTTTTTTGGCAAGAGCACAAACCTCACTGTGAGCGGACAATTGGAGGGTGAATTGGGGGCGATGGCGTTTGCAGAGATCTATACATTCGGACCGACCTTCCGCGCGGAAAACAGCAATACGGCCAGACACCTGGCAGAGTTTTGGATGATCGAGCCGGAGATGGCGTTTTATGATCTTGAAGACAATATGAATCTGGCAGAGTCATTCATCCGTTACCTGATACAATATGTGATGGAGCACCATGCAGATGACCTGGCCTTTCTCGACCAGCGCCTGGCGGAAGAGGAGAAGCAGAAGCCACAGCAGGAGCGGGCGGAGATGGGCTTGCTGGAAAAATTAAAGTTTGTAATGGACAACCCCTTCGAGCGCATAACGTATACCGAAGCCATACAGATACTGTTGGATAGTCCGGCATACAAGAAGAAAAAGTTCAAATATGATGTTGCCTGGGGCATTGATATGCAGAGTGAGCATGAGCGGTATTTGGTAGAGAAGCATTTCAAGCGACCGGTAATTGTAACAAATTATCCTGCCAAGATCAAGGCGTTTTATATGCGGCGGGATGATGGTTGTGAGGCAGGCAGAGAGACGGTGGCAGCTATGGACATTCTTGCGCCCGGCATAGGTGAGATTGTGGGAGGCAGCCAGCGGGAGGAGCGATTGGAGATGCTCGAAGAGCGCATGCGAGCGATGCACATACCTGTTGAAGAGATGAGTTGGTATTTAGATACCCGCCGTTTTGGAACGGTGCCGCATGCCGGCTTCGGACTTGGCTTTGAGCGGATGGTACAGTTTGTAACGGGCATGACGAATATCCGCGATGTGATACCTTTTGCGCGTACGCCGAGAAATTGTGAGTTTTAAAATGGGAATCAATTGGTAAGGATATTGAGCTGGCATGCTGTCTGCGGCTCAACATATAGATTTTGTTGAATACGAAAAAGGGCGTAATTTCAACAAAATCTTCTACATGAAAAACCCGTTTACTGCTACGGCATTTGCCGGCAGCTATCTTCAAAAACTTGTTGAGTCGCTACTTTTGATGTTGGCCGTTTTTTTACTGCTCAACTTTTTCTTTATTACTGTTTCTAATATCAGCTGGTTAAGGCCCTTGCTGATGCCTATTTGGTACGCCGTAATTTCGGGCCTCGGTGGTACCATTACATTTTCTGTTTTGTTATTGGTAGGGAGTCCTTTGCTGGCGTTTTATTGGCATCGTCGTGTGGAGGGAGGCAAGTTGAGTTTAGTGCGTTCACATGCGGTAGTGCGTGGAATCATTCGCTGGGGTCTCGCCTTTGGGGCGATATTTTTATCGCTCATGCTTTTTGTTTTTCCCCTGATTTCTACCACCAAGTTATTGTTGATGGATGATATGCCTGCGGCAGTGGTGAGTGGCAAAAGTTTCTTGGAGTATGTGTTGTTGCGTAGTTTGGCCTTGCGCTGGTTTTTATCCGGTAGTTTGCTGTTGGGTGGACTTTTGCTTTTCTTCAGAAAAACAACGTTGGCCGGATTGTTACTGGTAACGAGTGCTTCATTGGTGTTTTTGTTGTTGTGGTTGACCATGGGTGAAATTTCTCCCTTTAATACCGGTTATGTAATTGCGGGGTCTGTACTGCTCGTACCTATCTATTTGTTGACATTACAATGGACGGACCTGCGCAGAAGGTGGAGCGAGGGAAGAGTAGAGTTAGTGCCTCCGGTGGCAAGGATGTCTTTTCGTTGGGGAGCGCTGATGTTGGTGCTTGTCGGAATTGGCTTCACATTTAAAGGTTCTGTAAAGCACGCGCTTGTTTCTTCACCGCTGCAGGGTAAGTGGCGCGTTATGAAACTAGAGCGCAATGGTGCTCCTGTTCCGGCGGACGCCTGGCTAACAGATGCAGAGGCATGGTCAACAGTTTATATAGAATCTGATAGGGACGTAACTTTTTGTACGAACCCGTATGTTTTTGACCAGCGGGCAAGTTTTTATTCAAGCTATGTGCTCGATTCTAAGAGTGGACAATTAAGTATTTCTCATTTGCGAGATCATGGAGGGCCTATTCGTTTTCAGGTGGAGGGCATTGGAACCAATGAGCTTTCCTGGAAGGGCCGTGTAGGTAAGGAAGAGGTAAAGATGGTCTTGGCGCGTGTAATGTAAAATTGGAGAGAGGGAAGAGGGTACGCCCAAAAATTCCAAAAAAACGGTGGATAAACTCTGAATAAACGGGGTAAGTCCTTATATTTGCGTCCGCTTTCGGCGGACTTGCGTCCAAGATAGTTTCTTCATCGCATGTAAAAGAATGGTGCGGTAGCTCAGTCGGTAGAGCAAAGGACTGAAAATCCTTGTGTCGCCGGTTCGATCCCGGCCCACACCACATTGACGCCGGCTCCCCCGACTCGTCGGGGCCGGCCCACACCACAAAACCCCCGACATAGCAGTTGGGGGTTTTAGATTTTGATAGGGGGTTGATTGTAAAAACATTTGACGCCGGTTCCCCCGACTGGTCGGGACCGGCCCACACCACTTAATAGCCCCGATTAATTCGGGGCTATGTTTTTATATGCATTTTGTATATGTGATATATAGTCCATCAGCAGACAGCTATTATATAGGCGAGACTGTTAATGTTGAAGAACGCCTTATTCAGCATC